>JBBSJP010000006.1:0-168521 GCA_038257155.1 Lysobacterales bacterium | reverse complement strand
GCCTGGCCTGGCTAAAGGACCCGCATCGCTACCTAACCTGCAACCGACTCACGCTCAGACAAATCATCCTCACCGAGGTGGACCAAATCCGAAAGCTGGCCGCGTGATCTTTGTGGGGAGACCTCAGGCCTTGGCCCACCGAATGACCCATCGCGATACCTGGCTCGGCGGGTCAAGACCCGCCCTACGCGAGATCGGGGCGTTGGGTCGCTGCGAAAACCTGAGCCTTGCCAACGCAACGCCTTCCTGCAGGACCGAACGGCAGCAATGGGTCGGTCACGGCCCGTCGCGCTCCTCAACTTGGCCGGCGTGGAGATGATCCCACGTGTGATCCACAGCTCACCTCCCTCAGCTGCAAGAGAACGCGGATCAATGATCGCGAGAAGGTCTCCGAGTCTTGTTCCGGGTCATGCAAGGCGTCATTCGAGATAAATCACCGAGGAACCTAACGCGTGAATCTGCTGCGAAGCGGCGTTGGTTTGTATGGATTGGCAGGCGAGCCGCGGGGCGGGTCATGTGCAGCTTTCGACTACCATAGAAGTTGATGACTGACGTCCGCACGACAATTCGAGCGCGCCTAAAGCTTGCGGATCCCGCTCCGCTGGGGTTCCAACGAGGCGACGTCGAAGAGGCCGACGGATTTGACCGAGTACGGATCGAGTACTGGGGACTCGAGGGTGACCTCATTCCGGCTTTCCTGTTCACGCCAAGGGGCCGCGACACGCTTGGCGGAGTAGTTGTCTTCCACCAACACAACGGGGAGTTCCATTTCGGAAAGAGCGAAGTAGCCGGCGAGGTGGGCGACGCTTTTCAGGCCTTCGGGCCGGCGCTCGCTCGGAGAGGGCTCGTGGTCTTGGCTCCGGACTCCATCACTTTCGAGGATCGACGAGCAGGGGTCCGGGGAGTTGAACCTGATCAATGCGATTGGCTTCAGCACTACAACGCCATGAGCTACCGATTGCTCGATGGCGACCTACTAATGAGGAAGTGCCTGGATGACGCCCAACGGGCTCTGAGCGTCCTGCTCCAAGCCGCTGAGATAGACGAGCGGTTCGTCGGCGTGGCAGGCCACTCGTACGGTGGTTACACGGCGCTCTACCACGCGGCAGTTGACGAACGATGCAAGTTCGCGTGCGTCAGTGGTGCTGTGTGCACTTTTGAGACGCGTCGCCGGGAACACACTGGCATCACCCTTTTCGAGGCCGTGCCCGGGCTCGCTCGCGAAATCGACACGCACGATCTCCTGTCAGCCATCGGACCTCGGCCGACAATGGTCGTGTCGGGTACTGAGGACAAGTATTCACGGGATGCAGACCGGGTCGTGGCCAAAGTCGCCCGCGACTTCATCACTGAGCTCCGAGTTGATCGCGGGCATGCTCTCGATCAAGAGAGGTTTGATGCAATCGTCGCGTGGATTGTCGACCGCGTATCCGATCACTAAGAAGGGCTGAACGACGCGCCCAGATGGTGCTACGAGACACTTGGACTTGCGCGCCGGAGAATGGCCATTCAGCCTCCTTCGAACGGAGGTGACCGGCCGCTTCGGGTCGGTCACTGCCCTTCAGCGGCAATCCGAGCCGCCCGAGATCAGCAGTCGCCGCCTGACTGGCGCGGTCCGGCCCACAGCAGACCGTCGAAAGTGCACTCTGATCCTGGTTCCGCAGCTGGATATGCTAGTGGCTTCTGAAGCCGGATTCCCGTCCCGCGCGCAGCGCGCGGGCGTTCTCCGATGCGTGAAGCTAAACTTCGAAGCATGGACAAGTGGATCGAGGCATGGCGGGCCTTACACGACCTCGGCAAGGGCGTCATCGAATGCCTTCCGCCTGGGTCGCCCGCCAACGACACCGAGATCGCGACCACCGAGAAGGCACTCGGGCGTCCGTTGTCACCGCCCATCGCCGCGATGCTGCGCGTCTCGCGCACATGGTCGTGGCCCGACGACGAATGGCAAGACCGCGTGCTTGTCCTGCCGCCAGAGGATATCGTCGAGTACTCCCTGAAGCCCATTGACGCCGGCCTCGTGCTTGAGGTCGAGGAGGCCGCGACGCCGCGCGTGCGGCCGCTGGTGTACGCGCCAACGCGCACGACGTTCGCTCGCACCGATTACCTGTTCTTCCAGGTCGACGACGACCCGCCGCCGGGCGGACGCCCGGGGCAGGTCGTCGCGATAGACTTCGAGGAAGGAGTGGTCGACGTCGTCGCCGAGTCTGTCGAATCGTTTTTCCTGCGCGGGCTGGCCGCGATAAGGACTTGGCTGCTCGGCGAGGGAGAAGACGCCCCCGCGCTCGATGCGGCCACGCGCGCCGCGGTGGCGGCCATCGCCCTCCCGGCGATCGACGCGGCGACGCTGCCGCCGTTCGTGCCCGTGAAGGCAACGGCCAGGCCCGCGAAGGTCGTCAAGGCGAAGGGTCCGCTCGGCGAGGCGCTGGTCGTGCTCGACCGCTGGCTTGCGGACGTGATGCCGGAAGGCACGAAGCGGTTCAAGGCCGGGAAGTCCGACAAGGCGATCCGGCAGTGGCGCTCCGCGTACGGGATGCGCCTCGATGACGAGTTGTTGCCGCTGTTCGCGACCTTTAATGGCCAAGGCAACGAGAAGGAAGGCCTGCTGCCGTGCCCGCTGCGCCGCGGCCCGGGTCTGGTGCTCAAGGATTTCGATCTCGTCGCCCACCACCGCGACAACCACCTCAGACTGCGCTACCTCTATGGCGCGGGCGGCCGCGTGTTCGCACCGGGCCCGGCCGGCGTCAAGGACGGCTTCTGGCGCGAGCGATGGTTCCCGATTGCGGCTACCCCACTCGGCGTCCCGAGTTCGTCGACACTGTTCGTCGACTACGATCCCGCACCTGGCGGCACCGTTGGCCAGGTCGTGCTCGAGCGCGTGCGTGATGATCTCCGCCCGGAGCAGGCCGAGCGTCACCTCGTCGCACCGTCGCTGCTAGCCTACTTCGACGCACTCGCGGACGATGTGCGTGCCGGCCGGCTCGAATACCGGCACCGCCAGGGCGTGGGCTGGAAGGCGTAGGGCGACTCAAGATCAGCCAGGCGACCGGCGAACCTGGCCAGAGTGCCTTCTGAGTGACTGCTTCGGGTCGAGCTGCGCCCCTAGCGGTCGGCGCTGACCGGCCATGAAGAGACCTTGCCGCGCTTGAACCCCTCTCCCCGTGGTGTGAGCGGGGCTTTCGAGTCGCACAGCTTGTGAGCCCGCGTTCGGGCGATAGCCCGTCGTAGCGGCGAAGCCGCCGAGCGCTGGCGCGCCTGCAGGCGCGTGGGCCGGGATGTGGGCCGGCTGTTCTCAGATTGGCTCAGTTTCGACTCATGGCCGCACGCGCCGCGAGTTCGCACCCTCATCCGCCCTTCGGGCACCTTCTCCCATGGACGAAGATGGGAAAAGGCTGCAACGACTGCAAGGGGTCGGCAAGCGCCTAATGTCGGGGCTCACTATGGCCGACCGCTGCTCCGCACGGACACTAACGCTTGAGTTTGGTCGGTCGCAGCTTTCGCTCTGCACGCATCACATGAACGACGTATACGGTGTCCCGCTCGTAGCGATAGAAGACCCGGCAGGGTGGCTCGACGATCTGTCGGTAGCGCCAGCCTTTCAGTTCGGCCGGCCTCGGACCGCTCTCCGGGTGATCGCGCAATTGCTCCACATGCACAAACACTTTGCGAACCAGATCTGCAGCGGCTTTTGGATTGTCCAGTGCGATGAAGTCGGCAATCGCGTCGAGATCGGCTAGCGCCGGCTCAGACCAGACTACTTCAGCCATCGGGACATGCGTTTCTTGGCGTCGGCGTGTGACAGCACTCGCCCTTCTTCGATTGCCTTCTCGCCTCGCGCGATCGATTCGAGCAAGGACATGCGCCTTTGCATGGCTTCAAAGCTCAAGGCGTCGACCAGGTAGGCAGACGGCAGCCCGTGATGGGTAATCAGAATGGGTTCCCGATCGCGCTCCACCGCCTCAAGCAAGTTGGTAGCTTCGCGCTTCAATGTTGTGACCAGCTCGGTTCGCATCGTGTGATACTAAAGTGTCACTTCGCCTCCCGCAAGCTGGCACGCTGAATGACCGCTTCGGGTCGAGGATCCCGGCCTGCCAGCAGCAGCGGACGACTGATCAACTGTCCCGGTTGGTCGATCAGTATCAGCTGGTCGAGTGGTGCGATTCTGTCGGCTCAGGCACCTCTCGGATGTGGAACACCCGTCGCCTCACCCAGCCCGGAATGTCGTGATCGTCAGGCTGCGCTGGGCGACCCGCTCGCAGGTGCGACGTACCTTGTCCAAGGTCGGCATTTCGCCGGCGCACATGGCTTCGAGCAAGGGCGCGAACCAGGCCAGTTCCGGTTCTTGCATCCAGGCGCTTGCCTCCTGCGCCAGGCCTTGCGCATCCAGCCAGCGCCCGTGCCACTCATCGCGCTGCACATGCTCGTCAAGCGAGAATGGCATCAGGACGTCGTTGGGGCGCCAGAGCAGGCGGTGACTGCCGTTGTTCGCCAGCTGCACAGTGGCAACCCTGGCAGCCGAAGGATCCAGCGGCGGTTCTCCAGGCATTTCGGCGAGCGCAGACAGCAGCCCGGTATTGCCCCGTGCGCGTGCCCGCGCGCGTGGCCAGTATCCGGAGTCATCGCGCAGCAGTGGATCCGCCCCGGCCGCAAGCAAATGATGAATCACCGCCAGCAGCTGCCGCTGCAGCGCCAGTCGCGAACCCGCTGCGAGATGCAAGGAACTGGCGCCCGAACGATCGCGATGCATTGCGTTTGCGCCGCGCGCCAGCAGCGCCGCGACCACTTCCGCATGGCCATGCTGCGCCGCCGCGGTCAGCGCGGTCTCGCCAGCACCAAACTCCTCCTCCAGCTTGGCACCCGCGTCCAGCAATGCTGCCGTCAGGCGCAGATCGCCCTTTCTCGCAGCCAGGTGCAGTGGCGGATAGCCGGCTGGCGTCAGCGGACCGAGCTGGATTCCCTCGGCCAGCATCGCCAAGGCTGCATCGCTCTCGCCGCGCTGCAGGTAGCGGATGAACAGCCGGCTGCGATCATCACGGTCGAGCGGTGCCATCGCGTCGATCAGTCGATCAATGACCGGCGCGCTGGCGGCGTGCAGGCAGAAGTCCAGCGCCCGCTGCCCAAAACTGTCGCGATGATGCGCGTTCACTCCTCGCGCCAGGACAGCCTCGATGCTGCCTGGATCAGGGCAAAGTGCCACATGATGCAGCGCGGTACGGCCGGCCATATCCGTGATCGCCGGATCGGCCCCAGCCCGCAACAGCAGCTGCAGGATTGCCTGCGGCTCACTGCAAAGTCGCAGTTGCATCAGCGGTGTTTCACCACCACTCGGGCCGCGCGCGTTCGCATCGGCACCGGCAGCCAGGGCACTACGCACCGCTTCAACGTCGGAGCGTGAGACAGCCCAAAACAGCTGATCAGTTGGACTCGACATCACCCTGCGGTATCCGGATCCTGGGGAAACCCTAAAGCTGCCCTGCCGAGAACGTGTCGCAGCGTCCGGGATCGCCACCGTCGAAGCCCACGCGGAACCATCGCACGCGTTGCGTGGATGTGCCGTGCGAGAAGGAATCTGGCACAACGGTGCCGGTTGACTGACGTTGCAAGGTGTCGTCGCCGATCGCACTTGCGGTATTCAGCGCCTCCTCGATATCGCCGGGCTCAAGCCATGAATGACGTTGCTGCGCATGATGCGCCCAGACGCCGGCATAGCAGTCGGCCTGCAGCTCCTGCCGAACCAGCAGGCCGCCGTCGCCTGTCACGTCCTGGCCACTGCGGCGCGCGTCATTGACCTGCCGTGACACGCCAGTCAGGGTCTGAATGTGGTGCCCGACTTCGTGCGAAATGACGTAAGCCTCGGCAAAATCGCCGCCGCCGCCGAGGCGTCGCTCCATCTCGTTGAAGAAACTCAGGTCGATATAGACCTGCTGGTCGCCAGGACAGTAGAACGGTCCAACGGCTGCATCCGCGCTGCCGCAAGCCGAATTGACTCGGCCATTGAACAGTACCAGCTTCGCCGGCGTATAGCGCTCGCCGCGCTGCGCATACAGCGCGTTCCAGACATCCTCGGTTTCGCCGAGGATGGCAGCGATGAACTGCGAGGCTTCATCATTGACCGGTGCGGGCGCGCTCTGGCCACTCGGCGCGCCGTCCTGCATTTGCGCCACCAGGCCCAGCATCTCCATCGGGTTCTTGCCCATGATCAGGCCGATCACCACCACGATGGCCAGGCCACCGAGGCCCAACTTCATGCCTCCGCCACCGCCGCTACTGCCACGGCGGTCTTCGACATTGCTGCTACGCCTTGCGCGTTGCCATTTCATGGGTGTGCTCCGAGACCGGCGGGACCGATGGGTGAACGAAGTTTCGCAGCAAGCGGGCGCCACGGCCAGCCGCCACCGCACAAAGCGATCATCACTGGCGATCCTGTTCAGGGTCCTGAAGCACTTCGTCCCGCCCCAGGCGCAAATCCGCGATAATTGCGGGTTAAACGCAAGGAACACCATGGACCTTTCCGTCGTTGCCGAACTTGTCGACCTGCTGGCGCTGGAGCGTCTGGAAGACAACCTGTTCCGCGGCCAGAGCCGCGACATCGGCACCAAGTACGTGTTTGGCGGCCAGGTGCTGGGCCAGGCCCTCTCGGCCGCCCAGCGCACCGTTGCCGCAGACCGCGGCGTGCACTCGCTGCATGCCTACTTCCTGCGCGCCGGCGACGTCGAGCACCCCATCGTGTATGACGTCGACCGCACCCGGGACGGCAAGAGTTTTTCAGTACGCCGGGTGACCGCGATCCAGCACGGCCAGCCGATTTTTGTGTTCGCGGCCAGCTTTCAGGAGCCCGAACCCGGCGCCGAGCACCAGATCTCGATGCCGGAAGTGCCGTTGCCCGAGGATCTGCCCGAGCCCGAGCCGCTCGCGCCCGAAGTGCTGGCACGCCTGCCGGCCAAGCTGCAGCGCTGGGTGACGCGAGGCGGACCCTTCGAATTCCGGCATGTGTATCCGCGCGACGAGTTCAAGCCGACTAAACGCCCGCCCTACCAGCAGGTCTGGTTCCGCCTGCCGGAGCGCATCGGCGACGAACCCGCCCTGCACCGCTCGATGCTGGCCTACGCCTCGGACTTCCACCTCATCGGCACTACCACGTTTCCGCACGCCATCAGCTACTACCAACCCAATGTGCAGATGGCCAGCCTCGACCATGCGCTGTGGTTTCATCGCCCGTTTCGCGCCGACGAATGGCTGCTTTACAGCTGCGACAGCCCCGCCGCCACCGGTGCGCGCGGCATGGCGCGTGGCTTGATATATGACCATGCAGGCAGGCTGATCGCGTCTACCGCGCAGGAAGGCCTGATCCGCGTACTGCCGGAGGACTGACCCATGCGCCAGGTATTCTCTTCCCGCCGACTGGAGAACGTTGAACGCGTCGCCGCCCTGATGCGCGCTGCCGGCATCGAAATCTACATCGCCAACGGAAGGTCGTACAAGGGCCAGCGACGTCGCCAGTTCACCTATCGCGATCATCTGAATCACGATCCCGAAGCGGCCATCTGGGTTCTGAAAGCTGGAGACCAGCCACAGGCGCGCCAGATCCTGCGCGAGGCGGGACTGCTGGAAAGCACCCGCGACCACACCGGCGCTTTCATTGGTTTGCCCGAGCCTTCGGGACCGGCGAAAGCGCCTGGATCGGCCTGGGCCCTCCGGATGCGGGTCATCGTCTTCCTGCTTGCGGGGGCGGTGAGCGTCATGATGTGGATGCGGCTTGGCTAAACGGAGCGCGCTGATTTGCCTCGGTCACATTCCCGACTCGCGCGCGTCCTGGATCGTGAGCCATCAACCGAACCGCTGCACTTATGACTGCCCAAGCCCTCGATCTGCAGATTCGCCACTTGATTCCCGCTGCCGCCGCCGGCGACCGCAGCGCCTACGGCCGCGTCGTCGCGGCCTGCCAGAACACCGTCACGGCCATCGCCCTGGCCATCGTTCGCGACGTGCACACCAGCCAGGACATCGCCCAGGATGCCTTCCTGACCGCATGGCAGAAGCTCGCGCGGCTCAAGAACCCTGACAGCTTTCTTCCCTGGTTGCGGCAGATAACCCGAAATCTCGCGCGCGACCACCTGCGTGCGCAAAAACGTCACGGCCCGCCGGTGGACGACGCCGAGGCGGCGATTGCTCAGGTTGCGGATTCCCGCCCCTGCCCAGCCGACCAGCAGGTTCAGCAGGAGGAAGCCGAAGCAGCTGCAGCCGCACTCGATGCCCTGCCCGAAGAGAGTCGCGAGGTCCTTCTCCTGTTCTATCGCGAAGGTCAAAGCTCGCAACAGGTTGCCGTACTGCTTGGACTCTCCGACGCGGCGGTGCGCAAGCGCTTGTCGCGTGCGCGCCAGGCTATCCGCGACGAAATGTTCGCGCGCCTGGGCGAGTTTGCGCGCAGTTCGGCGCCCTCGGCCGCCTTTACCGCGGTCGTGACTGCAGCCTTGACCGTGGCCAGTCCGCAAGCGGCAGCGGCCAGCCTTCTGGTTGCTGGCGCAGCCACTGCGGGAAAGTCGTTCGGCAAGCTGTTGCTTGGTTCGTTCGGAAGCATCGTGATCGGACTGGTCGCCGCCTTCGCAGGCATCTACTGGGGGCTGAAATGTCAGCTGCGCGGCGCCATCGACGCTGTCGAGCGGCGCGCGCTGACCCGCAGTGCCCTGATCAATGCATTTGCCACGGTGGCCTTCCTGCTGGGCATAGTGGCTTGCACCGCCTGGACCGAAGGCTGGAGGGCACCGGTGATTGTCAGCACTGCGTTCCTGGCAACCATCACCTGGCAGACCAGCGTGTCGCAGCCGCGAGCAATGGCGAGACGCCGGGCGCTGGAAATGCAGCGTGATCCGGGTGCGGCCCTGCGCAAACGCAGGCGTGAGCGCATCACCGCCTGGCTGGGCTTCTTGACTGGACTGCTGCTGGGGGGCGGCGGCCTGATCTACGGGCTCATCGCGTCGGGTCGAGTAAACCTCTGAGGCAGCGTGCTGGTCAGCGCGTCAAACGGCAACCAAGCATTCCGCACACCCGGGACCATCGGCACAGGCGCTCTGGCATGGCTGTGCTCTAATCCTGAGCTGCTTTTTCCTGCCGGAGTTCCACATGCCCCGTTTCCCCGCTCGACGCCTCCTGGGCAGTGCCCTGGTGGCGCTGCTGGCCGCGCCCCTGGCCGCATCCGAATCGTCCCGTCTGTTCGACCTGCCGTACGAGATGCGCGAGCTGGACAACGGCCTGCGCGTCATCGTGGTGCCGACAGACACCCCGGGCGTGGTCTCACTGCAGATACCCGTGCAGACCGGCTCGCGCAACGAGGTCGAGAAAGGCAAATCGGGCTTTGCGCACTTCTTTGAACACATGATGTTCCGCGGCACCGAGGCGAATCCGCCCGATGTCTACCAGGCGATCATCAAGAATGCCGGCGCCGACCAGAACGCCTACACCTCGTCGGATCTGACCAACTACCACATCAACTTCACCACCGATGACCTGGCAAAGATCATCGAGGTGGAAGCCGACCGCTTCCAGAACCTGCGTTACAGCGAAGAGCAGTTCCGTACCGAAGCCCTGGCGGTGAAGGGCGAGTACCTGAAGAACTTCTCCAACCCGATGTCGAAGGGCTTCGAGAAGCTGTCGGAAATCGCCTTCGATGTGCACACCTATGGCCATACCACCATGGGCTACTTCGCCGACATCGAAGAAATGCCCAACCAGATGGCGTACTCGAAGACCTTCTTCGACCGCTGGTACCGGCCCGAGTACACCACCGTGATCGTGGTGGGCGACGTCGAAATCGAGCCAACCATGGCCTTGGTCAAGCAGCATTGGGGCGACTGGAAGCGCGGTTCCTACAGTGTCGAGATTCCCCAGGACGGTCCGCTGGATGGTCCGCGCAACGCGCATATCGCCTGGGAAGGCCCCACCTTGCCGCTCATGCTGCACGGCTGGCGCGGCCCGGCCCTCACCACGCAATCCACTGACAGCGCGGCGCTGATGCTGCTGGCCGAAATCCACTTCGGTCCGACTTCGGACATCTACCAGCAGCTGGTGGTGCGCGAGCGTCTGGTCGACCAGTTCTTCGCCATGCCGCCGCGCAGCAAGGACCCGGGTCTGTTCGCCATCGGCGCACGCCTGACTGCACCGGAGAACGCCGCTGCCGTGGTCGCCGCCATCCAGGCCACCCAGCTCAAGGCGCGCACCGAACTGCTCGACCCGGCCAAGCTGGCCGAATCCAAGTCGCGTTCCAAGTACGGGTTCGCGGCCACGCTGAACTCGGCGTCCAGCATTGGTGGAACGCTTGCCCAGTTCGTTCATTACGAGCGTGACCCCGAAACGCTCAACCGCCTGTACGCGCAGTTCGACCTGGTCACACCGGAAGACATCCGCAAGGCCGCAAACGCCGTGTTCACCGACAACAATCGCGCCAGCGTTTCGATTGCCAATGGCGAGGCCCTGGCCGGCGCCGATTCGTTCCGTCCATTGGACGCCGAGGCCGCCCGCATCCTGGCCTCACCGGTCAAGGATGCCGCTTTCGAACTGGTCGAGCGTCCGTCTGATTCGTCGCTGATCGATGTCGCCTTGATCGTCAAGGCAGGTTCCCGCTTCGACCCGCCCGGCAAGAACGGACTGGCCCAGCTGACCGCCGCCATGCTGACCCAGGCCGGCACGGTCAAGCGCAGCTTCAGCGAAGTGCAGCAGGGTTTCTACCCGCTGGCATCGGGTTGGGGCGCGCAGGTCGACCAGGAAATCGTCAAGCTGTCCGGCACCGTGCACCGTGACAACGCGGAAGCTTGGTACGCGCTGGTCAGTGAGCTGATGCTCGAGCCGGGCTTCCGTGAAGACGACTTTGCCCGCCTCAAGACCCAATTGATCAACGGCATTCGCCAGAACCTGCGCGCCAACAACGACGAGGAACTGGGCAAGGAGGCACTGTACGAGATGGTGTACGGCGCGGGGCACCCCTACGGCCGCCTTCCGGGCGGCTATGCCGGCGAGATCGATGCGCTCACCCTCGACGATGTGCGCGGCTTCTATCGCCAGTATTACGTGCGTGGCGCAATCACCGTGGGACTGGGTGGCGGCTTCGATGAGGTGTTCAAGGCGCGTTTGCTGGCCGACCTGAACAAGCTGCCGGATGGTGACGTCAACGCCACTGCAGTTCCGGCGGCGACGCCGGCCAAGGCCCGCGCAGCACGCATCATCGAAAAGGAAACCCAGTCAGTCGCGGTATCTTTCGGATGGCCGATCGACGTGCGTCGCGGCCATGCCGACTGGGCGGCATTGTGGCTGGTGCGCAGCTACCTTGGCGAGCACCGCAACAGTTCCGCCCTGCTCTACCAGCGCATCCGCGAGACGCGCGGCATGAACTACGGCAACTATGCCTACACCGAGTATTTTCCGAACGGCATGTACCTGACCCAGCCGAGCCCGAACTACCCGCGTCAGAACGACCTCTTCCAGATCTGGCTGCGTCCGCTGCGCGACAACAATGACGCCCTGTTCGCCACCCGCGCCGCACTCTTCGAGATCGACAAGCTGCGTCGTGACGGCATCAGCAAGGAAGACTTCGAGGCCACCCGCACTTATTTGCGCAAGGTCGTCGCCATCCTCACCGCCACCAGCTCGCGCCGTCTGGGCTATGCGCTCGACTCGCACTGGTTCGGGACGCCGGATTTTGTCGATTATGTGCGCGCCGAACTCGAGAAACTCAGTCATGCGCAGGTCAACGTCGTGATCCGCAAGTACCTGGACAGCTCCGCGGCGCAGTTCGTGTTCGTGGCAAAGGATGCCGAAGGCCTGGCCGCGGCGATTGCCGAAGACCGTGCCTCCCCGATCACCTACAACACCGAGAAGCCGGCGGAGCTGATGGCCGAGGATGCGGTGATTTCCAAACTGCCATTTGGCCTGCCGCGCGCCCGCGTGCAGGTGATCAAGGCAGACCAGGTATTCGAGTAAGCCCGGCGCTGCGGCGGCCTGGCGGTTTCAGGGCTGTCGCAGCGTTTTTTTCGGGGCACGTCCGGTTTTCTCCCTGCTGCGCGTTACTCTGTTGTTGACGCAACAACGAGGAGCCGCGCATGAGCCCGATCCAATCCAAGACCGACCCGCGCTTTTCGATGGCAGCGCGACTGCGAACGGCTTTCCTGGGTCTCGGATTATTGGCCACCGCGACCGGTGCCGGCGCCGCGACCATCACCGTCAACAATGCCTCCGACTACAACAGCGGCAGCGGGCCGTCCAACGACGATGGCCTGGGCTGCACGCTGCGCAAGGCCATCGCCAACGCCAACAACAATGCGCAGACCTATACCGCCTGCCCGGCTGGCAGCGGTGACGAGAACACGATTGCCTTCAATGGGGTGAGCTCGATCAAGCTTGGCAGCTATGGCAGCCCGTTCTACATCAACCGCAGCCTGAGCTTCCAGGGACCGGTCATCATCGATGGCGACAACCAGGGCGACATCTTTCGCATTGCAACCAGTGGTGTGACGCTCACCCTGGATGGCACCACGCTGAAGAAGGGTTCGAACAGCGCGGTGCTGATCTTCAGTGCCAACAGCAGTCTGGTGGCGACCGGCTGTTCCTTTGTCGACAACACCAATCCCGGTCCTGGCGGCGGCGCCATTTCCAGCTCCAGCCCCATCCACATCACCGCATGCAGCTTCATGGGCAACAGCGCCAATGGCAGCGGTGACGGTGGCGGCGCTATCCGGCTCAGTGCCAGTGACCCGAGCACCATCACCCTTTCGAGTTTCATCAACAACTCGGCCAAGACCAGCGGCGGCGCCATCTCGTTCAACAACAGCGGCAACCTGGCTGCCCTGGCGATCAGCCTCAGCGAGTTCACCAACAACAGCGCGGAAGCCGAAGGCGGAGCAACCGAAGGCGGTGGGGCAATCTGGCATCAGCAGGGCTTCCTCAGCATCGTCGAATCGATCTTCGTCAACAACGTGGTGGAAGGCGATGAAGGCCGCGGCGGTGCGGTGTTCATGGCGGTGGGCGCGCCGGCGGCCCTCATCGAGCGCAACCTGTTCACCTTGAACGAGGTCGAAGGCGCCATGGGACTCGGTGGCGCGATCTTCAGCGCACGCACGGCGATTGCGAACGGCAACTCCTTCATCAGCAACAAGGCGGAAAACGACGGCCGCGGTGGCGCCATCGCCAGTACCGCCAAACTCAAGGGCGGCTTCGACCTGGAATTTCCCGGCTTCATGCTGAGCAACAGCACCCTGCACGACAACAGCGCCTCCTATGGCGGCGCGATCTACAACATGGGCCCGGAACAGGGCAGCGTGGATCGTGGCATCACCTTGGTGAATGTCACGATCGAGGGCAACCGCGCCCTGCAGACGGATGGTGGCGGCGGAATCTACGCTGCCGAGATCCAGACCGGCGAAACGCCGGAAACCGATATGCGCAACACCATCCTGGCCAACAACACAGCCAATGGCAGCGCCGACAACTGTGCCAGCAATGTCGGTATCCCGATCCAGAACCACAGCGGCAACCTGCTCTGGCCGGCCAACAGTTGTGATGCCTCGCCCGCCTTCAGCGGCGCGGCGGTGGGCGATCCGAAACTGGCCTCGCCACTGCCCGATGTACCGCCACCGGTGGTAGTGATGAAGCCGCAGGGCGGCAGTGCCGCCGTGCAGCGTGGAAATCCCGACACCTGTGCCGATTTCCCGATCCTCAATCTTGACCAGCGCCTGTTTCTTCGCCCGAATCCCGGCAACACTCCGTGTGATGCAGGCGCTTACGAGTCCGAGATTGGACCACCGGCTCCGCAGCTCGACATCACGCCGAATGCAGGCCTGGCCTTCGGGCAGGTGCCGATCAATACCAGCGCCCAGCTGCAGGCCACGGTAACCAATCCAGGCAGCCTGCCATTGTCGGGACTGCAGCTCTCGGTGAGCGGCGCGCGATTCAGTCTGCAATCGACTACCTGCGGGGCGGCGCTGGCTCAGGGTGAGTCCTGCACGGCGATGCTGCAGTTCACGCCGCTCGCAGCACCAGGTGAACTGGGCGAGTTCTCGGCGATTGCCGATGGTGGGCTGGAGGACGAAATCCTGCTCAGCGGCAGCGGTTTCGTGGCCCAGCCTGGGCTCAACCTGCAGCCGGACCTGGGCCTTTCCTTTGCCAGCCAGGCGGTTGGAAGCACCAGCGCTTTCCAGAACGCCAGCGTGCAAAACTCTGGCAATGTCACGCTGACCGCGCTCAGTTTCGCCGTTTCGCCACCCTTTCAACTGGCAGCCGGTGGCACCTGCACCACCAGCCTGGGCGCGGGAGCGAATTGCACGCAGCGCGTGGTGTTCGCCCCGACTGCAGCCGGCGCCGCCAATGCAAGCATGGTGGCAAGCAGCGCTCAGGGCTCCAGCGATGCGATCCAGCTCACCGGCTTCGGCAGCGTGGCCGCCAGCCTGGTGCTGAGCCCTGCAGGGCCAATCGCACTCGGCCGCGTGCCAGTGGGAACACCCAGTGACCTGATCGAACTGGTATTGCACAACCCCGGAACCGAGACGGCATCCAATGTGGCCTTTGCGTTTCTGGGCGGCAGTTCACCGACCTTCTCGCTGGAAGACGAAAACTGCCCGACCAACCTGCCTGGCGGACAGAGCTGCCAGGTGAATCTGCGCTACTTCTCGCCGACCTTTGGCGGCCCGATGTCGGCGCAGTTCCGTGCCCAGGCAAACTTCCTGTTTGGCAACACCGTGCAGCTCAGCGCGACTGGCTACGGTCCGGCGCGCATCGAGATCGTGCCGGACGGCGTCGACTTCGGCGATGTGCAGACCGGAACAACCTCGCCCACCCGCGCTTTGAGCATGCGCAACACCGGCGGCGAGAGTTACACCCTGTTCGAACTGTCGCTTGGGGCACCCTTCGAGATCGACAGCAGCTGCAGCCTGCCGGCCATCATCATTCCTGGTCAGGCCTGTGCAGTAGCCGTGGATGTGTCACCGCTGCAGGACGGAGACCTGCGTACGATGTTCATTGCGCGAGCCACCGCCGCAGGTCCGGGCAACGGCGATCTGGTTGAGATCAGCGACCAGGTGCCACTGATGGCCAATGGATTCACCCCCGCCGATCTGCAGTTGACTCCACTGGGCCCACTGGATTTCGGCCCGGTGGCAATCGGTCAATCCAGTGCCGCGCAACGCATCACCTTGCTCAACCCGGGCAGCCTGCCTCTTACCAGCCTGTCGGCAAGCACGGCCGCGCCATTCCAGATCGTGGCCAACAACTGCTCCAGCACTTTGGCGGGCGGCGCGAGCTGCGAAGTCGACATGGTGTTGACCCCAGCCGGCGCAGGCGCTGCGGCAGGGACCTTCAGTGCCATTGCCACGTCCACTGTTCCGATACTGCAGTCAGCCGCCTTGCAGGGCTCGGGTTTCGCGCTGGCTCCCAATCTGCGTCTGCAGCCGCCCGACGGCCTCGATTTCGGCTCGATCCAGGTGGGCCAGCAATCCGCCATCCAGAGCGCAACCCTGAGCAATATCGGGAATGCCTCCGCCTCAATCAGCCTGGTCTCCAGCGTCGCGATGGGCTTTACTCTCAGTGGTGGAACCTGCGGCGCGAACCTGGCTGCCGGCCAGTCCTGTCGCATCGATGTGCGCTTTGCACCCGGCTCAGCCGGCTCGCCGACCGGCTCGCTGGCGGTCAACTCTGCTGGCATGAGTGTGCAGATTGCCCTGCGCGGCAGCGGTATCGATCCCGCGGTACCCGCCTTCGTCTCGACGCCGGGAAGCCCAGGCCCGCTGCAGTTCTTTGCTCGACCGCGCGAGATGGATGTGCGCACCATCATCATCGGCAATCCAGGCACTGGCACGCTGGAAGTGGGACAGCCAGTGCTGAGTGGCAGCCATGCCGGCGAATTCGTCCTGCTCACGCCGCTGCCCCTGCAAGTCCCGGCCGGGGCAGCGACCCAGATGCTCAGCATCGGCTGCACGCCGACCGGGGCCGGCCCGCGTACCGCCCTGTTGACCCTGCAGACCAACGATCCGGCCAAGCCAAGCGTCGGCTTTGCACTCAATTGCGAAGGCCTGGTTCCGACCTTCCACGACGGATTCGAGCGTGACCCCGCCGACGTTTGAGGCCTGGGCTCAGCGACTCAAGGGGGCATTCCAGTCCATGCCTGCCTGGTAGCCACCCGGCAGGCCTTTGGTGGCCACGGCAACCGCGTTGTGCGGATGCAGGCTCTCGAAATGCGAGGCCCGTACCCAGAAGTCGGTAACGCCTTCAGATCCATCCAGCGCTGCCTGAATGCGACGCGCCGCATCCTCGCAGAACATCAGGTTCTGGCCGTTGAGGCGGGCGAAGGCCTGCTCGTCCTCGCGCTTTACCGCGGTCTGCACCGGGGTTTTCAGGGCGTCCTCGACGCAGTCGATCAGGTCGACGATGGGGAAGTTGGCGAAAGCCGGTACCAGGCGCACGCGCACTTCCGCGCTGCTGCGCTGGCTGTGCGGCGTGGCGCAGATGCCCTCTTCGGTGCCAAGCCAGGCCAGCACGGCGGCATGATCGAGCGGCGCATCGCCCGGGAAATCGATCTGGAAGCGCTCCTGGATCAATTGCCGGGCGAGTGCCGCGGAACACGGACACGTGCTCGAGTAACCGACTTCAAATGCCAGCTCCAGCTGCAACTGACCGTTGTGCATCAGTCCGGTAATTGCCACCGGGTAGGATTTCCAGCCGCGGTTGTCGCTGACCAGCGCCGGGCGCTTGACCATGTAGTCAAAGGACATGCGCACCATGGCGCGATCCGACAGCTCGGTGTGGGACTCGAGAAAATCCTTCAGCAGTCGTCGCACCGAACAGGGCGACAGGGGTTCGGCGCTCAGGGCCCGGTCGACGTGGAGGTAGAGCCTCGACATGTGGATGCCGCGGACTTCTGGGCGCGCCAGATCGACATACGCAGTAACCCGCGCCGGCGTGCGCACTGGCACACCAGACTCGTCCGCAATCATCACGGGCACTTCAATCTCGCCCATGCCGACCCAATCAAGCGTTCCGGCGACGCCCGGACGGGCTTCAGCGGCGATGTCCGGCATGGCACGAACGGTGTTGTCGAGATAGCGCAGCGACATGCGTAACTCCTTGGATCGAAAGGCGCTTTTGCGCCGGCAGAAGGTTCAAGCTTGGGGCTTGCGGCCCGCAAGTCAAGTTGAAACGGGGTTTCAGGGCCGAGCCCGACGTGCTGCTCGCCAGACTGACCATGCGCTGCGAAGGCTGGGCCGTACGCCAAAGGGACCGGCCAATCCGTTTCCCTGCACCCTCCGCAGGATGATTGATCGACTCACACCCGCCGTTGCACGGTAAAGCGAGCTATGTGCATTCCCGGTCAAGATCACGGCCAACTGCCGGGCGTGTTCGCGAACGAACTGCAGGACTGACGACCCATCGGCGCCTTCCTGCGCGGGACTCAGCCCGAAACGTGCCACCAGGTCCATCGGCCACGGCTGTCGTTGCCGTCGCCTGGGCAAGAGCATCTGGTTAAGGGCGAGATGCACGGCATGCGTCCGGGCCGTCTGCTCGATGTCCCCCGTACCAAACAGACTGGCTTCCAGCCGCGCTGCCGGCCGACTGAAGAGCATGAAACGTTCCAGTTGGGCTGCCACCGAGGAAGGCCTGACCTCGCTCGCGGCAAGTGATGCGGCGCCGTGTACCAGGCTGCTCCAGTCGGCGTCGGAAAGCCGCCTCGCCAAATCGCATCCAAACAGCGCCTGCACGAGTGGATGACGGGCACTCCCGGCCAAACCGTACTGCAATTCTTCGGCCCACCAGCCGAGTTTCACCTGGGCGATATGCGCTTCGGAAAGATCCAGCGCAGCCTCTTCC
The DNA here is from genome assembly GCA_038257155.1 of Lysobacterales bacterium. Lineage (GTDB taxonomy): Bacteria > Pseudomonadota > Gammaproteobacteria > Xanthomonadales > Xanthomonadaceae > JANJTY01. Next base: position 150,680 of record JBBSJP010000006.1, on the reverse strand, counting down.
AGCTCACCCAGCAGCAGTGCCCAACACGGCAACACGTGCCTGGCTGCGGGACTCAAGAAGGTCTCTATCAGTTCTGCGAGGGGTTCGCTGCGTCGCCACTCCTGTTGCAGGGCGGTGGGCAGACCGTCAGCGCTGGCCAGCGTCATTGGCAAGCCCCAGCAGGTCAAGATCCAGCAGTTCGAGTGGTGAGCCGCAGTGCGCCTCGGCTGGCCAGGTGAGCGGATCCTCGTCGCCGGAGTGATAGCCCCACAGCGCCACCACGGCTGGCATGCCCGCCGCCTTGGCGGCCAGCGCATCACGCACGTCGTCGCCGACGTAGACACAGTTTTCTGACCGGACGCCAAGCTGTTGGCAGGCATGCCAAAGCGGCTCCGGATCTGGCTTGCGTTGGGGTAGCGTATCGCCGCCAACCAGCACCGAGCAGCGCGGCAGCAGGTCCAGTAGCGACATCAGCTTGCTGGCGAGCGCCTCGGGCTTGTTGGTCACCACCGCCCAGCGCATGCCGCGCGCCTCGATACGGGCCAGCAGCGTCTCGATACCCTCGTAGAGACGGCTCGTACCAGCGATGTTCTGCGCGTAGCAGTCCAGAAAACGCGGCAGCAGTTTCTCACGCGCATCGACGTCAAGATCCGGAAAGGCCACCTGCAGCATGGCGCGTCCGCCCTTGCTGACCACAGCGGCAAGTCGCGCTCCATCAACCGCTGCCCTGCCCTGCTCCAGCAACACCCGGTCGATGGCCGCGGTGAGATCCGGTGCGCTGTCGACCAGGGTTCCATCCAGATCGAACAGCACCGCTTGAACCACGGACCGGTTCACGCCGGTTTGCTTGCCCAGGCCAGGTAGTTCACGTCGACGCGTTTCGACAGGCGCGCACTGCGTCGCCAGGGTTCATACAGGAGTCCACTCACATCGCGCAGCTCCAGTTCGGCTTCGCGAAGCCACCCGCCCAGTTCGGCTGGACGAATGAACTGCGCGTAGCTGTGCGTGCCGCGCGGCAGCAGTCCGGCAATGTACTCGGCGCCGACGATCGCCAGGGCAAAGGCAGCCGGCGTGCGATTGAGGGTGGACAGGAAAAGCTGGCCGCCGGGCTTGAGCAAGCGCGCGCAGGCGTGCACGATCGCGGCGGGGTCCGGCACGTGCTCGAGCATTTCCATGCAGACGACTACGTCGAAGCTGCCCGGCTGGGCTTGGGCCAGCGATTCGGCGGACTGCAGCCGGTAATCGACCGTGCGCCCGGACTCAAGCAGGTGCAGGCGCGCGATCTCGATCAGCTCCGGTGCCAGATCCAGCGCCACGACCGATGCGCCCTCGCCCGCCAGCGCTTCGGAGAGCAGACCGGCGCCACAGCCGACGTCAAGCACCTGCGCGTCGCGCAGCGTGGCGCGATCGCGGATGTAGGCAAGGCGGGCCGGGTTCAGTTCGTGCAGGGGGCGTTGGGGGCCGCGTGGATCCCACCACCGTTCCGCAAGCTCCCCGAACTTGGTGAGTTCTGCCGCGCTGACATTGGGTGCATCGGCTTCGGACACTTTCTTTCTGCTCATCGCTTCAGAACCGTCCATGGTGGGCTACGCCGGCCCGGCCATCCATGGCCGGGCGCTCGACGCCGCGCGACCGTCCACTGGACGCTCGCAAACGCGGCGCCTCGCCCCACCACCTCTCCGCCAACTCCCCGAACTTCGCCAGCTCGGACGCGCTGACATTGGGTGCTTCGGCTTCGGACACATTCTTTCTGCTCATCGCTTCAGAACCGTCCATGGTGGGCTACACCGGCCCGGTCATCCATGACCGGGCGCTCGACGCCGCGCGACCGTCCACTGGACGCTCGCAAACTCGGCGCCTCGCCCCACCACCTTTCCGCCAGCTCTCCGAACTTCGTCAGCTCGGCCGCGCTGACATTGGGTGCTTCGGCTTCGGACATTTTTCTTTTGCTCATGTACTAGCAACTTCTTGACAAGCCACATGCCTCAGCCATGCGTACATAGCACTGACGAAGGGCTCGGTGAGCCGAGATTCCTTGAGAAAAAACCTATCCGTTCGTGGTGAGGAGGGGCGATCGAGACCGAAGGTCGAGGCGGCGCGTCTCGAACCACCGCTGCGGGAACCTTCGAGAGCCTGTCCCGAGGAGGCGCGAAGCGCCGTCTCGAAGGGCCGGGCCTCGGTCTTCGACCTCGTTCGGCGGCTTCGCCGCTGCGCCGTCGCTTCGCTTGGTCCCGGCTCCTCAGGGCGAACGGGTGGGGGTACTGGATGCACTTGAAAGTGTGGCTGAGGCATGTGGGCAATCAGGAGCAACTTTGCAGGGCGTGAGTGCCCGCTTGCCACACCGAGCTTGCAAGCGTGTCGCTTGCCACGCCGCGCCCAAATCAACTGAAACGCAAGTTCCGGAGCGGCAAGCCACAGGCTTGCCCTACAACAATGCGCGTGCCCGGCGTCTATTTCGACCGGCCAAGGATTACTCATCGCGCACCCAGCTCAATTCGTGCGATGCGCTCGCGCCACGCGCCGGCCTTGCTGCGCAGCGCCGCCACATCGATGTCCAGCAACTGACCGCCGCCCAGCCGCTGGCGGCCATCAATCCATACATCGCTCACCTGATGTCGCCCACAGGCATAGACCAGCTGCGAGATGACGTTGTGCAACGGCTGAGTTTCCAGCGGGTCCAGGTCGACACAGGTCAGGTCGGCGCGTTTGCCCGGTTCGATCGAACCGACCCGATCACCGAAACCCAGTGCACGCGCGCCGCCCAGCGTGGCCATACGCAAGGTGCTGGCGGCGTCCATGGCGGCGGCATTCATCGCCACACCCTTGGCCAGCAAGGCTGCAGTGCGCATTTCGCCAAACAGATCAAGATCATTGTTGCTGGCGCAACCGTCGGTGCCGAGCGCCAGGTTGACCCCGGCGCTGCGCAGCTTTTCCACCGGACAAAATCCCGAGGCCAGCTTGAGATTGCTTTCCGGACAGTGCGCAACGTGCACGCCGCGCTCGGCGCACAGGGCGATTTCGGCGTCGGTCAGCTGGGTCATGTGCACCGCGATCAACTGCTCGTTCAACAGCCCGAGCCGATCAAGCCGCGCAATCTGCCGCATGCCATGCTGCTTGAGTGAATCCTCCACTTCCTGCGCCGCTTCATGCACGTGGCAGTGCACACGCAGGTCGAGCTGATCGGCCAGCATCCGGATGCGTTCGAAGCTGCTGTCGCAGACCGTATAGGGTGCGTGCGGCGCAAAGCCGACGGCGATCAGCGCATTGCCGCGCCACAGGTCGTGGACTTCCAGACCCTTGTCGAAGTATTCGTCCTGCGAACTGGCCCAGGCAGTGGGAAAGTCGATGACGGGAATCCCGACCAGGGCGCGAAAGCCCAGCCGGCTGTAGGTGGCCGCCTGCGCATCCGGGAAGAAATAGTTCTCGTTGCAGCAGGTGGTTCCGCCGCGCAGCATCTCGGCGACCGCCAGTTCGATCCCGTCGATGACGAATTCCGGTCCAATGACCGCGCCTTCGATCGGCCAGATGTGTCGTTCCAGCCAGGTGCGCAGCGGCAGGTCATCCGCCACGCCGCGCAGCAGGGTCATCGGATTGTGGCAATGCGCATTGACCAGGCCGGGCATCAGGACCGAACCCGGCCGCTGGATCGTCTCGCGCGGCGCGAACCGGATTCTCGCCTCGCCACGCGGCAGCAGGGCAAGGATCTCTCCCTGGCTGATCGCCACGGCATGGTCTGCCAGCACCACGCCGTGGGGCTCGACCGGCACTACCCAGCCGCACTCAATCAGCAGATCGCAGGGCTGTGGCGTGGCATCGGTCGACATCGGCGACTCCCGGCGTGCATGGATGGACAGGGCAAAGGGCCACCAGCATCGTTGGCCGACGCGGCGCCCCTGCTACACCGAGTCGACTTACTTGACCCGGCTGAAGTACTCGCCGCTGCGGGTATCGACCTTGATGATCTCGCCCTGACCGACGAACAGCGGCACGCGAACCACCGCACCGGTTTCCAGCTTGGCCGGCTTTCCGCCGCCACCGGAGGTGTCGCCGCGCACGCCGGGATCGGTCTCGACGATGGTGAGCTCAACAAAGTTGGGCGGCTGCACGGCGATTGGCGAGCCATTCCACAAGGTAACCACGCAGGCCTCCTCGCCTTTGAGCCACTGCCAGGACTCGCCAACCGCGGTTTTGTCAGCCTGCACCTGCTCGAAGGTCTCCTGCTGCATGAAGTGCCAGTGCTCGCCATCGGCATACAGGAACTGCATGTCGGTATCCATCACATCGGCCGCTTCCAGGTAGTCGGTCGCTTTCATGGTGAGCTCCACAACGCGACCGCTCTTGATGTTGCGGTACTTGATCCGGGTGAAAGCCTGACCCTTGCCTGGCTTGACGTACTCGGTGTCGGTGATCACGCAAGGATCATTGTTGACCAGGATCTTCATCCCGTTCTTGACGTCGTTCATGCCGTAATTGGCCATGCCTGCAAACTCCCGGAAGTGCGAAAGCCGCTGCGGGCAGCGGCTACAATGGTGAATCGAGTACCCAACGAAGCGGGCTGTAAACCGGGCATGATAACTGGGAACACCCCTGCAGCCAAAGCCGGCATCGAAGCCGGCGACTGGCGCCTGCTGTGGCGCGATGCCGTCACCGACCCGCGGGAACTGCTGGCGATGCTCGGTCTGGCGGATCTGGCGGATCGCCTGCCCGCAGATGGCGATGCCGGCTTTCCGCTGCGCGTGCCGCGCGGCTTCGTGGCACGCATGCGCTATGCCGATCCCGATGACCCCCTGTTGCGCCAGGTATTGCCGCTGGACGAAGAATGCCGCGTATTGCCGGGTTTCAGCAGTGACGCCGTCGGCGATCTGGCCAGCCGCGAGGCGCCGGGGCTGCTGCACAAGTACGCTGGCCGCGCCTTGCTGATCAGCACCGGCAGTTGTGCAGTGCACTGCCGCTATTGCTTCCGGCGCCACTTCCCTTACGGCGAGAACACCGCAGCCTCCGACGATTGGCGTGCCGTGCTGGCGCAGATCGCCGCCGACAGCAGCATTCGCGAGGTCCTGCTCAGCGGCGGCGACCCGCTTTCGCTTGCCACCCACAAGCTGGCATCCCTGACCGAAGGTTTGAGGCATATCCCGCATGTCCGCCGCCTGCGCCTGCATACCCGTTTGCCGATTGTGTTACCCGAACGGATAGACGCCGAGCTGTGCCACTGGCTGGCGGGCCTGGAGTGGCCCGTGGTGTGTGTGGTTCATGTGAATCACGCCAATGAATTGGATGCCAGCGTGGCTGACGCGCTGGCGCGCCTGGCGTCAAGTGGTGCCGTCCTGCTCAACCAGGCGGTTCTACTGCGCGGAGTCAATGACAGCGTCGAATCGCTGGAAGCACTTGGTGAACGCCTTTTCGACTGCGGCGTGCTTCCCTATTACCTGCATCAGCTTGACCGGGTGCAGGGTGCGGCCCATTTCGAAGTACCAGACCAGCAGGCACTGGCTCTTCACGCTATGTTGCGAGACCGGACCTCAGGCTACCTTCTGCCCCGTCTGGTACGGGAAGAAGCTGGCGCGGCCTCAAAACGGCCGTTGTGACGCTTCGCCCACCCATGCAAGCCACTACTGCCCGACTCCCGGGCTGCCAGGACAGATGAACGGTCTGTATGGCGGACATTCGGTTGTATGTGCAACACTTTGAGCCTGCGAAGAAACTGAAGCACCCATGGCCTCCCAGGACTCCGTCATTCGCCTGATCATCGTCGAGGATCGACTCGATGACGCCGAGGGCATCATCAGCATCCTGCGCAACGGAGGCATGGCCGTCAGGCCCTCGCGTCCGGAGAGCCTGGACGAACTGACCGAACTGATGGTCAAGCAGCCTCCCGACCTCATCCTGGTCGCCATGGCGGGCAAGAACATTCCGCTGTCCAGTGTGATGGAGCTGGCCAATACCAGTTCCAAGGATCTCCCCGTGGTTGCGGTCGCCACCGAGCTGAACGACGACATCGTCATGAGTGCCCTCGCCGCTGGCGCGCGCAACGTGGCGCTGCGCAACAAGCCCGAGCATTTGCAGCATGTGGTGCGCAATCAGTTCGCCAATCTCGAGAATCGCCGCGCAGTTCGGCGCCTGGAGGCGCAACTGCGCGAAACCGAGCGGCGTTGTGACGCCTTGATCGATTCTTCGCGCGACCCGATCGCGTACGTCCACGAAGGCATGCATATCCGCGCCAACCATGCGTATCTGGAAATCTTCGGCTACGAGAGTTTCGAGGAGGTCGAAGGCCTGCCTGTGCTGGACATGATTGCCGGGGCGGCAACCGAGGAATTCAAACAGCTGCTCAAGCGCATGACCAAGGGTGAGCCGCCGCCCAAGAAACTGGAACTCCAGGCGCAGCGCGCCGACGGGGAAACCTTCGACGCGATCATGGAATTCACCCAGGCCAGCTACGAGGGCGAGCCCTGCCTGCAGATCGTGTTCCGGCAACAGACCATCGACGCGGAAATGGTCAAGGAACTGGATGAATTGCGCCAGCGTGACCCGGTTACCGGCCTGTTCAACCGCACCCACTTCATGGGCGAGTTGGAAGCTGCAGTCAGCGCCGCCGCGCAGGGCGCTGGTGACCAGGCCTTCTTCCTGATGGAGATCGACAATTATTCCAACCTGCTGAACGACATAGGTCTCGGCCACGCCGACGACCTGCTGCGCGCGGTCGCCCAGCGCCTGGAGCAGGAAATCGGGGAGAACACCATCGCGGCGCGATTCTCCGACCACAGCTTCGCTGTGCTTTGCCGCCGATCCGACCACGCCCAAAGTCGCGATCAGGCAGAGCGCATCCGTGCCGGCTATCCCGATCACATCCTGGAAGTTGGCAATCGTTCGTTGAATGTGACCATCAGCCTGGGCGGCGTGCAGATCGGCGAGAAGATCGCCAGCGTGCCGCAGGTGCTGGGCAAGGCCAGCCAGGGACTGCAGTCGGCGCTGGCGGACGGCGGAAACCGCGCCCAGATCCATGACCCGGCAGCCAAGGACCGCGCCGAGGAAGAGCGCATCCAGGAATGGGTACAGCGTATCCAGGTGGCCCTCAAGGGCAACGATTTCTTGCTGCACTTCCAGCCCATCGTTGGCCTGCAAGGCAATGAAGTGGAGCTTTACGAAGTGTTGCTGCGCATGAAACTGGGCCACGGCGACGTCGTCCCGCCGCTGTCGTTCCTGCCCATTGCAGAAGAATTCGGCCTGCTCGACGACATCGATCGCTGGGTCATTGCGCGCTCGATCCAGACCCTGGCCGAGCAGCACAAGGCTGGCCGAAACATAGCCCTGATGGTGAAGATCACACCCAGCGGGCTGACCGAAAGCAATAATCTGGGTCTGCTGGTCACTGAGCTGATCAAGCGCAGCGGCGTCCCTGGAGAGCGACTGATCTTCGAGATTCCGGAGGCCAAGGCCTTCACCAACCTCAAGCCGGTGCAGGACTTCACCAATGCCGTGGCCAAGGTTGGGGCATCGCTGTGCCTTGCCCAGTTTGGTTCCGGCCTGAATTCATTCCAGCTGCTCAAGCACATCAATGCCGGTTATCTGAAGATCGATCGCAGCTTCATGCAGGATCTCTCAAAGAACGCCGAAACGCAGAAGAAAGTGCGTGAGATAGCGGCCGAGGCCCAGAAGATGGGCAAGCAGACCATCGTCGAGTTCGTCTCCGACGCCGCCAGTCTGACGACCTTGTTCAGCTCGGGCGTCGACTACGTAGAGGGCCACTTCCTGTCGCCCGCGGGCCCGGAACTCAACTACGACTTCAGCGCGTTCTGAGCGACTGCACCCGGGCTGGCGCCATTCGCCACCCGTGAACCGCTCAGACCGCGCTTCGCAGCGCAGCGATCCGCTCTGCCAAGGGCGGATGGCTCATCATCAGTCGCTTCAGCACGCCGCCACCCACGCCGCCGGAAATACCAAAGGCCTTGACCTCATTTGGCAGGGTGCTATGCCCGTAGGTTTGCGCCAGACGCTCCAGCGCAGCGATCATTTTTTCCCTGCCTGCCAGCTGCGCTCCACCGGCATCGGCACGGAACTCGCGCCAGCGACTGAATGCCATGGCAATCATCGACGCGAAAATGCCGAACACGATGTCGAGCACGATCACGATGATGTAGTAGGCAAAGCTCACCCCTCCGTCGCGGCTGCCGCTGATCCACGAGTCGACGAGGCGCCCGACCACTCGAGCCAGGAAGATCACAAACGTATTCAGGACACCCTGGATCAGCGCCATGGTCACCATGTCGCCGTTGGCCACGTGGCTCACTTCATGTGCCAGCACCGCCTCGGCTTCGTCGCGCTTCATGGCGCGCAACAATCCCGTTGAGACCGCAACCAGGGAATTGTTGCGGCTCGGTCCGGTTGCGAATGCGTTGATTTCCGGCGCGTCGTAGATGGCGACTTCCGGCATCTTGATGCCGGCCGTTTCGGCCTGCCGCCGAACGGTGTCATACAGCCAGCGCTCGTGTTCGTTGCGCGGCTCGGTGATCACCTGGGCGCCGGTCGAGCGCTTCGCCATCCATTTGGAGATCGCCAGCGAAATGAACGCGCCGCCGAATCCAAACAGTGCAGCAAACAGCAGCAGGCCACCGGTATCGCCCAGCTGCACACCAAACACGCCCTGCAGGACCGAAAGCACGATGCCCAGCAGCACCAGCACGGCCATATTGGTCGCAAGGAAAAGGGCAATTCGCATCATGACGAGCAGGCCTCAGAATATGCGGATGGGAACGTACGTGGAGATGGTACCGAATGCCGGGTGAATCAAGGGCACACGCGCTCCGGAACCGCGTCGCAGGCACATCGCCAGATGGCCATGGCGGCCGCCGGAACGCTGCGTGAGCCGGGCCTATCGTGGGCGATTTGCCCCGTCTCCCACCGGCCCCCTGCACCTGGGCTCACTCGTGGCGGCCCTGGGAAGCTGGATTCGCGCGCGCCAGATGGGCGGTCAGTGGCTGCTGCGCATCGAAGACATTGACCCGCCGCGCCAGAAGGACGGCGCGATCGAAGCGCAGCTGCAGTTGCTGTCTTGCCTGGGGCTGGCGCCAGATGAAGAGCCGCTTTATCAATCAAGCCGAACTGAGGCCTACGCCGCGGTGTTGGGCACTCTGCTGGGACGCGGCCTGGCGTTCGAGTGCCGATGTTCGCGTGCGGAACTCGCGCCGCAGAATGGATTGCATCGCGGCGCCTGTGTCTCCCACGACGCGAAGCGCCCGGCCGCATTCCGGCTGCGTGTCCCGGATCAGGAAATCGGCTTCCACGACGCCGTGTTCGGCAAGATCACCCAGAACCTGGCCCGTGAGGTTGGCGACTTCGTGCTGCGTCGCGCCGACGGCCTTTGGGCCTACCAACTGGCCGTCGTGGTTGACGACCACGAACAGGCGATCAGTGAAGTGGTGCGAGGCGCCGATCTGCTGGATTCGACGCCGCGGCAGATCCTGCTGCAGCAACTGCTGGGTTTCGAGACTCCGGCCTATCTGCATCTGCCACTGGTGCTTGATGCCACGGGCCAGAAGCTGAGCAAGTCGGAGGGCTCAGGAGCAGTCGGCACGCGGCGGTCGGTCGAGGCGGTGCGTCTGGCGCTTGCGCACCTCGGACTGGACCCTGCTGTGCTGAAGGGCGAACCGGATATCGCCAGCCTGTTGAATACGGCGATCGGGCGATTCTCATTTACGAAGCTGGCGGCAGGAAAGATTTCCGGCTCGCGGGCTTGAACAAGGGCAAGCTTCGCCGCGTAGAATCGCGGGGACCGGCGCAGACAGCGTCGGCGACATCATTCCTGGAGGGGAACGCAATGACTTCACGCGTCGCATTGGTCACCGGCGGCACCGGCGGCATTGGAACTGCCATCTGCAAGCGCCTGGCCCAGCAGGGTCTTCGAGTAGCAACCAACTTCCGCAACGAGGCCAAGGCCCGCGAATGGCAGTCAGCCATGAAGGACCAGGGTTTCGACTTCGCGCTGGCCAAGGGCGACGTTGGCAGCCCAGACGAAGCTGCCGCGATGGTGCGTGAAGTCGAAGCGCAGCTCGGGCCGGTCGACGTGCTGATCAACAACGCCGGCATCACCCGCGACGGCACCTTCCATCGCATGGCCGCCGATCAGTGGCACGAGGTCATCAATACCAACCTAAATTCCTGCTACAACGTTACCCGTCCCGTGATTGACGGCATGCGCGAACGCAAGTGGGGACGCATCGTGCAGATCAGCTCGATCAACGGCCTCAAGGGCCAGTACGGCCAGGCGAACTACGCAGCCGCCAAGGCCGGCATGCATGGCTTCACCATTTCGCTGGCTCGCGAGAACGCCAAGCTTGGCGTCACGGTGAATACCGTTTCGCCAGGCTATGTTGCCACCGACATGGTGATGGCCGTACCGGAAGAAGTCCGCGCCAAGATTGTCGCCGACATCCCGACGGGGCGACTCGGCAAGCCGGAGGAGATTGCCTACGCCGTCGCCTTCCTGGTGTCCGACGAAGCGGCCTGGATCACGGGTTCGAATCTCGACATCAATGGTGGCCACCACATGGGTTGGTGAGTTCGCAATGATCAGGAAAGTTGCCCTGACGCGCCCTGGCGATTCGTAGCGGGATACACATTGGAGGGCGCCGCTCCCGCGGCGCTGCTCTACCAAGCACCGCCAGAGAAGCCAAGCTTGAGCGCGGCCTTTCGACAAGACTTGCAATGGTCGTCGCGTTTGTAGGGCGGATCTTGATCCGCCGCTGCGTGCAATGAAGGTCTTGTCCGGATTGCGAGTTACGCGATCAGCAGGCCTCACCGCGCGGCGCATCAAGATGCGCCCTCCAAAGACAAGCAGCTCCGCGTCCGGGTTCACTGCGCAGAAGCACAGCCCTCCCAACACTTGCAGCTCACGCCACGCTGCGCCATGCTGCGGTGCACGTGTTCGCCATGCTGCGCAGCACGAATCCACACCACGGTAGCGCCATGCCCGACATCCGCATCATCAAGAAGTATCCGAATCGTCGTCTTTATGACACGGAGATCTCCAGCTACATCACGCTGGAAGACGTGCGCCAGCTGATCGTCGACGGCGAGACCTTCGAAGTGCGCGATGCCAAGACCGGCGATGACCTCACCCGTTCGGTGCTGCTGCAGATCATTGCCGAACACGAGCAGGATGGTCAGCCAATGCTCTCCACCCAGTTGCTCAGCCAGATTATCCGTTTCTATGGCGACTCGCTGCAGGGCTTCATGGGCAGTTACCTGGAACGCAGCATGCAGCTGTTCCTCGACCAGCAGGTGCAGTTCCGCAGCCAGTTGAACAACCTGCTCGGCCAGACGCCCTGGACCATGCTCAATCAGCTCACCGAACGCAACCTGGACCTCTGGAAGGACTTCCAGTCCGGCCTGCTTGGCTCGATGCCTGGCGTGCCGCCCGTTCAAGGGTCCAAGCCACCCGGCAAAGGTGGCAGCGGTTCGCGTTGAATCCTGAGGTGGCGCGCTGCGCCGCCACATTGCACAGTGCTGCAGCGCAGCATATGCTCGCGGATCGATTTTCCAGACCGTGAGTTTCCATGTCCAAGCGAATCGCAATCGTCACCGGAGGAATTGGTGGCCTGGGTAGCGCCATCTGCCGTGCCCTTGAAGCATCCGGCCGCAAGGTAATCGCTGCCGACCTGGCCGCCCGCAGCGAGCGCATCGACACGTTTCGCAGCGAAATGAGCGGACTGGATGTGCATTTCGCACCGGTTGACGTAGGCAGCTTCGAGGCCTGTGCCGAGCTGGTTCAGACCGTGGAGTCTGAGCATGGCCCGGTCGACATCCTGGTCAATGCGGCCGGCATCACCCGCGATGCCACCCTGCGCAAGATGGCGCGCGACCAGTGGTCAGACGTCATGCGCATCAATCTCGACAGTGCCTACAACCTGTGCAGGCAGGTCGTCGAAGGCATGAGCGAGCGCGGCTTCGGACGCATCGTCAACATCAGCTCGGTGAACGGCCAGACCGGCCAGTTCGGGCAGACCAACTACGCTGCTGCCAAAGCCGGTCTGCACGGCTTCACCATGTCCCTGGCACGCGAAGTGGCGCGCAAGGGCGTGACCGTCAACAGCGTCTCGCCCGGTTACATCGACACGCCGATGACGCGCGCGATTCGCGAGGACATCCGCAATGGCATCCTCGCCAGCATCCCCGTAGGCCGCATCGGCCATCCCGACGACATCGCCCGCGCCGTCGACTTTCTGACTGCGGATGGCGCCGGCTATATCACCGGCGCGAATATTCCGGTGAACGGCGGACTGTTCATCAGCTTTTGAAATCACGCCAACACACGATTCGACCCTGTCGGGCGCCACGCGCGGACTAGCACTCTCTCGCGGCGGACAGACCATCAGAGACAGGAGGGCACGTCGGCCGGCCCCTCCTTGCGTGCGAAAACTCAGCCGTACAAGCTGCTTGGTGCTAATCTAAACCGAGCCAGAGATTCAGGGGGCTTTCGGTGAGCAAATCCTTCCACGCCGCCGTGATCGTGCTCCTCGCAGCGCTATCGGTCCTGGTGCACGCGCATTTTTTGCTGACTCTGCCCCCGATGCTGAATCCGGCGGAGTTCCAGGGGGCGTTTGTGGTTCACTTGGCGCTGGGTGCGAACGATGCCCAATATCCCGCAGGCGCAGCCTATGCCCGCTTCACGCTGATCCTCGCATCCATCACCGGTGTGCTTGCGGCGGCTCTGGCTTTGGCGATCGCCCTGCGCACTCGCATGAGCCCAGCGACGCGGCGCCTGGCTCTCTGTCTGGCGACGGCGTCCTGGGCCACCGCCTACTTTTTCATACTCCTCGCGCACCCGATCTACGTCGAAGCACTCGGCTTGAGATTCGGCAACCCCTGGCGAATCGCCATGGACGCGCTCTCCTACCTTGCAGCCGTTGCCGCGCCTTGGCTGTTCCTGCGTTTCTTCATCGGTTATCCCCGCCAACCGACACCGCAGGACTGGCGCAACCACTTTGCCAGGCTTCGTAGCGAAGCGGGCGAGGCAATGCACCGCGGCTGGCGGCGTTGGCTCTACCCGCGAAGCATGCGCCAGGTCTCGACCGACCGCGACCTGTTCGGCGGCCCCGCCGCGATGCTGCAGCGCCTCGACTCGCCCTGGCCCGTACTGCCCTTGGCGCTGATCTCCCTGACCCTTGCACTGGCAGACGTTCACGCTGCCAAGGGCGTCAACGCCATTCTGTGGGGATTGACGCTAATGCTCGCTATGATGCCGCCCTTTGCTCTGGCCGCCGAGGCCTTGCGTTACCACATGCGCAATGCCGTGGCAGACGATCGCCTGCGCATCGAGTGGATATTTGGCACGGTGTTCATCGGCGGAATTCTACTGCTTGCCGTGCCATTCCTCTGGTGGCCAATAGTGTGGATCAGCCAGACCAGATTTGAAGCCATGGGGCTTGTTGCTCCGGGAGTGGTGATTATCGGCCCCAGCATCACCGCGCTGCAGCTCTTCGTACTGGCCATCCTGCTTTCACTGGCGCTGTCGATCTTCTACCGCGGCACCGTCGATCCACGCCTGGCAATTGGCAAGCTCACCGTGTTGGGCGGGCTGAGCTTCATCTTCGCCTTCCTGTTTCTGCTGTTGGAACGGACCGTGGCAATCCGCCTGGCGCTGTGGTTGGAAATGCCGCCGGAGACCGGTCTCGTGTTCGCGGCAGGTCTCGCCACCGCAACCTTTGCGCCGGTCCGCAAGCATGGCGAGGCAGCGCTGAATCGATTGGTGTTGCGCTACCTGCCGCTCGACTCACTGGTGCAGGGTCAGCGCCAGAGTCTCGCGGTGGTGCTTGCCGATCTGTCGGGCTACACCGCGCTTTCCGCACGCGACGAGCGCCAGGCGATGCTCGCGGCGGCGCTGTTGCAACGCACTGCGGAGCGCGGCTGCGAGCGGCACGACGGGCGACTGATCAAGACCATGGGCGATGCGGTGCTGCTGGCCTTCCCCAACCCTGGCGCCGCCGTGCGAGCCATCGGCGAGTTGCACAAGGAGTTTGCCGCGTCAGCCTCCACGCTGGGGGTCACTCCCTTGCCGGTCCATAGCGGCGCGCACTGGGGGGAGGTCACCGTCACTGAAAACGGTGATGTGTTCGGCCAGGTGGTGAACATCGCCGCACGTTTGCAGTCACAGGCGAGCCCCGGTCAGGCGGTCATCAGCTATGCGCTGGCAGAGGCCGCGAAGCTCCCACCTGATTCGGGATCGTGTCTTGGCGAAATCGTGCTGAAAAACGTGCCCGAGCCAGTTTCCTGCTTGCAACTTGCGCTGGCTTCCGACGCGGACCAGAGGCCTGCGTCGGAAGCTGCGATTGCTTTGACGACGTAAAGACCACGGCTTGGACCTGCGGTCTCGGTGCTCGGTGGACACGCCGGTGAGTCACGTCTATACGGAACGGAACCAGGCCGCCTGGCAGCGCGCAAGCCGTCGAAGCGGGCCAATTGGATCCTGATCACGCAATCCTTGCCGCGTCTGTGGCTGCAGGCAACGGCAGGCACTTGGTGTTTCGCGTTCCTGTGCCTCGCGCTTGGTGCTGACACTGATACACGCGACCGGATCATTTCTGGCGAACTTCGCCTCGACCACCGTGTCGTCTTCCTGGGCGGCGTGATCGAGAAGGCCGACCTGATCGGCAAGAACACTGGTCATGTGTTCTTTGTGCGACCCGGCGAAACGCCCCTCACCATCGCACCCGCGGCGGACAATGTGAGAAGCATGCACGTGCCTTCCGCGAACGTTGCGTCGCCTGCAGGTGCAGGACGCCGAGTCGCGCCAAGGCGCCATGGAACGCTGCCCAAGCCTGTGGCCCGGCCCGAGTGTCGGCTCCAAGCATCGGGTGAGCCACTCCCCTCGGGGGCGCCTCCTCTGCATCTGCGGTAACACGTCAGGGAACAGCAAGCGTAGAGACGCTGGGGCAGATCATCGTGCGCTACAAGCTACGAGCAAGCACGCGAAGCACCCACCCAGAAGCGCAATAGTGCGTCAGAAGAAGATTGGCACTTGCACAAGCTGCCAGAAGTAGTTAATTATTTAGTTAACTATTGTCAACCGCGAAACCGTCCATGGACAATGTCTTTGAAGCGCTAGCCTCCATGCCCCGTCGCAAGATCCTCGCCTATCTGCACGCTGGCGAACTCACCGCCGGCGACCTGGCGGAGCGCTTTGAATTCAGCAAGCCCGCGCTCTCCAGCCACCTGAGGGTGCTCGAACAGGCAGGATTGATCGAACGCGAAAAGCGCGGCCAGTTCGTCTTCATCCGGCTGGTGCCGGAACGTCTGGCCAACACGGTCTTCACTTGGGCCGCCGAGCTGTGTCCCGTGGCCGGCCCGCTCAAGCGCGAACGCAAACCATCCAAGTCCCGGGAGCCAGACGCATGAGCAGCACGTCGCCAATACTGAATCGCGCGGTCAGCAGCTTTCCGTCCGTATGCATACCAAGTACGCGAGGCGTGTCGCCAGTCGAGGTGACCCTGATCGGCCAGATTGGGCACGGCGCCGGAACCCAATTGGTGCGTGAGGTCAGTGCCAGGCAAAGCACACATGGCAGCTTCGTCAATGCCCTTGACGAACCCTCGGCAAAAATTGGTGGCGTGCATTCGGAAGCAGGCGATCGCTCTTCGCTCTATTCCTTCGTCGTGGGAAATCTTGGACATCCGTTCCATCGACATGCCGGCAATCGTGTTTTCACCGCCATTTCAGGCAGCGGCGGTGCACAACTGCGTTTTTCAGATGCAGCCTTGGAGGGGCTGGAACAGTCTCCGCAGGCCTTTGTCGATAGCATGCAGCTGGTGGACATTCCACCCGATTGCCTGTTCACCGTGCGCTTTGGCAGTGGCACCTGGCATCAGTTCGCTCCGCTGGATCAGGTCTCCAGAAACCCTGCCTTTCTTGCACTTTCATGCCATACCGACGAACTGGCAGGCCTGCAGCAAGAGTCCCAACGCGCCGACGTGCTGGCAAACCGCGCCAGCATCGCCTCACTGACCGAAGTGTTGCCAGAATCGGTCCAGGCGCTGGTGGATGTCGCACTGCGGGATCCGGACCGGGTTCGACGCACTGCGCTTAGTCTGGAAGCGCCAGCGGACAGCTGGCGCAGCTGGCTGTGCCTGACGGTACGCGGAGTCATCGGACGCTGGCGCGGCGCGTGGGGAGCATGGAAGAACCAATCCGGTTTTGCTTCACTATCGATGCCAGAACTGCGCGTCGAGCCGATACGGACTGCGCCGGCGGAGTCCTTGCTTCACAGCGCATTTGCTGGCCAACGCATTGACCATGACGACAGTTTCCGATGCGTCTTGCGGGACAACCAGCTGCGTGGCCGCAGCGCCAGCGAACTGCTTGATGCCCTGCTGCAGGCATTTGTCGATCACCCACCCAGTGGTGTCAGCGGACTGATGATGCTGCGCAACGCACTGGTCCGTCCGCTGCGGCTGAGGCGATCGCACCTGGGCTGCCCGATATCGTCCTTGGCCAGCAGCGAGCGCGGGACCCTGTTCGCCTGTCGGCATCCGGTTCTGGCGCAGGCAGTATCGGAGGAAGGCGATTTGGCGCAGGTATTGCTGGGTGCCGACGACCGCCATCTGCGGTTCCGAACCTGCGTCGCCGTGCGAAAAATCGGACCGGAGCGGGTCGAGTTCGTGCTGAGCAGTCGTGTGCACTGCCTGAATGCCTTCGGATGCTTTTACATGGCCGCGATTGATCGCGTGCACCGGCGCTACGTCAGCCCCACCCTGCTGCGCAGCGCGGTCGCCGCCGTGCTGACTCCGGCCGTAATTGCCGGGACTGGGGTGACAACCAGCCTGGCAGCGGAAGCTTGAACACGCATCCGAGCAAACGGGCTAAGTCCGCAGTACGCCCTGCTCCACCATCGCGCAAATGCACCCCACCTCTGCATCCATCGCCCGATCGCGGCTCATGAAGCCGATCTCGGCGCGGATCTGCTCGTGCACCTTGGCGACCGCTTCGGACGGATGAAAGTCGCCGCTGTCGGCCAGCTCCGCACGCAGCGCTTCCACTTCATTCATGAACTGTGCGAAGCCCGGCGCATCGGGGCGCGGCGCACCGTTGACGCGTGCGGCCAGGGCCGCGGCATCGCCACCACGTGCCAGACGCCGCGCGGCATTGATCATGTCGCGACGGAAATCCAGCGCCTGGGCGGCGGTATAGAGCTCCAGCGCGATCACCTTGGACAGGTCACCCACCATGCCCAGCACATGGCGCGCTTCGTTCGCGCCCATTGATACGTGGTCCTCGGCATTGGCCGAGGTCGGGATCGAATAGACCGAGGCCGGATGCGCGCGGCTGGCAAGGTCATTGACGATGGCCGCGGCGGTGTACTGCACGATCATGAAGCCGGAATCGGTGGCGTCCTCGTTGCCGATCAGGAAGGCCGGCAGGCCGTCATTGGTGGCCGGGTCGACCAACTTGTTGAGGCGCCGTTCGGAAATGCTGGCCAGCACCGGAATCGCGGCCTTCACGTAGCTCATTGCCAGGGCCAGCGGCATACCGTGGAAGTGTCCGGCCGAGACCACCTGGTCTTCGATGCTGCGCGGGTCGGGGAAATCGGGGAATACCAGCGGGTTGTCGGTGACGGCATTCAGCTCGACGTCGATCACGCGACAGGCCTGCGCCCAGGC
Source organism: Lysobacterales bacterium (assembly GCA_038257155.1). Lineage (GTDB taxonomy): Bacteria > Pseudomonadota > Gammaproteobacteria > Xanthomonadales > Xanthomonadaceae > JANJTY01. The sequence goes on along the minus strand of JBBSJP010000006.1, from coordinate 133,053 downwards.
GTCGCGCACCGCGCCATGCACCTGCGGGATGCAGCGCAGCGAGTAGCTGTCCTGCGGCTGGTGCTTCTTGCCACCGCGGAAGGGTTTGAAGCGGGTGTAGAACTGCTCGCGCCCGTGGCGTTGGCTTGCAGGAACCCAGTCCCAACGGATATCGAAGCGCAATGCCTGGTCTTCAGCGGTATCCCAACTGCCAGGCTGCCAGGCTGCAAAGCGCGGAACCAGGTGATAGGCAATATCGACCAGGTTCGAACCATCGAGCAAACGACGCAGGTTTTCAGCGACCTGCACCTGGCCAGGATGCGGGCGCAAGGCGTGCACGTGGGCATCGAAGGCGCGCATGCGCCCGGCGAAGGCTTCCAGCGTCATCGCCGCAGCCAGATCCGCCGTATCCAGCAGGCGCTCCAGTTCATCCAGTGCCAACACCGCGCAGGCCAGCATTTGCGCGGTGCCATTGTTCAGGGCCAGGCCTTCCTTGTGCGACAGGCGCACCGGCGACAGTCCGGCACGCGTGAGCGCTTGGGCACCTGCCAGGCGCTCGCCTTGATAGAAGGCCTCACCACCGCCAAGCAGCACAATGGCCAGGTGCGACAGCGGTGCCAGGTCGCCTGAGGCCCCTACCGATCCGAGTTGCGGCACCACCGGCACGATGCCGGCATTGAACAGCGCCGTCATCGATTCCAGCGTGCTGGCCCGGATGCCGGAATGGCCGCGCATCAGGGTATTGATGCGGATCGCCATCATCGCGCGCACCACGTCGGGCGCGAAGGGTTCGCCCACGCAGACCGCATGGGTGATCACCAGGTTGTGCTGCAGTTCCTCGAGCAGGGACAGTTCCTGTGGTTCCGGATTGCCGCCCGGCAGTTCGTCGCGCAGGCGGTGCGCACCCAGCAGTCGATCAGCGTTGCTGCCGAAACCGGTCGACACACCGTAAATGGGCTCCTGGCGGCGAACCTGTTCGGCGAGGAAGTCGGCCGTGCGCTGCACGGTCGTCAGCTGCACTTCATCCAGCGTGATGCTGACCCCGCCGCGCGCTAGCGCAACCAGCTGGGATCGGTTCAATGAGGCGCCATCGAAGCGGATCGTGTTCATGCAGTAGCCTCGCGTTGTCCGCCCATCACGCGGGCCTGCTCAATCTCGACCCGCAGTGCTGCGACCAGTTCGCCGCGTGCGACCTCGAACTGCTCGCCTTTGCGCAGATCCTTGATGGTGACCATGTCGCGGGCGATCTCCTCTTCGCCCAGCACCGCCACGAAACGGATACCGGCGCGATCGGCATACTGGAACTGCTTGGCCAGCTTGCGCGCATCAAGCTGGGCCTCGGTGTTGATGCCGGCGCGACGCAGCTGTGTGGCCAGGGCCATCGACTGCGACAGCAGGCTCTCGTCCATCAGGCTGACCAATACCTCGACGCTGCTCTCTGCCGTGTCGATCAGGCCAGCCTCGCGCAACTGCCAGAACAAGCGCGTGACACCGATCGAGATACCCACGCCAGGCAGATGAGACTTGCTGTAATGGCCGGCCAGGTTGTCGTAACGGCCACCGGAGCAGATCGAACCGATCTGTGGGTGGTCGACCAAGTGGGTCTCGTAGACCGTGCCAGTGTAATAGTCCAGGCCACGCGCAATGGAGAAGTTCAGTGCGTAGCGCGACTCGGGCACACCGAAGCCGCGTACCAGCTCCATTACCTCACGCAATTCGGCAATTCCCTGGTTTAGCGAATCACTGCCCTGCCCCAGCGCCTCGAGCCTGGCCATTGCATCCGCATGGCTCGATGAGCGGACCTGGACGAAGTCGAGGATTCTCTGCGCGGCCTCAGACCCCAGCCCGAAGTGCTCGCCGGTGAGGGATTCGCGCACGTAGTCGGCGCCGCGCTTGTCGAGCTTGTCGACTTCGCGCAGCACGCCGTTCTGCTGCTCGGCATCCACGATGCCCAGGCCTTCGAAAAAGCCGCGCAGCAACTTGCGATTGTTGAGCTGGATGATGAAGGGGCCGATCTCCAGCTCGGAGAACACCGCATTGATCACCGCTGGCATCTCGGCGTCGCAGCGGATGGACAGCGCATCCTTGCCGATCACGTCGATGTCGGCCTGGTAGAACTCGCGGAATCGCCCGCGCTGGGCGCGTTCACCGCGGTAGACGCGCTGCATCTGGTAACGGCGGAAAGGAAAGCTGAGCTGGTGTTCGTGCTCGGCGACGTAACGCGCCAGGGGCACGGTCAGGTCGAAGCGCAATGCCAGCTCGGGCTGGCCGCCCTGTTCCAGTGCACCGGTACTCTGCACAAAATAGACCTGGCGTTCGGTTTCGCCGCCGGACTTGGTCAACAGCACTTCGGACAGCTCCATCACCGGGGTTTCAACCGGCAGGAAGCCAAAGCGTTCGTAGTTGCGGCGGATGACGTCAAGCATGCGCTGGAACGCGATCTGGTCACGCGGCAGCAGTTCGAGCACGCCGGGCATGGTGCGGGGCTTGATCAAGGACAGCTCCATTCGATTTCGAGGGCAACAGGGCATGACCGCAGTCCAGTCTGAAGCGCGTCAAGGCAATGCCCGCGCCCCGGCCTGGCAAGCAGTAGCCGAATGCCACATTCTACCTGCGACACGGCGCCCCTTGCCTCTCCCGGACCGGCCATCTACAATGCCGGGCTTCCTCGGGGTGTAGCTCAGCCTGGTAGAGCGCTACGTTCGGGACGTAGAAGTCGCAGGTTCAAATCCTGTCTCCCCGACCAACCGATTCACGCAAAGGGCTGCCCGCAAGGGTGGCCCTTCTGCTTTTCCGGGGCCAGTTCCCGGTCGCTTAGACCGGAAGGACGACGGTGAAGGTCGAGCCATGGCCCGGATGCGAGGCCAGCCGCAGGTCACCGCCGTGCTGCTGAACCAGTTCGCGGCACATGGCCAGACCCAGCCCGGAGCCACCAGCGCGCTTGCCGACCTGCACGAAAGGTTCGAAGACCCGCGCACGGTCGCGTCTGGCAATGCCCTCGCCATTGTCACGTACGGCCAGGAACAGACGTTCCCCATCCCTGCGCGCCCGCAGTTCGATCAAGCCACCGCCCGGTGTATGCCGGACGGCATTGGCAACCAGATTGTCGAGCACGCGTTCGATGGCGCTCACGTCCAGGCTGGCCCGGCCCAGCGGACCATCGAGAGTCAAGCCCATGCGCAGCCCCGCGTCCTCCACCATCGGTACGAAGCGATGCATGCACCGCCTGAGAAGCTCCTCGGGATCGCAGGGCTCCGGCTTCAATGGATGTGACCGGGCATACAGGCGCGACAGGTCGAGCAGGTCGGAAATCAGCTGGACCAGACGCAACACTTCATCGTCCATGGTCTTCAGCAGCTCCGCCTCGCGTGAACCTGCCGCCACTGGCAACTTGCCCTCCAGCAATCCAAGCGCCATTCGCAGGCTGGTTATCGGGGTCCGCAGTTCGTGCGCCGCGCGCAGCACGAATTCAGTACGCATGCGTTCAAACTGGCGCTGCTCGGTCACGTCCCGCAGTACCAGGATCAGTCCCGGACGGGCCGCATCCGCAAACGGCAGCAATGAGTAGGAAAGAGTGCGCGCCTCACCATCACGTTCAACGGTGAGGTCACTGTCGCCAACCAACTCAGTTGTCGGAGAAGCCACCAGCGTGTCGATCTCTGCCTCCAGGTCGGGAAGCGTGGTGATCTCCGACAGTCGCTTGCCGTCGGCCTGTTCGGCGCTGAAACCCAATTGCAGTTCGGCAACCGGATTCATCCGCTCGACCCGCCCGGCATCATCGAAAATCACCAGGCCATCGTCGATTGCCGCGATCACCCGATCCAGGCGATGCCGCTCGGCCACGATGCGGTCGAGGTCGAGCGCGTGGAAGCCGCGCAGTGCTTCGGCCATGCTTTCGAAACGCGCGGCGACGTGATCGGTCTCGAACAGCCCACTGCGCGGGATGCGTACGTCAAAGTCGCGCCCGGCAAGCTGCTGCGCCGCGGCGGCCAGGCGCTCCATGGGACCGCTCAGGCGTTTGGCGAGTCGCAGTGAAACCAGTACACCAATGAGCACGGTAAAACCGGCCAGCAGTCCCAGCGCCAGCGCCAGCCGCCGTGATTGGTGCTGGATGGCCAAGCCGCCAGCCTGCATCTCATCATGGTGATACTGATAGTAGGCGCGCGCCGCTGTGCTGACTGCCGCAAACCCGGACACTACGGAATCGCGTGTTTCCGCCTCGCGATCAAATCCCTGCTCGCCGCCTGTGCTGTCCACCACCCCGGCTGCAGGTCGCGCGGCGAGGATTGTCATCGAGTTAGCCAACCGGTCAACCGACTCCTGCACCGATTCGATCAGTTTTCGCTCGCCATCCGTTTGCGCGATGTTGCGGGCCTCTTCAAGCAAGGCGTCAGCCTCCCGCTGAAAGGGCGGAATAAGCGCGACACTGGCACCTTCGGTCTCCACCAGGCGGCTGAGCACGACAAGCTGTTGCGCACTGGTCATTTCCCGCAGCCGCGAAGCCACATCGAGCGCGCGAAAGTTGTCCCGCACCATGTGCTCGCTGGTCGACGCCAATCCGAGCACGGTGATCAATCCGAGTCCCAGGCCCAATGCCGCCAAGGTCAGAACCGCACTGTAGCCGAGGATGAGAAGTGATCGCAGTCGCATGCTTCACAGCTCCTGACACTGATCGCTTGATCCAATGAACGCGCAGCTTGCCTGGATGACCGTATCAGGCTCCGTACTGCTTGCGCTTGCGATAAAGGGTCGAGACATCGATGCCCAGGGTTTGCGCAGCGTGCTCCAGGGTTGGGCTGTTGGCCACGACTGCTTGCAGATGGGCGCGCTCCAGCGCCTCCAGCGTAACGCTTCCGCCAATGCGGGGAAGCTCACCAGGCAGACAGGTCGGGGAGATCGAGAGGTTTGCAGGCTCGATCGACTCGCCGGGCGCCAGGATGACCGCACGTTCGATCACATTGCGCAATTCGCGGATGTTGCCCGGCCAGGAATACTCGCAAATCGCGCTTAAGGCTGCTGCGCTGAAGCTGCGTGCGGGCCGACGGTAGCTGGCCGCGAGTTCCAGCAGGCAGCGGTCTGCCAGGCTCGCGATGTCTTCGCGACGTTCGCGCAAGGCGGGCACCCGCAAGGTGATGACATTCAGTCGATACAACAGGTCCTGGCGAAAACTGCCCTCGGCCACCATGGCATCGAGATCACGATTGGTGGCAGCGATGATCCTCACGTCGGCGCGACGCGTGCAGGAATCGCCAACCCGCTCGTACTCCTTGTCCTGCAGGAAACGTAGCAGCTTCGGCTGCAAGGCCAACGGGAAATCTCCAATTTCGTCCAGCAGCAAGGTGCCGGCATCGGCCTGCGCCACGCGTCCCTGCGTGCTTTCACTGGCGCCAGTGAATGCGCCCTTGGCATGACCGAAAAGCTCGCTCTCCAGCAACTCGGCGGAGAGCGATGGACAGTTCACCGTGACCAGACTTCCCGCATGACGATGACTCCAGACATGCAGGGCGCGAGCCAGGTAGCCCTTGCCCGTGCCGCTCTCACCCAGCACCAGCACAGAAGCATCCGTATCCGCGACTCGATGCGCTTCTGCCAGCAATTGCGCCATCAGCGGAGATTCGGATTCGAAAGCCTGACCCGGGCCTGATTCATGCGCGCTCTCGAGCGCTTCCAGGCGGCTCTGCAGGCGGCGGGCTTCGACCTGTCTCGCTGCCACGAAACGCAGCTGCTCGGGCGAGCAGGGTTTGACCAGGAAATCTTCCGCTCCGGCACGCATCGCTTCCACGGCGGCGTCGATCGAAGAGTGCGCGGTCGCAATCACGATGCGCATCCAGGGTGCGGCCGCACGCAGCTGCGGCAGCAGATCGATACCCGATTCCTCACCCAGTCGCAGATCCAGGAAACACAGGTCGAACACTTCCCGCGCCAAGGCCGCCATTGCCTGCTCGCGATTCTGTGCAGTGGCCACCCGATGCCCTGCATCTTCGAGACAGAAGCGAAAGGTACGCAGAATCGGCGCCTCGTCATCGATCAACAAGACGCGGGCACCCAACGGTGCACTGTGCTCGTTTGACGCAACCATGCAATCTCCGGTGTCATTGCTGGATGCATTGCATTTTGCATGATCAGCACCTTGACGTCGTGCATGTTGCAGGAGATTGCGCGCTGAGCCTCGGACAGAGCGTTTGCGAATCAAGCAGTTGGGCTTCGAGCGCAGCTGGCATGGAACTTGGAACAGGTGCAGTGGGCACGGACCGGCTTCAACGGTCACACCCCGGATGACCAACCTACCAAGGAGAGCCCCATGCTTCATTACGCGCTCGTTTTCTTCATCGTCGCGATCATCGCCGCCGTGCTTGGCTTCGGCGGAATCGCTGGAGCCGCGGCAGGAATCGCCAAGATCCTGTTCTTCGTCTTCCTGATCCTGTTCATCGTTTCGCTGGTGCTGGGACGACGTCCTCCGGCCTGAATCCGTCCGACACCACTCGGCCGGAATCGGATCGGTCCGTTCCGGCACTCGCATCCCCTGCAAGGAGATCCATCATGACGATCAAGTCCATTACCACTGCAGTTGCACTTGCCCTGTCGCTGGGCCTGAATCCGGCCATCGCTAGCGACAAACCGCTCGAGCAATCAGTCTCCGAAGCGCGCCTGGAAGGTCAGATCGCCACGGCAATCCTGTTCAACCGGCATCTGAATCCTTTCGAGATCTCGGTTGATGTGGAAGGTGACACCGCCATCCTGACTGGCACCGTTGACGAGTCCATCGACAAGGAGCTGGCCGAGCGCGTGGCACTGAACGCCGAAGGCATCGCGCGAGTCGATAATCGCATCAGCGTCGACCACGCATGGCGGGCAAAGCCGCGCACCAACCAGGATCGCCACTTCGGTGATCGGGTTGGCGACGCCACGACAACGGCCACCGTCAAGTCTCGACTGCTGTGGAACCAGGGCACTTCCGGGCTCAGCATCAATGTCGATACGAGCGACGGCCACGTTAGCCTCAGCGGCGAAGTCGAGTCCCTTGCCGAGAAGGAGCTTGCCGGGCGGATCGCACTGGACAACGACGGGGTCAACAGTGTCGACAATCGCATCCGGGTGACTGGAGCAAAGCAGTCGGCTCCGTCCCGCGCAGCCGAGGATGCTGGCGATGCAATCAGCGACGCCTGGATCACCACCCGGGTGAAGTCCTCCCTGCTCTATTCCAGGAACGTCGACGGACTGGACATCACCGTCGACACCAAGGACGGCCTGGTGACCCTGGCCGGCACGGCTGCAACCACGGCGGAGCGTGATCTTGCCGTCGAGATCGCCAAGGACATCCGGGGCGTAAAGCGCGTCGACGCGAGCGGCGTGAAGATCCGCGCTTGATCGCTTCGATCCATCCCCGCGCCATGGGGCGCGGGGATTTCCGGGCAGCCGGCTCGATGCTTGAAGCCGCCGAGCCATAACCCGACACCCAACGGGAGTTCGCCATGAAGACAAGAACCCTAGCCCTCGCCCTGCTACTCGCCGTTCCAGGCATGACCTACGCCGGCCGGCAGGAAGCAGAAGTGATGATGACCCGTGCGCAAGGCGCTGTAGCCGCCGCTGATCGCGCCGGTGCACCACAGGAAGCTGCGAACGAATACCGCACCGCGCGCGACACACTGGCCCGCGCTCAGGGCCTGTTCGAGCGCAAAGAATGGGATGACAGCGAACTGGAAGCTGCCAAGGCTCACGCCGACGGTCGCCTGGCCGAAGCCCGCGCGCGCCAGTCCAAGGCCGAAACTGCTGCCGCCCAGATTGAGGCTGCCATTGAAACGCTACGCGCTGAAATTGCGCGCCAAGGAGGCCGTCCATGAGCCAGGTCAATCGCAATACGGTACTGATAGTTGCCTCGAGCCTCGTGCTGAGTGCCTGCGCTGGCTCGCAACGGGGAACCGCCCCGGAAATCCAGCGTCTGCAATCCGAGATCAGTCGAATCAGCGCTGAGCCCTGCATCGCCCAGCACGCGGCGAGTGAGCTGCGTGAAGCCGACGATGCCATTGCTGTGCTGCTCAATGATCGCCGCGGGGCGCGCAGCGAACGCTTCGGCCAGAACGTGTACCTGGCCAATCGTCTGGTGCAGATCGCTGAAGCCGAAGGCCTGGGTCGCTGCGCGGAGGCTCGCGCCGAAGCCCTGTCTGCGGAACGCGAAACCCTGCAATTGCAGGCACGCACGGCCGAGGCAGACTTTGCCCGGGCTCGCGCCGAAGCCGAACGGCAGGCCGCGGAACTGGCCCGCCTGCAAGCTCAGGCGGAGCGCTCGGCGGCCGAGCAGGCACGACTCGATGCGCTGATGGAGCGGCATCGCGCCAACGCTGCGCAGGCCGAACTGGACGACTTGCGAAGCATGTTGGCTGATCTGCAGGCGCGTCAGACGGACCGGGGTCTGGTCGTGACCCTGGGCGATGTGCTGTTCGAAGTCGATCGCGCCGAGCTCAAGCCAGGGGCAATGCGCAACCTCGACACCCTGGCCGCTGCCATGCATCGACATGAGCGCACTACGATCGCGATCGAAGGCCACACCGATTCGACCGGCGACCGTGACTACAACCTGTCATTGTCGCAGCGACGCGCCGACTCGGTGATGTCCTACCTGGTGGGACGCGGGATTGCGCAGCACCGCATGGTGGCCCGCGGACTGGGACTGGACTATCCGGTTGCCAGTAATGCCGATGCAGCAGGTCGCCAGCAGAACCGTCGCGTCGAGATCATCATCCAGTACAACTGAGGGGCACTTGTCGGGACTCGCAGGGGCGTCCGGTCGCGGCCGGGCGCCCCGTGATTTGCGCCTGGCTTCTGCTGGGGAAATCAGGACAGCCCAACGAAGAAACCCAGCTCAGGATTCGCACTGGCTGAATTCAAGCTGCTTCGCGCAACGTCCTGGTACCGAGCGCACATTCCCATTCGTATATGACCTTGCTCGCAAGGTCGGACCGCCGCATGCGCCATGGAGGATTCGGCCCGGTCCAGGTGTCGAACCCGGCAGTTCCTGCGTTCAGTCAGGCTCGACTACAGGTCCGGCAAACCTGCGCTTTCGAAGCTGCTAGCGAAGATCGGGTCGGCCAGTGGTTCCGTGTCCAAGGCCGCGACAGCGGCAGCGGCATCTACACGCGGCACCGAAGGCAGGGTGGCATCGCGGAAATCGGGAATCAGCTCGCCCGTCTCGCGCAGATGCGTCTTGATTTGCGCCGGCGTCAGGTCGGAACCCACATCCCTCGCCGCTTCCAGCAACAGGGCTGCCACGGCGCCAGCGAACGGCGTGGAGAACGAGGTGCCCTCGGCCGGAAAGGCCCCGCCGCTCAAGCCCACCGAGGTGATTGACGACCCCGGTGCGTAAAGATCGAGCATGCGGTTGGCATCATCCTGGGCCGGATGCGCGCTGGAGAAACAGGCCACGCGATCGGCCGTATTCGGCACGCCGGGCAAGGGATCACCATTGCCGTCGCGGAAGTCCACACAACCGGGGCCGCCATTGAAGGCGATGTCATCGCCGTTGTTGGGTGCGTCCAGGCTCGCACCGACACCGACCACCCCGGGCAGACAGGCAGGCACACTGATCCGATCAAGCCGGCTGCCATTGCCAGCGGCGGCGAACACGGTGATGCCCGCCGCATTGAGCTGGCCGATCATTGCGTTCAGGGCGACATTGTTGGCCACGCACTCGGACAGGGAGAACGCATCCTGGCCGGCGGTGAGGCTCATGTTGACCAGATCAAAGCCGAATTCCTGTGGATCATCCAGCGCGAACTGCAGGGCGGCCAGCACATTGCTGAGCCGGTCTGCCGCACCATCCCCGCCCAGTTCGGCGTCGAGCACCTTGGCAGCAAAGAACTCGGACTGCGGTGCCACACCGTTCGGCCCGGTGTAGATACCGGCAACGTGGGTACCGTGGCTGAAGATCAGCTGCGTATTGCTGTCATCGCCATCCGTGCAGCCCGGTTCATTCACCCGGAAGCAGTCGTGTCCCAGCAGATCATCCCCCAGCACGCCGAGCACGCCGGCATTCAGGGCGATGCCCGAGTCGACGATCAGCACGCGGATGCCATCGCCCGACTGGCCCAGGGGGTTGCTGCCCAGGATGCCTTGCGCATGAACCTGGTCGACCCCGGTCAGCGGGATTGCCTGCGACAGCGCTGGCCGGATCACCGCATCCTCGTTGATTGCCCGCACCAGGGGATGCACCTGCAACACGTCCAGCGCGGCCGAATCGATCACCATCGCCATGGCCGGCACGCGGTGGAAAGACTTGACCAGTTCATAGGAGCCGGGAGCCAGACTATCGAGTGAATCCAGCACGTCGTCGCGCAGCATTGCCGCCGTCATCAGGGCTTCCTGGGCGACCTCGCTGGTGCGCAAGCTGACCAGCACGTGAGCGCGGCCCAAGCGCTGCGCTGAGCCGTTCGACTTCCAGCCCTCGACGCCGTGACTTTCCGCCAGCGCCTCCAGCACCGACGGCGAAACGTGGGCATCTTGCGTACCTGAGGCATGCACGCCAGCCGACACCGCGGCCAGCAGCCAACACAAGGCAGTCGAACGGAACGCAACGTTCGAAACGCCCCGGGCAGTGAATGCGGAAGCGCGTGAGGAGGGGGTGGTCGTGCGGGTCATTTGCGCAGCCTTTCTCAGTGAGGAGCGCCCGATTGGGCAGCCTTGATTACAGTCACGGAAAAGCAGCCGCAGTTTTGCCACGTCGCGACACATCCAAGCCGAACAGCGTACAGGTCAGTCGGGTGCGCAGATGGTTATGGCTCAGGATTGGTCGGGCGGCGGACGAATTGCGTGAGGCCGAGATGCCCTGGCAGCGCTGCTCACTGATCGCCGTGGGGCGCCTGACGAGCGCTTGGAAGCGCCGGCACTTCTGCAAAGACCCCGCGACGCAGCAGCTCGGCATCGATCCAGGCTTCGTCCTCGGTAGCATGAACCAGTTCGCCGCGTGGCCTGCCGGCCGCCGCGGCGATGGCAGCAATGCGTCCCTGCCCGTTGAACACGGTATCGGGTTGCATTTCAGCGATCGGATCGGCGTAGGCCTCATCGACCCCGATGATTTGCCAGTCGCGCTCGCGCAGGGCTGCGACCAGGTCGGCCACGAACAGCGCCACGAGATCGTTCTCATGCAGCAACAGCACATGCGCGGGCGAGCGACCCAGGGTTTCGCGCGCCATGCGGTCGTAGAATTCGGCGCTCGCCACCAGCATGTCGACGTACAGCCTGCGCAATGCTTTGCGATCAATCCGCTGCCCCGCGGCGGCAGCGCGATCAGCCCGCGCGGCCAGGTACCAGTCGTAGTTGTCGACCGTCACATAGGCATTGCGCAGGCCGCGTTCGGCCAGCGCCTCACGCAACCGATCGCGACGCTCAGGGTCCTTGCCTTCATCCAGGAACGGAAAGCGAAACCAGGAGCGTCTGCCATCGAACTGCGCCAGCAAGGACTCGGCATGATCGAGGTCCGCCACATAATCCGGCACCTCGCTGCGCGACAGCCAGGTGTGCGAATGCGAGTGGTTTCCCAACACGTGTCCGGCGGCGACATAGGCGCGCAGGCGCGCGGCCGATGACGCATCGCGCAGATGCTGCGTGGTGACGAAGAAGCCGGCCTGGGCGACGTTTGCTTCGGACAGCGCCGCAATCAGCGCTTCGGTGCGCGCTTCGCCTGTGAGCAAGGCACCATCACGGATCGGTGCGTCGTCAAAAGTCAACGCAATGCGACGCGCTTCGCCGGTGATGCCCACTGCAGGGATCAGCAATAGAAGCAGTGACAGGATTCGCGGCACAAGCTTCATTTTCAGCACCCAAGACTTGCGGGAAGTCGTCATCTACCACGCACGGCGACGGGAGTCGCATGCGCCGCGTACGACGCATGCGACGGGCAGCTTACTTGGACGCCACGGGCGAGGCGATCACCGAAGCCGGATCCACGCGCGTGCCCTGGTGATGCACTTCGACGTGCACGTGCGGGCCGGTAGCCTGGCCGGTGCTGCCGAGCCGTCCGATCGACTGGCCACTGGCCACGCGCTCGCCGACCGTCACATCAACGCTGTCGAGGTGCGCATAGAGTGTCTGCCAGCCATCGCCGTGATCCAGCACGATGACCGAACCGTAGTTCGGCGCCGGCTCGTAGTTCGTGGTGGCCACCAGCACCACGCCGCCCGCAGGCGCGTGTACCGGCGTGCCGCGTGCCGCGGCCAGGTCGATACCATTGTGTGCGCGCTGGTTGATGTTCGGCCGTACGGTTCCGTAATGGCTGGTGATGCGGCCCTCGATGATCGGACCGGAGAAGACGACGGGTCCCGCCGGTAACAGCGTGGTGGAAGCCTGCACCACGGCCAGTCCAAGACCGCCCGAGAGGGCAAAGCTGCCGAGCATCAGCTGGAGCAGGGGATGCTTGCGGGTACGCGCGTCGCCGTTGACAATGTGATCAATTCGCATCTTGTGGGTTTCCAAGTCCTGAGGTGAGAAGGCGGCGACCGGGCACGCCAATGCCCGGTTCGCCGACATGCGGAGGGTCTCCAGATAAGCCGCTGCGTAGGCCCTTCGCATGTTCTTTTTAGTGCCGATGGCAGCTGTATCGCAGCGCAGCTCTGCTGCCAGGCACGCGCGCCGAGCAATCGCGGCGATGAACGGGTTGAACCACAGCAACATCCCACCAAGACGCAGCAAGGCAGTCCACTGCGGATCGTGGTGCTGCAGGTGTTCGGCTTCGTGGCGCAGGACCATCATCAGTTGCTGATCATCCAGCCGCCGCATCAGCGGTGTCGGCAACACGATGCGTAGCTGCGGCCAGGCCAGTGCGAACGGACTGATCGGCGCCTCGACCTGCACCAGATCGATGCCTTGCCCGCGCAAGCAGCGCCATTCGCTGCTTGACAACGGACCCGGCAAGTCGTCGAGAGGCAGCGGGCGTGCCTGGCGTAGCAGGCGTCGCAGCACACGCAGGCCCCTCAGCCAGCGCAGCCCAAGCACGCCAGCGCCGCAGAGATAGATCAGCGCCAGCAGCGGCAACAACCATGGGCCCGGTGATGTGGCAGAAGCCTGGGCCGCGATCGAGGCCACACCGATAGATTCCGACAGTTCGCCCAGCTCGATCAGCATCGGCGCTGGAACAGCAGCCGTGCTGGCCAGCAGCGCCTGCAGGGCCAGCGCGAGCGGTCCCGGCAACACTGCCAGGAACCAGGCCGCCAACCAGAATCCACGAGAGGCCCTGGGAATTCGCAGCGCGCGATGCAAGACGAGCGCGATCACCCAGACCAGCGCTGCGACGCCAACACCCATCGCCGCTTGCAGCAGCAGTTGGCCCAGCATCGACGCGCTCACTCGCCCGACTCCGATGCCGGCGCATCCCGCAGCAGCGCTTCCAGTTGACCGAGTTCAGCCTCACTGAGCAGCCGGCTATCGGCGAAGGCCTGAACCGGCAATGGCCCATCGATCTCCAGCACGCGCCGCCCGAAATCCTCCGCCAGCACTGCCAGCATCGCCACTTTGCCGACACTGGCGCGATAGACGTGCAGGCCGTGCTGGTCGCGCTCCGAGACCAGTCCCTTGTCGCGCATTCGATCCAGGGTCTTGCGCGTCGACGAGTACGACCAACCGAGCCGCGGCCCGGCGCAGTCGTGCAGTTCGCGGGCGCTGCAGGCCTTGTGCTGCCACAAGCACTTGAGCAGTTCCAGTTCGGCGTTCGATGGTCGTTGCATGGCTTGGGCTTCCTGTTCAGTGTCGCAACCATACGACAGTTGTCGCACTCCGGGCAACCCCTGGATGTTCAGCAATGAGCGCGACTCGTCTGCGCATCAACGCGCGAGCATCACGCTCCTGGTAGGGCGGATCTTGATCCGCCGTTGCGGCGTTGCCCGGATCGTGATCCGCCTTTGCGATTACGCCGGGCGCGAAGCGGGATCGTTCCCAAACACCTCGCAAAGGCGCATCAAGATGCGCCCTCCGAAGAGCGGCTGGATCCGGCGATCAATGCTCAACTCCAGCGCAAGCGCGTATCGCAGCCTTGCTCGAATCGGCCAGCAAGCCAGCGTTCCCTGGCCTGCAGCAGGGCCGTCTTGCCAGCCTCGCTGCGGGCGTAGATCAGGTTGCTGCGCCCTACCCTTTGGGCAAACGCCGCGAGCAAGGCGTCGGCCTGCTTGCGGTTGATGCCAAGGCAAGTCGGCACGGCAAAACACGCGCGGCCCTGGCGCAACAGATAGCGCGGCGCCTGCGGCAGTTCGAACAGTTCGCGCAGCGCATCGGCAAACAGCGATTCCTCCTGCAAGCTGACGCCAACCAGTCGACAGCGCAGGCGCTGCTCGCCCAGGCTCACTTCGACGCGCGCCCCGTCGGACTGTAGTAAAGCACCGCGTTGCAGTGCCCGCAGCAAGGCCTCGCCAATGCGGCGCAGACGACGCAGCAGCAGTTGCAAACGCAGCCAGCGCAACAGCCAGTTCCGCTCCCAAAGCAGACCGTGTTGAAAACTCGCGGCCGCATGCACGCGCCGCAGCGGCACGCGGGTTTCCAGCAGGAGGCGCTGCGGGCTGCCGGAGCGGTCCTGCAGTGCCTGCGTCCAGCGTGTCCGCATGGCGTGCCGATCCAGGGCCAAGCGACACATGCGCGCGTTCAGCGCATCGCAATCGGCAGCGCGCAACTGCGTCTCGTCGAGCGCCAATCGCTCGATGCCGGTTTCGATCACCGGTTCGGCCATGCCGACGCCAGCGAAGCTGCGAAAGCGTTGGCTCAAGCGATCCAGATCCACACCGGCGAGCGGCGCCTGCGGATCGCCATCCGCGGCGCGTGGATGCAAGCAGGCCAGATGCCAGATGTTGGCTGCTTTGTCGGGCACTGCCGGCTGCACGCGAATGGCGCGGCCACGCATCTGGTTGCTGCGCATCGAGGCACGGATTGCGCTGGCCAGTACCAGGGTATTCAAGGCCGGCGCATCCCAGCCTTCGCCGAGCAGTGCGGCGGTTCCCACCAGCACATTGATCACGCCGCGTTCAAACATTTGGGTCATCGCGGCGAGCAGTGCACCGGCGTTCGCCGCACTCATGTCGAGTCGATGAAAGCCCGGCGCGTGCCAGAGCGGCGCGCTGCGCATCTGAAACGAGTC
This sequence comes from Lysobacterales bacterium, assembly GCA_038257155.1. GTDB lineage: Bacteria > Pseudomonadota > Gammaproteobacteria > Xanthomonadales > Xanthomonadaceae > JANJTY01. The sequence continues at coordinate 117,965 of JBBSJP010000006.1, read as the reverse complement.
CAGCCCAAGGCCGGCGCCCGCCTGATGCAGGTCTGCCAGCGCGGCGGTCGGCAGCAGCAATACGCTGCCGGTCAACACGCCCAATCGCACGTCGGGCAACTGCAGTCGCCGCAGGTGTTCGAAGACTGGCACCACGCCGATGTGGCTGAACTCGGGCTCAGGCTCACCGGGCCGCGGGAAATCGGCCTCGCGGATGTGATCACAAAGCACCAGGGCGCGCAGCCAGACCGGATTCGCGCGCGCCTCCAGCTCGATGATCGAGGCGACGCTTTGGCACTTGTTGCGGCTGCCCTCCAGCAGACGCTGCAGATGCGGCGGCGCGCGCAGATATACCTGACGCCGCTCGACCGCGCCGATATGACGCAAGCGGCAAGTGAGGTCTTGCAGCACTACATGGTCTTCCGGCAGCGACCCATCGCGCCCGAACAGCAGGCCGTTGAACAGCAGTTCGGCCCAGTCCAGCTGGAAGTGCGGCAACTCAAGTTCCGCCAGACCCAGGCTGTGCAACAGCGCACGACAGCGCTCGGGCGCGGACTCGTGCAGGAACAGGGCCAGGGCGAGCGCGTAGTCGCCCTGCTGGGCGATCCGATCAATGTGATCCTGCGGAGCCTGCACCAGCGGATGCGTGGCAAGCAACTCGATCAGCTCGCGTTCCAGCATCAACGCATTCAGCAGGCTTCGAACTTGCTGGTCGAAACGATCCAGCGTGCTGCGCTCATCGGTGGTCGGCGTGCTGAAATACAGATAATCCTGGTGCGGACACAGGTTGCCGGCCTTGACCAGTTCCGGCACCGAGACCTCGGCGTCGAGCGGGCCGCACAGCGCGATGTAGCGGTTCCATTCGGCCTGCGGCACATCAAAAGGCGGCGTGGCCGTGAGCGCGATCAGCCAGGGCGAATCGAGCCCGGCCTTGAGCGCGACCAGGCAGCTCCACCACTGGTGCCGCAGGTGATGGGCTTCATCCAGCACGAGTGTCGTGAGCCCAACTGCCTTCAGACCTTGCAGCAGCGCCGGCATGCCCAGGCGACGCTGCGCGGCATGCAGGCCCTGATAGGTTGCCACCGTGATCACGGCCGGACGCTGCAGATCGCTCGACACCCAGTCAGGGTCATGTTCAGACTGAAGGAAGGATTCGCGCAGGCGTTGCAGCCACTGGTCGCGTATCGCTGTTGTCGGCGCCATGATCAGCGCAGGGCGTTGCAGGCGACGCAGCGCTTCCAGGCCCAGAATGGTCTTGCCAGCACCCGGCGCCGCAGCGACGTGGAAGTGGCGATCAGCCAGATGTCGGTCGAACTCGTCCAGCACGCGTTCCTGGTAAGGACGCCAGGCGTGGCGGAAATGGAAGGCGTCGGGGAAACAGCTCATCGGCGAGTCAGCCCACGAATTCAGTTGCTCGCATGAGAGGTTACGTGGCGCAAGGTCCGCTTGCATCCAGGCACCTGCGGAAAGCCTGGCTCCAGCCACGGCGGATCAAGATCCGCCCTACCAGAGCAATGCGAATTGTTGCCTTGCGTTGATGTAGGGCGCATCTTGATGCGCCGCTGCGGGATGCCTGGCTACGTCTACAATTCCGGATGCCGCACCTGGCCCTCACCGCGCACCACCCAGCGCTCGATGGTCAGCGACTCCAGGCCCATCGGTCCGTAAGCGTGCAGGCGGGTAGTCGAGATGCCGATCTCGGCGCCGAGGCCCAGCTGTCCGCCATCATTGAAGCGCGAAGAGGCGTTCACCATCACCGCCGAACTGCGGATCGCGCGCACGAAGGCGTCAGCCGCGGCGCGGTCTTCGGTGGCGATGACCTCGGTGTGATCGGAACCGAAACGACGAATATGGCTGACGGCCTGGTCGAGTGAGTCGACAACGCGCACCGCCAGGATGGGCGCGAGGAATTCGGCGGCGTAGTCGGCATCGCTGGCAGTACCCGCCAGTGGAAACAGCGCGCAGGTTCGCTCGCAACCGCGCAGTTCGACGCCGCGTCTTGCAAGCTCGCCGAGCGCCTGAGGCAGGAAGGACGCGGCGATGTCGGCATGCACCAGCAGGGTTTCCAGCGCATTGCAGACGCCGGGTCGCGAGACCTTGCCGTCGATTGCCAGGCGCGTAGCCAGCGAAATGTTGGCCGCCGCATCAACATACAAATGGCAGACGCCCTGGTAATGCTTGATCAGGGGCACGCGTGCGTGTTCGGCGCAGAAGCGGATCAGGCCCTCACCGCCGCGTGGGATGGCAAGGTCGATCAGGTCGCTGAGGCCGAGCAGCTCCAGCACATGCTCGCGCGCGGTGTCTTCGACCAGGCTGACGGCGGCTTCAGGCAGCCCGCATGCGCGCAGCGCGCGATGCAGGCAGGCCGCGATCGCGGCATTGCTGGATGCGGCCTCCGAGCCGCCGCGCAGCAGCACGGCATTGCCGGCACGCAGGCAGAGCGCGGCGGCATCAGCGGTCACGTTCGGCCGCGCCTCGTAGATCATCGCGATCAGGCCCAGTGGAATGCGCACGCGCTCGATGCGGATGCCATTGGGTCGGATGTCCGTGCGTGTGACCTGGCCAACCGGATCGGGTAATGCCGCAATTTCACGCAGCGCACTGGCAATGGCCTGAATGCGCGCGGTATCCAGCAGCAGGCGATCTCGCATCGCACCCGTGGTGCCCACTGCATCGGCGCGCGCCAGGTCCTGCGCATTGGCGGCGAGGATGGTCTCGCTGCCGGTCTCGATCTGCTCGGCCATGGCAAGAATCACGTCATGCCTGGCCTCGCCAGTTGCGGCGGCAATGGCAGCCTGCGCGTCGCGGGCTGATTGAGCAAGTTGGCGTACGTATCCGGTCATGAGGACTCTTTCGTAGCGGTGCGAGCGGGCGCCTGATCCTTTCCGTCCTGCGCAACAGGCTGCGCCAGCAACACCAGATCATCCCGATGAATCGCCGACTCGCCGTAGCGGTAACCAAGGACGGCTTCGATCTCGCCGCTGCGGCGGCCGCGGATACGCGAAAGGTCATCGCGGTTGTATGCCACCAGGCCGCGCGCGATGGGGCTCCCCTCTTCGTTCGAGACCACCTCGACCATGTCGCCGCGTCCGAAGCTGCCTTCCACTGCAACAACCCCGCCCGGAAGCAATGAGGCGCCGCGCCGGCCCAGTGCCGCGACCGCTCCGGCATCGATGCGCAGTACGCCGCCGCTGGCCGGGGCATGACGCAGCCAGAGCTTGCGTGCCAGCAGGCGGTCGCCGTGTGCGGAAATCCACGTGCCGTGCAGCTCGTCTCGTGCCAACGCATCCAACACGGCGGGATCGCGACCGCAGAACAGCGCCGTGCCAATGCCGGCGGCGGCGGCCTTTCCGGCCGCTTCGAGCTTGGTGCGCATGCCGCCAGTGCCGAGTGCGCCGGGTGCGCCGGCCATGGCCAGCACCTCGGGAGTAATTGATTCGATGCGCGGAATTGGGGTAGCCGACGCATCACGCGATGGATTGGCGCTGTAGAGCCCGGCGATGTCGGTGGCGATCAACAGCACTTCGGCGTCGACCAGGGCCGCAACCACGGCGGCGAGGTTGTCGTTGTCGCCGAGCTTGAGCTCGTCCACCGCGACGGTGTCGTTCTCGTTGATCACCGGCACCGCGCCCAGCCGCAGCAGCTCGCGCAAAGTGGCGCGCGCATTGAGGTAGCGGCGGCGGTTCTTCAGGTCGTCGTGGCTGAGCAGCACCTGTGCCACCGGCTGCGGAATCAGGCGCTGCCAGAGCGCGATCATCGGCGCCTGGCCCAGGGCCGCCAATGCCTGGCGCTGGGTGAGGCCGGCTCCTTCGGCTGGCAGCAGGCCGCGGCCGGCGGCCACTGCGCCGGAGGAAACGATGACAACTTCCCTGCCCTGCTCCCGGCTGCGCGCCACAAAGCCCGCCAGGGCAGCGGCGAAGCGGTCCGACAACTGACGGTCTTCACCGGTCAGCAGGCTGCTGCCTACCTTGAGCACGGCGCGGCGCCACGCTGGGAGCGGCTGGGCGGGATAGGGATGGTTGGTCACAACTCCAGTGCCCGTTCGTGGTGTTTAGCTAGCCGGGCGTCCGCAAATGCAGCCACGGGGCGCGCTGCACTTTCAGCCGCTTCGCAGCCGCCGCGATGGCTCATTTCCGGCAACCAGAAGCGCGAGCTGCTGATCATGTTGAACAATTGCGGTTGGAGGGCGGATCTTGATCCGCCATCGCCAAAATCGACCATGTCGCAACGGCGCATCAAGATGCGCCCTCCAACAGAAGCATTGAATCGAATGGCTCGCCTCACTGATCAATGCTCGCAAGGCGCGCGTGCAGTTCAATGAGGCACAGATTGCTGCCGCTGCCGGGGGAAACCCGTGCCGCCAGACTGGCCTCGGGATCGCCCTCGGCCCAGCGTGCGGGATCGGCGGCCTGGCGATAGGCCTCGCGGAACGGCAGGCCATCACGCGCCAGATCGACGGCCAGGTCGGTGGCATACATCGAAGGATCCAGTGCGGCGTGCATGCGCTCCGGTTGCCACTCCAGATTGCGCAGCAGATCGGGCAGCAGTTCCAGTGCCGCCAGGCCGCGCCCGAAGGCATGCACGATGGCGCCCTTCGAGAACTGCAGGTCGCGGTGATAGCCCGACGGCAGGGACAGCAATTGCTCCAGCTCGGTACGCGCCGCCGCGACCGAGGCATACACCGCACGCATCAGTTCGATCACGTCCGGGTTGCGCTTGTTCGGCATGATCGAGCTGCCGGTGGTGTATTCGGCCGGCAGTTTGACGAAACCAAACTCGGCGCTGGTGAACAGCGACAGGTCCCAGGCCAGTCGACGCAGGTCGAGCACTGCCGAGCCCAATGCTTCCACCGCCGCCAGCTCGAACTTGCCACGCGACAGCTGGGCATAGGTGGCAGCCAACTGCAGTCGAGAGAATCCCAGCGCCGCCGTGGTGTGAGCGCGGTCCAGAGCGAGGTTGACGCCATAGCCAGCCGCGCTGCCCAAGGGATTGGCATCGATCCAGGCCAGGGTGTCGCGCGCGCGAACCGCATCATCGATAAAGCCTTCAGCCCAGCCCGCCCACCACATGCCGGCCGAAGACACCACGGCGCGCTGCAGATGCGTGTAACCCGGCATTGCCAGGTTTGCCTCGGCCGCGGCGCGCTGCAATGCAACGCCAGCGCATTCGACGCACAACGCCTGAAGTCGCTTCAGTCGATCCTTCAACCACAGACGGGTGGCCACCAGCACCTGGTCGTTGCGGCTGCGACCGGTGTGGATCTTCTTGCCCGCCTCGCCAAGCCGCTCGATCAGGCGCGATTCGATCGCCGAGTGGCAGTCTTCGAAGCGTGCATCGAGCACGAAGTCGCCGCTCACGAAATCCTGATCAAGTAGAGTCAACTCGGACTCGATGCCGGCCAGCTCGTCCGGCGACAAGAGTCCAATGCGCGCCAGTCCTTGGGCATGGGCGCGGCTAGCCTGAATGTCGAAGCGGAAGATTTCGCGGTCGAGCAGCACGTCCTGGCCAGCAAGGAAATCCTGGATGCGGGCGTCGACTTTTACGCCGGGTTTTTGCCAGAGCAGATCAGTCACGGCGATCCTCGCGGCACGGTAGAGCCCCTCTCCCGACGGGAGAGGGGTTGGGGTGAGGGGCAATAGCGCCGGAATGCCTGCAGCAAGCCCGGCCCCTCACCCTCGGTCCCTCTCCCGAAGGGAGAGGGTAGCAAAGCCTAGCCCAATTGGAATGCCCATCAACTCGGGCAGACCAAAGGCGAGGTTCAGGTTTTGCAAGGCCTGGGTAGCGGCGCCCTTGAGCAGATTGTCCTCAGTTGCCACCACCACCAGCCGTCGGCCATCGGCAGACAGGGTGAAGCCACCAATCTCGACGTGATGTTTGCCGGCAATCGCACTGACCCAGGGTGCGGCTTGCTGCACACGAACCAACGGTTCGTTGGCGTAGCGCTGGCGGTAGCGCGACTCGACTTCGTCGCGGTCGAAGGGGCGCGACAGATGCAGATTGGCGGTCATGGTGATGCCCCGGAAATGCGACGCCACATGCGGCATGAATTCAACCGGGTGCTCCAGCTGCGCACTGACTTCGCCCTCGTGGATGTGGCCGATGAGCGCATAGGGCATCAGATTGTCGCGCAGCTTGTCCGGATCGTTCTTGTCGGAGGCGCTGGTGCCGGCGCCCGAGTATCCAGATACGCCGAAGCATTGCACCGGGCCCGCCAGCACATCAAGCATTGGCGCGATGGCCAACTGCATTGCGGTGGCATAGCAGCCTGGGTTGCTGATTCGGTTGGACGATAGGTAGCGCTCACGGGTCAGCTCAGGCAGGCCGTAATACCAGTCATCATCAAAGCGATAGTCCGCCGAGAGGTCCAGCAGAACCGTCCAGGGCGCCTTCGCATTGATCGCCGCGACATAGGGAGCAGCCATGCCATTCGGCAAGGCCAGCACGAGGGCGTCCATTCCCCGGGCAGCGGCGGCTTCGGGCCCGAGGTTCTCAAAATCCAGGTCAAGCTCCACGTCCGGGAACTGCGACCGCAAGGACTTGCCCTGCCACTCGCGCGACGAAACAAAGCCGAGCTGGAAGTGCGAATGTCCCGCAAGCAGGCGGATCAACTCGGCACCGACGTAGCCGCGCGCGCCAATGAGTCCCAGGGCGATGGAAGCGTCGGACACGGGCCTCAATCCTTCAAGGTCGCTGGCCGCGAACGGCAGTGCTCAACCGCAAACTGCACCGCGCTCCAGTCCGGCATGCCGTACCAGAATACTGTCCAGCGCGAATCCTTGAGCGCGCCCTCGGCATTGGCGAAATAGAACTCATTGATCGCGTTGCCGCGACGCGAGCGCCAAAACAGTTGCGGGTGCTCGGCGTGCATCACCTGCCAGATCGCCCGGCCGAGGCCTTCGCCCTGGGCATCGTCGCTGACCGCGAACTTGTCCATGTGGATCAGTTCGCCCTCGCGGGTCAGGATGATTGCGGCGCGGTAGTGTTCGCTGCAATAGACGCGGAAAGGCTGGGTCTTCTCGAAGTAGTCCTTGTGCAGGCGACGGCCGAAGCTCGATTCGATCAACGCGCGCAGGCGCTTCAAGTCAAGTTTTCCCCAGCCGCGATGCAGCTTGATCGCCTCGCCGCGCCGCACCAGGGTGCCCGAACCGCGATGGGTGAACAGTTCCTTGGCCAATTCATCGGGCCGCGTGATCGAGACTGAGGACGAATGCGGCAGCTGCATCAGCAAGTCGTGGATCTGTTCAATTTTCACTTTCATGCCCGAATGCAGCCAGGGCTGGGCCATCAGTTCGGCGTACTCGGTGCTGAGGTTGATCGAGTCGATTACCTTGCCGTCGCCGTCCAGCAGGCCACCGGTGCCGGTGAGGAAGACGATCTTGTAGGGCTTGAGTTCCTTGACCAGCTCGTTCGCCGACCAGTCAGCGTTGACGTTGAGGATCTGCCCGCCGATGGTTTCGCCGAGGCTGGCGATGACCGGGATCGAGCGCACCTTGATCGCGGCATGGATGCCGGCGGTGTGCACCTTCACCACCTTGCCCACCAGTCCGTATTTGCGCCGTCCAAGGTAGTCGGACTCGAACACGCCTGACTGGATCGACGTGGCGCGCACGCCTTCGGCCTGCAAGGCTTCGACGAGACGCAGGTTCTCGCCCTGCGACACGCGCCGCACCACGGCCAACACCTCGGGTGTGGTCACCCGCAAGCCATCGACTGTCTGCTTCTCGATCCTGGCCCTGGTCATCTCTTCGTCAAGCTGCGGACCGGCACCATGAATGACGATTGGTGTAAGGCCAACCTGCTGCAGGAAAGCCAGCGAGGACACCAGGGCCGGCAGCTCGTCGCGCAGGATCGCGCCGCCCACCTTGACCACGGCAAAGCGCGCCGCGTCGAGCTGAGAGAAGCGCTTCAGGTACTGCTGGATTTCCTTGGCGCTGGCCATATTGGACAGCAGCCGGACGATGGTGGGGCGGAGGTCGTTCATTGAAGGCCGTGATTCGTTCTGGTGCCGGGACTCGTGGTTTGTGATTGGTGATTCGTTTGGAGCAGGAGCAGGAGCGGTGGAACGGAAGCGTTTGTGGGAGCCAACCTTGTTGGCGACCGGGTGGCCCAACCTCGCGTTGCGGCAAGCGCATGCCTCACGGTCGCGGACAGGGTCCGCTCCTACAATGTCAATTGGAGATGATGCGCTGGACGGCCTCCGCGTAGGTTTGGAGCTGGTCCAGGGCCACCCACTCATCAGCGGTATGGGCCTGCGCGATGTCACCGGGCCCGAACACCAAAGCGGTGAGACCAGCGGCAGAAAACAGCGAAGCTTCGGTCCAGAAATCCACCGCATTGCCGATTGCCAGGCCCAGGTCATCAGCAAGATCACGCGCCGCCAATCGCCGTTCCTCGGCGCTGGCTACATCACCTGCCGGCAGTGACGGCCCGCGAAACGTTTCCTCGTAGTGCGCCAGCGCATCGGATTCAGCCAGCGCGCTGAACGTCGCATGCAGCTGGTCGATATCCTGCGAGGGCAAGGGCCTGAAACCAAAACGCAGTTCCGCGGCCGGCGCGATGATATTGGCCTTGATGCCGCCTTCGATGCGACCGATGTTGAAGCGCAGGCCGGTCAACCCACCGAAGCGCGCGTGATCCTGCGCCGCGACGAACTCCAGCGCGCGGGCACCCCAGCCGACGGCCTGGTGCAGGGCGCTGGCCGAGCGCGCCTGCGCACCCGAGGCATGCCCGGCCTGGCCGCGAAACTTCATCAGCGCCGAGCTGATGCCGCGGTGCGCAAGCACAGCCTCGCAACGCGTCGGCTCGGCCACCAGCACTTCGTTGAATCCGTGCGAGGTCGCCAGAAAACCGGCGATGCAGCGCGGATCATTGGCTTCCTCGTCCGATGAAAACAGAAAGGCCGCATCGCCAGAGGTGCGCGATGCGGCGGCCAGCAGACCGGCCGCCGCGCCCTTGATGTCGCAGGCACCCAGACCGATTGCACGGTCTTCGGTGACGCGCAGCCGATGTGGATCAGCAGTCCAGTCCGGCGAGGACGGCACGGTGTCGAGGTGCACATTGAAGAGGCGCTTCGGATTGCCACGCACCGCCAGCAGTGATACCGCACCGGCACCGAAATCGGTGACCTGGCAATCGAATCCACTCAGGTTTTCGCGCAGGTAGTCGAAGATCCCGTCCGTGCCGATGTTGCGCGGCGGATTGCGGGTGTCGAAAGCGACCAGGGCTTCGAGGTGGGCGAGGATGTCGGGGAGCATGATCAGGATCCGGCGTTGGTCAGGTAGTTCTTGCTGAAGTGGCTTTGGCGGACGCGTTCATTGGTTGATCCGGTGGTGGTGAGGGTGAGATCTTCGGTACTACCCTTCAGGTTGAACGTATGTTCTTCACTACCGCCGTTCGTGGTGAACGTGAGGTGTTCACTAACACCGTTCGTGGTGAGGCCGTGATCGAGGCGAACGCGCAGCGTTCGACCGAGCGAAGCGAAGGCGAGTCGCGCAGCGACCGAACGAGAGCGCGGATCGAACCACTTGGCCGGTGGTTCGAGACGCTGTCTCGATAGCGCTTCGCGCTCCTCGACAGCTCCTCACCACGAACGGGTTTATTGTTGCTTAGCCCACTAAACAGCCTCGCTCTGGCTCTTGCTTGCGCTGCAAACGAATAACGGCTCACGAATTCCGGCTTCAGTACGAATCACCAATCACGAATCACGAATCCCGGCCTTGTTCACATCCGCCCACAGCGTCGAGCTCATCCCGTACAGCCGGATGAAGCCTTCCGCCTCGGCCACGCCCCAGTCAGCCGATTGCGCGTAGGTCGCGCCCTTGGCGTGCAGGATGTGCCGCGATTCCACTGCGACCGCGTCGACACGCGCGCCATGCGTTTCCAGGGTGACTTCACCATTGACGCAGGCCTGGCTGCTGGCCAGAAAAGCCTCCAGATCGGACTTGATCGGATCGTGGTAGAAACCCTCGTAAACCATCTCCACCCACTTGCGCGCCACCTCCGGCTTGAAGCGATTCTGCTGCTTGCTGAGCACTGCCTCTTCCAATGCGCGGTGCGCGGTGAGCAGGGCGATCAGGCCAGGTGCCTCGTACACGATGCGTCCCTTCAGGCCGATGGTGGTGTCGCCGGTATACATGCCGCGGCCCACGCCGTAGCGCGCGAACTCGCGGTTGAGGCGCGCCAGCAATTCGGCACCAGGCAAGCGTTCGCCATCGATGCTGACCGCCTCGCCCAGCTCGAAGCCGATGCGCAGGCGCAGTGCCTCGGCCGGCCATTCGCTGCGCGCGGCGCACCAGCCGCGCGCGCCTTCGCCCGGCGGCTGCCAGCGGTCGATCTCGCCGCCCGACATGGTTACGCCCAACAAGTTCTCGTTGATGGTGTAGGCCTGCTGCTTGGCGCGCACGCCGAAGCCGCGCGCTTCCAGATAGGCCTGCTCGTAGGCGCGGGTTTGGGTGTGCTCTTTCTGGATCTCCCGGATCGGCGCGACGATTTCGTAATCGCCCTGCGCCTTCACTGCCAGGTCGAAGCGCACCTGGTCATTGCCCATGCCGGTACAGCCATGCGCGATGGCGCGCGTGCCCAACTCAGCCGCACGCTTGAGCGCTGCATCGACAATCAGGTAACGATCAGAGACCAGCAAGGGATACTGACCCTGATAGCCCTCGCCGGCCCAGACAAAGGGTTTCACAAAGCCATTCCAGATCGCCGGCCCGCCATCGACCGTCTGGTGACTGGCGACACCCAGCTCAGCAGCCCGCGCCTCGATGAAGGCACGCTCCTCGGCATCCACGCCGCCGGTATCGGCAAACACGGTATGCACCGCCCAACCGCGCTCCTGCAGCCAGGGAACGCAGAAGCTGGTGTCGAGGCCGCCGCTGAAGGCAAGCACGATGGTTTTTTTGGACATTGGTTGCTATCCGGGATTGTTAAGTGTTCTGGGTTCGATGGGTTTGATGAAGCGGAAACGGGGAACGGAGCAGGAGCAGGTGAAGCGGGAACAGGGAACGGGGAACGGGGAACGGGGAACGGGGAAGAGCGGAGAGCGGAGAGCGGAGAGCGGAGAGCGGAGAGCGGAGAGCGGAGAGCGGAGAGCGGAGAGCGGAGAGCGGAGAGCGGAGAGCGGAGAGCGGAGAGCGGAGAGCGGAACAGGATCTGTGAGACTCGGCCTTTGCTCCTACCGTTCCCTGTTCCCCGTTCCCCGTTCCCGCTTCATCCGAACTTACTCCGTTCCTTGTTCCCGCTTCATCTTCAAGCGCCCACCAACCGCGCCATCACCGCCTTCTGCACATGCAGCCGGTTCTCGGCCTCTTCGATGGCAATGCAGGCCGGCGAATCCATCACGCCGTCCGTCGCCTTGATGTTGCGGCGCAGGGGCAGGCAGTGGCTGAACACGCCCCTGTTGGTCAGGGCCATCTTGGCTTCGTCGACGATAAAGTGCTTGTGCGCTTCGCGGATCGGCAGTTCCGGCGCCCAGTTGCCGAAGTAGGGCAAGGCGCCCCAACTCTTGGCGTAGACCACGTCAGCGCCGCGGTAGGCGTACTCGATGTCGTGGCTGATGGTCAGGCTGCCGCCGCTTTCCACGATGTTCTGTTCGGCCCAGCTGATGTAACGGTCGTCCAGCACGTATTCCGGTGTCGGGCACAGCAGGGTCACGTCCATGCCCATGCGGGTGGCAATGGTCAGGGCGGAATTGGCTACGGCGGTGTTGAGCGGCTTGGGATGGTAGGTCCAGGTCAGCACGTACTTCTTGCCACGCAGGTCGGTGGTGCCAAAGTGCTCCTGCAGGGCCAGGATGTGGGCCAGTTCCTGGCAGGGATGGGTTATCGTCTCCAGGTTGATAACCGGGACAGTCGCGTACTTGGCGAAGCCCTTCAGCACGCGATCCTGACGGTCGACGGTCCAGTCGACGAACTTGGGGAAGGCGCGTACACCGATCAGGTCGACATAGCGCGACAGCACGCGCGCCACCTCGGCGATGTGCTCTTCGGCCTCGCCGTCCATCACCGTGCCGAACTCGAACTCGATCGGCCAGGCATCCTTGCCTGGTGCCAGCACGATGGCGGTGCCGCCAAGCTGGGTTGCGCCCAGTTCGAAGCTGGTGCGCGTACGTAGCGAGGGGTTGAAGAACAGCAGGGCGATCGACTTGCCCTTGAGCTGATCGCCGAACTTGTTGCGCTTGAGTTCGGCGGCAAGCGCCAGCAGGGCGTCAAGCTCGGCGCGGGTGCAGTCCTGGGTGTTTAGGAAGTGCTTCATGGAGAGTCCGGGATTTGGGATTCGGGATTCGCTGGAGCAACGTCAAAAGCGAAAATCGGTAAGCGAAAAACGCAAAAGCCCAGCGCGATGGCTGGGCTCAGGTCTGATCGGATGCAGGCTCGAACGTCGCTACCCAGCGCGGAATGGGCTCAACGGTCGGCGGGCACGCGAGGTCATGCCAGCGGCCATGCGGGCAGCGGTCAGGATCTCGGCGTCGGGCTTCGGCATCAGCATGATTGCGAGTCTTGCATAGGCTCTGTTGCGATGCAACAGAGCGCGTGCGAGGACCGCCCCGGTTGGATACGGCGCCGCAAGAGTCGCCAGTTTCCGCGCAACTAGACTACAGCGGCGGCTTGCCGCGCTTGCGCCGGAAGTAGTTGCTCAGACGGCGGCTGGCCTCGTCCGCCATCACGCCACCGACGACTTCGATGCGGTGGTTGTGGCGTGGATCGGCAAGCAAGTCGAACACACTTCCGCAGGCGCCGGTCTTCGGATCGGACGCGGCGTACACCACCCGCACCATCCGCGCATGCACCATCGCCATCGCGCACATGGCGCAGGGTTCCAGGGTTACATACAGGGTGCAGCCAACCAGGCGATGGTTTCCAAGTCGCATGCCGGCCTGACGTATGGCCACAATTTCAGCGTGCGCGGTGGGATCGTGATCGACGATGTTGCGGTTCCAGCCTTCGGCCAACAGGCTGCCATCGGCGGCTACCAGCACCGCACCCACGGGCACTTCGTCATCTTCGCGCTCGGCGCGATCGGCCAGGGCGAGGGCGTGGCGCATCCAGGTTTCGTCGGAGGTTTGGCATGTGGTTCGAGACGGCCTCTCGTTCGCCCCTGCGAGGCGCCTCGACGCCTCCTCACCACGAACGGGAAATTGTAAGGATTCGCTTTTCCTGGCCTGTTCGAGGCGAGGCGCGGATTTCGTGGACAGATCCATCCCAGCCCGTTCGCAGTGAGGCGTGAAGGTCGCGGACCGCTCCTTCTTAACCCGTTCGTGGTGAGGCGCGGAAGTCGAGGCGACCGCTTCGCGGTCGCTCGAGACTGAAGCGATCGAACCACCAGCCTCAGCCCTGGGCGTTCGGCGCTTCGCCAAAGACTTCAGCGCACCCCAATCCGACGCAATCAACGCCTCCTTCTTGGCCCGGCTCCAGCGCTTGATTCGCTGCTCGGACTCCAAGGCCTCGATGCGTGTCGTACATTCCTGCGCAAAAACCAGCTCAAGCGGACGCCGCTTGAAGGTGTGACAACCTGGATCCGCTCCGCTGTGATGCTGTGCCAGACGAGCCTCCACATCGTCCGTATGCCCGACGTAGAAGGACTCATCCGCACAACGCAGCATGTAGACCCAGAACGACATCGCGCTGGTTTCCGACTCCAGAAGATCCCTCATCTTAATGTCCGCTTTCGTCTCCCGGCGGCCTTCCATGGCGAGAAATTTCGACCAGGGTCAGCCCGGCCCGGCCATCCATGGCCGGTCAGTAGGCGGCCTGCGAGCCAGTGGCTCGCGAACAGGCCGCCTACTCAACATCATTCATCACTATTGTCCGTTGACTTCAGCGGCTGCCCTCCATGGCGGAACATTTCGACCATGGACAGCCCGGCCCGGCCATCCGTGGCCGGTCAGTAGGCGGCCTGCGAGCCAGTGGCTCGCGAACAGGCCGCCTACTCCCATTCAATTGTTGCTGGCGGTTTGCCGGAAATGTCGTACACCACCCGCGAGATGCCGCGTAATTCGTTGATGATGCGGCGCGAGACCAGATCAAGGAAATCGTAGGGCAGGTGAGCCCACTGCGCGGTCATGAAGTCGATGGTTTCGACGGCTCGCAACGCGATCACCCATTCGTAGGCACGCGCATCACCGACCACGCCGACCGACTTGACCGGCAGGAACACGGCAAAGGCCTGGCTGACCTTGTCGTACAGCCCTGCGTTGCGCAGCTCCTGGATGAAGATGTGGTCGGCCTTGGCCAACAGCTCGGCGTACTCGGGCTTGACCTCGCCCAGGATGCGCACGCCCAGGCCCGGGCCGGGGAACGGATGCCGGTAGACCATTTCGCGCGGCAGCCCAAGGGCAACGCCAAGGCGGCGCACTTCGTCCTTGAACAGTTCACGCAGCGGCTCGACCAGGCCCAGCTTCATGTGCTCGGGCAGTCCGCCGACGTTATGGTGGCTCTTGATGACGTGCGCCTTGCCGGTCTTGCTGCCGGCCGATTCAATCACGTCGGGATAGATCGTGCCCTGCGCCAGCCATTTCACGTTGGCGATCTTCGACGACTCCTCGTCGAACACCTCGACGAACAGCCGTCCGATGACCTTGCGCTTGGCCTCGGGATCACATTGACCTTCGAGCGCGGCAAAGAATCGTTCGCGCGCATCGACGCGGATCACCTTCACACCCATGTGCTCGGCCATGGTGGCCATCACCTGGTCGCCCTCCTGCCAGCGCAGCAGGCCGGTGTCGACGAACACGCAGGTCAGCCGATCGCCCAAGGCCTTGTGCAACAAAGCCGCGACGACGGAAGAATCGACGCCACCGGAAAGCCCGAGAAGCACGTGATCGTCGCCGACCTGCTCACGCACTCGGGCGATCTGGTCCTCGGCGATGTTTGCAGCGGTCCACAGCGTGCGGCAGCCGCTGATCTCGACCACGAAGCGCTCCAGCATCGCTCCGCCCTGGCGGGTATGGGTGACTTCCGGATGGAACTGCACGCCATAGATGCGACGCTGCTCGTCCGCCATCGCCACGATCGGCACACTGGCGGTGCGTGCTACCACGCTGAAGCCGGGTGGCACTGCGCTGACGCGGTCACCATGGCTCATCCACACATCGAGTCGCGGCGGCGAGCCGGCGTGATCCTTCAGACCATCCAGCAGGCGACAGGACGCAGTGGCCTCGACTTCCGCATAACCGAATTCACGCTCCAGATCCGCTTCAGTCTTGCCGCCGAGCTGGGCAGCAATGGTCTGCATGCCATAACAGATGCCAAGAATCGGCACACCCAGGTCAAACGCCTGCTGCGGCGCACGCGGCGCATCAGCAGCCGTGGTCGACTCCGGCCCACCGGAAAAGATGATGCCCTTTGGCGCGAAAGCAGCGATATCTTCCGGGCTGTGATCCCAGGCCCAGATCTCGCAGTAAACCCCAATCTCGCGGATGCGCCGCGCAATCAGCTGGGTGTACTGCGCGCCGAAATCGAGGATCAGGATCTTGTCGGTGTGGATGTTCATTTGTGGAGCCTAAGAGCGGGGACGGGGAACGGGGAACGGGGAACGGAAGAAAAGACCGGGAACGGGGAACGGGGAACGGGGAAGCAAGAGCGAAGAGCGAAAGGCGAAATGCGAAATGCGAAATGCGAAAGGCGAAGAGCGAAGCTGGTTCCGGTTAGGACTGGAAGAGCCGAAACACCACTCCTCCACGAAACGGCAAGAGCCCACGGCTGTTGGCTCCTCCCCGTTCCCTGTTCCCCGTTCCCTGTTCCCTGTCTCTTCACCCCATCCGATAATTCGGCGGCTCTTTGGTGATCTGCACATCATGCACATGGCTTTCGCGGGTGCCTGCCGAGGTCACCCGTACGAAGCTGGGCTTGCTGCGCATTTCGTCAATGCTGGCGCAGCCAACGTAGCCCATGGTGGCGCGGATGCCGCCGACCAGCTGGTGCACGATGCCGCTCAGCGGGCCGCGATACGGCACGCGGCCTTCGATGCCTTCCGGTACCAGCTTGTCGGCGTCGGATGCGTCCTGGAAGTAGCGGTCCTTGCTGCCCTTCTCCATCGCGCCCAGGCTGCCCATGCCGCGGTAGCTCTTGTAGCTGCGACCCTGGAACAATTCGACTTCACCAGGCGCTTCCTCGGTACCAGCGAACAGGCCACCGATCATCACGCAGGACGCGCCGGCGGCCAGGGCCTTGCCGATGTCGCCGGAATAGCGCACGCCGCCATCGGCGATCAGCGGGATGCGGTCCTGCAACGCACTGGCCACCATGTCGATGGCCGTAATCTGCGGCACGCCGACGCCAGCCACGATGCGCGTGGTGCAGATCGAACCCGGACCCACGCCCACTTTCACTGCGTCGGCGCCGGCATCCATCAATGCCAGCGCGGCGTCACCGGTGACGATATTGCCGCCGATCACCTGCAGCTGCGGATAGCGCTTCTTGACCCAGGCGACGCGATCCAGCACGCCTTGAGAGTGGCCGTGTGCCGTATCCACCACCACTACGTCGACGCCGGCCTGGACCAGTGCCTCGATGCGTGCCTCGGTGTCGCCGCCCACGCCGACCGCGGCGCCAGCCAGCAGCTGCTCGTCAGCGTCCTTGGCTGCATTCGGGTTGTCGCGTGCTTTCTGGATGTCCTTCACCGTGATCAGGCCACGCAGGTGGAAGGCGTCGTCCACCACCAGTACCTTTTCGATGCGATGCCGGTGCATCAGCTCCAGCACCTCGTCGTCGCTGGCGCCCTCGCCCACCGTCACCAGACGGTCTTTCTTGGTCATGATGTTGCGGACCGGATCATCGAGCTTCTTCTCGAAGCGCATGTCGCGACTGGTCACGATGCCGACGAGCTGGCTGCCGTCGACCACTGGCACACCGGAGATGTTGCGCGCGCGGGTCAGCTTCAGCACTTCGCCAATGGTGGTATCAGGGCTGACGGTGAATGGCTCACGGATCACGCCAGCTTCGAAATTCTTCACCTGCATCACTTCAGCCGCCTGCTGCGCGATGCTCATGTTCTTGTGCAGGATGCCGATGCCGCCCAGCTGGGCCATGGCAATGGCCAGCCGCGCTTCGGTGACCGTGTCCATTGCAGCGGCAGCGATCGGCAGGTTGAGCAGGATTCCGCGACTCAGCCGGGTGACAAGACTGACGTCCTTGGGCAGGACCACGGAATGGGCTGGTACGAGGGAAACATCGTCGAAGGTGAGCGCTTCGGCCTGGATTCGCATGCGCGGTGGGCTCCTGGGGGGATGTCGCGCCGCGCGTCATGCCGCCAGCGCATTGCACTGCGCGGGCGGGATGCCGTCGAGCCTGGGGCGTCATAGCCCCCGCTCGCGCGGCGGTAAACGGTCAATAATACCGGTTTACCTCTTTCCAGTCCTCCAACGTGCGATCCGAGAAGTCCCAAAAGCCCTCCCTGCTTGCGCGCGCCACGTCCGTGGCACCCGTGCTGCTGGCCCTTTTCCTGCTGACACTCTTCATTCTGCGCGCACTAAAGGTAGAGGCCATTCTTGGCCAGGCCGCCAATTGCGACGGCTGCATGGGCTTTGCGAGCATCGGCAATGACGCCTGGATTCTGGCGATCGCACTGGGCCTGCTTGGCATCTCAGCGGCAGTCCGGGCGGGCTGGCTGAGGCTCACCGCAATGATTGCAGCACTGACGTTGGTGCTGCTGGCTGCCGCCGATCTCTCCATCCTCACCCTGCTCAATGCCCGCCTCTACCTGCTGGACGTATTCAAGTTCGGGGGTGAGCTCAGCGCCACCAGCAACTTCGTGCGTGCCCTGCTGCGTGCTCACCCGATCGCGCTGCCCCTGGTCGCTCTGTTCTTGTTCACAGTGATTGGCCTTTGCCTGAGGTCCCACGCACCGCAGCCGCGCCTGGCACGCTGGCTGGGTGCGGCTGCGTTTGTCGCGACCATGGCAGGCCTGGTCCTGTCCGGGTCCGCGCCAACTCATGTGAATGGCGACGCCTTCCTCAATCTCTGGCAACTACACAGGGACCAGGGTGCAGCCCAGGTCTATAGCCCGGCTTTTGCGGCAGCACTGGCAGAACGCCAAGCCTTCCCTGCGCCGATCTGTGAGAAGGGCCAGGAACGCAGACCCGATGTGATCCTGGTGCTGTGGGAGTCGCTTTCGACCTATCACAGCGCGCTCGGTGTGGCCGAAACCAGCCGGGTGCCAGAGTTCGATGCGATCGCGCGACGCAATACCTGGTTCAGTGCTTTTCACGCCAACGGCTTCACCACCGATCACGGCATGATCGCCCTGCTCACGGGCGAGTACCCCGTGCCGCAGGTGGGTCGCTATGCCAGTCTGCAGGCCTTCGCCGGGTTTGGGAATCCGGACAGCTCGGCGGCTGGACTGCTGCGCCCTTTCGGCTATCACACCAGTTTCTTCACGACGGGAAATCTCGAATTTCTCGACAAGCCGGCCTGGTTCGGCGCGATCGGCTACGACTACTGGGAGGGCGCTGAGCATTCTTTTTATCAGGGCATGGCGCGCGGCCCGTTCGCGGCAGCCAAGGACCAGGCGCTCTACCAGCGATTCGCGCAGTGGCAGCGTGAAACGGCCAGCTCTCCGTATTTCGCTACCTTGCTGACGGTTGAGTCGCATCCGCCATTCGTGCACCGCAGTACCGGCCAACTGGACGAGTCGGCCACTTTCATCGATGCCGACCGCGCATTTGGCGAGTTCTATCGAAATCTTGAAGCCAGCGGATTTCTCGAGAACGGCATCCTGATCGTGCTCGGTGATCACCGCAGCATGACACCGCTCAAGTCTGCTGAACGCGGGCGCTTCGGCGATGCAGCGCTGGCCATGACGCCGATGCTGGTCGCCGGCGCCAGTGGCTTGCCCAAGGGCGAGATCACCCTGCCGTTTCAGCAGACCGACCTGTTGCCCTCGCTCCTGCAGCTGGTCAGTTCACAGGCCTGCCATCGCCCGGATCAGGGCCGATTCCTGCGATCCGACCCCCAGGCACCTGCATTCATCGTGCATGCGCGCGGCGACCAGCGCAGCCGGGTCGACATCTATTCCGCAGACGGCAACGGCGCACTGATCCTGCGTGGCGACGCCAGCGAGTGGACCGGCCACAAGCCCGAAAGCTGGCGCCAGATTGCCGACTATCTGCACGCCGAGCGAATCCGCCGGGGAGCGCTGGAAAGCGATATTCCCGCAATCCTGCGTCTGATGGGTCGCGACCAGTAAGGGGTTCAACAGACCTTGCCAGATCAGCTGGCCGCCAGGTCGATCACTGCAACGCAGCCCGCGCGGTCTTCGCGGTTGGCAAGGCTCAGGTTCCCGCCGTGGCCTTCGATGATCTGCCGCGCCAGCACCAGGCCAATGCCGGAACCTCCGGGCTTGGTCGTGAAGAACGGCACGAACAGGTTATCGGTGCGCGACAGGCCGAGGCCTTCGTCGCGAACCTCGATGCACACTCGATCGCCGTTCTGCTGCCAGGACAGCTGCACCGATCCGCCCGTGGCCAGCGATGCCTCAACCGCGTTCTTGCACAGGTTGATCAAGGCCTGTTCCAGCTGATCGGCGTCAGCTTCGATCACGACTGCAGAACCATTGACTATCCGAACGTCCATGCGCTGTTCCAGGCGCGCGACGCGGGCGACCAGTTCGCCGACATCGACCGGGCGCAGGCTCGGCGATGGCAGACGGGCGAGCGTTGCATAGCCCACCATGAAGCGATTGAGCGCCTCGGCGCGGTCGCCAATCACCTGCAGTCCGCCCTCGACATCTTCGCGCCAGTCCTCGGCCAGTGGTTGCGCGGCCAGCAGTGAAGACAAGGTCGCGGCCATTGACTTGATCGGCGCCAGCGAGTTGTTCAACTCGTGTCCGAGTACACGGATCAGGCGTTGCCAGGCCTGTCGCTCCTGCTCACGCAATGCGCGCGACAGGTCGGTGATCACCAGCAGGTTCTGGGGTCGGCCTCCTTCGCGAAACTGGAAGCGCCGTACGTCGAAGCTGCCGGCACCGCCGGGAAAGGCACGCTGGATCAAGGCGCTGCCATCGACTTCCAGGCAATCCGCAAGACCCAGCTGCGTCGCATCAATGCCCAGCGCGGCGCGCGCGCGATGCTGCAGCAGGCGTTCGCCGGCCGGATTGATCAGGCGCAGGCGGCGCTGCTCGTCGAAACTGAAAAGTGCGATATCGATGGCGGAGAGGATCTTGCCCAAGAGGGCGCTGGTTTCCTCGACCTTCAGGCGCTGCTCGCGCAGGGTCTGCGAGAGCGCATTCACCTCCCAGATCACATCGCCGACTGCGTCACCCCGCCGTGCGCGCGAACCACGCAGCGAATAGTCGCCCTCGCGCAGTGCTTCGAGAAGATTGGACAGGGTGTACAGGGGGAAGATCACGCGATGCCGCAGGCGCGCACCCAAGCCGATGGTGAACACCATGGCCAAGCCTGCGAGCAGCCAGAAACCCACGCCAATCTCTTCGGAACGCCATGCCAGATACCCCACCACCGTGACCAAGGGGATCAGCAGCAAGCAGGTGTCGAGCAGCAAGCGCCGCTCGAAGCTGGTGCCGGTGCTGCCCTGATGGGGGTGCTGGGTCATGCGCTGATTATGCGGTGCCTGAGCTGCTTGCCGACACGGATGGAACGCGTGCCTACTCGGATGCCGCCAGGCCGAACTTCTCCAGACGCCGGTACAGCGCGCCGCGCGAGAGCCCCAGCATGTCGGCGGCGCGCTGGATGTTCCCCGAACACTGGTCCAGCGCATTGCGGACCATCGCCTGCTCGGCCTGTTCCAGGGTCATCTGACCCAGTGAGGCCTCCACCGCTACCGGTGCCTCGGCCGACTGCAGGCTGAAGTCCAGATCAGCGATTTCGTCGCTGCGCGCCATCAAGGCTGCACGCTCGATGACGTGCGACAGTTCGCGCACGTTGCCGGGCCAGGCATAGCCCATCAGCGCCCGCTCGGCCGAGGCAGCCAGCCGCAGCCCTTCGCGCTGGTAACGCCGACCGAAGCGCTCGAGAAAATCCTGCGCCATCGGCGCAATGTCTTCGCGCCGCTCGCGCAGCGGCGGAAGGCGGATCTCGACCGTGTTCAGGCGATACAGCAGGTCCTTGCGGAATCGCCCGGCGGCGACTTCCGCGGCAAGATCCGCATTGGTGGCCGAGATCAGGCGCACGCTGACGCTCAGGGTGCGCGATGAGCCGACCCGCTCAAATTCGCCATCCTCAAGAACGCGCAGCAATTTGGGCTGCTGGGCTGTGGGGATGTTGGCGATCTCGTCGAGAAACAGTGAACCGCCGTCGGCCAGTTCGAAGCGGCCGATGCGATCACTCTTGGCATCGGTGAACGCGCCTTTGACGTGGCCGAACATCTCCGCCTCGAACACCGACTCGGCGATGCCGCCCATGTTGACCTTGATCAGGGGCTGCTCGGCGCGGCGTGAGCGCGCATGGATCTGGCGGGCGATCACGCCCTTGCCAGTGCCGTTCTCTCCCAGCACCAACACGTTGGCATCGGACGGTGCGACGCGTTCGATCATGTCCAGAACCGGCCGCATCGCGCGCGATTCGGCGATGAAGCCTTCCTCACGCTGCCGCAGCAGGCGATTCTCGGCATCCAGGCGCTGCTCGCGACGCCGGCTCTGTGCCAGGCGCACCTGTGCGGCGATGACGCTCACCAGGCGACGGTTATCCCAGGGTTTCTCGATGAAATCAGCGGCACCCTGACGGATCGCCCGCACTGCCACGTCGATCGTTCCCCAGGCCGTCATCACCACCACCGGCAGATCCGGATCGCGTTTGGCCAGTTCCGTGAGCAACTCCAGACCTTCCTCGCCCGAGGTGGTATCGCGGGTGTAGTTGAGGTCGATGAGCGCCGCGTCGAAATGCTCGCCGGATGCTTTCTCCAGCGCGTCTGCAGGCCCTTCGACGGTAACGCAGGCCATGCCCTCCGACTTGAGCAACAGGCGCAGGGCACGCAGCACATCGGGCTGGTCGTCGGCGATGAGGATTCGGGGTTGTGTCATGCGATCAGTCATTCCAGGGATTCAGGAGTTCGACCCCGAGAGATTCGAAGTCCTTGGTGTTGCGTGTCACGATGCGCAATCCATGGGTCAGCGCGGTTGCAGCGAGCAGTGAGTCGACCATTGCCAGGGGACGGCCGATGCGCAGTGATGCGCCGCGCAAATGTCCCCAGCGTTTGGCCACTCGTAGATCGACCTCAAGGATGCGCCCATCGAATCCGGGCAGCAGCTCCTCCTTCAACCAGACATCAAAACGACGTGACTTCTGCTCATCGGCTTGATGCGCAACGCCCTGGATGATTTCGGCCACGCTGATGACGCTGAGATAGGTCTCGTTGCGGTCAACATGATCCATCCAGCGCAGCACGGACGCAGCCGGCTTGCGGGTCAACGGCTCCGAGATCGTGCAGGTGTCGAGCAGGAAACCCATCTCAAAACTCGAAGGGACGGTCGATGTCGCCCGAGCGATCAATGACCAGGTCGATCTTGGGAGCGTTGGCAAACAGCGCAGAGAGCGGGAGCTGCGCCGACTTCAGGCGGCGATACTCCTCGACCGAAAGCAGCACTGCAGTCTCCTGTCCGCGCACGGTAATGAACTGCGGAGAGCCTTCCTTGGCCGCCTTCACTACCTCGCTCAGCTTGTTCTTGGCTTCCTGAAGCTGCCATGCCATAAGGACTCTCCTGGCTAGACTGTCTAGCTCAATTCTAGCTCAGGCCGCCGCCTTCAGCCAGCCATCGAATAGCTCGAATCGGCGATTGCCACGCGCGGCGTAGTCGGGGTTGTGGGTGACCTGCACGATGGTCGTACCGGCGCGGTTCAATTCGCAGAGCAGGTCCATGATCATCTCGCCCTGGCTGGAATGCAGCGCGCCGGTCGGCTCGTCGCAAAGCAGCAGGCGCGGCTTTCCGATCACGGCGCGTGCCACCGCCACCATCTGCTGCTGGCCGCCAGAGAGCTGGCGCGGATACAGATCCTTCTTCGCAACGATGTTGAAGCGATCGAGCATGTCGGCGACACGCGAGCGCCGCTCGCCGCCGGGTACGTCGCGATACGACAGCGGCAGATCGAGGTTCTCGGCGACCGTGAGGTCATCGAGCAGGTGGTAGTGCTGGAACACGAAGCCGACGTGATCACGCGCGAAGGTCTTTCGCTCGCGTTCCTTCATCGCATGAATGGCATGCCCCTCGAAACGGTATTCGCCCTGCCAGTCGGAATCGAGCAGTCCCAGGACCGCCAAGAGGCTTGACTTGCCGGAGCCCGAGGGCCCCATGATGCTGATGAAATCGCCCTCGGCGATCTCCAGCGCAACATTGCGCAGCACCCATTGTCGCCCGGAAGCAAGCGGGTAGGATTTTTCGACCTTGGCAAGTTCAATCATTGTGATGTCCATCGAGGGAGGTGGTGTCGGACAGGCTCGCCGACTGTCGGTTGCTGCGGAATTTCTGACGGGCGTCCCCATCAGTGCTTTGGCGGAATCCAAAGGACACGACATCAGTCCTGGCGCAGCACAAGCGCCGGCGAAACGCTGGCTGCGCTGCGCGCTGGAAGCCAGCTGGCCAGCAGGGTCGAGCCCAGCAAGGCCAGTACAACCACGCCGATGGTGAGCGGATCGAAAGGCTGAACCTGGAAGAGCCTCGCAGACAGCAGGTGCCCGACTGTCAGGGCGCCGGCCAGGCCAAGCGCCAGGCCCGGAACGATACTGCGCAGCGCACCGAATACCACGTCGCGCGACAGTCGCTGCTCGCTGGAGCCCAGCGCCAGGCGCAGTCCGAACTCGGCGCGTCGGCTGCCAACGGAGAACTGCACCAGCGCGAACAGTCCGGTGCAACAGAGCAACAGGCAGGTCACGGAGAATCCCAACAACAGATACAGCAAGGGCATCCGGTCGGCCAGCGACAGCCGGATCCAGTCCGACATCACCGCCGCCTTTACCAGGCGAAGCCCGTTGGCCTGCGCCAGTTCATCCAGCCGCTCGGCCAGGCCATCGAAGCCACCTTGCATCTGCAACATCGCAAAGCGTCCCAGCCGATTGGAGTCGGCTGGAGTGCGCAGCAGGCGATACACCGCGCCCATCTCGATCGACTCGTCCGGTGCGTTGTGCTTCACCGCGCCGACCACACCGACCACGCGGGCATTGCGATAGCCTTCTGTTTCTCCCTGGTAGACGCCGATCACCGCGCCCAGAGGCTCGCTGCCGGACAAATGCTGGCGCACAAACACCTCGTCGACGATCACGGCCTCGGCGCCGGCATCGGCCATTACAAAACCACGCCCAGCCAGCAGCGGCTGCCCGATCAGGCGGAAATAGTCGGGACCAACAAACCGGTCTCGGGCACTCGCGTCGCCACCATCCTGATTGACGCGAAACGCCGACACGGCCTCGGCACGCGAATAAGGCGGCGAAGTGGAAAAACTCGCCATCTGAACGCCAGGCAGTTGGGCTGCCGACGTGTACCAGGCCGCCACGCGTTGCGCCGCGCTGGTATCGTCACCCACGATCTGTGCGTGCTTTGGCGCCACCTCGGCCATCACGAAACCCTGCTCATCGAATCCCTGATCGACATCGAGCAGCGAGGCCAGGCTGCGCAGCAACAATCCGCCGGCCACCAGCAGCGAAACCGCTACGCCAACCTGCAGCGTGACCAGCGCGCGACGCGCACGTGCGCCGCCAACGCCAGGAGACAGGCTGCGACCGCCAGCAGCCAACCGCTGCGCGCTGAGGCCACGGCGCGCCAGCCACAGCGGCCCGAGTGCCAGGCCGGCAAACAGCAGCACCCCCGCCAGCACCGCGGCGAACAGGGTTGTGGCGCCGAAAGAAACCGGCAGCGCGGCGCCCGCATCGACCAGACCCAGTACCGCGAGCACATCCAGTGCCGGCACCGTCAGGGCCAAACCGAGCAGGACTCCAGCACTGGTGAGCAGGGCGATCTCTCCCAGCAAGGGCGCCAGTGCTTGCCAGGTCGTGGCGCCCAGTGCGCTGCGCATGGCCAGTTCCTTCTGCCGCGCGAGCGCGCGTCCGATCCAGAGGCTGGCCAGATTGGCCGCCAGGGTCAGCAGCACCAGCAGCGCTGCCAGCATCAACAGACCGAGCAAGCCGGCGCGCTCACCCACCCACAGGTCGCGCAGCGGCGTCACCCTCACCTCCAGACCCATGAAGTCGCGCATCTCGTCCAGCTCTGGCAATCCGGCGTAGCGGCCGTTGAGCGCGGCAGCCAGGCTGTCAGGTGCGATGTCTGGCGCGAGGCGCGCGTATACCCGAAGGTCCGACCAGTTGCCGATCTGCGCCACAGATCGCGCATCGGCATCCAGCTTCAACGGCAGCCACAACGCCGTATCGCGGCGCGGGAAAGCGTGCGAATCCGGCACCACGCCAATCACGTTCAAGCGGCGGCCAGGCAATTCCAGCGGTCGATCCAGCACGGCGACATCACCGCCAAGGTGCTGCCGCCAGAAGGACTCCGAGAGCAATACCGAATCCTGCGGCTCGTCCGGCGAGGGCAGTCGGCCGATCAGGGCCCGCACGCCGAGCAGGCGGATCAGGCCATTGTCGACCGACACGGCCGACAGCTCCTTGCCATGGCTGTCCTCAAACCCGGGCGCCCGACGCATCAGGCCCAGCGCTTCGATCTCTGGCATGGCTTCCAGTTCGAGCGCCAAGGGTGCCGAATAGCCCAGTCCAAAGCCCATCCTGCTGGAGTATCCGCGTGCCTCGACCAGGCGATCGCCGCCCGGGAAGGGCAGTGGCTTCAGCAACAGTGCGTGAGCCGCGGTGACCAGGGCCAGCAGTGCAGCCAGCGAGACGCCAAGAAATCCCACCACGAGCACCGCAAATCCCGGAGCCCGCAGCAACTGGCGAATGATGGGCTGGATGAAGGACACGGCAGACTTCCCCGATCGCGGTGCGGTGTGAAGATGGACTGGCCATCGGCGCAGCTATCAAGCATCCCAGCAGCAATTTGCGTGCCAGCCATTCTCGAAGCGCCGGTCGGACAGCCCTGCAAGCCCTGGCACTGAACCACGACGCCGGCTGCAGACTGCATCCAGGCCGCGACTGCCGCGTGCCGCGTCCATTCCCGCGTGCATGGCAAAGCAGGCGGCGTCCGAAAACGGACACTGCCTGCCCGATCGCGAACAGGCGTCAAGAAGGGACGACGTCGATCAAGCCGCGACTCGGCTGGGTCGTTAGGGTTCGCGAGATTGTCCAACACCACGCGGCTCGCGCCGAGACGCGAGCCGCGTGCTTCCGCGCGGCCTGTGCCTCACTTCTCGCTGAAGCTGAAGCGCTTGCTTTCGGCCTGTTTGCGTGCCGCCTCGGTGAGCGCGTCCTGCAAGGTGCTGGGGGCGCTTTCCGACTGCTCGGCGCGCAGCGCTGCAACGTGCGCGTCGCGCTCCCGGGCAAGTTCGGCGATTCGCGATTGCAGGCTTGCGCGCTGTTCGGCCTTGGCTTCCACGAAGGCACGCCGCTGGTCCTTGTCCATGCCCTGCATCGGCTCGGGCAGCGCGTCATCGGCGATTGCATCGAGCTGCGCGGGCGCCGCGGCCACCGCATCAACCAGATCCCAACGCGAATTATCGTACAGGGCCGAGGACTTGGCTTGGGCGCGCTTGGCCAGCAGGCTGCCGGAAACGCCAAGACTGTTGCTGTCCTGCTGCGCCTGACGCGCCGCGCCGCTGGCACCGTGTTCGCCGAACGGAACATAGGTTTCGTTGAGGCTGGCATTCAGGCGTGCGATCTCGTCATCCTGCGGGGCGTCGATGTGGGCGATGGCGTGATCCTGGTCGATGCTCATATAGCTGCCGCCAGCCAGTACGGCGCCCTGTTGCCAGCCGCCGCTGATGCCGTCCTGGTGTCCACCGGCATGGATCGTGTTGACCACAATGCCGCGCTGCGTGGCCGCCGCAATGGCTTCGGCGAAGGGCGTCGGTCCCTGGGTGAAGGGTTCGTTGCCGGCAATGAAGACGGCTCGTACGTCGTCGGGAGACTGGCTCCACTGCAATTGCTGCACTGCGCTGGCGATGGCATGGCCGCAGTACTCGTCGCCACCATTCGTGGTGAGCGAGAACAAGGCTTCGGAGACCTGGTCAAGCTCGCGGCTCAGGCCGATCACCTGACGGGTGTATCCATCGGCCTGGGACAGTCCGGAGTTGCCGTATTCGAATACCGCCACTTCCAGATGCGGCACAAGGCCACCGCGCCTGGCGCGTGCCAGCTCGTTGACCGTGGTCCAGAGCTGCTGGCGCGCCTGATCGATCAGGCCGTCCATGCTGCTGCTGGTATCGAGCAGGATGGCAAGCTGGATGCGCGGTGCGCTGATCGGTGCCTGCGCCCGCGCCGCGACCTGCTTGGCGTCCGGTTCGGCGGTCGTCGCGTGCAGGCCCACGGGTATTGCCAGCGCCAGCAGCAGAGCCAGCAGCAGGGGTGAGCGGTTTGCGATGCGGGAAGCAGCAGCCGGAGTGCAGTTCATGGTGGCGATCCTTGGTCTGAGTGGCAGCGCATTCAGGCTAAGTCGCTCTGCCATGCCGGAACAGACACACTCAGGTAACCATTCGCTGCGATTGTTTACGTTCTGTTTGCATCTGGCCGAGCGGACCGGCTGTTCCCAAGACGAGACCCTCGGCCTAGCGGTCAGTCGCTGCAAGATCGCGCAGTTTCGGGTCCAAGCGATCATCCGGAGTGACGCCGCCCGCCGCTTGCCCTATCGTCGCAGCAAGTCTCCGCGCATTCGACCCATGACGGCCCAGCAACCCGACAAGCCCGGCCCGCCCGATGCACCCGTTTCACTCGATGATCTGGCCGAGCGCCTGTATCCGGAGCTGCATCGGCTCGCACGCATGCAGCTGCGTCGGCTGCGCCCGGGCCAGACCCTGAACACCACCGCCCTGGTGCACGAGGCCTACGTCAAGCTGATGGGCAGCGCGGGTTTCGCCGATCGCGGGCATTTTCTTGCCGCCTCGGCCCGTGCCATGCGCCATATTCTGGTCAATGCGGCGCGCGACCGCCTGGCCGACAAGCGCGGAGGCGGGGCCGCGCTCATTCCGCTGGACGAGGTACAGGTCGCCGACGAGCGTGCTCACTGCAACGAAGTGCTGGCAGTGGGGCAGGCCCTGGAGCGCCTGCGCGAACTCGACGAGCGCCTGTGCCGGGTCGTGGAGTGCCGCTTCTATGCCGGCATGACCGAGGAAGAAACCGCCGTTGCGCTGAACGTGTCCGACCGCACCGTGCGGCGCGACTGGCTGCGCGCGCGGGCCTGGCTGAAATCCGATATGGGTCGGCTCGGTATCGAACAGACGGACGACGCGTGAAGCGCGCGACTCCACCCTCGCCCGCCGCTGTCGAAGCGCGCGCGCTCGACATCCTGTTGCAGGAACTGCTCGACCTGGAAACCGAAGCGCGCGAACGGCGACTGACGGAGTTGCCCGTCGCGCAACGCGAGACCCTGCGCGCCTTGCTGAGCGCGGCACTGGATGAGGACGATTTTCTGCAGCCTGGCCAGGCGCTGAGTCCAGGCCTGATCGACCAGGCCCTGGCCGATGCAGGCGAATCACTCGCCCCCGGAAGCGAACTCGGTCCGTGGCGCGTGCTGCAGCAGATCGGCGCCGGCGGCATGGGCCGGGTTTATCTGGCCGAACGTGCCGACGGCCTGTTCGAGCGACGCGTGGCGATCAAACTGGTGCATGCCGAGCCGGGCCTGGCCAGCATCGAGCGTCTGCAGCGTGAACAGCGCATCCTGGCCGGCCTGGAGCACCCGAACATCGCGCGACTGCACGATGCCGGCCTGAGTCCCGGCGGCTCGCCTTACCTGGTAATGGAACATGTCGAGGGCGAAACCATCGACGCGTGGTGCCGACGCCTTGCCCTGGATGCGCGCCAATGTCTGCATCTGGTCGTAGAGGTATGCGAGGCGGTACAGGCGGCGCATCAGCGCCTGGTGGTGCATCGCGACATCAAGCCGACCAATATCCTGGTGGACGCGGACGGGCGGGTAAAGCTGCTCGATTTCGGTATCGCCCATTTCCTGGACAACGAGGATGCGACGACGAATGCGACTGCCACGGTTGCCGAGCCGGGGCAGGCCATCACCCAGACCCAGGGGCGCGCCTGGCTGACCCCGCGTTATGCCAGCCCGGAGCAGCGCGCGGGCGCGTCGGTGACCACCGCCTCGGATGTCTACCAGCTGGGATTGCTGGCCTGGGAGCTGCTCAGCGAGACCGTTCCACCAATCGATCGCGGCACGCCGCTGACCGAACTGCCGACGACCGCCGCTCGGCGCGCCCATGCGGCAGGCCTTCCGCCGGCGGATCTGAATGCCGTGCTGGCGCGGGCCCTGGCCCCGGACCCGGCAGCCCGCTACCCCTCGGCCGATCGATTGCGCGAGGATCTGCAGCGGCTACTGGAAGGTCATGCGGTAGCGGCACGCGCCGCTACTGTTGGCTATCGCGCACGACGCTTTCTTGCGCGCCATCGCGCAGGTACGGCAGCGGTGGTCGTGGCCCTGCTGGCGCTGATCGCTGGCATGCTCGGGACCGTGTGGCAGGCGCGCGAAGCCGCGATCCAGGCCGAGCGCGCGCTGGCCGAGGCGCGACGTGCCTCGGCGGTGCGCGACTTCCTCGCCGAGGTACTTCGCTCGGCTAAGCCCTCGCGCGGCGAGATACCCGATGCGCTCGATATTCTCAATGCAGGCAGCTCGCGAGCGCGCGCCGAACTCATGCAGCGGGACCCCATGGCGGCCGGCGATGTGCTGACGGTGACCGGCGCGGCACGCTACAACCTGAGCGATTTCGACGCCGCCTTGGCCGATCTTGAAGATGCCCACGCAGCCTTCGCCCGCGTTGATCCAGCGCCGGCCGAAGCGCTGTCGCGACTGCACTGGGAATGGGGCCGGCTGCTCCGGGTGCGCGGTCCGGGGCGCGACGCCGGCGAGCACTATCGGCAGTCAATTCACTGGGCCGAGGTGGCTGGCATGCCAGCGGCCTGGATCTGGGGTCGGCGCGCTTCGCTGGCAGCCTGGCATATGGAGTACGACGACCCAGCCGAGGCTGAGCGTGGATTGCTGGCGCTGATCGAAGCGGCGGATGGGGTGGGGGCCACAGTGGGTGATCGCCTGATCGCGCTCAACGCATTGACCACCGCCATGGCCCTGCTGCGACGCGACCCCGACCTGCAGCTCGAGTGGCAGGAACGACGCTTGCTGGTCGCTGCCGAAGCCTACGGCGAACTGGACGGCTGGACCGCATTCACTCTCGCCGATGTTATCCCGACGTTTCGCAACGCCGGCCGTCCCGCACGCGCGCTGGAACTCGGCGCACGCGCCGTGGCCATCGCCGATCAGATCTATAGCCAACCCGACGCCCTCGGCATCGTCGCCTACTGCAACCAGGCCTCGATGTTTCGCCATCTGGGTCGCAATGCCGAGGCACTGGAACTCTACCGCCGCTTTGCCGAAATGGAACGCAGCCTGCAACGCGCCAACCTGCACGCCGAGTCCTGCTGGAGTGGTTACGCCGAAGTTCTGCTGGTGCACGGGGAACTGGACCTGGCTCTGGATGCCGTCGGCCAGGCCGCTGCGACACTCGATCGCATGAACGTTGATCGCCCGTTGCATCGGCTCAATCAGTGTGCGCTCGCTGCGCGTGGCAAGCGTCGCGGCGGCGACATTGAAGCGGCACGCAGCCACCTTGTCGCCTGCACCGATGCGTTGAATCCCGCGACGACCGACACCGCCCTGCTGTATCGCCTCGAGCGGGCCCGCCTGGCACTGCTCGCCGGAGACATCGCCGCTGCCGACGATTTGGCTGTGCTGCGGGAGCGGCAGCGACCAAGTGTGGGCAGCATCCTCTGGCTGGACGTTTGGCTGCCGTCGCTTTGGCTGGAGCGAAAAGGCGCGGATGGCGCGAACGCCCAGGCTATCGAGGCCAGCATCCGCACTGGTCTTGAGCGGATTGCCGCACCTTGGGAAGGACAGGACATGGTGCAACGCTGCTTGGTGCCCACTTCGTCGCTCGCCGACTGCATGGAGCGCTACTGAGGCGAACCTCAAACTCGGCAGTCCCTGTTCTCTTCCTTTCCTCGGATCGCGCCGTTGCCTTGAATCGCCGCCATGGAGGGCGTCGCTCCTGCGACGCCGCTTTCCTCAGCACATCAAAGCGGCCGCGCAGGCGCGGCCCTCCCGAGGTTGGATTTGGGTGCAATCCTTGCGCCCCAGGGGCCGAAGGCAAACTCATGTCCGGATTTTCCCTTGCATCGTGTTAGTGCTGGCAGGATCCGAGTTCGGCGTGAATCTGCCACCCGGAATCGGGTCCACGCCCGTTCCTCCGGAGACCTCGCCCATGCGTTCCATGCTATTCACCTTCTCTGCCGTCACCGCCACAGGTCTGCTCGTGGCCAACCTAGCTCATGCCGGCAGCTATACCTACCGCGGTCATCTCGACGATAGCGGCTCTCCGGCGCAAGGGCTGTACGACCTCCGCCTGACCCCGTACCCGGATGCGAAAGCCGGCCTGTCCGTCACAGCCCCAATCGAACTGCGCGACCTGAGCGTGGTCGACGGCCGCTTTGCCGCCGTGCTACCGACCGAACATTTGCCTGATGATATCGATCGGGTCTGGCTGCAGGTTGAGGTGCGCGGTGAGGGCGAGTCCCATTGGACATCGCTGCCCGGTCGCCAGCCAGCCGATTTGAAAGGCACGGAATGCCCCGCGAGCTGGGCGTTGTCGGGCAATGCCGGCACCGACTCCGGCCTCAACTTCCTCGGGACGACCGATTCGCAGCCGCTGACCCTGCGAGTGAACAATTCTGCCGCGCTGCGAATACAGCCAGGTGCACTTGCCGCCAGCATCATCGGTGGAAGCCAGTTCAACAGCATTTCGCCCGGCACAATAGGCGCTGTCATTGCCGGTGGCGGTTTTGCATCGACCCAGCCGAACACGATCAGCAGCGATCACGGCGCGATTGGTGGCGGGTACAACAACACCATCTCCGGCCAGAACGGCTTCATCGGCGGGGGCGTCAACAACGTGGTCAGCAGGTTCGGCTCAAGCGTGATCGGAGGCGAATCCAATACCGCCAGCGGCGGTATCTCCATGGTCGGAAGCGGCGCGTTCAACTGCGCGGGCGGTTCGCTGTCCTGGGCTGGCGGCTTCCGCGCCAAGGTACGCCCGGGAAGCATCTCAGGTGAGCCCGGTGACGGTTGCGCGGGTGTGCCGGTCGAAGCGGTGGCTGGCGATTCTGGAACCTTCGTCTGGGCCGACAACCAGGACGCCGACTTCGTCTCAAGCGGTACGCGCCAGTTCCTGGTGCGGGCCGAAGGCGGCGCCGTGATCACTGCCGGCGGAGGCCAACAACCGCCTGCGCGTCGACGGTACCTTGCGTGTCGACAGCCTGGGCAGTGCCGGCGAGACCGCCCTATGCCGCAATGCCCTGAATCAGATTGCTTCCTGTTCCTCATCGGCGCGCTACAAATCCGATGTCGTCGACCTTCCATTGGGTCTGGCAACCCTCGCCCGCCTGCGGCCAGTGGCTTACACCTGGACAGAGTCGGGCCAGGCCGATATCGGCTTCGTGGCGGAGGAAGTCGCGGCCATTGACCCTCGCCTGGTGCATCGCAACGATGAAGGCCAGATCGAGGGCGTGAAGTACGAGCGGCTCAGCGCCGTGCTGGCCAATGCGGTGCGGGAACTGTCCCAGTCCCAGCAGAACCAGGCTGAGGCGCTTGCCGCGCTTCAGCAGGACAACGCAGGGCTGCGCGCCGAACTGGCCGCGATGCGCGAGACGCAGGTGCAGATCCTGGCGGCACTGAGCGCAGTCAGCTCGCCGCTTTCGGCCGAGGGACTGGCCTCACTCGACAACGGAAAGCAGTGAGATGTCCCGCATCGTCCTGACCGCCATGGCCCTGCTCGCCGCGCCCCTGCTCCAGGCCGAGCCTGAGTTTGGCGCGCAAGCGAGCCGCTTCGCGTTGAAATCGAGCAGTCTGCAGGAATCCAGCGGCGCGACCAGTGACCAGCGCTTTCGCATGAGCGCCCAGCTTCAGCGACGCGAACAACCTGTCATTTCCGAGTCGTACGGCGTTCGGCTGGAGGCCAATCTACTCAAGGAAACCAGTGGCACCTGCGTCGTTCCGGCGCTGCTGTTCCGGGACGGCTTCGAGCCTGCTGGTTAACGCAGCAGACCGGACCGATACTCGTTTGGCGCCTCCAGAACGGCCCTGATCGCCTTTGCCTCCAACGCATCATCCTCGAATCAACGCATCGCACCCTTGTGGAGCTGACCTGTCGGCGACCCGGATGCCTCGCATTGCCTCAGCTCGCGGTGGCACGTAGATCCCGGTCGCGCACAGGGTGCGCTCCTGCAACAGCGGGCGAATCGCGACGCCACCCCCTGAAGGAGCCGACCCTGTCGGCGACCGCAGCACGTCAGCACGCCGCAAGGCCGAGCTGAGGCTGACCATCCTGGTCGCGCACGAGTGCGATCAATCCGTCGCGCCCACTTATCGCCGTCGTCTACCGTTTGGGTTTGTGGATAGCGGGTGTCGACAGCTTCTGCGGCAGCTCCAGGAACTGGGCAGGTCGTCCAGGCATCCAGATATTGGCACCTACTCCGCGCGCAGGCTTTGTAGTGGATCGACCCGCTGCGCGCGGCGCGCAGGTCCGATGGCCGCCAGCATTACGGCCAGGCACAGCATCAGGCAGGCGCCGAGCAGGCTGGCCGGATCCCATGGCGAAACCGTGTGCAGGAATCCACCCAGCAGGGGCCGCATGGCGAGCAGGCCGAGTACACCGATGGCGATACCGGCTGCCGCCACGCCCAAAGTCCAGAGCAATACTTCGCGGAACAGGCGTGGTCCAGTCGCGCCAAGCGCCTTGCGCAGGCCAAACTCGGGCAGGCGGGCGGTGACACGCTGCGCCGCCAGGGCATACACCCCGGCCAACGCGATCAACAACGCCAGCACACCGAAAGCGCTGCTGGCGCCCGCCCGAAAGCGTTGCGCATCGATACTGGCAGCCAGCACCGCTTGCAAGGGCTGCGCCGCTGGTACCGGAAGATCGGGTTCGAACGACCAGAGCGTATCGCGCAACACGTCGTTCGGAATCGCCATGCCTGGCTCGACACGCAACAGGAACTGCGTGTCGCGTGCCAGCCCACGCTCGATTGGTGTATCCGGTCGCTGGGCCTGCGGAATGTAGAAGCCCGGGCGCGGCGCTTCGGCCAGGCCACTGCCGCGAATGTCGCCCACCACGCCGATCACGCTGAGCCAGTGCGCTTCGCCGCCAGCGAGCAGCTGAATGCGCCGACCGATCGGATTGGCATCGGGCCAGAGCTGGTGCCACAGCGCTGCATCGATGACCGTGACGGGTTCGCTGCCACGTTGGTCACGCGCATCGAAGAAGCGTCCGCGCAGCAGCGGAATGTCGAGCACGCGCAGGTAGTCCGCGCCCACCACGCCATGCTGGGCGCTGCGCGGCTCGGCTTCGCCCTCGATCTGGATGGACCGCGTGGTGGCACCACGCTGCAGTGGCAGTCGATTGCTCTGCGCCACTGCCTGCACGCCGGGTAGCGCTTCGAGGCCGACGCGCACACGCTGCCAGCGCGCATCGAGATCCGCCATGTCCGCTGCCTGCCCATCCGGCAGGCGCAGTGACAGCACCTGCACATCGGCACTGCGAAAGCCGGGCGTTTCGCCGGCCAGCGCCTGATAGGAACGCAACAGCAGCCCGGCGCCACCCAATAGAACCAGGGTGGCGGCCACCTGGCCAACCAGCAGCCAACCGGCTGCGTGCTGGCCGCGATCGGCGCCCAGTACGCCGCGACCCGCTGCCTGCAAGAAAGGCTGCGACGCCGCACGCAATGCGAACAACGCAGGCAGCAGGCCGCTCAGCAGTCCCGCCAGCAACGCGATCACGGCACCGCTGGCGGCGCTGGCGGGAAGCCAACCAGGTTCCGCCGCGGCACGGTACCCTGCTGGCAACAGCGTTGTCAGCAGGGGCTGCGCAGCGATCATCAGCAGCAGTGCCAGCGCCGCAGCCAACGCCCCGAGCAGGAGCGCCTCGCCCAGCACCAGCCGCACCAAACGCGCTGATCCCGCGCCCAAGGATCGACGCAGCGCGAACTCGGCGCGCCGTGCCATCACCCGCGCCAGCTGCAGGTTGGAAACATTCAGGCAGGCCAGCACGAGCAACAGGGTGACGCTCAGTTGCAGCAGCAACAGCGGTGCCTGTTGCGCACCAAACAAGGCCTCGCGGATGCCGACCCAGTGGTAGTGCGCGCGTGGCAATTCGACTCCGCCCTGCTGGTAGCGCTGCAGGGTGGCATCGAGCTGGGCCTGCGCCACGCTCAGGTCCATGCCCTTGCGCAATCGCACCAGCGGAATGCGCCAATCGACGCCGTCGGCGCCGCGTGCCGCAGGATCAAACGGTATCCAGACCTCGGGCCGTTCCAGTTCCGGCAGGTCACGCCTCACGTCCGATCGCAGCACACCGATCACCTGATGTTCGCTGCCCTCGATGCGCAGGCGGCGACCCACCGCGCCATCCGTGCTGCCAAACAGACGTTCGGCCAGGCCTGCATCGAGCACCGCCGTGTGTGCGGCCTCGTCAGCCTCGAACCAACGACCTTCACGCAGCGACAAGCCGATCATGCCGGCGAGATCGGACGAAGCCTTCGCCGCCGCCACCTGCAAGGGTTCGTTACCACCAGCCACGTTCACGGTCTGCGGGTAATAGGTCGCAATGGATTCCAGCGCGCTGCCTTGTCCACCCAATTCGGCGAGGGCCTCGGCGTGCATCCAGCGTGCCGGCGCCAGCACCTGCATGCGCTCACCTTCCGGGTGTGGCAGGGCATCGAGCAGGACCGGGCGCAACAGGCCGAACACCAGGGCCGTGGCCGCCACCGCCAGCGCCAGGGTGGCCGCAGCCAGCAGCGGTTGCAGCGGATTCCTTAGCAATCCGCGGCTGGCAAAGTGGATGTCCTTCGACAGCGATTGCATGATGCAGCTAGCTCGCGACGCCATTCTGATGCGACGTACCTGCCTTGCGGCGCAGGTCTACGGCAGCCTGACCGGATCGGAACGCGGCTTGCGCCGCATAGGCCCAGACCGACGCGGCCCGCCACAACCCCGTCGCCCTCGCCGTCGTCATGTGTTTCACTCCCAACGCAATGCCGCCAGTGGCGAAACTGCCAGAGCGCGACGCGCCGGCAGAAGCGCCGCCACTGCGGCAACGGTTGAGATAATGATCGCCACAAGGGCGAACAGCAGCACGCTGCCGGTTTCTATGTCGAGCAGAACGGACGCAAGCACCTGGGCAAACCCAAACGCAAGAAAAAGCCCAAGCGAAATCCCCAGCAGCAAGGGTGTGAGGCTCTGTCGCAACAACATGCCAAGAATGTTGCCACGACGGGCACCGAGCGCCCGCCGCAGGCCGATCTCGCGGCTGCGCTGGCTGATCTGGAATGCCAGTACGGCATAGAGGCCAGCCGCCGCCAGCAGCAGGGCGAACAGACCGAACATGCCGAACAGCGAAGCCATCACGCGTGGCATGTGGGCCGATACATCGAGCCAGTCGCGAACGCTGCGCAGGTAGTAAATCGGCAGTTCCGGATCGATTGCGAACACAGCCTCGCGTACCGCCTGCACCTGTTCCGCAGCCGGACCGCTGCTGCGCAGCACGAAACTGAACTGCCGTCGGGGGGCTTGTGCAAATGGCCGGTAAAGCGATGGCTGGGAGCGATCGTCGGCATCCTGGCTCAGCTGCGGCACGATGCCGACCACTTCGATCCAGGCATCCTGGGCGTGTTCTGTCATCCGGAGGCGCTTGCCGATCGCCACCTCACCGGGCCAGAAACGCTCGGCCAGGGACTGACTGATCACCGCCACCGCGGGTGACTGGCTGGTGTCGCGGGAATCGATCAATCGGCCCTGCTGTGCGGTCAGCTGCAGACTGGCGAAATAGCCGGGATCAGCCGCCACAGTCTGCACCGAGGGCCAGGCTCCATCGGCCGGAGCAAGCCGGCCTTCCACTTCGATTTCCCCGGATCCGGCCCACGAGTACGGAACCGATGTGCTGATACCCGCCGTTTCAATTCCGGGAATGGCTGCCAAGGACCGCTTCAGCGTTTCGCTCAGCTTGACCAGGGACGCATCGTCTGGGTAGGCCTGCGGCAAGGGCGAAAGGCGACCGCTCAGGACTTTCTCTGCGGCGACCGGCAAGTTGGTTTCGCCACGATGCAGCACGCTTTGCAGGGTCAGTGCCGCCGCCACAAGGCAAACCATGCACAGCGCGATCTCCAGCGCGGCCAGCACGCTTCCCGAGCGCGAGCGCAGTACCGAGCCACCGCCGCGCATGCCAGCCACTACATCGATGCGCGCGGCGCGCCAGGCTGGCCACAATCCAGCCAGCAGGGTTCCGAGCAAGGCCATCGACAGGGTGAATGCCACGGTGAGCCCATCAAGGCGGATGTTGGTCATCCAGTACGGCGGTGGATACTCGGCTGCGCGCAAGAACTGCATCGCCCAATGTGCACCGACCATCGCCAGCAGCAGGCCCGCCACCGACGCCGCCAGGCACACCAGCAGGGTCTCGACCAGGTTGGAAAGCATCAGCCGTCGCCGACTGGCACCGATGGCGGTACGGATCGCCGATTCCCGCGCGCGCTGCAGATTGCGCGCCAGCAGCAATTGCGCGACGTTGGCACAGGCAATTATCAGCACCAGGATCACCGCGGTGAACATGGTAGCCAGCATGGGTCGCATGGGTCCTGCGAAGTACTCCATGTAGGGATCCACCCGCACCGCATCTGCCAGCGCCGCTCCCCCTGACTGCGCATTCAGCTCTTGCAGCAGCGTGCTGAGCGCGGCGTTGGCGCCGGCCATGCCCGTACCGGGCGCCAGACGGCCCCATACGTCCACGCTGGTCTGCGCTTCGCGCGCGACCACGTCGTTCGACGTCCGCTGCGCGAGCCAGATGCGATTGTTGAACGGGAAGGCG
Source organism: Lysobacterales bacterium (assembly GCA_038257155.1). Classification (GTDB taxonomy): domain Bacteria; phylum Pseudomonadota; class Gammaproteobacteria; order Xanthomonadales; family Xanthomonadaceae; genus JANJTY01. The sequence continues at coordinate 80,038 of JBBSJP010000006.1, read as the reverse complement.
AACTCTTCAGGCATCACGCCAACCACCGTCGCGGGCTCGCCGTCGATCTTGATTTCGCTGCCCAGCACATCACTCCGCGCGTCGAAGTGCTCCTGCCAAAGGGCGTAGCCGATGACGACGGCCAGCGGTGCGTCAGCTGCTTCGTCACTGGCGACCAGCTCCCGTCCCAACTGCGGCAACACACCCAGGTCACGAAAGCTACCGGCGCTGATCCAGGCCGCCTGCAACCGCTCGGGAATCATCCCACCCGACAGGTTGACATCGCCCTGGCTGAAAGCATGCAGGGACGCGAAGCCCGTGTCAGCCTCGCGCATGGCGCGGAAATCCTGCAAGGGCACCTGGATCCAGCGATTGCCGGTTTGGGTGTCGACATAGCCCACATGCAACAGTTGCTCGCCATTGGCGAACGGCAGTGGGCGTAGCAGATGGCTTTGAATCACCGCGAACATGAAGAGGCACAGCCCAAGGCCTGCGCCCAGCATGCCGATGGCGGTCAGGCTGAAGCCAGGGGAGCGCAGCAGACTGCGGACGGCGATGCGAACTTCCTGCACAAAAACTATTGTCATGGGTGATGTCTTGCCACTGGAAATGCGAGGGGAATTCGCGAAAGCGTTTGAAAAGCAAACAGCCGCAGGCCCGACGCTGCCTGGCGCGGCCAGATGTTACGCATGCCGCAATGACTCCATCGGACTATGCGGCTTGCGCGCAATGCAAACAGCGGCCGCCGGGCGCCGACGCCGATGCGATAGCTGAACTTGGGTGGCGTCACTCCGATCACGCACAACCCACCTTGCGACCTGTCGAACAGACGTCCCCGCATTGTGCGCCCCGCCCTTCAACTTCACGCAGTCACCTTGCAAGAGCACCACGGCGGTACTGGCTGTGCATTGCGGGCTCCTCCTACTCATGCCGCAGTGCCACCATTGGCGCGACGCGCAGCGCGCGGCGGCCGGGCAACAGGGCTGCAGCAGCACCAACCAGTACCAAGGCCATGATCGCCATTAGCCAGGCGCGCGGATCCCACGGAAGCACCTCGTATAACACCGCCTGCAGCTGTCGCCCGAACAGCCACGCCAGCGGCAAGCCGAGCAGCAGGCCGGCCAGCATCGGCCCCATCACTTGTGCCATTACCTGCCGAAGTACGCTGGCGTTGTTCGCGCCCAAGGCGCGGCGCACTCCGAACTCGCGGGTGCGCCGCACCACGCTGTGCGAGAGCGTCGCGTACACGCCAATACCTGCCAGCAACAATCCAACCGCAGCAAAGAGCAGGGCGATTCGCCCAACGGCACGCGGCAGGGCCAGCACAGCGTCCACCCGTTCCGGCATCGAGCGCAGGTCAGACAGCGCCAGACCGGGATCCACCCGACGCAGTGCGGCACGCAGGGCCGGCGCCATCGCACCTACGTCGCCCGTGCTGCGAATCGACACATACAGCCCGCGCGACGGCAGGCTGAGCAGGGCCGGATACACGCTCGGGGTTTGCGCCGTGGACACGTCGAAAAAGCGCACATCGTCCACCACGCCGACGATCTCGAACCACATCGGCTCTTCTTCCGAGCCCGCATTGATGCGCTTTCCGAGCGGCGACACGCCATCAAGGTACTCACGCACGAAAGCGGCATTGACCAGCACCGTACGACCCTCCGGACCGGCATCGGTCTCGCGCAGCTGCCTTCCTTCGCGCAGCCGCACGCCGAGGGTTGCCAGGAAATCGTGCGAGACACGATTGACCCAGACGTGCGCACGGCCGTTGGGCTGCGACGTCGGCCGACCCTCGATCATTACCGAGGTATCGTTGTTGGACTGGCCGAGCGGCAATGCACTGGAAAAGCCGACCGATTGCACGCCCGGCGTGGCGGCGAGTTCCTCACGGAGCCGCTGGTAGGCCGCGATCAGCGCCGCTTCATCGGGATAGGCGCTTGTCGGCAACAGCGTGCTGCCCGACAAGAGCCCCTCGCTCGCATAGCCCAGGTCGACGCCTTGCAGGCGTCGATGGCTGTCGAGCAGCAGCAGTGAGCCAATGCTGACCGCCAGCGCCAGGGCAAAGTTGCCGGCGACCAGGGCGGCCGCGAGTCGACCGCCGCGCTGCGATCCGGCAACGCGCGTCTCGCTACCATAACGGACCGGATCGCGCGACGCCGCGCGCAGGCTCCAATGCGCCGCCAATGCCAATGCGAAGGCCACGAGGATAGCCAGTATCAGCGACAATCCCAGCACCGGCCAGCCAAGCCGGACGCCCCATACTTCGGTAAACCCGTCCGGGAACAATGCCGCAAATCCGGCCAGGCCGAGACGCGACAATGCCATCGCAAGCAAAGCGCCAAACGCGCCGATTATCAGAGCCTCGCACAGCAGCAAGCGGAACTGCCTAGCCCCACCGGCGCCGAGGCTCGCGCGCAAGGCAAATTCCGCTTCGCGCGCGCGGCTGCGTGCCACCATCAGGCTGGCCAGGTTGGCTGCGGCGATCAACAGCACCATCCAGGCCGCCAATTGCAGGGCGAGCAATTGCGGACGTACCGCGTTGCTCAGTGAATCCTGCAGGCCCTCAACGAAGTAGCCCATGCCGCGGTTGGAGTCCGGATACTGCTGGCTCAGGTTCGCGGCGAGGCCGTGCAATTCTTCGCTCGCCTGGGTGAGGCTGGCTCCCGGTGCCAGGCGCCCGAACACGCGCAGGTAAGCCGAACCACGATCGCCACTGCGCGTGCGCTGCGCGCTGTACACCTCAGCGGTCGGGATGAAGGGAAACCGGAATCCTTCCGGCATCACGCCGATCACGGTGAAGGGTGTACGGTTGAGCTCGATCACCCGACCCAGCACCGACCGGTCGCCATTGAACTGGCGTTGCCACAGGCTATGCCCCAGCACCACAACATCGCCCGCGCCCTGCACGCCGTCCTCGGCGATGAAGCTGCGCCCCAGGGCGGGCTGCACGCCGAGCACCTCGAACGCATTCCAGGTAGGTGCCGCGCCGGTCAGACGCTCGGCCTCGCTCGCGCCGCTCAGGATTGGCGACCAGCCGGTGAACGCCGCTACGCCCTGCAGGCTGCGGGAGGTTTTCTGCAGATCGGCAAAGTCGTCGAAGTTCGTCCACTCGCGCTTGGGATCCTGCAGGCCCATTTCTTCGGCGCGCGCGCTGTAGTCCGACCACACGGTCACCAATTGGCCAGAAGACGGATATGGCAAACCGCGAAGCATCACCCCTTCGACCAAGGCAAACACCGCCGCCAGCCCGCCCAGTGCAATGCCCAGCGTCAACACGGCCGCCGCGGCATGCAATGGCGTGCGAAGCAGGCTGCGCAGCGCGCTGCGCAAATCGGTCGAAACATGACTCAGCATGGGATTCCCTTTCGGCGCACAAGCTGTTGCAACGGATCCGGGATCGCGCAGCGCGACTCAGCGTGGCCACCCGACGCAAGCGCCACGCATTCGATCAACTTGCTGGAAGAGATCGGTTCGCTCACGAGTCGCGCAGCGCTTCGATCGGCTCTATGCGCGCGGCACGACGAGCCGGAAGCCAGCAGGCAAACACCGCGACCAGGCTGAACACCAGCGCCAGACCGATGATCGGCAGGATCGAGCCCGGCACATCGTCGGCAACACGACGGGCCACCTGCGGAGCGGCGAACAGGGCAACCGCCAGACCCGGCACCGCGCCGAACAGGCTCAGGCGCAATCCCTCGCCCATCACGCTGCCAGATACCTGCGAAGCGCGCGCACCCAGTGCCATGCGCAAACCGAACTCACGGCGCCGCAGGGCGACCGAACCGGCAATCAATCCGTACAGTCCGATCAGCGAAGCCAGCAAGGTCATTGCCGCAAAGCTGCCCAACACCAGCGAAAAAAAGAGCGCAGCTGCCAACGGCCACTTCCACCTTCGCTCAGGGCGCGCAATGATTCCACCGCCAGTTCCGGACTGGCGCGACGAATCGCTTCGCGCAGCAATGGTTCCGTTTCACTGCCCGAACGGGCACGCAACTTCAGGGACAGTTCCTGGCCCACGTTGCGCAAGGGGAGATAGATTTCGCGCGGCCTGGCCTCACCCACCAATTCACGCCGCCCATCCGCCACTACGCCCACCACCTGATGCATCACGACGCCTTCGGAGCCGAGCGCGAGGGGCAGTGTCTGGCCGACCGCTGACTGCTGCGGCCACAGTGCGCTGGCCATTGACTCTCCCAGCACTACTATCGGCTCACCGTCCTGCAGATCTGTTTCGGCAAACGACCGACCGCCACGCATCGGCAGGCCGAGTACCTCGAAGTACTCAGGACTTACGGGTACTGCCGCGCGTGGCGGTGCTCCCGGCAAGGACCATCCCGGATCCGGCGCCAGTCGTTGCCAGCCCGAGATTGCGGCAGGGAGGCCGGACCGTGCGAGCGACTCGCGAACCCGGGTCAGGGCCTGGTCTCGTGCCTCGGGCGTGGCAAAACTGACACCGAGCAGCTGCAACGAGGTTTCCTGCAGATCGGCGATGGGGTAGTTGAGCCGGCTGCTGGTTTTGCCGAGCAAGGACGTCATCAGCACCGTGGCAACGCCGAGCAGCAGTACGGTCAGGCCGATTTCCATGCCAATCAGTGCACGACGCGCCGGAGCGCGCGTCACTGCGGCCATCCCGCGTCCGGCATCGACCAGCGAACCGCGCAACTGCACCCGTGAGGCGCGCAATGCAGGCAGCAACCCGAATGCAAACGTGGTGAGCAGGGCCAGCGCGAGGCTGAAGCCGACCACGCGCAGGTCGGGGCTGAAGTCAAAATAGAATGGAATCTCGGCCGGCATGGCCATGCGCACCAGGCGTACGCCCAACACGGTGACCAGGCTGGCGACGATGCCGCCAAACAGCGCCAGCATCAGGTTCTCGATCATCAACTGCCGCAACAGGCGGCTGCGGCTGGCACCGAGCGCGCTGCGCATGCCCAACTCGGCTTCGCGCTCTGCGCCGCGCGCCAGCACCAGGCCGGCCAGGTTGACACACGTAACGATCAACACGATGGCGGCGGCGGCCAGCAATACCTTGAAGAACTCGCCTGCCCCGTCTGAGAAGTGGCTGCGAAATGGCCGGGTGCCTATACGCCATTCCGCGAAACGTTCGGGATGTTCGACTGCCAGGGATTCGCCCAGACTGATCATCTGGGCAGAGTACCCATCTGGCATGGTGCCAGGTGCGAGTCGCGCGACCACCTGAAGTTCTCGCGCATCGGCATCCGCATTGCGGTGTACAGCGAGTGGAACCCACAGGTCGGCCAGTTCCGGGAAACGCATGCCAGCGGGCATCACGCCCACCACGCGGTGCTCGATACCGTTGACGCGCAGCGGTTCTCCTAGCGCGGCATCGGCCGAACCAAAGCGCGACTGGGCCAAGCCCTCGCCCAGGACCACACCCGGCGTACCCTGCCCGTTCCCAGCCTTGGGATCAAAGCCCGTGCCGCGCAGCATCCGAATGCCAATCAACTCAAAGAGGTTGGCGCTGACCACGGCGCCGCGGCGAACTTCGGCATTGGTGCCCGCTTCGACTGCCAGGTCGGTTTGCTGGAACGCCGCAACGCCCGTCACTCCAGCGGCATTTCGCATCACGTCTTCAAAGGTGGCAAACGACACCTGACCCACACAGCCCGGACACAGTTGACTGGGACTTTCCTCATACACCTGAACCAGCTGATCGGGATCGCTGAATCCCAGCGCCTTGAAGTAGACCGCATTAACCAGGCTGAAGGCGGTCGCGCAGGCTCCCACACCCAGTCCCAGCACCAGGATCGCGCTGCCAGACAGCAGTGGCCGCCGCAACAACTGGCGCCAGGCGTTTCGCAGGTCGGAGGAGAAGGTGCCCATAGTCTGATTCAGTCCGAACGCAAAGCCTGGGATGGATGAATGCGCAAGGCGCACCGCAGCGGCACCAGGCAAGCGAACGCCGCCATCAGCACGACAAGTACCGCTACCGCGAGAAACACCACGGGATCAAGTCCGCGGGTTTGCAACTCCGGTGATTCCAGCAAGGCTGACCATGGCAGCGCCAGCAGCAAGCCGATCGACATGCCGACCGCCACCTGCACCCCAAGGCGCCCGGCAACACTGAGTACCACGCTGCGATGGTCGGCGCCGATGGCGCGGCGGATACCGATTTCCCGTTCGCGCTGCGCTACCACGAAGGCCAGAACGCCATACAGTCCGACCGCTGCCAGCAACAAGGCCAGCAGGCCGAGTGCGCCGAACAACTGGGTAAGAATCACAGGCCCTACCCGCCCGGCGCGGATCGCATCGGCCTGGGTCTGCACCCAGTAGACAGGAACCTCGGCGTTCTCCGCGCGCACGGCCGCGGAGAGCTGTGGCGCAAAGTCCTGGGCATCGCCGGCAAGGCGCACTGCCAGCGTGGCAAAGCGCACTGCGTGCTGGCGCATTGGCACGAGCAGGATGGGCAGCACCGGATCGTCAGCGTCCTCCAAGTGCAAGGCATCGGTCACACCCACTACGGTGGCACGCTCCAACTTCTCGCGCTGCGGATTGATGAGCAGGCCTTGGCCCACGGCATCCCGGCCCGGCCAGAGGCGATCAGCCATGCGGCGATCGATGATCACCACCGGCTCACTGTCGGCCTGGTCACGCGCATCGAAGGCGCGACCCGCGATCAGGCGAATGCCATAGGTTTCGAGGAAACCATCATCGATGCGCGCGTGCTGGGCCTGCAGTGCCGACTGCTCGCCCGCATACTGGCCCTCGGCGGCGACCATCTCGTGGCCATCGCCCATCGTGCCTGGCAATGCCGTGGCGGCGCTCACCGCCAGCACCTGCGGGTTCTCGCGCAGGCGCTGCGTCACGCGCTCGAAGAACTGGTTCAGCTGCGCTGCGCTTAGCTCTTCGCCCGAGAAAAGTCCAACCCGGGCAGTGAGAATGGAGTCAGGATCGGCGCGCGTGCCGAAGTCGAAAGCCATCACCTGCTGCAAGCCGCGCACCAGAGTCCCAGCCCCAACCAGCAGTACCACGGTCAGCGCGATCTCGGCCAGAACCAAGCCGCGCGCCAGGCGCGCGAAACCGCCGCCGCTACCCTTGTCGCCATCGCGCAAGGCGATCTGCACATCGACGCGCGATGCGCGCAAGGCAGGCGCCAGACCGGCAATGGCCGTGGTCAGAAATGCGGCCAACAGGGCAAAGCCCAGCAGTCGAAGGTCGACACCCAATTGCACGAAGTACGGTGGCGCATCGCCGCTGGCAGTGAGCACGGCCATCAGCCAGGCAACACCCAGGTGCGCCAGCAACAGGGCAATGGCGCAAGCGACGAGGCTGAGGATCAGGCTTTCGCTGAGCATCTCGCGCAGCAGCCCCGCACGGCTTGCCCCGAGCGCCGAACGCACCGCCAGCTCGCGCTGCCGCGAGATGGCCTGCACCAATTGCAGGTTGGCAGCGTTGGCGCAGGCCAGCAACAGTACCAGGGCACCCGCGCCCAACATCAACCAAAGGTACTGGCGCGTGGTCTGCGACACGAAACGCTGAGTCACCGGAACTGCGTTGAGGCGGCGATTGTCGCGCGCGCCTTCCAGTTCGCTGCCAAGGCGCAGTGCGAGGGCGTCCAGCTCAGCACGCAATTGCGGCAAATTTGCATCAGCGGCCAGCCGCGCCATCACCTGGGTTTCGATGCCATCCTCGACAGCAAAACGTCGCGGCAACCAGGCTTCACCCACGAACGGAAAGGCGAAACCGGGTGGCATCACCCCGATAATGATTGCAGGCTCGCCATTGACGACCAGCTGGGTACCGAGCACGTCGGGACTGGCATCGAAATCCTCGCGCCACACCGTGTCGCTGAGCAACAGGGTCAGCTCGGCGCCGGGACGGTCATCAAGCTCGGAGAACGCACGTCCCAAAGCCGGCTGCATGCCCAGCAGCCCAGGCATGGAAGCGCTCAAGGAACTGCCTGCGTAGCGTGTGGCGGCCTGCGCTCCGCCGCGGCTCACGGCGATGCTCATCTCTTCCCACTGGCCGATCCGATCAACGCTGCGCAACTCGCCCACGATGCGCGCGTAGTCCCGGCTGCGCAGCGCACCAATGCCTCCACTGCCCTCACGCGCATGCCCTATCGCCACCAGCCGATCCGAATCGGGAAACGGCAGCGGCCGCAGGATCAGGCCATCCACCACGCTCAGCATGAATAGGCAGGCGCCCAGTCCGAGCGAGAGCACCACCACAGACAGCGCCGCATAGGCCGGCCGCGACAGCAGGCGACGAAAGGCGTTGCGGAGTTCGCGCAGCGGCATGTCGATAAGCGTCCTGTGCTGGCCGGCTGAAATGGTCGTCAGCAACGTCACTGCAAGCGGCGTGCCAATCCAGAAGAACCATGGAATCAGACGTTTGTGGATTACCTTGGCACCTGGGTCGTCCGGAACCGAACGCAGCGTGTCCGCTTGTGGGCAAACTCAGTTGCGCCGCGGCCCTTGACTCGAGGGCTGGCAAGGCAACGACGTGCAAGTGATCGACATGATGGAGCAGAGCTTCCCCGACCACAGCGCCAACCCGTGCTGCCCGTGCCGACAGGATTCCTCATGACGCCTCCTATTGCTCCGCCGAACGCAAACCGCACGGGACTTCGGGCTAGACTGGTGATCCAGGGCAATGCCAGCCTTCTTTCGCAAGGACTTGCGCCGGTTGCCACAGGTTTCCTCGGGGGGAATATGGCTGTCAGACCACGCGTATCGAACACCTTCTTCAAGCGTCCAGACCTCAGGTTGATAGCAACGCTGCTGATCGCATGTGCTTTCGTCACAACTGCCGGGTCAGCTGCGGTCGATCGAAAGGCGAGCCTCAGTCCGAAGGGCGTCGCCTGGATCGGAGCTCCGGCATTCACGGTGGACCAGATGCTCGTTGCCGATGGCTGCGATGGAGTCTTCATTCGCCAGCGTGAACGCTTGTTCCAGCGCTCGTGCGCCGATGGCAGATTTGTTGAAAGAAGCACCCTTCCCGGAGAGCAATTCCAAAGTCGCGCTGTCATCGCGCATGCGCCTGACGGATCCCTCTACTACTTTGGCCAGAATCAGGCCGGGGTCTCCGTAGATGATGGCGCCAGCTGGCAACCTCTGCTCTCAACAGGCTATCCAAGTAGCCCCACCAAGGCTGCCATTTCGGCCAGCGGCGCGATCTACCTGGCACGATATGACGGACTGCATCGGCTGTTGCCGGGAGAAAATATTTGGTCCCCGATCTTCTCGACCCATGTGTTTGAACTGTCTGTGGACGCCGCCCAGCGCATCTGGGCCGTGACGGGCTCCTCCATTTTCGTCAGCAACGATGGCGGACTCACCTGGCCGGCGCCGGATTCGGTTCCGACGTTTCCCTCGAGCCCTACCGGCCTCATATTTGACGCGGGCGGCGCAGCCTACGTCGGAAGCTACTGGGATGGCGTCTACAAGTCGGTGGACGGTGGCGTGAGTTGGCAACCGGCGCGAGCTGGTCTTCCGGAAGCACGCGGCGTAGCCGCAATGGCCGTGGCTGGCAGTACGCTTCATGCCTTGGTCGGCGACCAGATCCACATTGCAGGTGTGTATCAGTCGACCGACGGCGGTGCGAGCTGGACCGCACGTGGCACCATTCTGGATCATTGGACGTTTAGCGAAGTGCATTCACTCGGGGGCCAGTCGGATGGCACGGTGTGGGCAGCAACCGTGGGCAGCGGCGTGCTGCGGCTGCAAGCCCAGGATTCCGAGTGGATCGCCCAGAGTCCACCCACGCCCCATCACGTCAATCTGCTTCGCGTTGCGTTAGATGGCACGCTGTATGCCGCATCGGTGGGCTCTTCGTCACCGCACGAGAGTTATGGCTTGTGGCGCTCACTGGACGGCGGAGCCAGCTGGACTCGTTCCGAGGACGGTTTAACCGACAGCTACTACAGCTTCAAGGCACTGTCGGTGGACCGCGCGGGACGTCTGTTTGCAGCCACCTACGACACTGGGATATTTCGCAGCGATGATCGCGGCGCCTCCTGGGTGCGGAAAGCCTTCAATCTCGATCGCTTCACACCCGGCGCGCTGGTGACCAGCCATCAGGGCGCGGTCTACGCCGGCCTTTATTTCAATGGCGTCTGGCGCTCGCCGGACGGGGGCGACAACTGGTCGTCCCATGCCGAGGGTCTGCCACTCAACGGGCCTGAGTACTCGGGGGTCGCAGTATTGTCTGCAGCAGAAGGTAGTGTCTTCGGCATCGCCCGAGATCAGGCCAACGCCTATGGAATCTACCAGTCGAGCGATGCCGTCACTGGATGGACACCGCTTCCTTCTTCGCCTCCGGGTTTCATCATTTCCTTGATGGCGCGCAGCGCGAGCTCGCTGTTTGCTGGCGCTGGATATCAAGGCTATGTATCAAATGATGGCGGCCTGACATGGACAGCGATCGCCGGTTTGTCAGCGCGAATTGCCGGATTTGCCCTGGCGCCCGACGGACGCGCCGTTGCTGCCGCCACCAATGATGGGGTTTACCTGAGTGAGGACGGAGACGGCAATTGGCAGCGCTTGTCCATGCTGGGTTTGCCAAGCCTCGACGTTCACGCCGTCGCGATTACCAATAGCGGCACCATCCTGGCTGGCCTCGCCGAAGGGGTTTACGCTTACCAGGACATCGTGGATGTAAGCGCCAGTGCCGATGTCAGCGTCACAATAGAATTGATTGTCGGCAGATCATCGAGCAGCGCTGAGATAGCGGCGGGCGGCGAAGCGATCAGTTTCAGGATAGAGGTCTTCAACGCCGGGCCAAGTGCCGTGGATGGCCTTGCCGTGAGCATACCGATACCTGCAGGGCTGAGCGAGGCGAGCTGGACGTGCGTTGCGCCAACGACGTCATGCCTCCCCGCAGATGGCGTGGCATCCGTGCTGACCTTCATCGACCTCGGCGTGGCACAAACGGCCGTGATCAACCTCGATGCGCAACTGGAAGTCGAGGCTACCTTTGTCGACCTCGTCGCCGTGGCCGATTTGCCCCCAGGTATCGTTCCTCTGAGCCCGGCTACGCAAACCAGCGAGACGATTATCCTGGGAGCAAGTGCTGTGTTCAGATCCACCTTCGAATAGTCAGGGGATCGCCCAGCGAACGCGAAGCACCCGATCGCCCGCGAAGTGCCGCGCAGCATCGGTGTCCTACCGCACCGACCCCAGGCGCTGAAGTCGTCGAACATCAACCTGCCGACCTTCTGTTCGTACCTGACGATTTTCACCAGCCTTCCGGGACGTCCGGCGTGGAAACTGTTGCCGATCCTAATCGTTCAAGGCGCCATCGGCGCTTCCAATGGAGCTGCACATGAAACTGCTACTGATGCCTTCGGTCTTCGCCGCCCTGTTGCTGGCGATGCCACTTGTCGCACAGGCCAACCGCAGCGATGCGGAGACTGCCCTGACTCGCGCTACCAGCGGCGTTGCCGCTGCCCAGCGCGCCGGTGCCCCGGAGACGAGCGCCGTCGAGATGGCTGCCGCCCACGAACAGCTGATGCTGGCCAATCGCTCCTGCGAACGCCGCGACTGGGACGATTGCGAGCGTGCGGCTTACCGCGCGCATGCCGATGCACGCCTGGCAGAAGCGCGCAGCCGGCAAGTCAAGGCCGAGACCGCCACCGCAGCCCTGAAGGCAGCCGTGGATACCCTGCGTGCTGAACTTGCCCGATCAGGAGCTTCCTCATGAACGCCACTCATAAAGTCTTGCGGATCTCGTTGCTCGCTGCCGCCGTGATAAGCGCCGGTTGCGCCAGCACCCCGCGGGTGCGCTCCGAGGTCATGGCACTGCAGAACCAGTTGCAGGACATGCGCAACGATTCGCGGATCGCTCCACACGCCGCCGTCGAACTGCGGGACGCCGAGCAGGCGGTCCGGGTGCTGGTCGACGAGCCCAGAATGCCACCCCGAGATTTCGATCAGAACCTCTATCTGGCCCGTCGCCTGGTCGGCATTGCGGGCGCAGAAGGCCTGGCACGCCATGCGATCCAGGTCGGCGAGCAGCTTGACGGCGAACGCGAGACGATGTTGCTGGCAGCGCGCACCCGTGAGGCAGATTACGCCCGCACCCAGGCCGAACGCGAACGCATGCGCGCCGACGATGCCCAGCGGTCGAACTGGCAGGCCCAGAGCGACGCCGAGCGAGCACGGCGCGACGCCGACCTGGCCCAGCGCTCGAACTGGGACGCCCAGAGTGAGGCCGAACGGGCACGTCGCGAAGCCGACGAGGCTCAGCGATCGAACCGTGATGCCTTGAGTGACGCCGAACTGGCGCGCCGCGAAGCCGATCAGGCTCGGCTACAGGCCGAGAACGAACGGCGGGATGCCGAGCGCGGCCTGCGCGAAGCCGAGCTTGCGCGCGGTGACGCAGATGCCGCGCGCTACGACGCCAATGCTGCACGAGACGAAGCAGAAGCAGCGCGCCTCGATGCAGACGCCGCGCGCGAGGCCCTGCGTCGGATGGAATTCGAACTGGCGGATCTGCAAGCCAAGCAGACCGAGCGCGGCCTGGTGGTGACTGTCGGCGATGTACTGTTCGAGGTTGACCGCGCCGAGCTGCGCCAGGGTGCCCAACGCGAATTGGACAAGCTGGCTGCGACTCTGCAAGACCATACCGATTTTGATCTGGCCATCGAGGGTCATACCGACTCCACCGGCACTGCCGCACACAACCAGGACCTGTCGGAACGTCGTGCCGCATCAGTGCGGAACTACCTTGTCGCCCGGGGGATCGGCCGCAACCGCACCAGCTCGATCGGACTCGGCCAGGATCATCCAGTGGCCAGCAACGACAACGCCTCCGGGCGCCAGCAGAATCGTCGCGTCGAGATCGTGATCCAGCAAGCCGAGACCCGCCGGGTCAGCGACGTCCGCAACGACTGATCCTCGCGCAGCAACGTCAGTGCACCACAGCGAGACTGTGGCGCACTGGCGCATCGCGCACTCCCCAAGGGGCGCGAGCAAACTGCTGCGCTATTTTCGTAGGTTGGCGCTGAGCGCGGCGAAGCCCAACGTGGCGGAGTGTTGAACGCATGGGTCAGTTTGAATCGAGAAGCGTTGGGCTCTCCCCGCTACCGCAGTCCCGGGCGATGTCAGCCGTGTTCAAGATCCAGCGCATCGCGCACCTTGGCGAGGAGTTCAGCTCGTCTATAGGGCTTGGATAACAGTTGCACTCCTGCATCCAGACGGCCGTGGTGAACCACGGCATCCTGGGTATATCCGGAGGTGAACAGGACTTTGATCGATGGGCGAAGCAGCACGGCGGCATCAGCGAGCTGACGACCGTTCATGCCACCCGGCATGATGATGTCGCTGAACAACAGGTCAATCTGCCCCGGCAGCTTCAATATCTCAAGCGCGCTCGGGCCATCTCCGGCCTGCAGCACGCGGTATCCCATTGCCGCCAACTGGTCGGAAGCGTAACTGCGGACAAGTTCATCGTCTTCGACCAGCAGTATCGTCTCGCTGCCGCGGGGCAGTTCGCCACCAGTCACCGGTGCGACGACACTGGCGTCCTCAGCGGAAGCGCAGGGCAGATACATTCGCACCGCAGTGCCTTCGCCAGGCTCGGAGTAAATGCTCACCTGGCCGCCGGATTGCTTGATGAAGCCATACACCATCGACAGACCAAGGCCGGTGCCCTTGCCGGCCTCCTTGGTGGTGAAGAATGGCTCAAACACATGCTCGAGCTGATCCGATGCTATGCCTGAACCCGTATCCGTGACCGTCACCACTACATACTTGCCGGGCTGCATGCCTGGCCGCAGGTCGAGGTAGTCACTCTCGAGAATGCGCTGTGCGGTATCAATGGTCAGCTTGCCACCGTTCGGCATCGCGTCACGGGCATTCAGGCAGAGGTTCAGCAGTGCGCTCTCGAGCTGGGCAGGATCCACCAGAGCAGGCACCAGCCCAGTGGCGGGCTTGAAGTCGATCTCGATGTTCTCGCCCAGCGTGCGCCGCATCAGTGCGTGCATCTCTGCGACACGCTCATTGACGTCCACCGATTTGGGGTCGAGCGCCTGGCGTCGGGAGAAGGCCAGCAAGGCCTGGGTCAGTTCGGCTCCGCGCTGTGCCGCGCTGGCGATCATCTTTGCCAACGCACCGGCGCGCGAATCCTGCGCCAACTGTTCGCCCAGCAGTTCAGCATTGCCCATGATCACGGTGAGTAGATTGTTGAAATCGTGCGCCACACCGCCGGTGAGTTGACCGACCGACTCCAGTCGCTGGGATTGCCTGACCTGATCCTCCAGCGTGCGTGCGCGGGTTATGTCGCGGAAATAGATGGCAAGCCCATCCTCGCTGGGATAAGCCCGCACTTCGAAGCGCTTGTTGAGCGGCGCGAAGAATTCTTCCAGTTCCACCGCGACGCCTTCGGCAATGGCGCGTCTGTACTCGGTCTCGAAACGCGAACCTACCGCCTCGGGAAACGCATCCCAGAGGACAGTGCCGATCAGCTTGTCGCGGTTGCTTCCAACCAGCACCTCTGCCGCCTTGTTGACATAGGTAATCTTCCATTCCCGATCCAGCGCGATGAATCCCTCTCCCATGCTTTCCAGCATTGCAGTGAGCCTGCTGCGGATCGACTGTTCGCGCTCCTGTGCCGTCTTGCGTTCGGTGATGTCCTGGAAAGCGCCCTGAACCCGCACAATGGTGCCCGCGGAATCGCGCACGGCTTCACACATGGTGCGTACCCAGATCGGCCTGCCCTTGGCGGTCAGCTTGCGCAGCTCCAGATCGTAGGGAATGCCCAAGGTGGAGCAGGCGCGAAAGGCAGCGCGAATGATCTCGCGATCCTCCGGAAGATACAGCATCGTGCCCTGCTCCTGGGTCAGGGCTTGTCCGCGAGGCATATCATGAATATCGAATACCTGGTCTGACCAGGTCATGCGCATGCTGGGCAGTTCCACCGACCAGGCGCCAAGGCGACTGATGTGCGAGGCGATCCGCAGCATCGACTGGCTTTCCTCCAGACGACGCTGGGTCTCGCTGATCTCGCGGCTGCGCAGCAGGATGTCGGCCTCCATCATCTCGTCACGCGTGGCCAGCAACTCCTGCGGGGCCGCAGTGCCGCCCTGCCCCAGGCGCTGGGTGACATAGGCTGTGACGTCTTCCGCCCGATGGATGATGAAGGCGGTCGCGCCATCCGGCCCCAGCACCGGCGAGTTCACCAGGCTCCAATAGCGAACCTCGAAGTCACCTCCGTGCTCGACGGGTTGCCGGATGGGAAAGCAGTGCACCGGCATGACATCGGCGCGTTTGTCGCGCACCACCCGTTCCAGCGACTGGCGAAGTCGCAAGGTGCTTTCCGCGTCGGGCCGCAGCGGGTCGTCGGGAAACGCGTCGAACAATGCGACATCCATCAACGCTTCCCTGCGTGTCATCGTGACGCGCAGGTAGGCCTCGCTCACTGCCACTATCCGATAGTCGTGCGGTGTCAGCACCAGGTAGGCACCGGGTGCTGACTCAAACAGTGATCGGTAGTAATGACTTGCCTGCAACTCGCGTTCGAGCAGCGCCTGGCGGTCGCGTTCGACGCGCTTGCGCACCGTGAGGTCGCGCGCCAGCACCTGGATGTCCATGTGCTCGCCGCTAGGGACAGATATGGCGGTGACTTCAACATCGATGATGCCGCCATCCAGCCTCAGCATCTGTTCCTCGATTACCGGCGCAACCATCGGACGCTCGCGTGCTTTCGCGATGCGCTGGCGAATCAGCGGATGAAACTCTGGCTGGAAAAAATCATACGGCGGGCGACCAAGGATCTGCGCCGCCGACTGCGCTCCCAGCAGCTTCACTCCAGCCGGATTGATGTAGATCACCCGGTCGTCGCGATTGATGAATACCAGATCGGGCAGGTTTTCCACCATTTCCCGATAGCGCTGCTCGCTGGCCTGCAGGGCTTCGCTGGCCCGCTGCTGGCTGCTGATGTCGCGCAGTGATACCAGAAATGTCGGCTCGCCCTGCCATTGCAGACTCGAAACTCTCACCTCCGCCACCGCCGGTGGCCCGGTTTCGCGCGGCAGGAAAACGACCTGGTCGTTTACGCCAGATGAGAGGTCGATTGGCAAACACAACGGCGCTTGCTGCAGGCTCGGCAAGTCTTTTTGCAGCAGGGACTGCGCTACCGCGTTGGCGAACAGAACCTGTCCACCGGAGTCCAGCAGCAGCACTGCATCCAGCAGACCTTCGGCAAGGGAATGGAAACGCGTCTCGCACTCGTGCAATCGTTCACTCAGCTCACGCTGACGACAATGCAGCCCTACGCGCATCAAGAGCTCGGAATCAGTGACGGGGTGATGGATGCAGTCTTCAGCGCCAGCTTGCATGGCCGCCTCCAACTGTTCAGGCGACGTCTGCGAGGAGCCCAGCAACAGCACCGAAATCGCATCACCACGGTCTGCGTGGATTGCCGTGATCAGCTGCTCGCCCGACATATCCGGCAAGGTGGGACTGAGCAGCACCAGCCATGGTCCACACTCTCGGACCATGGTCAGCGCCAAGCCGCCGCTGGCCGCAGTACGCACGATATGTCCTGCGCCGTGCAGC
Organism: Lysobacterales bacterium; assembly: GCA_038257155.1. GTDB lineage: Bacteria > Pseudomonadota > Gammaproteobacteria > Xanthomonadales > Xanthomonadaceae > JANJTY01. The sequence continues at coordinate 63,536 of JBBSJP010000006.1, read as the reverse complement.
ACGCTTTGCATGATGTGCAGCCGCGCCGCATTGGCGTCGACGATCAGAATGCCGGCAGGCTCGCTCATGTGATCGGAATCAGGCGTGCCAAGCAGGCACCATACAGTCCGCACGGCGATCAGCCTTCCCTGCTGGCTCGCATTTCCGCGGGCGCTTCCGGCTCATCCAACTGACATCCTGGTCCCTGGCAATACCGACTCCATTTCGACCGCAAGAAACGATGCAGGGTAGCCGCAGTGCTCTAGCTCCTGGACTGCGGCTGGTCACGACCACGGTTTGATGGGTCTGTGGACTCATCGCTAGGGTACACCCGGTGACACACCAGCGACGGCACGGGATCAGCTCTCTGCACGACTCGGCTCGCTGAGCCGGTGGCTTGAGCACACGTGTCCAGAAACCCCTCGGCGTCGAACGGGAAGCGCTCAGGCTTCTAAGCTGCCTGCAGGCGACAGCGCGTTACACGCAAGCCCTGCGGCGATAAACGGCGGTTCAATTCGACCTGAAGTCGTTCGACAAACCCGATGCCTGAGTCGGGCTCGCCTGTCACTACTTCGGCGAACACTGCATCGGCTTCCTGCTTTACGTAGTCGTCAACCGCATCCAGACAGGCACCGGTACGCTCGGGTTGCAGGATCTGGTAGAACACCGCTGCGTCTCGCTGAACTGCACCGCGCTCCGCGTGCAACTGCACTCGGTGTCCGATCAACTCCACCCGGTGCCCGATCCTTTCAACAACCGGAATGACCATGTGGAAACCAGGACCAAGACTACGTGAGTACCTTCCAAAGCGATGCACGGTGTAGGCCTGATCCTGTGGAACGCGGCGCAGCGAGACCAGCGCCAGGAAGGCGACAAGTGCGAGCGGGGCCAGGAGCAGCAGGTACATGGCTGAATTCGATTCGAGGCAACGGTTACAGCAGAGGTTGCTCCGCCCGGCACCTGGAAACCGGGATGGCCGACACAAATTCTGACAATCAGGATCAGGAAGCAGCAAACTGCTGCGAGATGTGCACGCCATCACAATGTTGACCGAAAACAAACGCCCAAGGCTTTGCGTCGTGGTGCCGATTGGACCGGGCGAAAGCGCCGGTGCCTGCCTGATCGAGGATCTCGGCAAACTGGATTCAGCCTGCGAAATCATCCTTTCCTGCGTGCACGGCAATGCATCCACCTCAGGCGGCAAGCGCATCCGGCACATCTCCGGCGCCGCCGGTCGCGCTCGCCAACTGAATGCAGGTGCGGCGGCGGCGCGCGGTGACTGGCTCTGCTTTCTGCATGCCGATTCGCACCTCCCGCCTGACTCGATCGCGCGGCTACGTGAGGCTTTGAACGAGGGCGATGCCCTGCGCTATTTCGACCTGCGCTTCAGCGCCGATGGCCCGGCCCTGATGCGCCTCAACGAAGCCGGAGCCTGGATCCGCAGCCGCTGGCTGGGCATGCCTTTCGGAGATCAGGGCCTGTTACTGCCGCGCGAATGGTTCGAACGCCTCGGCGGATTCGATGAAAGACTGGACTGTGGTGAGGATCATGCTCTGGTCTGGACCGCGCGAAAGGCCGGTCTGGCTTTGCGTCCGCTGCGCGCACCGATCTTCACCAGCGCCCGCAAATACGCCGAGCGTGGCTGGCTGCACACTACCCTGCTGCACTTGCGACTGACCGCAGGACAGGCGCGCGTGTTCTCCCGCATCCGGCGTGATGCATGAGCGGTGGACTGGCGATCTTCGTCAAGACGCCGGGCTTGTCGTCGCTCAAGACGCGCCTTGCGGCAGGCATTGGACGCGAAGCGGCGGAGGCCTGGTACCTGCTCGCAGCGCGCGCCGTCAGGGACGTAGCTGCGTCAGTGGAAGGCGTCGAGGTGAGTTTCGCGGTGGCCGAGGAATGCAGCAATGCACAGTCGTTCTGGCGGCAGCTGCACGATGCGGCACCACTCAACCTGACCGTTCCTCAAGGCCAAGGCAGCCTTGGCCAGCGCATGGCCCAGGTATACGCGAGCCTGCTATCCCGCCACCGCTTTGCAATCCTGATTGGTGCCGACTCGCCGCAGATCAGCAGTACAGACCTGCAAGCCGCATGCGCCTGGCTGGATGCAAGCGAGCCGCGACTCTGCCTGGGGCCAGCCAGCGACGGTGGCTTCTGGCTGTTCGGCGGCAACCGCTTGCTACCTGAGCAGGCCTGGCTGAGTCCGCAGTACAGCGCGCCGGACACCGCCCGGGAATTTCAACAGGCCATGCAGGGGAATGGCGCGTGGCTGGAACTGCGCCAGCTCACCGATGTTGATACCGAAATCGACCTGAGACCGGTCAGCACCCAGTTGAACGCAATGAAAACACTCGTTCCGGCACAATCGGAGCTCTTGCACTGGATGCAGTCCAACCTCATAGAGTGGCAATGACCGGCGACCTGCTTGCCATCGAAGCTCCCTTGCGACTAGCCGCCTTCATCGGCGCCATCGTGCTGCTGGGTCTGGCCCAATGGCGCTGGCCGGCACGCGGCGATGCGCGACCTGGTACGCGCCAGGCCCGCAACATCGGCCTGGTACTCATTGATACAGCACTGATGCGCCTGGCATTTCCAGTGCTGGCAGTGGCCTTCGCACTGGACATGCAGGCGCGCGAGGTGGGGCTGTTCAATGTCATCAATGTGCCGCTCTGGATTGCCGCGCCCGCGTCCGTGCTGTTGCTCGATCTGGCTATCTACTGGCAACACCGCCTGATGCACGCCATACCGCTGCTCTGGCGCCTGCATCGCGTGCACCACAGCGATCTCGGTTTCGACCTCAGCACGGGAGTTCGCTTCCACCCGTTCGAGATCGCCGTCTCGATGGGAATCAAGCTTGGCCTGATCGCCCTGCTCGGCGCCCACCCATTGGCGGTGCTGGTGTTCGAACTGTTGCTGTCGCTGGGCTCGCTGTTCACCCACACCGACATTGCCCTGCCCAAGCGCCTGGATACCGCGCTACGCTGGGTGTTCGTCACGCCCTCGATGCACCGCATCCATCACTCGGTTCGACGCATCGAAACCGACAGCAACTACGGCTTCCACCTGTCTATCTGGGATCGGCTGTTCCGCAGCTATACGATCGAACCCGCCGAAGATGAGCGGACCATGCCGATCGGCATCGAGGCATTTCGCGATGCGCGTGATCAGTCCCTGCGGGCACTGCTGGTTCAGCCATTCCGAACTCCTGAAACCCGGATTGAGACTTCCGACTCGCGCCACGCTCGTTCCTGACGCTTTCCCAACTCCGAATCTGCCCGCCCATGCACGACACCCTGCCCCGCCTGCTCGAGTCCGACTTCCCCGCCATCGAACGCGGTGTACTCGACACCTTGCAGCTCAATCTCGGCTATCTCTGCAACCTGAGCTGCATTCACTGCCACGTGAATGCTGGCCCAAAACGTACCGAGCTGATGGATCGCGAGACCATGCAACTGGCGTTGGCCGTGGCGACCGCACGAGGCATTCGAACCCTGGACCTCACCGGCGGCTCGCCAGAAATGAACCCGCATTTTCGCTGGCTGGTTGAGCAGGCCCGCGATCGCGGAATGCGGGTCATGGACCGCCTCAATCCCACCATCATGGAAGAGACAGGCTATGAATGGGTGGGCGACTTTCTCGCCATGCAACGAATCGAGATCGTGGCCTCCCTGCCCTGCTACAGCCAGGCCAATGTCGACGAACAGCGCGGCGACGGCGTGTTCGAATCTTCAATTCGTGCACTGCAGTCGCTCAACGCGCTGGGCTACGGTCAGCCAGACAGTGGCCTGGTGATGAACCTGGTCTACAACCCGAATGGCGCCTTCCTGCCACCCGAGCAGAACAAGCTGGAGGCCGACTACAAGCGCCTGCTGGCAGAAAACTTCGGCATCGTCTTCAACCAGCTGTTTGCCCTGGCCAACATGCCGATCAAGCGCTATGGCTCCTGGCTTATCAGCAAGGGCCGCTTCGAGGCTTACATGGGCACCCTGCGCGAAGCACACCGCGACGAGAACCTCGCCGCGGTGATGTGCCGCAACCTGGTCAGCGTCGACTGGCAGGGCTATCTTTACGACTGCGATTTCAACCAGATGCTGGGCCTGCCGATGGGCGGCGAAGGCAAACGCCACTTGCGTGAACTGCTGGACGCCCCGCCGCCACGCCGCATCGCGGTGGCCCAGCATTGCTACGGATGCACCGCCGGGCAAGGGTCAAGCTGCGGTGGCGCGTTGGGCTGAAAAGGGCAAGATGAAGGATCACGGTGAGTCGACAGAACACTGGTTTGCCGTTACAGCGAACAGCCAGATCCTTGACCAACATCTCCCAGCAGATCAGTTACGTTCGCCGATGAATTTGTCGTGTGACTGCCCGCTTTCGACCCATTGTGGTCGTTCGCCTCGCACTCGAAGGAGGCGAAAGCAGACATTCGTGCCCGCTCACACATGGCTCCATCGTCCCAAGAATTCGAGCATTCCGAAATCGCGGGCGGTTCAGGACGACTAGCGGCGCTCTTGCGAGATGAGCACGATGGATGACAGGCTCACTCGCCCAACTTCTCCAGTGCCTGCTTGGCCGACGCGAAGTCGGGGTCGACCGTCAGTGCCTTGCGGTAGTGTTCGCGCGCGAGCGGCTTGTTGTCCTGCATGAGATAGGCGTAAGCAAGGCTGTCCCAGGTGTTGGCAGAGGTGGGATACAGCTGAGTGTTTAGGGTAAGCAGCTTGATCGCGGCGTCGAGACGGCCGCGCTGCACAAGACCCATTCCCTCCCGATTGAGATAGTCCTCGCTGGCGGCCTCATCGCCGGCGTCCTTCAATCGGGTGTAGGCGTCCAGTGCGGCGGCGGCTTGGTCGGCCAACAGCAGTTCGCGTGGCAGGCGGTCGTCGTTCGCGATCCGCGGGTGACGCTGGAGCGCACCATCTGGAAGCTCGAAGGCGAGTTCGCGTTGGTCGGCTTCGCCGGTCTGGAAGCTGATCGCGGAATCGCGCTCCCGGCGCAGGTAGCGGTTGTCGCCCACGGCGACGAGTTCCATGCGCAGGTCGCCGGCGTAGGTGAGGTAGAGGCGACCAGCGTCGGCGGCGATCTCGATCACCTGTTCGGCGTTGTAGCGGTAGCGGCCCGCTACGCTGTCGAGAACGGACGTCGCGATCGGCCGTGATTCGTGTTCGACATAGCCTGGCCAGCCGTAGGTAAAGGCCACCGCGCGCTTGATCTCTTCCATCAGCTGCGGCTGATTGGCATTGATCATGATCGCGACGCCGACGCCCTTGCTCTGATGGGCGACGAGCAAGGCGCAGAAGCCTTCGTTCCAGCCGTTATGCCCGAAGTAGGCCTCGCCGTTGACCTTGGGAAGGCCGAAGCCGAGTCCGTAGTCGCTGAGCCGAGGCGCCAGCATCGACTTCGCAGTGGACGCAGTGAGCAGCTTGCTGTCACCCCGCAAGGCCTTCTGCACTTCCAGAATGAAGCGCGCGAGGTCGGCAGAAGTGGTCCACATACCAGCGGCGGCCATTTCCGGGTAGGTGTGGCGCTTGCCGGGTACCGCACTGCCGTCCGGCAGCACGCCCGCAGCAGCTTTCTGCAGAAGACCCGCGGGAAGCGGATTCTCGAACGTGCTTTGCTGCATGCCGGCGGGAACCAGCACGGCGCGCTGCATCAGCGCCTCGAACGGTGCGTCGGCCACTTCGCTCATCAGCAGTTGCGCGACTGTGTAGCCGCCTCCCGAGTAGCGCCAGGCACTGCCGGGCAACTGGTCGACGCGCACCGGCGCCGAATTGGATGGGGGCTCGCCGTCCAGTATCTGCGAAACGTTTGGCACCGGCGCGCCTGCCGCGTAACCGCCGAAGCCGTGCACGGTCAGGCCCCCGGTATGGCTGAGCAGGTGGGCCAGCGTCACCGGCACCTTGGTCGTGAAGTCATTGTCGGGAATCTTCCAGGACGTCAGACGTTCGTTGACTGGTTGGTCAAGGCTCAGGGTTCCGGCCTCGACCAGGGTCATCGCGCCGACCGCGGCCACCGGTTTGCTGATCGAGGCGGCTTGAAGCAGGGTCTGTTCGCTCATCGGTGTGCCGCTCTCGCGATCAGCGAGTCCGTAGACACGCGTCCAGGCCACCCCGCCGTCGTCGATCACCGTAATCGCGACGCCCGGCACGCCGTAATGACGCATGCGTTCTTCCAGTGTCCAGCGCTCCTCTCCGATGATGCTCACTGCAGGACGCAGTGCGCGTTCCACCTCGGCGACGCGTGCATCCACGGCATTGGCGCTGGCGCTGCCCGTGGTTAGAAAAATGGCCGTGAGCGCGAGGGCAATTCGGGAGTTGGCAGCACAGGTCATGGCAATAATCCATTGGGCGATGCGGGGAGTTGGGAGATTTGGCCGCGCGCCCATAGTGGCAGCTTCGGCCGCACGAGATGGCCTGCCAGAGGTCAACGATGCATTGCCGGCCGCGAGGCATCGCCAGTTGTGGGCCTCATCATCGCGGCGATGACTCCTTGAGACTTCGGGGTTCGTGGCGGCTCTCGCGCGATCGGGCAGGTGGGAGTCCAGGAAATTCAAACGCCCTTTCCAGCCAGTCCTCGGCGTAGGCTGCGCCCGCCCAACCGCCGCTTTCGGCGAGGATCGGGGTGTTCGCGGGTGAGGTTGCGGCGACGTTGTTGCCAACTGACCGCTTACGGGATGTCTCTTGTTGACGTTGGCGAATGGCGCTTCCTGACCGGTCAGCGCCAATCGCGAGGGGCGCAACTCGACCCATTTGGGTCATTCGAAATCGCTTCGGGCCGAAGCCGAGCGGTCGTTCGTTCACAGGCAGCGCGCCACCGTGTGCTTATTCCGTGTTTGTCCGGCCTGACTTGGAAATTTGACTCCAATGCCTTGACTGGCTGAAATTCCCTTTGTACATTACCTTTAAGTTATGGAAATAGACAGTTATGCAAGCTTCGGAACGACTCGACCTGACGTTCGCTGCTCTGGCCGACCCCACCCGCCGCGCCATCCTGGCGCGGCTGGCCATGGGAGAGGCCTCAGTGACGGAACTCGCCGAGCCGTTCGAGATGAGCCAACCAGCCATTTCCAAACATCTGAAAGTGCTTGAGCGCGCCGGCCTCATTTCGATGGGAGTCGATGCGCAACGGCGTCCACGCAAACTGGAAACGAAGCGATTGGAGGAGGCAGTGGATTGGATCGAACGTTACCGCGAGATCTTCGAACAAAACTACCGGCGCCTCGATGCCTTGCTCGAAGAACTCCAAGCCAAACCGTCCAGGCGCACTCGAACAAAGAAGTAGCGCAGTCATGCCAGGGCGTTGTTTCGCTCGTTTGTCCTCATGGCGGCGCGCAATAACGATGAAGCACCAAGGAGAAGACAATGACCAAGCCCGCAGAGGTTACCTTGCCGAGTGATCGCGAAGTTCGCGTCACTCGGTCGTTCAATGCGCCCCGCCAATTGGTGTGGGATGCACATAACAAGCCCGAACTCGTGCGGAAGTGGCAGGGTTATGACGGCTGGGATATGCCGGTCTGCGACATTGATATCCGCGTCGGCGGCAAATACAAGTGGCAGTGGAGATGCCTCGAAGACGGCAAGCAGTTCGGCTTCTTCGGCACCTTCACCGAAGTCAACTGCCCGTCGAAATTTGTGCACGAACAATATTACGACCCGGGCGAGATGGACTACGCCATGCCAGTTGGCGATCCCTGCATCGTGTCAGTTGAACTCAGTGAGCAGAACGGCGTCACAACGCTCGTCTGCAATCTGACCTTCGCGTCGAAGGAAGCGCGTGATGCCGCCGTCTCCACCGGCATGACCGAGGGCATGGAGCATAGCTACACCCGCCTCGAGGACATGTACAACGTTGCAGCGTGAAGGAGGAAACCAAGACCATGAATTCTCCTCGCGGCGTGCGGCACGCGGTGCACATCGGATCAACTCATCAGGCCGGCGCCGCGATGGCTGGATTGGATTCCCGGCGCGGGAACGCAGACCCATCCCCAGGAACCTGGATACCAAGCGGTCGCTTCTCGGAGGGCATTGCTTAAGATGCGGATGCAGCGGAATCCGAAGTTAGGCACACGTTCCCACTAAACGCGCGCTCTGCAATGGCGCGTCAATCGAAGTCGACGACACGGGCCGTTGCACCGGGCTCTGTTGGCTCGAGCGGGGTCGGACCTTGTGCGGATCGCATACGGCCCGGCCCGTTGTCTGTCGGGATGCAAGGACGCGTTGTCATCAGAAGGCCCTTGTCATCAGTGTCCCCAACAGAAGCCCGGTGATGTGTCCGGCTTTCGGATGGCCGGCATGGATCAGATCGAGCGAAAGTGCCGCGAAGATGGCGAACGCAAGCGAGAACAACAGAAACTTCGTGCGGTCCGCGCCTGAGACGGCCAATGACACGCCGCAACCAGCCATCGCCATGGTTGCCTGCGAGGCACCCGTGCCGAGGTTCCAGGGCGGTTCCACGAATTGCGTGCCGACGAGCGTCGCGATGGAACCGGCCACGAGCCGGAGGAGAAGCAAACGGGCGAAGCCGATTTGCGGGCAATCCGTGACTTTGTGCGGCCGCAGCATCGCCAAGCCCATCCCGCTCAGGACCCGCCCGATGCGCAGGGCGTGTTTTCGAACCCGTCGCAGAAGATTGCCGAACCGTCCGCTGGCGGCCCACTCGCCGGTGCAGGCCAGAAGCCGCCCTGCACGCGAAAGTCGCCGCCGCTGCTCGTGCCGGCATCGTGCTGGCCTGCGGTGGCGCTGCTGCGGAAGTCGCCGCCGGCGACCGTGGCGCTGCCGCTGGCGAGCACGGATTTCTTCAGCGTGAAATCACCGCCAGTCGATTGCGCGAAGAGGACGCCGGTCGACACGGCCAAGGTCGCCGTCAAGGCAAGGCAGGCGCGGTAGCGATTCCCTGTGGCGCTCATTTCTTCGCTCCCATTGTGCGCAGTTCGCGCAACTGCGTGCGCAGCTCGGCCAGTTCCGCGCGCAGCGCCGCAGTCTCGGCTTCGAGGCGCGCATTCAGACCCTGGATCGCGGCCAGCGCGACGCCGTCCGGGTCGATGGTCGAGATCGACTTGTTGTCGTCGCCGTTCAAGTCAAACGCGGTGTGGAAATCCTGCGCCATCGGCCCGAGGTGCTGGATGCTGGGCGACTGCGCGCGGTAGTGCCAGCGATAGATCGGCAGTGCCAGGACCCTGGCCAGTACGTCCTGAGGGTCAATCGCCTGGATGCCAGCCTTGCTGTTGCGGTCGCTCAGCACTTCCCATGCGCTGTCGCCGTTGTCGAGCTTGACGCCCGCGGTCGCAACGCCGCTGCCGTCGATCGCTGTCACGACCCGCGCGCCGCCCACCGAGCGCACGCTGAACTGATTGGGGGCAGTGGAAGCGAAATCGAAGTTCGAGGCATCGGCCCAGACGAAGCTTCCTTCATCACCGTTGGTATCGCCCGAGGCCGCAACGCCGCTGCATCCCGCGCCCGCCGCACCGCTGCTGGTTCCGGTCCGGACCTTTGCGCGGTTGCCGGCCGCCAGGCTCAAGGTGCCACCGGCGCAGTTGTTGTTTCCGCCCGCGACCGTCGCGCTCGACCCACTGGCGCTGTTGGAGGCGCCGCCCGCCACCGTCGCGTTCGAGTTGCTGGCGGTGTTCAAGAGACCGCCCGCGACACTGGTGTTGCCGCCGCTGGCGCTGTTGGAGCTGCCGCCACTGACCGTCGAGTTGAGGCCACTGGCGGTGTTGCTGATGCCGCCCCCGACGCTGGCGTTCTGCGCGCTTGCGGTATTGGCGTTGCCGCCGCCGATGCTGGCGCGCGATCCGCTGGCGATATGGTTGTTGCCGCCACCGATGCTGGCGAATGTCCCGCTGGCGGCGTTGCTGGAGCCACCGGCGATGGTCGTTGATTGCGCGCTGGCGGTATTTCCCACGCCGCCGCCGACAGTCGAAGTCAACTGGCTGGCGAGGTTGCTGGCGCCGCCGCCCACGGTGGCGTTGCCGCCGCTGGCGCTGTTCGAGGCACCGCCGCCGACGAAATCGTTCTGGCCGGCGCTGTTGTTCTCGCCACCCGCTACGGTTCCGTTGGTCCCGGTCACATCGTTGCCGTTGCCGCCGCCGATCGTGCCGTTGACGCCCGCGGCGAGGTTGTTGCGACCGCCCGCGACCACGCTGGCCAGGGCAGTTGCCCGGTTGGCCGCGCCGCCGCCCACGGTCGCGCCAGCGCCGAGGGTGGGATCGCCATCGTCCAGACCGGCTTCATTGCCCAGGCCGCCTCCGACGCTGCCAAAGGAATCCAGGACCCGATTCGGGGCGGCACCGCCCGGACTGAAGTCGACGTCCGCCGCCGCGGTGCCGCCTCCGGCGATGGTGGCGCCACGCACGCCGGCAAGCGGTGCGTTGGCCGAGGCGCCTGCGATCAGGTTGATGGTACTGCCGGTGGCAATCGGTTCCAGCCGCAGACTGCGCAGATTGTTGGTGCGGATCTCGAAGGCGTTCGCATCGGTGGTGCCGAGGAAGTCCGCGGCCGGATTGGTTCCGGCATTGCCGAGGCGCGACCAGAAGTCGGACGGCACGACGGGAAAATTGTTGCAGGCCACGCTGCCGTCCGGATTCACCGTGGCGATGGCCTGGCTCACGCCACAGGTGCCGATCACGCGGTTCTGCACGACCCCAGAATCCACGTTCAGGGTCGCGCTGCCCGCGCTGGCGCCACCCGAGAGTCCGCTGCCGGCGATCACGGCCGTGATGTCGCCAGCCGGCACGCAAGCGGTGCTCCCGTCCGGCGCCACGGCACCAATGGCCTCGCCCGCCCCGCAGGTATTCTGGACACGGGCCTGCACTGCGAGGAAATCCACTGCGAGCGTCACATCGCCCGCGGCCGCTCCGCCCTGCAGGCCGGCGCCAGCGCCCACGCTGGTGATGTCGCCGGCGCCAGCGGGAGGAATCGGCTCGCAGGTCACGCCGCCGTCTTCGGCCACGGCGCGAATCGCGTTGCCGGCCGTGCAGATCGTGCCGATGCGGGTCTGCACCGCGGCGGAGTTCACCGCGAGGGTGAGGTCGCCGGCGCTGCCGCCGCCGGACAAGCCGGAACCTGCGAGCACGGCGGTCACGTCGCCGATGTCCGTCGGCAACGATACGCATTGGACGCCGCCGTCCTGGTCGACCTGGCGCATGGCTTGGCCTATGCCGCAGGTGCCGACGACGCGACGCTGTACCGAAGCAGCATCAATATGGGTCGCAGTGACGCTGCCTGCCGCCACTTCTGCGGCGAAATCCGCGTCGTCCGCGTGCTGGGCGTAGGGCGAACTCGCGAGCCGTTGGCGCGGCAGCAGTGGCGTGAAGCCGGGTTCCCCACTGCGACGCACGCTCAGTTCGAGGAAACGATCCGGACCAGTGAACACGTCGCCGAAATCCAGTTCCAGGGTGAAGTGGCCATCCACAAGCGCCACGCCGGACACGCTCTGCGGTGCCACGGTCACCGGGGTGCCCCCGCTCACATCGTCAAACAGCTCGACCTCGAAGTCGTAGCTCGCCGCCGACGTGCCGCTGTCTTCCAGCAGGCCTTGATAGGTGAACGCAGTGCCTGCGGACTGAGCGGGGTTGGCGCCGGAGGCTGCCAGGCTGGCCAGTAGCAGGGCCGCGAGAATGGGTCGCAAGCGAGGGGGGATGTGCATGGCAAGTCTCCGGGTGGTTGGGCGTGAGCAGTGCGCGTTCGCCGATGGACAGACTAGGCCGGAGGCGCTGGCCAGGTTTTCCCCCACGTTGCGAAGTCTTGACGCCAGGTTGCGAACGGCGGTTTTCGACAACCGACGGGCGGAACACAAGGATTAGAACCCCGATGCAGCCCCGGCTGCCGGCAAGGCAAACAACGACCGTCGCACAGTCGACGAACGCCGCCGATCGATGATCTGGCCCCCACTGGTCCCTCCGCTCTCATCGAAGCGGCGCGCGCCGAAGGTCCGCTTCAGCCCCTCTACGCATACGCTGCGGGAGGACCCTGCGCGTTCATCAACCGGGCAGATCGGAGGTGGAGCCGCTCTCCGCGCACGTTTCAAGGCACCTCGGCTTGGCGCCGAGCGCTGCCGAGCTCAGAAAGGTCCCTGGGAGCGCGATTGCGAGGCGTATTGCTCCGCCCGCAGGTTCCGTATTTCTTCGTCGAGCTTGCTGGAGCAATCCGCCTTGTCTTCTGCTTTGAGCGCAATCGCGAGAAGCCGTTCCGCCTTCTCCTGCCTTTCGATAAGGCGCGCGTGGGCAGTAGCCAACTTCTTGAGCAACAAGGGGTCGGCTTCTTCAACAGCGCTTGAGTACGTGGTTTCCTTCTCTCCAAACAACCACTCGCGAAGGCGCTGGGCACCCTCCAGGTCGCCGTCAATCATCACGCGGCCCTGCTTCCATTTGAGATGAAAACTCGAAAAGCCGCGCTTGCCGTCGGGCAGCACGCTCTCGAACATATGTCGAGCCCACAGCTCCACCAGACCGTGAACCAGCCCCCGGCCGCCGACCTCGCGCCGAGGCGGGAAGTCACGGTCGAATGTATCGACGTACCAGACTTCCCACTCTTCTTCGGGATACGAATCGCCCGGCGTGGCTTGCATTGCAGCTGAACTCCCGCCTGAAAAGAATTCGGGTCAGAGTACCTTTTCCTGCTTCACCCTCGAAGATGCGTCTGATGCTATGGAAAAGGTACCCTGGCCTCGCTTTTCAAATGCCGCCGCGAAGCGCGCTTGCGCGGCCCCGCTGGCGCCTGGATCACGACTCAGATAAATCTCTTCGGCGAAGCTGTGCATGCGCAGCCCGAACGCAGCCAGAGCCGGATGTGGGTCGATCAGGCCGGTTGACTCCACTGTCTGCTGCAACACCGGGGACAGGTCGACTCCCAGTCCTTCCTGCGCCAGGCGACGAATGTCGTCCAGGCTGTAGCGCGCTCCGGCGCGACCGAACTCGGTGTAAAGCAGGGCCACCAGGTCAGCCAGGCTGTGCCGGTCCTGGCTGCGGCTGCGCAGTTCGGCGTCAATCGCCAGGGCAGTGATGGCGCCACCGCCGTACACCAGCAGTCGATTGGGCTGCTTGTTGCGTCCTGCTTCGCGCACGCTCATGTCCAGGCGCTGCAGCATCCGCGCCAGCACCTGGCGCTGCTGGTGAAGTTCAAAGCGCTTCAGCACCAGAGCTTCGTCGTAGAAGCCGTTCTGCGCCAGCGTGGCAATGGTCAGGTAATCGGTGACGCCCTCCTTGAACCACTCTTCCTGATCGTCGGCTGGAACCAGGCTCAGTCCATTCCAGAAGTGCAGCAGCTCGTGGGCCATGGTGTGGCCCCAGACCACGCGGCCGGCGTCGTCGGCATCGCCCACGATGAGCTGGCTGAAGCTGTTGCTGAAGGCGCCGCCGTCGCCGATCTCACCCTCGTTGACCACCACCAGGTAGCGTCGCGCCAGCGGCTGCCCGGCGAACAGCTCGGCGTAGGTGCCGGCCTGGCGATCGAGCAGATCGCGGAACTGCGGCACGGCATCGCGGTAGCGCCGACCCAGAACCAGGGCGATCTGCACACCACCGGCCTCGATGGTTTCCACATGGGCGCGACCAAAGAAGGCCACGTTGTTCAGCAGCTCGCGTCGCGTCGCCATCTGGAACGCGTGTGTGCCTTCGGCCGGCTCCCAGGGCGTGTGCGCCTGCCAGCCCTCGGGCAGCTCGAAGCGGATCTGCATCTCGCCCAGTGCCGCGGGGCCACCGTCGGCAAACAGCAGGGTGGACAGATTGAATAGCCAGCCGTCCTCGGTACGGTAGGCGACTTCCTCCTTGCCGACCGGCCAGTGATGGGCATCGTGATCCAGGCGCACTGAGTAGCGCAGCTGCAGGCGTTGACCTGGACGGACTTCGTAGTCACCCAGCCCGAGTGAGCGCGGACTCAGCCGGTCGCCTGCCGCATTCTTCACTTCAAGATCCTCGACCAGGTCTGCGTGCCCGTTCGGCAGGCCCTCGATCGGCTGCACTCCGAACATCGAGAGATAGTTCGAGTCGACCCAGATCGATGCTTCAACCTCGGCCCGACCGCCGGCATCATCAATCGTGACCAGGTACTGGTTGGGCAAGCCGTCGTACTCCGCGCGCGGCAGCCATTGGAAACGGTAGTGATAGGCCACCGCGGCCAACAGGAACAAGGTGACCAGAAGCAACATCAAGCGACGCATCAGAAACTCCGGAACTGTCAAGAATGCGAAGGAGATACGGCATGGCAGCGTGCGGTTGCAGCTCTTTGGTGAAAAAGGTGACTCAACCGGCGCAAGAGTCACCATGCCGGTAGAATCCCCGGCTCCCTGGCAAGCGCACCCGATACAGACCGCATGACCGACCTGATCCGCCCAACTTTCCACGGTTTCGAGCAGATTCCGCTGCGCGAATACGCCGAGCGCGCCTATCTCGACTACTCGATGTACGTGGTGCTCGACCGCGCCCTGCCCTTCCTCGGCGACGGCCTGAAGCCTGTGCAGCGCCGCATCATCTACGCGATGAGCGAGCTGGGCCTGTCGGCGGCGTCCAAGCCGAAGAAATCCGCGCGCACCGTGGGTGACGTGATCGGCAAGTTCCATCCGCACGGCGACTCGGCCTGCTATGAAGCCCTGGTGCTGATGGCGCAGCCGTTCTCCTACCGCTATCCGCTGATCAACGGGCAGGGCAACTTCGGCTCCAGCGACGACCCGAAATCCTTCGCGGCCATGCGCTACACCGAGTCCAAGCTCACCCCGCTGGCCGAGGTATTGCTGGGCGAGCTGGGCCAGGGCACGGTCGATTGGACACCCAACTTCGACGGCACGCTGGAAGAGCCGAGCTGGCTGCCAGCACGCCTGCCGCATCTGCTGCTGAACGGCACCACCGGCATCGCTGTGGGCATGGCGACCGATGTGCCGCCGCACAACCTCAACGAAGTGGTCAGCGCCTGCATCCGCCTGCTGGATGATCCGGATGCCACGGTGGCCGATCTGGCCGAACACGTGCGCGGTCCGGATTACCCGACCGAAGCCGAGATCATCACGCCGCGCGCCGACCTGCTGAAGATCTACGAGACCGGCCACGGCAGCGTGCGCACCCGCGCCACCTTCGTGAAGGAAGGCCAGAACCTGGTCATCAATGCCCTGCCGCATCAGGTGTCGCCGAGCAAGGTGATGGAGCAGATCGCCCAGCAGATGCGCGCCAAGAAACTGCCCTGGCTGGAAGACCTGCGCGACGAATCCGACCACACCACGCCGACCCGCATCGTGCTGGTGATGCGTTCCAATCGCGTTGATGTGGACCAGCTGATGGGTCACATGTTCGCCACCACCGATCTGGAAAAGAGCCACCGGGTCAACTTCAACGTGATCGGCCTGGATGGCCGGCCGCAGGTGAAGAACCTCAAGTCCTTCCTCGCGGAGTGGCTGAGCTTTCGCAGCGACACCGTGGTGCGCCGCCTGAAGCACCGCCTCGACAAGGTCGAACGCCGCCTGCACCTGCTCGACGGCCTGTTGATCGCCTACCTCAATATCGACGAGGTGATCCGCATCATCCGCAGCGAGGACGAGCCCAAGCCGGTGCTGATGGCACGCTTCGGCCTGTCCGAGGAACAGACCGACTACATCCTCGACACCAAGCTGCGCCAGTTGGCGCGGCTGGAAGAGATGAAGATCCGCGGAGAGCAGGACGCGCTGGCCAAGGAGCGTGAACAAATCCAGGCCACGCTGGCCTCCAAGGCCAAGCTGAAGAAGCTGATCCGCGACGAGCTGCTGGCCGATGCCAAGAAGCACGGCGACGCGCGCCGCTCCCCGCTGGTCGAACGCGAAGTGGCGCAGGCCCTGTCGGAAACCGATCTGGTGCCGAGCGAGCCGGTCACCGTGGTGCTGTCGCAAAAGGGCTGGATCCGCGCCGCCAAGGGCCACGAGGTGGACGCCGCATCGCTTAGCTACCGAGAAGGCGACAGCCTGTTGGCGGCGGCACGCGGCCGCAGCACGCAGCAGGTGGCCTTGCTCGACAGCAGCGGCCGGGCCTATTCGACCCTCGCCCACACCCTGCCCTCGGCGCGTGGCAATGGCGAGCCGCTGACCGGCCGCTTTACCTTGCCGGCCGGCGCCAGCTTCGTCGGCATCGCCTGCGGCGAGAACGATCAACGCTTCCTGCTGCTGGGCAGCTTCGGTTACGGCTTCACCACGCGCTTCGAGAATTTCGTCGGTCGACAGAAGGCCGGCAAGGCCCTGCTGAATCCGGACAAGGGCGTGGCGCTGGCGCCGATTCCGGTGAATGACGCACAGACCGACCTTGTGGTCGCGGTGACCAGCGCCGGCCATCTGCTGGCCTTCCCGATCGCCGAACTCCCCGAGCTCGACAAGGGCAAGGGCAACAAGCTGATCAACATCCCGCCCGCCAAGCTGAAGTCCGGCGATGAACTGGTGGTGGCCGCGGCCAGTGTACGCAGTGGCGGCGAGCTCACGCTTTACTGCGGTCAGCGCAAGCTGATCCTGTCCTGGCGTGATCTGCAGGCCTACAGCGGCAGCCGCGCGCAGCGCGGTCACATGCTGCCGCGTGGCTTCCAGCGCGTCGACCGCGCCGAGGCCAGCTGATGCAGCCGGAATTCTGGAAGCAGCGCTGGGCCGAAGGCCAGATCGGCTGGCACCAGCACGAGGTCGATCGCCTGCTCAACAAGCACTGGCCCGGGCTCCATGTGGCCAGCGGCAGTACGGTGCTGGTGCCGCTTTGCGGCAAGAGCCTCGACATGGCCTGGCTGGCATCCGCAGGACATCCGGTGATAGGCGTGGAGCTGTCCGGCATGGCCTGCACGGCCTTCTTCGCCGAGCAGGGTCTGGAACCGACCGAATATCAACGCGGCGCGTTCACGGTGTTCTCTGCCCCCGACATCACGCTTTGGTGTGGCGATGTATTCGCACTTGAGTCCGCCGATCTCATCAACGTGGCGGCGGTCTACGACCGTGCTGCCTTGATTGCCCTGCCGCCCGAACTGCGCCAGCGCTACGTTGATGTGGTCTACGGACAGCTGCCCGCCGGCTGCACCGGCCTGCTGATCACCCTGGAGTTTCCGCAGGATGAGAAGGCCGGTCCGCCGTTCAGCGTGGACGAAAACGAAGTGCGCCAGCGGTTCGAGCCGGCGTGGACTGTGGAACTGCTGGATCGCCACGACATCCTGGCCAGTGAACCGCGCTTCGCCGAGGCTGGTGTTGGACCACTGCACACCGTGGCCTACCGTTTGATCAAGCTTTGAGTGCGGCCCGCAGTGCGCCGACCTGGATGGCACGAGGCGATCAGATGAGCCAGCGCCATGAATAGCGTCGGGTTTCCAGGGTCACTCGAAGCTGTCGTGAAACAGCGGGAATGGATCTGAAAACATCCGCTCAGTCAGCAGCCGCTCGTCGGTGAGCGTAGTGAGGAAGGCAACCAGTGCCGCCTTCTCTTGGGTTGTGAGGTTGAGCCGCAGCGGTGGCCCGCCCGGCCCGGCACGCAGACGCGGGTCGAGATTCGGATTGGCCTGCACACCGGAGTTGTAGAATTCCACCACCTCGGCCAGCGTGTTGAAGCGGCCGTCGTGCATGTACGGCGCCCCCACGGCGATATTCCTCAATGACGGCACCTTGAAGCGACCGTTGCCCGCGCCGACATCGGTGATGGTCGCGTCCAGACCGGTGTTGCTCGCCTGGTCACCAATCTGTGCAACCGTCGTGTGGCAACGATTGCATCCCACCGATTGCACGGTGGCACCGGGCACGGGCTGGAACAGCTGCAAGCCAATGAACTCCTGAGCGGTAAAGACGCCCTGGAAATTGGGCGGGCCACCCCCGGCAAAAGCCGTATCAAACTTGCTGCTGTAGGCCACCATCGAACGTACGAACTGCGACAGCGCCAGCGCAATCCGTTCCGAGGTAATCTGGCTGCTGCCAAACGCCGCCTCGAACAAGGGCGCATAGAACGGCTCGGCGGACAGCTTGTCGACCAGATCGGGCAGGGTCATGCCCATTTCGCCGGCATCCTGGATCGGCAACAGCGCCTGGTCCTCCAACTGCTCGGCCTGCTCGTCCCAGCGGAAATGCCCGCTGCTGTAAAACCGTGCGTTGGACAGACCCATGGAGTGGCGGTTTGTAAGGGCCCCTTCGAAGCCGATGCTCCTGGTCAACGAGTCGGAAAACCCGGTTTCCTGGAGGTGGCAGGACGCGCACGAGGTGCTGTCATTGGCCGAAAGCCGTGGATCGTAAAACAGCACGCGTCCCAGCGTGGCTCCGCTGTTGGTCAGCGGATTGTCGATTGGCGTGTTGTCGGAGTCAGTGACTGTTCCGCCCGGCAGGATCTGGCGAAAATGTGGCGGCAGATCGTCCTCGGCGTAACCGACATAGTCATCGAGCACCGCAGGCAGGCTGGGGCCGCCATTGGCAGCAGAAACGCCTGCCGGCGCGCAGCCCAGCGCGGCCAGCAGCCATGCGGCACGAAGTGCGTGTGCGACGCGGTTCATGGCTGCCTCCTGGGTGCCTGCCGCGCTCTCTGCGAGCCATGCGGCGGCGGACCTGGCGGACGCCATTCGCTGGCATCCACCAGTCCGTCACCGTTGCGATCCATGTGATCGAAATGGCCCGCTACCATCGCGCTGAACTCGGCGCTATCGACCACGCCATCAGCATTGACGTCCATGTGATCGAAGTGATTGCGCTGACGTTGGACCTGGTCGCGCTCGCGGCGTGCCTGCTCGCCGGCCAACAACTCTTCAGGTGTGATCCGGCCGTCGCCATTCTGATCCTCTTCGGCGAAGCGGCGGCTGGCGCTGGCATCGAACTCGCTTCGACTGAGCGTGGCGTCGCCATTGCTATCCATGTGCGGCGGAATACCCGGCGGCCCTGGATGACGCTCATGCCCAGGCGCGGCGATGACGCTGGCCGGCAGCGCCATGGACAATGCCAGTACAAGCAGTGCCGGAAAACGGGCGCGGCCTCGGTGACATGCTGTGCTCAGATCGTTCATGGCGGCTCTCCTGATCTTTCGGGGGTACGGAGAACAGCTTGCGAGCGCATTTCGCAGTGACGATGGGGGCAACGTGAAGAAAATGAGGAGATCGCGATGCGAACCCGCATGACCTGTCTATCAGCCGAGGCGGTAACCCATGCCGTACACGGATTCGATCAGGTCAGCGCCCGATGCGTCGGCTTCAGCCAGCTTGCGACGCAAATTCTTGACGTGGGTATCGACAGTTCGATCTGTCACTACCCGATGATCCAGATACACCGCCCCGACAAGGTCAGCGCGCGAGAACACGCGGCCGGGATGACGCAACAGCGTTTGCAGCAGGCGGAATTCGACAGGCGTCAGATCCAGCAATGCTTGTCCGAGCCAGGCGCGATAACCTTCCTGGTCGATGCGGATGCCGGCATAGGCGGCGGGGTCAGCTCGATTCAACAGCCGTTCGCCGCGCCGCAACACCGCCCGCGCCCGGGCCACTACTTCGCGCGGGCTGAATGGTTTGCAGATGTAGTCATCGGCGCCAAGTTCGAGACCCAGCAGGCGATCCAGCTCTTCGACCCGCGCGGTAACCAGCATGATAGGCACGCTGCTGTTGCGTCGCAGTTCGCGACATATGGACAGCCCGTCGACCTCCGGCAGCATGACATCCAGCAGCACCAGCGCCGGCGAATTCCGTGTCACCCACTCAACCACGCCGACGCCGGTGTGGAGCTGCTGAACGTTGAACTCGGCCTTGCGGAAATAGTCGGCCAGCAGCTCGGCGATCTTGATCTCGTCCTCGACCACAAGAATCGTTCCGCTTGGCGCTGTCATGGTGCCGACTTTCCATGCGGACTCAGCGGGAGCCGGATCGATACGTCGAGTCCACCCAATACCGATCTGGAAGCGGACACCTCGCCGTGATGTGCCGCCACGATGCTGGCAACAATGGCCAAGCCAAGCCCGCTGCCGCCCAGGGCGCGGTTTCGCGATTCCTCGACACGATAGAAGCGTTCGAACAGACGCGGCAAGGATGCCTCTGGAACCGATGGGGCACTGTCCTCGACATGCAGCTGCGCATGGTCTGCTTCGGCCCGAATGCCCACGCGCAGCACACCGCCCGGATCTGTGTAGCGGCAACTGTTTTCCAGCAGATTGACCAGCATCCTGGTCAAGGCACCAGGATCCGCTTCGACCCACAAGGACTGCTGGCTCAGGTCGCGCTGCAAGGTGATCGAGCGGTCTGACAGACGCGACTCGAAACCATCCAGCACCTCCGTCAGCAAGGCCGTCAGGTCGAGCCGTTCACGGTGTCGGCCAAGTCCACCATCGTCAGACAGGGCCAGCAACCTCAGATCATCAACCAGACTGGACAAGCGCTGGGTTTCCGCCAGCAGTGAGCTGTTCATGCGTTGATCGAAGGGGCGAACATCGTCCTCCACTGCCTGCAGTTCGCCGCGGATGATGGTGAGCGGCGTGCGCAGTTCATGCGCAACATCTGCAAGCCAGCGCTGCTGCGCCTGCTGTGAGCGCTGCAGGGTGGATGCCAGCCTGTTGCAGCGCTGCGCCAATTCACCAAACTCATCGCCGCGACTTTCGTCAATCCGATGCGCATAGTCGCCGCTGGTGAGGCGACGCATGGCTCCGCCCAGCGCCTGCAAGGGCCGACCCATCTGACGCGACATCCACCAGGCCATGATTGCGAATACAAACAACAAGCCGGCACCAATCGCGTAGCCGATCTGCAGCTGGCGCTTCAGAAAGCCGTCGGCCAGATCGTCCGACAAACGGCCGGACTGATTGAGCAGGAGCCAGCCTATCGGACGTCCGGACGCAAGCAGCGGCAATCGAAACACGGAACTGTCCGCTCCCTTGCGCGGGTCGCCGGCGACGTAGGCGCCAGCATCATCGACAAGGGTGGGCGGTGGCGGTGGCCGCCGCGGCGGGCGGGGTGGAAGCTCCATTCGCGCATTCGGATCAAGGCCCGGTCCTGGGCCTGGCCTTGATCCGGGTCCCGCATTCGGCCCGGGGCGACGTTGCCCAGGCGGTGGTGGTTCGGGTTGAACCAGGCCCGTGGGGGGCGGTGTGCCGCGCGGGCCATGGTTGAACAACAGTTGATCGAAGGCGCGAGGTGACTGCCTGAGATGCAACCATTGATTGCTCTCGTATTCGCTCACCAGCACGCCAACCAGCGGCTGCCAACGCTCGGTTTCAGATTCGCGCAGATAGTCGTCAAATCCCTGAGACAGGCTCCATCGCGACAGCATCGCACTGAGCACCAGCGCCAGGCAGGCAACCAGCAACAGTAAAAGCGACCAGCGATGGGCAAACCTGAGCTGCATCCCGCAAGATTATCGCCAGATGGATTGCACAGGCCGCAAGGGCCCGCAATCTCCTCAATTGCTTCACAGTCTGGAATCCATCGCGGAGACGCTGGAGCTGTCGCGATTGGTCACCTCGAAAGCCAGGCAAAGGCCGGGCTTCCGGTTAGGGAACCTCTGACTAAGTCAGAGGTTCCGCCGGCCATGGATGGCCGGCCCGCGAATCGATCGCGCAAGCGATTGATTTCGCGAAGTCGAGTCCGGACCTGTGCCGGACTCGACGTGGGCTGACAAGCCTGTCCTGAGCCTGACGAAGGGTCCAGGATGGACTTGTTCAGACCTTCCTTAGAAAGAGGAGCTTCAAAGGTACCTGTGCTGGTAATTCAGAATGATACTTGAGCGCCTCACGGAGAGGATTGCGTATTCGTCGCACCTCGGCACGATGAGGGACATTGCAACAGGAGCAATCGATGCGGATCTGGATCAAACGTGCGGCCATCACCCTGCCTCTGCTGCTTGCCCTGCTGCTCGGCATCGGATTCCTGCTGCTGCGCGGTAGCCTGGCCCAGCTCGACGGTGAAGCGAGCCTGCCCGGCTTGAGTGCGGGCGTACAGTTGCAGCGCGACGCGCTCGGCAGCGTCACCGTCACCGCAGCCAACCGCGCGGATGCCTACCGTGCACTTGGTTTCGCGCACGCCCAGGAACGCTACTTCGAAATGGATCTCACCCGGCGCAGCGCAGCCGGTGAGCTTTCCGCATTGCTCGGAGCCGCGCCGCTGGAGCTCGACCGGCAGCGTCGCGCACATCGGATGCGCGCGCGCAGCGTGGACGCTCTGGCAACCCTCGACGCGACATCACGCGCCCTGTTGTCGGCCTACACGCAGGGCGTAAACGCCGGACTGGATGCGCTGCAGGTGCGTCCCTGGGCCTACTTGCTGCTGGGCAGTGCGCCCGCGCCCTGGCGCGAGGAGGACAGCCTCTTGACTGTCTACGCGATGTTCTTCGACCTGCAGGACAGCGCCAATCGGCGAGAGCTGGCCCTGCATCGCCTGCGTCGTCACCTGCCTGCAGCCTTGGTCGACGCCTTGGGTACTGACGGCAGCGAATGGGACGCACCGCTGCAGGGTGAGCCACGAACGGCGCTCGATGCATTGGCCTTGGCTGGGTTGGTCATTCCCGCGAAAGCAAGCTCGTGGGTGAGCCTCGACTCGGTGGAGACCCAGTTTCCCGGCAGCAACAACTTCGCCGTGTCCGGCGCGCTCTCTGCACACGGCCACGCCATCGTGGCCGACGACATGCATCTGGGCCTGCGCGCGCCGAACATCTGGTTTCGCGCCCGCCTGCAGTTCGCCGACAGCCAGGCCGCAGATGGCATGGTCGACGTGACGGGACTCAGTCTGCCTGGCGTGCCGGGAATTGCGGTTGGCAGCAACGGGCACGTCGCCTGGGGCTTCACCAACAGCTATGGCGACTGGTTCGACTGGGTGCGGGTGGATTGGGTGGATCGCGGCGCACTGCGCTACCGGCTACCCGAAGGTGATGCCGTCGCTGCACGCCACACCGAGCACATCGCGATCCACGGCGGCGAAGCGGAATCGCTGGAAGTCATTGATACGCGCTGGGGTCCGGTACTGCATGACGAGCCCGACGGCAGTTCGCTGGCCCTGAGTTGGGTTGCGCATCACCCCGGCAGCGCAAACTTCGGTCTGACTGGCCTTGAAACGGCAACCGATCTAGATGCCGCGCTGGATGTGGCAAATCGCTCGGGCATGCCGCACCAGAATGTCGTCGTGGGCGACCGTAGCGGGCGAATCGGCTGGACCATCAGCGGCCGCCTGCCAAACCGGCTCGGCGACTGCAATCCCGCACAGCCGCTCACCCCGTTGCTGGGCTGCGAATGGCATGGCTGGCTGGATCCGGCCCAGGCGCCACGCCTGGTCGATCCCGTCAATGGCAGGCTCTGGAGCGCCAATTCGCGTGTTGCCGATGGCAAGGACTTGGCCAAGATCGGTGACGGCGGCTACGACTTCGGCGCCCGCCAGCGCCAGATCCGCGACTGGTTGAATGCGCGTGAGCGCTTCAGCGAGGCGGACCTGCTGGCCCTGCAGCTCGACGACCGTGCCCTGTTCCTAAAGCGCTGGTGGCAGCTGATGCGCGAGGTGATCGAGGCGACACCCGAGCTGGCTGATCTGGAATTGGCTTCGCGTGAATGGCCAGGCCGCGCCACGCCCGATTCCGTCAGTTATCGACTGACCCGCGAGTTTCGCAGTGAAGTGGCCCGGGCGACCCTGGACGTGCTGCTGGCGCCTGCTCGCGAAGCCGAGGGCGAGGCGCTGCTGCTGCCCCGCCTGGGGCAGTTCGAAGCCTTGCTGTGGCCGCTGGTGCACGCGCCGAGTCCGTTACTGGAACCAGATGAAAGCGGCCACGACCTTCTGCAACGCAGCGCACGGGCGATTTCCGCCAGCCTGGGCAGCCAGGCCGGTGGCTTGGCCGCACGCAACTGGGCGGAGGCCAACACACCGCGCATCCGCCATCCAATCGCCGCTGGCCTGCCCTACTTTCTGGCCCACTACCTTGAAATGCCAGTTCAAGTGCTTCCGGGCGACAGCAATCTGCCGCGCGTCCAGGCGAGGGGTTTCGGCGCATCCCAGCGCATGGTGGTTTCGCCCGGACGCGAAGCCGAAGGCGTAATGCATATGCCAGGCGGCCAGAGTGGCCACCCGCTGTCACCTTTCTGGGGCGCCGGACATACGGATTGGGCTGGGGGAAGGGCTTCCGCCTTTCTGCCGGGTGAGTCTGTCGCGCGACTTTCGCTGTCGCCCGGGCCTTTATAGAACCTGCATTCCAAGGCATGGATCTTTCGACTCAGTGGATCGCTTGACCAAGAGCCAGATCAAGAGCTGCAACACAGAAGCGCAGAGTACGCAAAGGAGCGCAGAGAAGAGCGCAAGAGACTGGTCAAGCAGAGTCTGGGCGAAAGCTTGAGCGAGGGCTGAAAAAGACTCGTAACTCGGCCCCGGCTTTCCACTGTTCTGCTGCCTTGCTTTCCTCTGCGCGCCTCTGCGTTCTTTGCGCCTCTGCGTTACGGCTCTTGATCCATGTTGTCGCAACGCAGCCAGGCTGATGGTGCTTGGGCGTTGCCCAACCAGCCACCGGTCATTTCGCGACGCGGCGCACGAAATTGACGTGCCAAAATCGCTTGCGCCCGAAGCGTGATAGAACGCACAATTCGTGCCAGACGCCGCGTGCCAATATGCGACGCACAGGGTCACATCTGGTCCACCCAGGCAGGTCAGTCCTTTCCGTCGAACACCCAGAACCACTGCCCACGGCCCAGGCCAGCGGACAAGAAACCAAATGAGGTTCAACATGCAGTTCCTGACTAAGATGCTTGCCCTGACGCGCTACTTGATTCTTAGCCGCCAGGTTAAAGAAGTTAATCGCTTGATCGGCGAACTTCCGGCAACTGCCAAACGTGCGCTTGGAATGTTGGTGGCCGCCGAGATCCAGAAGGCAGCCCAGCACCCGCACCCGCACCTTTACGGGTCGGAGCATGTTGACCGCTACCAGCCCTGGGGTGATGCCACCGAGGTCGCTCTTGTCCGCGCGCGCTCCGACAACGCTCAATTGCGCCTGCGCGGAATCGCTACCTGGATTGCGGTGGTCTTTCATGAAACCCAGAACGCCAACCACAGCGGGCTGCAGACCGTGCACCGCGAAGTGCTCGGATTCATGGGTGAACTCAAGGGAACCTATGCACAGGCCGTCGTTGAGCGCGAGCGGCAGGTAGCTGCCTGACCCGGTTCAGCAAGCCAATGACATACGGAAAGGGGCGCTAGCAGCGCCCCTTTTCTTTTCTGCTCAAGCAATTGCGACCGTGTGACCAGGCATCGACGACTACACGGCAGCTACATGGTATGGGTGGGCTTGTCCGCGCCCAGCATGCCGGCCAGCATGGTTTCGATCTTGTTCTTGACCGTTTCGCCCTCAACCGTTTCGGCGAACTGCACGCCAATGCCAGCCGCACGATTGCCCTGGGCGCCGGTCGGCGTCAGCCAGATCACCTTGCCGGCCACCGGCAACCGCTCCTTCTCGTCGAGCAAGCTGAGCAGGATGAAGACCTCATCACCCAGGCCGTAGCGCTTGGGTGTCGGGACGAAGATGGCGCCGCCCCGCACATAGGGCATGTAGGCGTTGTAAAGCGCGCCCTTGTCCTTGATTGCCAGCGACAGGATGCCCTGTCTCGCTCCCCCTGCTCCCATCATGGTCTGGCTACTCCTTAGGCAGTGTGCTGCTGTCGACCGGTGCGTCGCCATTCGCGCAACAAGCCTACCAGCATCAGGTCGGTGCGAACCGGCGTTTGGATCAATTCGCGCAGGCGGTTGGCCTGGTCGAACCAAGCCGCTAGCTTGGGAAAATCGGACGACGGGGTCAAGCCGTCGGCCAGTTTCTCCATGCTGGCATCGCGAACATGATCTGCCGCCAGACGCAGTCGCCGGTCCAGCTGTTCGTCACACCAGCGCCGCGCAGTCTCGGCAGCGCCCAGTTTGCCGGCCTTGAGGGCTTCCAGGTCTGCACACACTTCTCGCTGCAGCTCCAGGCCGCCGGCAGTCAGCAATTTCATTGCCTGGCCCGGATTGCCACGCGCGGCGGCCAGCGCCGCCTGCGCCTTGGCCGCCACAACACCCTGCGACTGCAGCCATTGCAGCGATTCGGCCGCTGTCGGCAAGCGCAACTCTGCGCGCTGGCAACGGCTGCGGATCGTCGCCGGCAATCGGAACGGCTGATCGCTGACCAGCATCAGCAGACAGCCGGCGTGGGGTTCTTCCAGCGTTTTCAGCAAGGCGTTGGCGGCACTGGTGTTCATGGCCTCGGCAGGCGCGATGATCACCACCTGGGCCCCGCCAAACTGCGGCGTCAGGGCCAGCTTGGCGCTGAGCGCGCGAATCTGCTGGATCACGATCTCGCTGCGCAACTTGCCGGTCTTCTCGTTTTCTTCCAAACCAATGCGCATCAGGTCCGGGTGGCTGCCGGCCAGCCGCAGCAGACAACTGCGACAAGCACCGCAGGCCTCGCCCTTGGCCGAGGCGCTTTGGCACAGCAGACGCGACATCAGCATCTCCGCCAGCTGGCGCTTGCCCAGGCCGGCCGGGCCACAGACCAGCAGAGCATGTGGCAGCCGGCCCTCAGCCTGCGCTTCGACCAGCCGCGTGTAGGCTCGCTGCAGCCAGGGCGACACCGGTTCGCTCATCTGGCATGCCCGGAAATGAAGCGGGCAAGTTCATGGCGAATCGCCATCTGCACCGCTTCGGCCGGTTCGGCGGCATCGATCACGCGTATCCGCCCTGGCTCGGCGGCAGCCCGACTTCGATACGCCGAACGCACCCGCGCAAAGAACTCGCTGGCTTCAGATTCGATGCGATCGGGCTCTCCACGACCGCGCATCCGCGCCAGGCCCTGTTCCACGTCGACATCCAGCAGCAGGGTCAGATCGGGTTTTACCGCCACGGCCCAGCGCTCCAGCTCGGCGATAGAGCCGCTATCTAGCCCGCGACCGCCGCCCTGGTAGGCATAGCTGGCGTCGGTGAAGCGGTCGCTTACCACCCATTGGCCGCGCGCCAGGGCCGGGCGCACCAGCTCGCTCACCAGTTGGGCGCGCGAGGCGAACATCAGCAGCAGCTCGGTCTCGGCCGCCATGCCCTTCTGGCGCGCGTCCAGCAGCAGTGCGCGTACCGCCTCGCCCAGATCGGTTCCGCCGGGCTCGCGGGTGCAGATCGCGTCGATACCGGCATCCTTCAGCACGGCGAGGATGGTTTGCATGGCGGTGGACTTGCCGGCGCCCTCGCCGCCCTCAAGGCTGATCAAGCATCCGCTCATGGCGTCGTCACGTTCCCGCGACCGCGGATGTAACGATCCACCGCGCGATTGTGCTCGGCCAGATTGCGCGAGAAGTGGTGGCTGCCGTCACCCTTGCTGACGAAATACAAGGTGTCACCGGGTTTCGGGTTCACCGCCGCCTGCAGGGCGGCGCGGCCCGGCATGGCGATGGGCGTCGGGGTGAGTCCATCGCGGGTATAGGTGTTGTAGGGCGTGTCGGCCAACAGATCGACACGTCGGATTCGCCCGGTGTAGGCCGCACCCATGCCGTAGATGATGGTGGGGTCGGTCTGCAGTCGCATGCCCAGACGCATACGCCGCACGAAGACGCCGGCGATCTCGTCGCGCTCGTGTGGAACGCCTGTTTCCTTC
Organism: Lysobacterales bacterium; assembly: GCA_038257155.1. Classification (GTDB taxonomy): domain Bacteria; phylum Pseudomonadota; class Gammaproteobacteria; order Xanthomonadales; family Xanthomonadaceae; genus JANJTY01. Next base: position 36,065 of record JBBSJP010000006.1, on the reverse strand, counting down.
TCGATCAGCGAAGCCAGGATCAACGCCTCGTAAGGCGTACTGATCGGCAGGCCTTCCTGGCGAGTGGCCCAGACTTCATCGAGTGTGCGGCGCATCGCCTCGCGTGCACGGCGCAGCAGGGCGATGTCTTCCACGCCGCGCGTATAGAGATAGGTTTCGGGCAGAAACAGTCCCTCAGGGTGGGTATCGGGCTCACCCAGCCGGGCCATCACTTCATCGGAACCAAGGCCTGCCAGGGTCTGCACCAAGGCAGTTTCGGCGGCCAGCGCTTCGCGCACCTGGGCAAAGCTCCAACCCTCCACCAGGGTAAAGCGATGTTGCACAACAAGACCCTGCTCGAGTTTGCGCAGCAGGCGCGTCGGCGTAATGCCGTGACTCACCGAATACTCGCCGACCTTGAGCCGGCTGGTGACTTCCAGATCGAAGGCCAGTGCTTCCCAATAAAGGTCATGGCCGGCAGTGATTCCCAGGCCGCGCATGCGCTTCAGCACATGACGAAAACTGTCACCGCGCTCGATCACCAGCAGCAGCTCCTGGCTGCCAAAATCCAGCGGCGTGGCAGCGAAACGCTGATAGTCCTGCCACAGCCACCAGGCCAGGCCAGCAGCAGCCAGCGCCAGCAGCATGAACATCCAGAACAGCAATCGACGCAGGGTTTGCAGGACGGCACTCACGCGGCAGGAAGATCCTTGGCGAATACGGGAAAGGCGCGAGCCAGACGGTCTTGCAGACTCGCCAGCGCTGGATGCGGCAGGTACTGCCGCCTTGCCAGGCGCCGGACCGGCAGGATACCGCGCAGACTGTTGCAGAGGAAAACCGCGTCGGCCTGTTCGACCGACGCCCGGCTCAGCTCGGCTTCGGTGGCTTGCTTCATGCGCCTTAGCAACCAGCCCCGCAGAGTACCGGCAATTCCACATTCGGCCAGCGATGGCGTCAGCCAACGATCGCCCTGCAGCACGAAGACATTTGCTGAGGTCGCGCTGATGACGCGCCCTTCCGTATCGCAAACCAGGCCCTCATGGAAACGCGAATCGCTCCACTCGGCGCGGGCCAGCACCTGTTCCAGGCGGTTGAGATGCTTGATGCCCGCCAGCAGCGGCTGCCGCGCCAGTCGGGTACGGCACCAGCGCAGGGTGAGGCCGCCAGGCGGCGCCACGGACGGTGCCGGGAATGCGCCCACGATCAGAGTTGGCGAGGCGACCACGGGTGGCGCATAGCCCCGCCCGCCGACGCCGCGGGTGAGGATCAGCTTGAGCACGCCATCTTCGATGTCACTGGCACGCGCGCGACTGAGCGCCTCCAGCTGGGTCCAGTCGGTGGCGATGCCAAGTCGTCGCGCACCGCGCCGCAGACGCGCCAGATGCTCACGCCACAGAACGGGCGAGCCGCGCCATACGCGTATGGTTTCAAACAGGCCGTCGCCATAGGCCAGTCCGCGATCAGCCGGATCCAGCGACGACACCTGCCGCCCGCCAACCACCAGGGTGAACGGCGCGCGACTCATCCTGGCGTCCCGATTGCGCGCAGCATGCCGCGCGCCTTGGCGCGCGTTTCTTCCAGCTCATGGACCGGATCGGAATCCATCACGATGCCGGCACCGGTGCGGAAGTCGAGCCGCTGGCCAACCAGTTCCGCGCTGCGGATCAGGATATTCAGATCCATGTCGCCGTCGCGATTCAGCCAGCCCAGTGCGCCGGTGTAGGCTCCCCTGCCCGCGCCTTCCAGCTCGGCGATGATCTGCATGCAGCGCACCTTGGGACAACCGGTGATGGTGCCACCGGGAAACACCGCAGCGATCGCCTGCCCAGGCGAAATGCCATCGCGCAGCACGCCGCGCACATTGCTGACGATGTGGTGCACATGGGTGTAACTCTCAACCGACATCAACTCGTCGACCCGCACGCTGCCGGGAACGCAGACCCGGCCCAAGTCATTGCGCTCAAGATCGATCAACATGACGTGCTCGGCGCGCTCCTTGGGATGCCCGATGAGTTCACGGATCCGCGCCGCATCATCGTCGCCAGCAAAACGTGGCCGGGTTCCGGCGATCGGGCGGGTTTCGATCTCGCGCCCGTGCACGGTCAGCAAGCGCTCCGGCGAAGAACTGGCCAAGGCCCAGTCGCGCCAGGTCAACAAGCCGGCAAATGGCGCCGGATTGGCGTCGCGCAGCCGCTGAAAAAGCGCCTCGGGCGCAACCGATGCAGCGAACTCGGCGCGCCAGCCACGTGACAGATTCACCTGGAACACGTCGCCGGCGGCGAGGTAGTCAAGCACGCGCGCGACGCCGTCGCGAAAGGCTTGTGGATGATCCTCAGAAACACGCGTTGGCGCCTGCCAATCGGTCAAAGGGGGCAGCGCGCGCGCAGCCTGCACATCCTCTTCCACCTGATCGAGCCACTGCGCTTGATCAGATTCGCAGCGCACGCTGACTTCGCCAGAACTGTGGTCGCGCAACAGCGCAGCCGGGCAACGCAGCGCCAGCGCCTGTGGGAGCGCGCCGCGCGAGGGCGGCATACGCAGCACCGGTTCGACTTCCCCGGCCAGTTCGTAGGCAAGAAACAAGGCCCAGCCGCCCCGAAAAGGCGGTCCCAGCGGTTCGTGTGGCAGGCGCAGTGCACGCCACTCGGCATCCAGCGCCGCCAGAAACCCGCCTGCTACCGGTGTGCCATCGAGCTGCATCAGTGCGCCTGACGCCTGCTTCACCAGTCCGTCGCCGCTGCTGGCGAGCAGCAGATCCCAGCGCGACTGCGGTGTGCCCGAAGCGCTGCTCTCCAGCAGCAGCGGATAGCGCTGCGGCGCCAGACGATGCAGGCCGAGAAAATCGATATCGCGTGGCAGCTTGCGACTAAGCGTCATGTGGCGCCCTTGTCGGTCGAAGCGTCATAGCCCAGGGCCCGACGCCGCCATCAGTCTGCCGAGCGGCGACGGACGCCTCAAAGCGTCCGGAATACCAGCGAGCCGTTGGTACCGCCAAAACCGAAACCATTCGACAACGCAACCCGGATGGTCTTTTCGCGCGCCACGTTGGGTACGTAGTCGAGATCACAGCCCTCGCCCGGCTTTTCCAGATTGATGGTCGGCGGAATGATGCCGTGATGCAGTGCCAGAACCGAGAACACCGCCTCGATGCCGCCCGCAGCACCGAGCAGATGGCCGGTCATCGACTTGGTCGAGCTGACCATGGTGTGGTACGCGTGATCGCCCAGCGCGGTCTTGATCGAGAGGGTTTCGGCCAGGTCGCCGAGCGGCGTGGAGGTGCCATGCGCATTGACGTAGTCGACCTCGTCCGGATTCACCTTGGCGTCGCGCAGCGCTACGCTGATGCAGCGCGCCGGGCCTTCGCCATTTTCGCTGGGTGCCGTCATGTGGAAGGCGTCCGAGCTTGCGCCAAAGCCCGCCAACTCGCAGTAGATGCGCGCGCCGCGTGCCTTGGCGAATTCGTACTCTTCCAGCACCAGAATGCCGGCGCCATCGCCCAGCACAAAGCCATCGCGATCGGCGTCCCAGGGGCGCGAGGAGCGCAATGGATCATCGTTGCGCGTCGACATTGCGCGCATCGAGCAGAAACCCCCAACTGCCGTTGCAGAAGAGCCGCGCTCGGCGCCACCGGCCACCATCACGTCGGCGTCGCCGTGCTGGATCTGCCGCATCGCCATGCCGATGGAATGATTGGAGGTGGCGCAGGCCGATACTGCGGAGAAGTTCGGGCCTTTCATGCCGGTCATGATGCTGAGATGGCCCGGCAACATGTTGATGATCGTGCTGGGCACGTAAAACGGCGAGATCTTGCGCGGGCCGCCTTCGAGAAAGCGCGCGGTCTGGTCTTCGATCCCCACGATGCCGCCGATGCCCGATCCAATCAGTGCGCCGATGCGCTCGGCGTTGTCGGCGGTAACTTCAAGCCCGGCATCCTGCATCGCCATCAGCGACGCGGCCATGCCGTAATGGATGAAGTGATCCATCTTCTTGGCGTCTTTCGGCGCGATCCATTTCGTGATGTCAAAGTCCCGCACTTCACCGGCGATACGCGTGGTGAATGATGACGCATCGAATCCGGTGATCGGGCCGATGCCGGAACGGCCATTGATGACGCTGTCCCAGGTGCTGGCGACATCATTGCCCACGGGCGACACGACGCCCAGACCCGTAACCACGACGCGACGCTGACTCATGCGGCTCTCCCGCCGGTTGATCGTTGACGACACGCGCCCGGCCATGGCCGCAACGCGAACATCCCGGACAGGCCCTGCGCCTGCGGGTAAAACGCGCGGGGCCGCTCAGCGGCGGCCCCGGCGAGTCACTTTAGTAGTTGCTTAAGCCTTGACGTGCGCCTTCACGTAGTCGACAGCCTGCTGCACGCTGGTGATTTTCTCGGCTTCCTCGTCAGGAATCTCGCACTCGAACTCTTCTTCGAGTGCCATCACCAGTTCAACGGTGTCCAGGGAGTCTGCGCCAAGGTCATCGACGAACGACGCGCTGGCTACGACTTCTTCTTCTTTGACGCCGAGCTGTTCGACGACGATTTTCTTGACGCGTTCTTCGATGCTGCTCATGAGTGATCCAACCTCCCGGGGGAATATAAAAGCCGGCGCATTGTAGATGAAGGGCGCCGGTGCGGCGACAGCCTAACACCGCTTTCACATGCCTGCCGCCTGAAGCGGCACACGGACTGAGAAAGCGGCGCTAAGTCGTTGTTGTTACGGCATGTACATGCCGCCATTGACATGCAGGGTTTCGCCGGTGATGTATCCGGCATCGGCACCTGCGAGAAAGCAGACGGCGCGCGCGATGTCCTCGGGCTCGCCAAGTCGACCCAGGGCTATCTGTCCGAGCAGCGCATCGCGCGTGACTTCGGGCAGGGCACGGGTCATGTCGGTATCGATGAAGCCGGGCGCGACCACATTGACCGTGATGCCGCGCGAACCCACTTCGCGCGCCAGCGATTTGGAAAATCCGATGATGCCGGCCTTGGCAGCTGCGTAGTTGGCCTGGCCCGGATTGCCGGTCAGGCCGATCACCGAAGCGATGTTGATGATGCGGCCGCGGCGCGCCTTCATCATGCCGCGCAGGACGGCCTTGGAGCAGCGGAACACCGAAGACAGGTTGGTGTCGATGATCGCCTGCCAATCGTCCTCCTTCATGCGCATCAGCAGCTGGTCGCGGGTGATGCCAGCATTGTTGACCAGCACGCTGATCGGGCCGAACTCGCTCGCGACGGCATCGAACAGGGCTTCAATGGCCGCGTTGCTGGTTACGTCCAGCACGCGTCCCACGCCACCCTGGGCGGCCATGCGCTCACCAATGGCAGCGGCGCCCGACTCCGACGTGGCCGTGCCGATGACCCGCGCGCCAAGCGCGGCGAGACGGTCCGCGATGGCAGCTCCGATGCCACGACTGGCGCCAGTAACCAGGGCGATCTCGCCTTTCAGAGGTTGCTGATTCATGGGTGCAGAAGACTCCAGTTGATCGATTGGCCGGTCACTATGAAAACGTTCATTGCGCCCAGGCTTCCAGCGCGGCGTCCAGATCGCCGGGATTGCCCAGCGAACGCACATCAAGCGACTTGTCGATGCGTTTCACCAGGCCGCAAAGCACTTTGCCCGGCCCGCACTCGGCAATCCGGGTAGTACCGGCCCGGGCCAGCGCCTGCACACAGTCGGTCCAGCGCACCGGCAGGTAGAGCTGTCGCACCAGGGCGTCGCGAATGGCCTCGACGCTACCGTGCACTTCCGCATCGACGTTTTGCACGATCGGGATGGCCGGTGCATTCCAGACCAGCTGGCCCATGGTTTCTGATAGCCGGTTGGCGGCTTCCCGCATCAAGGGCGTGTGCGACGGCACGCTGACGGCCAGCTTGACTGCCTTGCGAACCCCGCGTGCCGCAAGTTCGGCAATGGCGCGATCCACGGCAGCCGCATGACCGCCGATCACGATCTGTCCTGGCGAGTTGTAGTTCGCCGGCGCCAGCACTTCATCTTCCGCAACCGCGGTGCAGACTTCCGCGACCAGCGCATCGTCGCTGCCCAGCACCGCCGCCATCGCGCCAACGCCTTCCGGAGAGCCCGCCTGCATCAGTCGACCGCGCTGCTGCACCAGCCGCGCTGCATCGATCAGGGGCAATACGCCGGCAGCGACCAGGGCGCTGTACTCGCCCAGACTGTGTCCCGCCAACAGCCCCGGCAACGCGCCGCCGCGCTCGCGCCACACACGCCAGACAGCGACGCCCGCGGCGAGCAGTGCCGGCTGGGTGAACTCGGTCTGGTTGAGCTGGGCTTCCGGGCCCTCCTGGGAAAGCAGCCACAGGTCGACACCGAGTCCGTCCGAGGCCTCCTCAAAGGTCTGCCGGACCATCACCTGGGTTTGCGCCAATTCGGCCAGCATGCCGACTGACTGCGAACCCTGCCCGGGAAAAACGAAGGCGATGCCGTTGTTGTTCACGCGCTGATTCCTGATCGCATTACGGGATGCACACGAAGCCGGCCATTTTAGGCCAAGCGCTTGCGGATTCGTCTGTACTGTTGCGTAGGGTAGCCCGACACGGTCAAGAGCGGGCGTCAGCCAAGTGTGTGAGAGCCTGCGAAAACGCCCGTCCGCGCGTCCCGCCCAAACGGGCTGGCAGGGCCAGCCAGCGCAGGCGGCGTGCCGTCAGGAGGATTTCGGCGCGAACCTCGCTGCGCTCTGCCGTTAGAAATTCCTCGAGCAGGCGCGCGTATTGTTCTGGGTCGTCAGCAAGGAAACGTGCACTCGATTGGACCCACAGCAACGCATCACGCGCCTGGGCGGCGGCGAGCGACATCATCTGCAGCGGATCCTCTTCCAGATCGATGAAGCCGACGCCCTGCTCGTCAAGGGTCAGATTCCGCGCCACCGCCTGACTCACATAGGCACCGCGGGCATGCAGTTCGAGCAAGGCATCGAAGCCGCGCTTGAGCATTTCGCTGCGGCGCGCGAGATCGGGCTCGCGTTTGCAGAGCAGACCCAGGGTCGGACCCAGGTTCGACAGCAACAACTGGGTCTGATTTCGCTGCATCACGTGGGGAACGCGAACGCCTAGCCCGGCAAGGCGCTGAATCATCTCGAACTCGGTGCGACAGGCTGACTCGGCAGCGAGCGGCACAGGCGCCAGAAGCGCGTTCAGGCCAAGGCGTCGTGCCAGCCAGCGCAGCGCCGCCATCCGCCACCGGCGGCCAGAGTCGCCGTAGGTCTTGCGCCAGGCAATGCCGCCTCCCTCAAGCGTGACCCGCTCGACTCTCCGTTCCGCCATCTCGATTTCAGTAGCGCAGCAGCGCCGAGCCCCAGGTGAAACCACCACCGAAGGCTTCCAGCAGCAGCAGCTGGCCACGCTGCACGCGACCCGAGCGCACCGCTTCATCCAGGGCCAGCGGCACGGAGCCGGCCGAAGTATTGCCGTGACGGTCCACCGTCACGACCACGCGGTCCATCGACATGTCGAGCCGCTTGGCGGTGGCCTGGATGATGCGCAGATTGGCCTGATGCGGAATCAACCAGTCGAGATCCGCCTTGCTCAAGCCGTTGGCCTGCAGGGTTTCGTCGACCACCGAATCGAGCGCCTTGACGGCGTACTTGAATACATCATTGCCAGCCATCAGCACGCGCACACCGGCGTTCTTCTCTTCGGGCTTGAAGCCCACCGAGACGCCCACCGGGTTGTACAGCAGTTCTTTCTTGCCGCCGTCGGCGTGCAGATGGGTGCTGAGGATGCCGGTTTCACTATCGGCCTTGAGCACGACGGCACCGGCCCCGTCACCAAACAGCACGCAGGTGCTGCGGTCAGACCAGTCCAGCATGCGGGTCAGGGTTTCGGCACCCACCACCAGCGCGTTCTTGACCGCACCGGTGCGGATGAACTTGTCTGCCACACTGAGCGCGTAAATGAAGCCCGAACAGGCCGCATTGACATCCATCGCCGGGCAACCGTTGGCGCCCAGGCGGTGCTGCAACAGGCAGGCAGTGGAAGGAAAGATGATGTCGGGCGTGGTGGTGCCCAGCACGATAAGCTCGATCTCCGAGCCCTGCATGCCGGCAGCTTCCAGCGCACGCTGGGCGGCGTGGAATGCCAGGTCACCCGTGGTTTCGCCTTCGGCTGCAACATGACGTTGCCGAATGCCGGTGCGGGATGCGATCCACTCATCGCTGGTCTCGACGAACTGCTCGAGGTCGGCATTGGTCAGCACTTTCTCCGGCAAGTAGCTGCCGGTGCCGGCGATACGCGCGAACACGGTCTGGGTCATTCCCACTCCTTAGCGGCGAACCCTACAGCGAATGTGGGGCCGTAAACGCACGACGGCGGCAGTCGCCAAGCGGCTGCCGCCGTCGCAGGAACCTACCCGACTGCTTATTCTTCGTCGGCTACAACGGCTGACTTGGTCTCGACGACCTTGCGACCACGGTAGTAGCCATCCTTGGTGATGTGATGGCGGACGTGGGTCTCGCCGCTGGTTGCGTCGGTCGACAGCAGCTTGGCGGTGAGGGCATCGTGCGAACGGCGCATGCCGCGGCGGGAAGGGGTTTTGCGGCTTTTCTGAACGGCCATGGCGCTACTCCAGGTTCAATGACTGCCTTTCTTCAGCGCGGCCAGCGCCAAGAAGGGATTTTTTACTTCGGGAGCTTCTGGCTCGCCGAAAGATGCTTCAACAGGATCCGCATCGGGCCGCAGAGGAACGACCGGCAATGCGAGGATCAATTCGTCCTCGATCAACTCACGCAGATGCAGGACGCCATCTTCTGGCACCAGCACCGGCTCCACTTCGCCCGGAAGACCCGATTCCTCCGACTCTTCGCGAATCAATCCAAGGCGCTGCGTTACTGCGACAGGGAACCAGAAGGGCTCCAGGCTGCGCTGGCACAGCAACTCCAGTTCCGCTTCCAGCTGCAGGTCAACAATCGCGAAACCGAGCGGATCGCGATCGAAATCCAGCTTGAACCGGCAATGCCCGGAAGCACTCAGAACGCTGGGGATAAGCCTCTGCATCGCGCTCAGGGGAAGCGATCCCTCGAAGCTGCGTCGCGCGGAAACCATTCGCCAGGCGTCGACCGATTCGGGCAGGTCAGCGGGCATAAGCGCGCCAGTATAGGTGCAGGACCATTCGTGGTCAAACCACCGTGCGCCCCATCGGTGGTGGCCGGTTTGCCCCGGCCTGGCCACTGCGGCAGACTGGCTGGTCTAACCGGGGGGCACCGTGGACTCCATCAAGATCATCATCCTAATCGGAGTCGGCGCGATCCTCATCGCACTGGCCGGCGTGCTGCTGCTGCGACACCGCGGACAGCGCCGGCACCGATCCCTTGCCAGGCTGCTCGACCAGGCCGACGAGCTCGAGCGCCTGCTGCACCATACCCGCGAACGAATGAACGCGATGAAGCACCTGGTGGGGCGGGTTCCCTCAGATATCGCCGCAGTCGCCAATGCCTCGCTGGATGCCGACCAACGAGTGAAGCAGGGACTGCGTGACGTGCTGGAGCACCGGCTGTGGATCTCGCGCAGTGCCGAGACCGCCACCCAGCAGCAACTGGACGAGGCCTGCGCCGCCTTGCAGCGCGCGCACGCCGCATTGACCAGCCAGTTGCAGCGCCTGGAAAGTGCGGGAGAAGAGCTGGAGGACGCCACCGCAGCGGCGATCGAGGCTGCCGCCCGCGAACCCGCTGCGCTGACCCGGAGGGCGGGCGAGTAAGCCGCGCAACAGGTCGACTCAGGGTGAATCTGGATCCTCCACCACGCGCACCGGCAAGGTGTGGACCTCTTCCCACATTCCAGCAGCGTAGACCCGAATGCCCAAACGATAAGTGCCGGGCGTCCGGCCGGACAAATCCAGCAGCGCCTGGAATCCGACATTGGGGTGGTTGGGATCATCCGAATCGGGCCAGGACTCCTGCACGTGATCAGCCGGCAGACCGTAGCGGGCCTCGGTCAGGGGCTCGCCGTCCAGACTGATCTCGACCGCTTCAATGCCAGAACCGTCCTTGAACGCCCAGCCACGCAGGTTGAACGATCCCCTCAGCATATCGCCGGCCTCGATGCGGTAGAACCGCGCCAGGGCCGGACGCACGCAGTCTGCCGGCGGCATGTTGCCGGTGCTGGCGCGGTAGACCAGGAATCGCTTCTGGCCTTCGTGCAGGCTCAAGGCACCCAGATGGTTCAGGGTCGCAAACTGGTCGCACCAATCGCGCTGCCAGGCCGGCTGCAGCGATGGCTTGGTAGCCGTTTGTTCCGCAACGAATACAGCCGGCGTGCCGCGCGGCAAGGCTGCCAGCGCCTTGGCATCGCGCTGCCAGATTTGCAGTTGCATGGCCCGTCCATGCTTGCGATTGAGCGGATGGTCGAGGCTGTAGATCGGTCGCTCCATTCCCAGGGCAAGCTCGAGCTGCGCCGCCAACATGAAGTTGTCGGCGACGATTACCCCGGAGGGAGGCAGTTCGGCCGCTTGCCGATGCACCACGCGGGCGATTTCCCGCCAGCCACTGAGATTGGCGGGAAACCACTTGCCCTGCAGTACCGGAAGGATCCCGCCGCCGGGCAGTGCTGCAGCGGTGAGGTAGGTGAAGGCCAGCAATGCGACGCCCGCCGCGCTCACCAGCGTCGCGCGACGCAGCATGGTGGAACGGTCCAATTCGTTTGCGACCTGCGCCAGCAACGGCAGATAGCCCGGCAGGACCCAATGGAAACTGACCCGCTCGCTGTCGGCAAAGAATCCCAGCGCAAAATATCCCAGCACGGGCACCAGCGCGAATCCAAAGCGCAGTCCGTCTGGACCTGCCCCCAGCTCACGCCAGCGACAGTACGCATGCCACAAGGCCGCCAGCAGCAACACATAGAGCAACGGAGAGACTACGACGGACTGCACCAGCGGCTGCAACAGGCCGTCGGACTGGAAGCTCCATGGATGTCGATCCACCAGCTGAAAGCCAATCCCGGCACCCGCGTGCCGAACATTGAACAGCACCAGAGGCAGCCAAGCCGCCGCGCCAATCGCTATTGCGCACTGGAAACCGGCCGAACGGAGCAGTCGCGGCAGCGCTCCTGACAGCAGCAAACCGAGCGCCAATGCCGCCACCACCACGGCAAACCGGTAATGACAGAATGCTCCCATTGCCAAGCCAGAACCCAACTGGATCAAGGCCGATGGCGAAATGTGATGTTGCAGGCGAGCCGCTGCGTGCAAACACATCAGTGTGGCCACGGTGAGCGGCACATCCGGAAGTGCCAGCACTCCCAACAGTCCGGTCAATGGCATCAGCAGGGCAAGCAGCCCAGCCAGCCAGCTGGTCGACGCATTGAACCAGCAGCGACTCAGCCAGACGACCTGCCAGGGAATCAACAGCCCCATGAGCAGAAACGGCCAGCGCAGCGCCATCACGCCGTCGGTAACAAGCTCTCCCAGGAAAATGAGCCAGGCGGTCAGCCCCGGCAAATCGGAGTAGGCCAAGGCCAGGCGCTGCGACTCCATCCAGTAAAAGGCCTCATCGCCGAAGGGCTGGACACCCAGCACCAGCGCGAATTTGGCAAATCCCAGCAGCACCCAGGCGAGCAGAAAGGCACGCCGCGCAGTGATTGCCGACTGCTCCATGACCTCATCACCCTCGCGCAGCTACACTCGAAACCGTCGAATACGGAAACTCCGGATGAACGCACACGCCCAATCCCATGCAAGCCCCGCCTCGCAGCCGGTTCGCGACGCCCTTCACCGGGCCATCGCTCAGGTCAACGATGTGGTGCTTGGCAAGCCGCGTGAGGTGGAACTGGGCTTTGCCTGCCTTCTGGCGGCAGGCCACTTGCTGGTCGAGGACCTGCCCGGATTGGGCAAGACCACCCTGGCGCGCGCGCTCGCCGCGACGCTTGGGCTGGGGTTCCAGCGCATGCAGTTTACCGCCGACCTGCTGCCCTCGGACATCCTTGGCGTTTCCATTTACGAACAGGAAGCAGGAAGTTTCCGCTTTCACCCCGGTCCGATTTTCACCCAGCTCCTCCTGGCGGACGAGATCAATCGCGCCCCGCCGCGCACCCAAAGCGCACTGCTTGAAGCCATGGCCGAACAGCAAGTGACCATCGATGGCATCTGCCATCACCTGCCCTCGCCATTCTTCGTCATTGCGACGCAGAATCCGGTCGATCTGGCCGGCACCTTTCCGCTACCCGACTCGCAGCTGGATCGCTTTCTGCTGCGCTTGCGCTTGGGCTATCCGGATGCTGCCTCGGAACGCGCCATGCTGGTCGGCGCCGATCGGCGCGATGTCATCGCCGGAATCATGCCTCTGCTGGAGGCAGACGAGGTGATGCAACTGCGGAGGTTGGTGCAGGACGTCCGCGCCACTGAGGCGCTGATTGCCTACGTGCAAGCCCTGATGGCCGAAAGTCGCCGCCATCCTGGCATTCGAGTTGGACTGTCGCCACGCGCCGGACTTGCCTTGCTGCGGGGTGCAAGGGCGCTGGCAATGCTGCGCGGGCGCGACTTCGTGCTGCCCGAAGACGTACAGGCGCTGTTCGTGGAAACCGCTGCGCACCGATTGGTGCCCGAGGCCGAGGCCGACGATCGGGAAACCCTGTCAGGCGCGATCCTCGCTGCCGTCGCGGTGGACTGAACAGCCATGCTCGCGGCGGCGCGCGATCGCGTCTGGCAAAGCACCCTGGCGTTCTGGGAGCGACGCCTGCCCGCACTCACCCGACTGAAAGCCGTCGAGTCCCTGCCGATCACGCTGCATCGGCGCCGGATCTACGTGCTTCCATCCGGATTCGGCCTGTTTGTTGGCTGCCTGCTGTTGGCGATGCTGGTCGGTGGTCTGAACTACAACAACAACCCTGCCCTGCTATTGACCTTTGTGTTGGCTTCCGCGGTGCATACCTCACTGCTGCAGGGCTTTCTCGACCTGCGCGGAGTCAGGCTGACCGATGTCAGTGCCGAGCCCGTGCATGCCGGCCAGACGGCGCGACTTCGGCTGCGTTTCGAGCGCCCCGAGCAGCGCCCGCGTCGCGGACTCATCATCGGTCGCGGCGCGGCTCGCGCCCAGCTCGATCTGGATGAAACCAGTGCCGAAGTCGCACTCGCCATACCTACCGAGCATCGTGGCCTGTTCGGCGTGGGTCGGGTGCTGGTGGAGACCCGTCAGCCGCTGGGCATGTTCCGCATCTGGAGCTGGATGCATCCGGCCCGCAGGCTGCTGGTTTACCCGGCCCCCGAACAGGATGGGCCACCACTGCCCAGCGCCGAAACACACCGCGGCTCGCGCCTGCAGCGCGGACCTGGCGAGCATCTGCACAGCCTTCGCAGCTATCGCAGCGGCGATCCGATGCGGCTGGTCGCCTGGAAGCGCAGCGCCCAGACCGGGCAGCTGCTGGTGCGCGAGTTCGAACGACCGAGCGGAGGCGATGCTCTGCTGGACTGGAATGCACTGGCGGGTCTCAGGACGGAAGCTCGCATCAGCCGCCTGACACGTTGGGTGCTGGATGCCGAGCGGGCCGGTCTGCGCAGTACCCTGCTCGTCCCTGGCGAGCGAATCGGCCCGGATCGCGGCGCACCTCATGTACACGCATGCCTGCGCTGCCTTGCCTTGTTGCCTGGCGAAGCCTGAGTCGCACGATGCCGACTAGCCCAACGCTCAGCCTGCGCGGATTCAACGCCAGCATGCTGACCATGCTGACGGCGCTGTCCGGACTGGCCTTGCGCCTACCATCCTGGCTGCTGGCACTGCTCGCAGCACTGACGGCGCTGGCCTGGCTGCAGCGCCATCGCGACAAGGATTTCTCGGCCTGGATCCGGGTCCCCGTCACCATGGCGGCCACCCTCATGGTGATCGGCGCCTATGGCAACTTCGGGCGTGATACGGGCGCTGCCCTGCTGGCAACCATGCTGGTACTCAAGCTGCTGGAAACGCGCCGCATTCGCGATGCACGGCTGGTGGTTTCCTTCTCGCTGTTCGGAACGATCGCCGCCTTTCTGTTCGACCAGGGCCCGCTCGTCGTGGCACTGTCGCTGATCGCCATGCTGATGGCCCTCGCGACCCTGGCGTTTCTGGCGGACGAGGCCCTGCCGGACAGTGCCAAAGCGGAACAGCTCGGCGCAGCCATTGCCCGTCGACTACGCAGCAGCGCTCGTCTGCTGGCGCTGTCGATTCCGCTGGCGCTGGCCGGGTTCTTCCTGTTTCCACGCCTGGCCAATCCGCTGTGGGGCTTGCCAAGCGCTTCCACCGAAGCGCGCACCGGAGTCAGCGACAGCATGTCGCCCGGCGACATGATGGAACTGTTTGCCGACGACAGCCCAATCCTGCGGGTGAGCTTCGCCGGCACCCAGCCCGATGCCAGTTCGCTCTACTGGCGAGGACCAGTTCTGTGGAACTTCAACGGCCGCAGCTGGGAGCGCGGAACCTGGTTCGAATCCGTTGCGCCAGGCGAATTGATCGTCGAAGGGGCGTCGCTTGAGTACGAGGTAACCCAGGAGCCGACCGAGCGTCGCTACGTGTTCTCGCTCGACATGCCGCACTCGGTTCCCGTCGACCTGTTCATCAATCCGGATCGAACGGTCCTGTCCCAGCAGCCACTCAGCAGCCTTGCGAAGCACCGTCTGGTGTCAGCGCCGTCCTACCGGCTGGAGCCGCGACTACCCAAGGTACTGCGCGAACGGGCCCTGCGCCTGCCGGAAGGATTCAATCCGCGCGCCGTGGCACTGGCGCAGCAGTGGCGGGCGGAAGACCCGCGACCCGAAGCACTGGTGCGCAAGGCATTCGGCATGTTCAACCGGGAGTTCATCTACTCCCTGCGGCCGCCGCTGCTTGGGCGCGACAGTGTCGACGACTTCCTGTTTTCAACCCGAACCGGGTACTGCGAGCATTTCAGTTCGGCGTTTTCCGTCCTGATGCGTGCTGCGGGTGTGCCCACGCGGGTGGTGCTGGGGTACCACGGCGGCTGGTACAGCGCCACCGGAAATTACTGGCTGGTGGTCCATTCCGATGCACATGCCTGGACCGAGATCTGGATCGAAGGACGCGGCTGGCTTCGCGTCGATCCGACGTCTGCGATAGCGCCCGAACGCATCATGTCTGGTGACGGCAGCAGCGTGATGCAGCGCGGCGTCCTTTCCGAGTACCTCATGGGACTGGCGCAGCGCGCTGACTGGATCCGGCGCGGCTGGAACGAACTGGTGCTCGGATTCAACGCCCAGCGGCAGCAGGACCTGCTTGCCCCGTTCGGCATCGACACGCGCGACTGGCGCATGATTGGGGCCACGTTCGCGATTGCTGCACTGGTCGCCGTGTTCGCAACACTGTGGCTGGTACTGCGCCAGGGCAAGGCGGTGATCGCACCGCTTCCGCGCGCCTGGCGCCGACTGCGCCGCCGCGCATTGCGCAAGGGACTGGCAAGCGCGCCGAGTGAAGGCCCGCAGGCATTCACCGATCGCGCCGTACAAAGCTTTCCCGGCAGCTCGGCCCAGCTGCGGTCACTCAGCCGGCGTTACATCGCCTGGCGCTACGCTGGGCTGGAACTCAGCGCTAAACAGCAGGCTGAACTGGTACGTGATCTGAATCGCTTGCGCTTGCGCGCAGGGCCCACCCAGTCCCAGGGAGATGCGTGATGAAGTTTCGAATCGTGGTCCTTCCGTTGCTCGCGCTGGGCCTTGGAGCCTGCGTCAGCGCGCCCAAACCCCTGCTCGGGAGTTTCGATGCCCTGAGCCCGGACGAGGCTGCCGAGCGCGGTGCGACTGGCGCCTTGGTGCGCTGGGGCGGCCGCATCATTGAAGCAGAACCCGCCAGCGACCGCACCTGCCTGGTGGTGTTGGCTCAGACTCTCGACGCCGAGGCACGGCCGCGCGCCCGCGACCTCAGTGAGGGGCGCTTCATTGCCTGTCGCAATGGTTTCTACGACCCGGCGATTTTTGCTATGGACCGCGAGGTGACGATCACGGGTCGAGTCAGCGGATTCGAAACCCGTCCAATCGGCGACTATCCCTATGCGTATCCGGTGCTCGCCGCCGAAGTGCTGTACCTGTGGCCTGAACCGCGAGACGTCGAATTCATACACAGCGGGCCGATCTGGCCGTATTACCGGTCACACCCTTGGGGTGGTTATTACCGGTCCTATCGTGCGCCGCACAAGGGAAAGGGAAACTGAGCCGAGTGGTTGGCAGCCCGCTCTGGATTCAGTCTCAGTCGCCGCCACCATCACCGCCGCCATCGCCGCCATCGGACGCATCCATGGCAGCGTCGACGTCACTGCATTGCCGATCGAAATCTTCCAGCTCAGCCGAGAACTCGAAGCCGTCACCGCCATCCGGCGGCACGCGCAGACCCTGTTCCAACCGCCGCCACTGCGGCCATAGTTCGGGCAGCAGGATTACCGCCGCACCCAGACTGGCAATCATTGCGGCCATTTCCTGGGGACTGCTGCCACCCTGCCCCGCCTGCATTCGGGCGCGGTCCATCTGCTGGTGCAGGTCGCGCTGACGCTGCTGCCCCTGTGCAGTCAGCGCAGCGCGACGCTGCTTGAAGACCCACAGGAACGTCGCTTCGCGCCACTGCATCAAGCCACCGCGCAACAAGGCCGGCATTACGAAGCCATCAAGGTACTTCGCGTAGCCGTTGCCGTAGTGGCGCTGCAAGGCTCGCAAGATCTGAGCAAGGTCCTTGCCGCTTCGCGAAACATCAATCAGGGTTCGACGCAGCTCGGCAAGCCCGGAATCCTGCACAACTACGCGGTGGTGAACCTGCAGCGTAACCACACTGCGCTGGTGTCCAAACAGGCCGCGATGCTGGCTTGAACCCAGGCTCACACACCGTCGAGCGATCAGCTCCTTTAATGCCGCCTTCATGGCATCCTTGCCCTTGCTTGCGGGCTCAAGCAGAACAAGGTTCGCGGCCGCGCTGAGCGGTGTATTGGTCAAGGACCTCGCTCCACCAACTCCTGGTCTGCGCCCTGCGCCAGCACCGGCACCGCCCGCACCTGCATCTCGGCATGGAACAGGTTGGCCGGACGGAAGCGGAAAACCTTGGCAAACAGGACCTCGGGAATGTGCTGGCAGCGGGTGTTGTAGCGCTCGACCGAATTGTTGTAACCCTCGCGCATCAATGCAACCTCGTTCTCCAGCTTGATCAGGGTGCGACCGAGCTGCAGGGCCAGCTCGCTGGCCTGCAGGTCAGGATAGGCTTCCTTCATGGCAAAGAAGCGCTGGATCACGGCCTGTTCGGTTCCCACCATGCGACCTGCCGCGGCCGGGTCGATGTTGGCCTGCTGAGCCTGGGTTCGAAGGCGCGCAAGGTCTTCCTGCAGTCCACGCTCGTGCTGCAGATAGGCCTTGAGCACGGTCTCCAGGCGCGGCACCAGTTCCGCGCGCTTGGCCAGCGACACCTGGATATTGGCCCAGGTGAGGCGCACCCGCTGGCGCAGCAGGACCAGATCGTTGTACATGAGGATGGCCAGGAACACCGAGAAAAAGCCGAGCGGCACCAGCGCGGCGAACAGAAAACCCAGGCCATGCAGCGCGGCGACCGCGCCGAGGCATGCGAGAGCCGAGGCGTTGCCGGTATTGACACCAAGGTTAAGCATCAGGAAACCGCTGCGCGCCTTGCGCAGCATGACTTCGTTTTCGCTCAGATCGCTGATCAGGAAGGGCTGGGCCTTGGGGCCGCGCCGCACCAGCAGTGAACTTTCGGTCTGCGGATCGATCTCGGCACTGCCCAGCACATAGAGCTTGGTACCTGGCTCGATGCGGTGCTCAGTGTAGCGTCGACGTCCCTCGCGTTTGTTGTCGCAGCAGGCCACCATCATCTCGGCCTTGTCGGGGTCGACCGGGATGCGGCCCTCGCTGTCCTGCAGCCAGAATCGGCGATCGAGGCGCACATCTTCGATAGTCACCCAGCGGGCTCTCTTGCCCGAGCCGCGCCGTTCCTTCACCACATAGTGGTACCAGGTGCAGTCGCGACCGGTCAGTGGCCCCTTGAGCGGCGCATCACCCGGGCCGAACTCGGCGCTGCCAAGCAGCTCGGCAAGACCGTAAGCAACGCCAGCGGTGCGGCTGGTGGGCAGGTTTTCGATGGTGCGCTTGAGGCGTATCCTGCGGAAGCCCAGCCACGCGAACAACGTGGCCAGCAGCAAAGCAAAAATCGAAAGGACCGATGAACCCGCCGGGCCAGTGGTCGAGAGGGGCGGCGGATCGACGCCGGCATCCATCTCCAGACCCTCGGGTAGCGCGATCTGTTGCAGCTCCGGCAAACGCAGGCTGCCCGCCACGCTGCGCTCGGGCCAATGACTGCGAACCGCCAGGGTGCGATCGATCTGCGCTGCCAGCCGTGCCCGCACGTGCGACAGGATGCGGCGCTGTTCTGTATCCAGCGCGGCAAACTCACGTGCATGAAAGTCGCCCAGGCTAGCCCAGTCACCGTCCCAGGAAAGTCCGGCGGCATTCAGTCGTTCAACGATCAAGGCCTCGGCATGCACCGTGTCGCGCGCAGTGCGCGAGAACGAGGCGCTGAGGTCTTCGCGCGCCGCCTTGGTCGACAACAGCACCAACATCACTGCCATCGCAACGCTCAGGACACCGAGGTAGATGACGCTGAGATGCACGCGCAGTGCCCAGCAGGCCCAGTAGACCGCGAAGCTGCCCAGCATCAGTCCCAGCCAGATCAGCAGCAGCGAAACCCGCGCCATGTCGGCACGCGCCGAAGCCTCGCCGTAGACGGAGATCAGCGGCCAGTACTGACCCTGCGTGTCGAACTCCACGATCAGCGAGTCGCCATGCCGCTCGACATGGGCAAAGACAAACACAGGGTCGCCCGGGTCAATCCGATACTCGGTGTAACGCATGTCGCCCTGGGTAATGCTGAAGCGGCTTCGGGCCTCGAAGTTGGATCGGCCGGAAGGCTCCACTCGAATGCGGCCGCTGTCGTCCTGCAGCCAGAACGGCAGATAGCGGGACTCGTTCGATACCGTGCTCCAGCGGGTGCGCCCTTCCGAGTCGCGTGTCTGGCGTTCGACGTGGTAGCGGTAATAAAGGGTTGGTGTCTGGGTGTGTGGCGACTGCAGCACTTCGTCGTGTTGCTCGGCCGTGCCGCGCAGGTTGACCTCACCAGGTAGCACGCCCGCCACCAGGCTGCGCGGCGTGCGTTCGAGCTGGCGCAGTTCACGCAGTTCCTTGAAACCTTGGCCCAGCAGCCCGACCGCCATCAAGGCAAGAACAGCCGTCAGCAACAGGGCTAGAAAGCCCTTGAATACGATGCCTACGCGAGAGGGTGCCTTCGCCGTCATTGCGTCATCTCCAGGCTACGTGGCCGCTTGGGGCCGCGATATGCAAGGCGCAGCACGAATGCCAGCACCAGCAGCGAGAACCCCATCCAGATCGCCACCCATAGGCCGGCTGGTAAGCCGCTGAGACCGGCCATGGTGTGGGCATCGGTATGCACGTCACTGGCCTCCGAAAGGCGCCAGACGTTGAACAGGCTGTTGAAGCCATCCAGTAGCGCTTGCAAGGCCAGCACCATCACCAGCACGTCGGCCAGTACGCCGCGTAGATAGAGTCCAGCCACGACCAACAGCACACCGAGTGACAGGCCAGTGAGGATGCCGAACAAGTTGCGCACGTAAAGCAGGCACAGTGCGCACAGAAAACCACCGAGACCGAACAGGATCCAGCGTGCCGGCGTGCCGCGCGCGGCCAGCAGCACCAGGAAGCCGCCAAACACTGCGCTGCCAACATAGCCGGCGCTGGAGACGATCCAGCGAATGCCACCAGCCGACCATGCCAGACCGGAGAGGTCGGTATGCACCGAGAAGCGCACGAACTGCCCGCCCGTTGCGAGCGCGGCCAGCCCGTGGCTCAGCTCATGTATGAAGGTGCCAAACAGCCGGAACGGGTAGACCAGCCAGCCCAGCATCGGCACCTGCCAGAGCAGCATCAGCAGCAGCCCCAACGCGACCAGGCCCGCCAGTTCGCCCCACCGCCAGCCGTGCTCGAAATCACCCATTCAAGCAGACTCCCAGCGGCAACATCGTGCGCTCACCCGCTGGCCAGCTGCCCTGCTCGAAAGCTGTCCGGGGTAGTGCGTCACGCGCTTTTGCAACTGCATTGCCGGCCAGGTCCAATGCGGCCAGCGCGATTCCGTGGTTCAGCAGATGTCGCGCACGGCTCGTGCGGTTCAAGAACGACATGCGTGCTCCTCTCCCGTGGGCAACGAACTCGTCTGCGCGAACAGTAACCCGGAAGCCGCCTGCCGGCATCCTCTGGAGCCAGGAAACCCGACAGCTTCAGGCGCCGCGCGTACGGATCGTCAGCCCCTTGAGGAAATTCCGCAATGCCTGGTCGCCACAAAGCCGGAAATGCTTGTGATCGGGCTGGCGAAACAGTGCGGTGAGCTCCGGCTTCGAAATCGGGAACCCGGCGTCTTCAAAGGCCTGATGCATGTCGACATCCTTCAGCTCGAAGGCGACTCGCAGCTTTTTCAGCACCACATTGTTGGTCACCCGCTTTTCCAGCGGGCGCGGCGGACGGGTCTCGTCGCGTCCGCGGTAGTGGAAAATCAGGCCATCAAGAAACTGCGCAAGCACGCGATTGCTGCATTCTGCATAGCCCTCTTCCTCGTCCTTCCTGAGGAAGGCCTGCACTTCGGCCTTGTCGATGACCGTATCCGGATCGGCCAGACGGATGATCTCGACCACCTTGATGTCGCTGAGGTCGAGCATGTAGCGAATCGCGCGCAGCACGTCGTTGTTGATCATCGCCCTGCTCCAGCGTGACGATCGTGAGCAAGGCTGATTCCAAGCTTCTTTTCCGGGAGTGGCATCACTGGTCGTCGCACGCGTTTCGCAATGCGCGAGTGTATAGAGTGTCGCCCAGGCTGCCCACCGATGCGTCGGTAAAGCGACGGCGCTCTCGGAACGGTGCGCCCCACTGCCTTGTGCGAAGCCCTACGGCATCGCGACAGGTTCGCGCACCAGGTGCGGATAGGGATTGATTGCCTCGCCCTGCCACCAGCGTCGCTCGTCATCGAGCTTGAAGATGGCGAAATGCAGATGCGGGGCGCTCGGATTGGCGTTGCCACTGTGACCGACATAACCGATCACCGTGCCCTGCGCGACCGACTGGCCTTCCGTGAGGCCGTCGGCGTAGCGATCCAGGTGGGCGTAGTAGTAGGCAAGCTCATCCTGCGGATCGAACTGGTACACCGTCAGGCCACCCTGTTTGCTCTCGAACAGCTTGACGATGCGGCCCGCCTCCACCGCCAGCACCGGCGTGCCACGCGGGGCCATGATGTCGATCGCCTCATGTTTGCGGCCTTCGCTGCGTGCGTCGTCAAATACGTCCTGCAACTGCGCGGCAGCAATCCCCTCTACCGGGATGATCAGATCCAGGCTGCGCATCGCTTGCGTCGGTCCAGGTGCAGCCACTGGCTCATGCTTGGAATCGAGCACCGGCTCGGGCACTGGCTGCGCAACCATCTCAGGCGGTGGTGCAACCGGCACCGGCGCCGGGGATGTAACCGGCGCGGTCGTGCTTGCAGGAGACAGCGTCTCCACAGGCCGGCTGGTCTTCTCTGGCGGCGTGGCGATAATTTCACTCGATTTCGCCGGAGCACTCGTCAGGGGCACGTGGCGGGCCGCATGCCAACGCTCCAGTCCACCGAAGACGTACCACAATGCCGCCATGCCGCAGATCACCCCCGCAGCGAACAGCAGCACACCTGCTACAAGGCCGCGCCGGGTCATTCGCGCAAACTGGCGATCATGCCCGGCTTGACTGCCGCGGCCAGCAGCGCTGCATCCCAGTTGGTCATGCGGATGCAGCCGTTGGACTCGGTCTTGCCGATCATCGCGGGCTCGGGGGTGCCATGAATGCCATAGTGCGGCTTGGACAGATCAATCCAGACCACGCCGACCGGATTGTTTGGCCCCGCCTGCAAGGTCGCCTTGGCGTCGTCCGGGGCCGAGGCCCAAAACAGCTCGGGGTTGTAGTTGAACACCGGGTTGCGCGCCACGCCATTGATGGTCCATTCGCCTAATGGCAGCGGATCGTGGCTGCTTCCTGTGGTGGCAGGAAACTGCGCAAGCACAACACCTTCGGAATCGAGCAGCTGCACGGTGAGCTGCGCCTCGTTCACCACCACGGAGTTGCCTTGGGGCAGCTCCGCATCAAGATTTATGTTCGGAACACGGATGGTTTCACCAGTCTGCTCCATGGCACTGTCCGGGTTGAGCGCCTGCAGCAGCAAGGGGCTTGCGTGGAAGCGCTCGCCCAGTGCTTCGGCCAGCGACCGGAAACCCAGCGCCGGAAGCGCCGCCTTGTCCATGATGTCAGAAGGAATTTCGATGAAAGGGCCCTGCAAATCCTCTTCGGTGATCGTGTAGTCCACCAGTTCGGGCACCGATTCGATCTCGAGTGCGAGCCAGGTGTCGGCGTCGAGTTCGCCGCTGGCTGGTAAATCGCGACTCTGCTGGAAACCCAGCACCGCCTTGGCGAAGTTGGATCCCGCCACGCCATCAATCTCTCCAGGCGAGAAATGCGCGCGATCCAGAAGCACCTGGGCGCGCAGCACGTCCGGATTCACCGCTTCGCCGGAAACGGTCATGGCGGCCGCATTCTCTGCAGGCGCCTCCTGCTCTTCGTCGTGGGCCATGGCCGGAAGCGTGGCAAACATCAGGGTGACCATCAAGCTTGCACAGCAGGCGCGGGTATTGATCAGCATTTGAGAAGTCCTTTGTGGGAGCATTCCGGCCTCAGCCGAAAAGGAAGCGGGCACGCATCGCGCCAGGGCGCCGGATAGTCAGCAGTCAAACACTGAGGAACAGAGGCTGCAAACCGCGGTCTCCCGCAGCCCAAGGCCAGCACTTTGCTGACAGTACCAGCATAGGCCGTGCCCGCCGCGCGTTCTGTTCGATCTCGCACACGGCAACGACCGGGAGCGTTTTCCCATCCCTGCTATCCTGCCGCCCATGACCGAACATGCCCCCGCCAGCCGAATGGCCAACCGTTTTCGCGGCTATCTTCCCGTCGTGGTCGATGTGGAAACTGGAGGCTTTGACTCGGAACGTGACGCTTTGCTGGAGATCGCTGCCGTTCCTATCAGGATGCGCGAAGATGGCAGCGTTTACCCCGGCGACGTCGCGGCTTCCCATGTCAAGCCGTTTCCTGGCGCGAATATTGATCCGCGCGCACTGGAAATTACCGGAATCGACATCGATCACCCCTTCCGCCTGGCACGGGATGAGCGCGAGGCGCTCAACCATGTCTTTGCCGAGATTCGCAAGGTAGTCAAGGAATATGGCTGTCAACGCGCGATCCTCGTCGGGCACAACGCCGCCTTCGATCTGGGTTTCGTCAATGCCGCGGTGCGCCGTACCGAGCACAAGCGCAACCCCTTCCACCCATTCAGCAATTTCGACACGGTCAGCCTGGCCGGTTTGGCTTACGGCCAGACCGTGCTGAGTCGCGCCGCGCAGGCCGCCGGCATCGACTGGGACGCCAAGGAAGCGCATTCGGCGATCTACGATGCCGAGCGCACCGCGGAGCTGTTCTGCCTGATCGTCAACCGCTGGCAGCAACTCGAACAGCTTGAAACCCGGCTGCCCGAACTGCATATCGCCTAGATGCCAATCTTCGAATATCGTTGCATTGAACAGGGCGAACAGGGCTGCGAGCACTGCCGCCCCGGCTTCGATCACCTCGAAAAGCTCAACGCCGAGCCGCTAAGCGTCTGTCCGAGCTGTGGCGCGGTCGTGCAGCGCGTGATCAGTGCGCCCAATGTGGCCATCGGCAAAGCACATGTGCTGAAGGACGGCCACGCGGCGAAGCACGGCTTCACCCAGTACCGCAAGGTCGGCCAGGGCAAGTACGAAAAGGCCTTCGGCAAAGGCCCGGACAGCATCGGATCCGACTGATTAACCCGGGCTACGTTGTCGCACCGCCTCGAACAGGCAGACGCCAGCGGCTACCGATACGTTCAGCGATTCGATGTCGCCCGGCATTGGTATCTTGACGAGGCCGTCGCAGTGCTCACGGGTCAGGCGACGCATGCCCTCGCCTTCGCTGCCCAGCACCAGGGCCACATTGCCGCGCAAATCGACGCCGTAAAGCGATGTCGGGCTCTCGCCCTCCAGGCCATAGACCCACACACCCAGGTCGCGCAACTCACGCAGGCTGCGTGCCAGGTTGGTGACACGCACCACCGGGATGCGGTCGGCGGCACCGGACGAGGTCTTGCGCACCGTGGCATTGACCGGCGCCGACTTGTCCTTGGGAATCAGCACGGCATGCGCGCCGGCAGCGGCGGCCGAGCGCAGGCAGGCGCCAAGGTTGTGCGGGTCGGTGATGCCGTCCAGCACCAGCACCAGGGCCTTGCCCTCGGCGGCTTCGACCAGGCCGGCCAGGTCATCCTCGTCGAAGGTGCGCGCGGCTTCGTAGCGCGCCACCACGCCCTGGTGGCGGGCATCGCCGGCTGCACCGTTGAGCGCCTGGGCGTTGACCCGGCGCAGGGCGATGCCGCGTTCGCGCGCCGTGCTCTCGATTTCAGCCAGGCGCGGATTCTTCGCGCCGGCTTCGAGCAGGATCTCGCGTACGTGCTCGGAGTCGTGCTCCAGCGCAGATGCGACCGCGTTGATGCCGGCAACCCAGCGGGTGGTGGATGAGTTCATGTCAGGGGACTACAGGACTGGTGGATCACGCAAAGTATGCCGGGCCGGCCAGTTCGATGCTCGCATTGTTTGGCTGACGGGTCGCTGCGACGGTGAAATTCACGTGCCCGACAGCGTGGATGAGGGCAGCATAGGGTCATGCCCTCGATCACTCTTCACCGCCAGCTCGCCGAAATTCCGGCTGCCAGCTGGGATTCGCTGCACGACGGCAACAACCCCTTCGTCTCCCATGCGTTTTTGTCGGGGCTGGAGGAGTTCGGCTGCCTGCGGGCGGCCTGGGGCTGGCAGCCCCTGCATGCTGCGTTGTGGGATGGCGAGCACCTGTTGGCAGCGGCACCGGGTTATATCAAGAGCAACTCGCATGGCGAATTCGTGTTCGACCATGCCTGGGCGCATGCCTTCGCTCAGCATGGCCTTGAGTATTTCCCCAAGTGGTTGATCGGCGTGCCCTACTCGCCGGTCAGCGGTCCCCGCCTGATGTCGACCTCGTCGCAGCACCGCCGCGAGCTGCTGGAACTGATGCGCGCAACCTTGCCACGGCTCAACCTGTCCTCCTTGCATGTGAATTTTCTGCCTGAGCCCGAACTTGCTGATTTCGATAGCAACTGGCTGGCGCGCTGCGATGTGCAGTTCCACTGGCAACGCAGATCTCACTGGGAGAATTTTGACGACTTCCTCGCCGACTTGAGCCACAAGAAGCGCAAAAACATCCGCAGCGAACGCGCGCGCGTGACGGCCAATGGCTATCGCTTCCGCGTTTTGCACGGCGACGAGGCCAGTGATTCGGACCTGGCCGATATGCATGCCCTGTACTGCAAGACCTTTGCCGAACACGGCAACCACCCGGCCTTGAGTCTGGACTTCCTGCAGCATCTGGCACACACGATGCCGCGCAGCCTGGTGCTGGCGCTGGCTGGGCGCGATTCACGCTGCGAGGCGGGCGCGCTGTTCCTGCGTGGCGGAAGCACGCTCTACGGTCGCTACTGGGGCGCGCAGTGCGAAAGCCCGGGACTGCACTTTGAAGCCTGCTATTACCAGGGAATTGAATACTGCCTGCGCGAGGGCCTGTCGCGCTTCGAGCCCGGCGCGCAGGGCGAGCACAAGATCGCGCGTGGGTTCCTGCCGAGTTTCACCCACAGCCGGCACTTCGTGGCGCGGACCGACTTCGCCGCGGCGCTGCAGCCCTGGTGCTCGGATGAGCGTGAATCGGTGCGACGCTATTTCGCCTCGGCCCTGCGTCATTCACCCTATCGCGATGCGACCGATTCCGCTCTCGCCTGACCCCCAGTCGCCGTTTCCGCCCGCGGACCTGGCGCTGACCGATCCCGATGGCCTGCTCGCCTTCGGCGGTGACCTGTCCCCTGTGCGCCTGCTCAACGCGTATCGCCATGGCATCTTTCCCTGGTATTCGCAAGGCCAGGCGATCCTCTGGTGGTCGCCGGATCCACGACTTATCTTCCGCACCGACGCTGTTCACCTGTCCCGCCGCCTGCGGCGTTCGCTGCGCGGCAAGGACTGGACGCTAAGCGCCGACACCGCGTTCGCCCAGGTGCTCGCGGCCTGCGCCGACACGCCTCGGCGTGGCCAGCCCGGCACCTGGATCGTGCCGGCAATGCGCGCGGCCTATCTGCAGCTGCATGCGCTGGGGCACGCGCATTCGGTGGAAGTGTGGGACGGCGAGCGACTGATCGGTGGCATTTATGGTGTCGCCGTGGGCCGCATGTTCTTTGGCGAGAGCATGTTCAGTTTCGAAAGCGGCGCCTCGAGTGCGGCACTGGCCGGACTTTGCCTGCGATTGGCCGAGTGGGGCTGGCCACTGCTCGACGCCCAGGTGGTTTCCGCGCACCTGCTGCGGCTCGGCGCAGATGAACTGCCGCGTGCGCAGTTCCTTGCAGTGGTTCAGAAACAAGTCTGCCAAACGGGTCGCGAGTACCACTGGACAGCGGATTTCGGGCAACTTTCGTCAGCCCAAATCGCATAACGACCATTTAACGCTTCAATAAGCGCCGCCAACGTGGCAGAATCCGCGCCCTTCCTGCGGCTTTTCGCAGCAGGGCAGCCACAGAGTAAGCATGTCTAAAGACGACTCCATCGAAATGGAGGGCACGGTCACCGAGACCTTGCCCAACACCGTGTTCCGTGTACGCCTGGAAAATGGCCACATGGTGACGGCCCACATCTCCGGACGTATGCGCAAGCACTACATCCGCATCCTGACCGGTGACAAGGTCAAGGTCGAGATGACGCCCTACGATCTGACCAAGGGTCGGATCACCTACCGCATGAAATAGTTTTCGAAGCCGCTCGCGAAGCGCATCAGCGCGGCTGGCTAATGCCGCTCAAGGCCGAATCGCCCGCTGCACACACCCTTGACTAGTCGAAAGCGCGGCCACCGCGCGACCTGGTCATGGGTGTGACTTCAATCGAAACCGTCGCCGAACAGCCAATCGACATCCGGAATCAGGGCACCGATCGAATAGAAGCTCGGTGCGCCGGCTTGCGCCAGGTGAAGCCTGGTCTGCCCCAGCGCTGGCGGTCGCCGATCGATCAGGCTGAAGCTGGCGAGGCTGCCCCATGCCAGTTCGACACCCGTCGGTGCCGACCAGTGCACTTCTCCCGACTCCAGTAACGCACTCCAGTCGTTGACAGCCACGCTGTCGCCGTCGCTGAAGCCCGCTGTGGTCGCAGTTTCGGGCTCGATGATCGGTACCGAGAAACCCGCGAGCCCCAGATTGCTCAGGACTCGCAAATCGGGCTCAGCGCCGTCAAGCACCGGGCGGGTGAGGGAGAAATTCATCAGCGTGTAGTCGTAGCGATAGCGGCCGTCCACCAACCGGGTCACGCGCACGCCAAGCCCCACCTGCCCTTCTGCCGTGTCCAGCAACTGGTAGTGATGCTGATGGCCGCCCGGCAGGTTCACCCAGGCCTGCAACAGGTCGCCGGTCTGGTAGGGGGCCAGGTCGAAACGCCATTGCGGAGCGCTTGACGTCGGCGGATCAAAGGTCGGAAACAGCTCGCGGTAACCCATGGTGTTGAAAAGATTGGCATCGTCGCGAACCACATACCAGGCATCCAGAAACCAACGTGCATCCGGGTGTTGATCCGGATCGATTGCACTCTCAGCCGCCACCAGACGCAGACCATAGCCCGATTCAGACGGTGAGCCCTGCACCGGCGAGCAGAATGCCGGCGTCGGATGACCGATGCGAGGATCGGGAAAGCCATCGCAGTTGGCGTCGAACAAGGAACCACAGCGACCCCAGACTCCGGTGGAAGGGATCACTTCGCTGCGCGGCGCGAGAAAGCGACCACACTCCTGGCTCGCCACGCTGTAAAGGTCGGCGCAGCCGCGCCCCAGGATCTGCGACCAGCCGTTGCCGGTGCAGGTCTGGTCGACGCAACCGGTATTGGCGGTGGCAAATGCGTGCTTTAGCGCCGAACGCGCGATCTGCTGAAGCTCTCCGTCTGAGTCGAGCCGATAGAGGTTCCACACCAGGAAGGGATGCTGGTCGTTGGCATAGGGCGGCTGCGGCGCACTGAACTGCTGGTACCAGGGCACCTCGCTGGCGTTTTCAGCACTACTGTTGGCCAAGGTGGCCAAGGACGCGACTACAACCTCGCCTTCTGCTCCGCCCGGTCCGTCGCATCGTTCAGATGGCGCGTCGGCGCTTCGACAGCGCACTGCCGTCACCCCGTCGACGTCGACCAGCAGCACATCGGCGACGAATCCCTTGGTCCCTGGCCAATTCGGTGCAGCGCAGGATTTCTCCGCGGCGATCTCGGTTTGCAATGGCAGGTCCAGGCGCACGCCCGCCAGCAGGCTGCCGGCTTGGCTCAAGCCAAGCCACTCGGCCAGCGCCGGCCCGACACGCAGATCTCCGGTGAACAGGCGCAGGCCGTGGGCGCGCTCAGGCGAGCGCATGCCCTGCTGCAGCTGCATCCAGACATCGCCCTGTGCATCCACGAGGTACGCGTCCAGCCCCTGCGCACCAGCATTGATGTGCAGCGGCGGTGTTCGAGCTCCGTCAGAGCGTTGCAGACTCAGTCCCTTGACCAGCAATCCTTCGCCGGCCAGTCCGGTAGGGGCGCCATCGCCCAGCTCGACGCGAAAACCGGCCTCAGGCAGCAGCGTGTAGTGCCATTCGGGCAGCGCCGGTTCGAAGCGTAGTCCCAATTGTTCGATGCTGCTGCGCTCAACCTGCAGCAACAAGGTTCCCGACCCTGCTGCCTTGCACACCGGGGGGGACCGATCGGCGGCTGAAACCGCCATGCTCAGCGCCGCCAGCAGCGGCACTATCAAGCCTGACCTGCGCAGCGACGCGAACTTCATGGCGACTAGTCGACCGTGGCCGGCAAGAGCTTTTCCGGCTCGGCATAGGCCTGCACGTCGAGCGCGCCATTCTCCACGCCGACCGTGACCCTGCCACCTTCCAGCAGCTTGCCGAACAGCAGCTCGTCGGCAAGCGGACGTTTGATCTGCTCCTGGATGACGCGCGCCATCGGCCGCGCACCCATCTGCGGATCAAAACCATGCTCGGCCAGCCACTGGCGCGCTTCCGGCGTGACGCTGAGCGAGACGTGCTTCTCCTGCAGCTGGGTTTCCAGCTCGATGACGAACTTGTCGACCACGCGCAGCACGTGGTCGATGTCGAGCGGACGGAACTGCACTACCGCGTCCAGGCGGTTGCGGAACTCCGGGGTGAAGGTGCGGCGGATCACTTCCATGGCGTCGCTGCTGTGATCCTGATGGGTAAAACCGATGGTGCGACGCGAGGCCTGCGAGGCGCCGGCATTGGTGGTCATCACCACGATCACGTTGCGGAAGTTCGCCTCGCGCCCGTTGGTATCGGTGAGGATACCGCGGTCCATTACCTGCAGCAGGATGTTGAACACGTCCGGATGCGCCTTCTCGATCTCGTCGAGCAGCAGCACGCAGTGCGGGTGCTTGACGATCTGCTCGGTCAGCAGGCCACCCTGGTCAAAACCGACATAGCCCGGTGGCGCGCCGATCAGGCGCGATACCGAATGTGACTCCATGTATTCGGACATGTCGAAGCGGATCAGTTCGATGCCCAGCTGCATGGCGAGCTGACGGGTCACCTCGGTCTTGCCCACGCCGGTGGGGCCGGCGAACAGGAAGTTGCCGATCGGCTTGTCGGGATTGCCAAGGCCACTGCGTGCCATCTTGATCGAGGCGGTAAGCGTCTCGATGGCCGGATCCTGGCCAAAGATCACCATCTTCAGATTGCGCTCGAGGTTGCGCAGTACGTCCTTGTCGGAGGCAGAAACCTGCTTGGGTGGAATCCGCGCCATGCGCGCCACGATGTATTCGATCTCGGGCACGTCCACCACAGTCTTGCGGGTTTCCTCCGGCATCAGCCGCTGGCGGGCACCGGCCTCATCGATCACGTCGATGGCCTTGTCGGGCAGCAGCCTGTCACCAATGTGTTTGACTGACAGATCGACCGCGGCGCGCAGTGCGTCGGCGGTGTACTCGACGCTGTGATGCGCTTCAAAGCGGGTCTTCAGGCCATTTAGGATGGCCACGGTTTCGGCCACCGAGGGCTCGACCACGTCGATCTTCTGGAAGCGCCGCGCCAGCGCCCGATCCTTCTCGAACACGCCGCGGTATTCCTGGAAGGTGGTCGACCCAATGCAGCGAAGCTCGCCCGATGCCAGCACTGGCTTGATCAGGTTGGACGCGTCCATGGTGCCGCCGGAAGCCGAGCCGGCGCCGATGATGGTGTGGATCTCGTCGATGAACAGGATCGCGTTCGGCTCCTTCTTGAGCTGCCCGATCACCGCCTTCAAGCGCTTCTCGAAGTCGCCGCGGTACTTGGTGCCCGCCACCAGTGCGCCAAGGTCAAGCGCATAGATGGTGGCTTCGGCCAGAACCTCAGGCACTTCGTTTTCAACGATGCGCTTGGCCAGACCTTCCGCCAGTGCAGTCTTGCCGACGCCGGCCTCACCAACGTAGAGCGGATTGTTCTTGCGTCGGCGACACAGCACCTGGATGGTGCGCTCGATTTCCTCTTCGCGACCGATCAGCGGGTCGATCTTGCCCTGCCGTGCCATCTCGTTGAGATTGCTGGCGAACTCGCTGAGCGGATCGCTCTTGCCTTCCTCGCCGGGCTCGCCATCCTTGCTCGTTTCGGGCTCGGCCTTCGCCGGCTCATTGCCGATCTTGGCAACGCCATGGGAAATGAAATTGACTGCGTCGAGCCGGGTGATCTCCTGCTGATTGAGGAAATACACCGCATGCGAATCCTTCTCGCCGAAGATCGCCACCAGCACATTGGCACCGGTGACTTCTTTCTTGCCGGACGATTGCACGTGATACACCGCGCGCTGCAGCACGCGCTGGAAGCCGAGTGTGGGCTGTGTATCACGCCCATCTTCGCCGGAAAGCACCGGCACGGTCTCGGCGATGATGTTCTTGAGATCACCACCCAGTCGCCCGAGGTCAGCGCCACTGGCACGTAGCACCGCCACCGCCGACGGGTTGTCGAGCAGCGACAGCAGCAGGTGCTCGACGGTCATGAACTCATGCCGCTGTTCGCGCGCCTGCTTGTAGCACTGGCCGATGGTGAACTCGAGATCTTTGCTGAACATGTGCTTCTCCGGGTGCAAGAGCCGTGGCTCAGGCCTGTTCCATGGTACAGAGCAAAGGATGCTGGTGATGGCGGGAAAATTCGTTGACTTGCATCACCTTTGTTTCTGCCACTTCGCGGGTGAAGACGCCGCACACGCCGCGACCGCGGGTGTGGACGTGCAGCATCACCTGGGTGGCCTGTTCCCGGTTCATTCCGAAGAACAGCTGCAACACCTCCACCACGAAGTCCATCGGGGTGAAGTCGTCATTCAGCAGCAGCACCTGGTATAGCGGTGGGCGCACGACCTCGGGCTTGGCGACCTGCACCGCCAGCCCATGTTCGCCTTCGTGCTCGTCGTTGTGTCCGTGGCTCATCTCTCTCCTCTGGCTCCACTATATGTGACGTTGGATGCCGGAACACAAGTGGCGCGCCCGGACACGTCATGAGGCCGCATGAAGTGTCCGGGCTCAACGTGTAACATCCCGCGCAGCATGACAGACCCGTGTGAATCCCCAGGCGCCATTTTCTACCCTGACGTGACCGTTGCGGCTGTGGTGCTGCATGACGGCCGATTCCTGATGGTGGAGGAGTCGGTGCGCGGCAACATCGTCATCAACCAGCCCGCCGGCCACCTGGAGCCGGGGGAATCCTTGCTGCAGGCCGTGGTACGCGAATGTCTGGAGGAAACTGCCTGGCAGATCGAACCCGAGCATTTCATCGGCACCTACCTGTGGCAGGCACCCGGAACCGATCTGCACTTCCTGCGTTTCGCCTTCGCCGCGCGACCCATCGTGCAGATTGAAGGGCAGCCTCTCGACCACGGCATCGTGCAGGCCATTTGGCTGAACCGCGATGAACTGCTGGCTGAAGGCACACGCCACCGAAGCCCGCTGGTGATGCAGGTAATCGACGATTACCTGGCCGGCCAGCGACTGCCGCTTTCGTCAGTCCGGCACGTAGTGTGAGCTCCGCCGACGGACTGACCATGGTTGGCCTCTCTGGCGGGGTCGACTCCTCGGTGGCTGCGCTCCTGCTGCAGCGCCAGGGGCGCGATATCGCCGGACTGTTCATGCAGAACTGGAACGAGGACGGAAGCAGCGGATGCCGTGCCGAGGAAGATCGTCGCGATGCGCTGGCGGTGGCCGGACTTCTTGGCATCCCGTTTCATGCCTGCAACTTCGCGCAGGACTACTGGCGCGATGTGTTTGAGCACTTCCTGGCCGAGTACCGCGCCGGGCGCACGCCCAATCCCGACGTGTTATGCAATCGCGAGATCAAGTTCAAGCGCTTTCTGGAGTACGCCCAGGGCTTGGGCGCCGAGCGTATTGCCACTGGCCACTACGCGCGCGTCGGGCGCAGCGACACCGGCCTGCAGCTTCTGCGTGGTCTGGATGCGAGCAAGGACCAAAGCTATTTCCTGCACCAACTCGGTCAGGCTCAGCTCGCAGTCACCGATTTTCCGGTCGGAGAACTGCCCAAGCCGGCAGTACGCCAACTGGCCCTGCAAGCCGGCCTGCCAACCCACCGCAAGAAGGACTCGACCGGCATCTGCTTCATCGGTGAACGTGATTTCCGCGAGTTCCTTTCGCAGTATCTTCCCGTCCGTCCCGGTGAACTGCAGACTGTGGAGGGTTCGGTACTGGGCGAACACCCGGGCGCCTTTTTCTTCACCCTGGGCCAGCGTGAAGGCCTCAGCATCGGCGGCGTGCGTGGCCGTCCTGCGGCTCCCTGGTACGTGGTTGGCAAGGACGTGACCCGCAACATCGTCTACGTCGACCAGGGACACGACAGCCCCTGGCTGCAGTCGCAGCAGCTCGACTCCGAAGCCATGCACTGGGTCAGCGGTAGCGCCCCGGCTCGCAGCTTTCGCTGCACGGCAAAAACCCGCTACCGCCAGGATGACGAAGCCTGCGAAGTCGACTGCCTGGCCGACGGCCGCCTGCAGATCCGCTTCGACCGTCCCCAGCGTGCGGTAACGCCCGGCCAGTCCGTGGTTCTCTACGACGGCGACGCCTGCCTCGGCGGTGCCGTCATTCTCTCAACCGACGCGGCGCTCGATGCGCGCGCCAGGAACCCCACATGAAAGACCGCGTCATCGCTCTCGCCGGCCTGATCCAGGCCATCCGGCTCGTGCAGGAAATGGCCGAAACCGGATCGGCAGAAGGAAAGCCGCTGGAATCCAGCCTGGCATCGGTTTTCCGCATCGACGCGGACAGTGCTGAAGACGTTTACGGCGGACTTGAAGGCGTGCGCAGCGGCCTGCGCAGCCTGGTGCAGCACCTGGACGGCAGCAAACGACACCCCAACGCCACGCGCATCGTCTTCTCGGTGCTGCTGGTGGAGCGCAAACTGGCCAAACGCCCGGACCTGCTCGCCCGGATTTCCGCGGGTATCCAGGAAATCGAACCGCAGATGCGCGAATCGGGTGTCAGCCACCCAACGGTGTTGTCGCGCCTGGGCGAGCTTTATGCCGGCACGGTCAGCACGCTTTCGCCGCGCGTCCTGGTGCAGGGCAACCCACTGTATCTGTCGCAACCGGCCATCGTTTCGGAGATCCGTGCCCTGCTGATGGCCGCGATGCGCGCGGCCGTGCTGTGGCGGCAGATGGGCGGGACGTATTGGGATTTTGTTTTGCGTCGTGGGCAGCTGCAGGCTGCAGCCAGAAAGCTCAAGACCGATTGAAGCTTGCACCACGCTGCACAGAAGTCCCGATCAATTGTTGCCAGCTGGACTGGACCCCCGATCCGGCCTTCCGGACCGGGGGTCTTCGACTTCGTCAGTTCGGCAAGGGCACTACGGCAAAGCTGAAGTTCGTGCCCGTGTCACTGGTGACCAGGCTACCGTTCTGGTTGTTGCGGATGTTGATCCGGAAACCAGCGGCAGTCTTGGCGTCGACGGAGAAGTAATAGCCCTGCGAAGCACTCGCTACGCCGTTGGTATCGTTCTCGATCGAAATCAGCACGATGAAGTTGGTGTTCGGCATCGGAGGATTGAGCACGACGTCCACGCCCGAGCCATTCGGCGGAATCGTCACCAGCCCGCCCTTCATGTTCTCAAGTGTTCCAGCTGAACCCTGCGGGCCTTCCGGGCCTTGCGGACCAACCGGGCCGACCGGGCCGGGATCGCCCTGCGGGCCCTGCGGACCCGCCGCTCCGGCTGGACCCTGCGGACCCAGCGCTCCGTCAACGCCGTCGGCACCAGCAGGACCAACCGGCCCCTGCGGTCCCGCTGCGCCGTCAATACCATCAACACCTGCCGGACCTGCCGGACCTTGCGGACCAACAGCCCCGTCGAGGCCATCGGCACCAGCCGGACCCATCGGGCCCTGAGCACCGGGAGCGCCGTCAATGCCGTCCGCTCCCGCTGGACCCGCTGCGCCGTCAAGGCCATCGGAACCTGCAGGACCGGCCGGGCCTTGCGGACCAACCGCCCCGTCGAGGCCATCGGCACCAGCCGGACCTATCGGGCCCTGAGCACCGGGAGCGCCGTCAAGGCCGTCCGCTCCCGCTGGACCCGCCGCCCCATCCAGGCCATCGGAACCTGCAGGACCGGCCGGGCCTTGCGGACCAACCGCCCCGTCGAGGCCATCGGCACCAGCCGGACCCATCGGGCCCTGAGCTCCGGGAGCGCCGTCAAGGCCGTCCGCTCCCGCTGGGCCCACCGCGCCATCCAGGCCATCGGAACCTGCAGGACCGGCCGGGCCTTGCGGACCAACCGCCCCGTCGATGCCATCGGCGCCAGCCGGACCCATCGGGCCCTGAGCTCCGGGAGCGCCGTCAATGCCGTCTGCTCCCGCTGGACCCGCCGCGCCATCAAGACCATCGGAACCTGCAGGACCGACCGGACCTTGCGGACCAACTGCCCCGTCGAGGCCATCGGCACCAGCCGGACCTATCGGACCCTGAGCACCGGGAGCGCCGTCAAGGCCGTCGGCTCCCGCTGGACCCGCCGCCCCATCCAGGCCATCGGAACCTGCAGGACCGGCCGGGCCTTGCGGACCAACCGCCCCGTCGAGGCCATCGGCACCTGCAGGACCTGCCGGACCCTGAGGACCAATTGCCCCGTCATTTCCATCGGACCCGTCGGCACCTGCCGGACCCGCAGGCCCAGCAACGCCGTCGATGCCATCGGCACCTGCGGGACCCGCCGGACCCTGCGGTCCCGCCGCTCCGTCAGTTCCATTGGTTCCGTCTAGGCCCGGCGCCCCGTCGGCACCTGCTGGACCTGCTGGACCTGCTGGACCTGCTGGACCTGCTGGACCTGCTGGACCAGCCAAACCGTCAATGCCATCGGCACCTGCTGGACCCGCTGGGCCCTGTGGACCTGCTGCACCATCAGTCCCGTTTGTTCCATCGAGGCCTGGCGCTCCGTCAGCACCTGCGGGACCCGCCGGACCTTGCGGTCCTGCTGCACCGTCAGTGCCATTGGTTCCGTCGAGGCCCGGCGCCCCGTCGGCACCTGCAGGCCCTGCTGGACCCGCTGGACCAGCCAATCCGTCAATGCCATCGGCACCTGCGGGACCCGCTGGGCCCTGTGGACCTGCTGCACCATCAGTCCCGTTTGTTCCATCGAGGCCTGGCGCTCCGTCAGCGCCTGCAGGACCCGCCGGACCCTGCGGTCCCACTGCACCGTCAGTTCCATTGGTTCCGTCGAGGCCCGGTGCCCCGTCGGCACCTGCCGGACCTGCTGGACCTGCCAAACCGTCAATGCCATCGGCACCTGCGGGACCCGCCGGGCCAGCCGGACCTTGCGGACCAGCTGCACCGTCAGCCCCATTTGTTCCGTCGAGACCCGGAGCCCCGTCAATGCCGTCAGCGCCGGCTGGGCCCTGTGGACCTGCGGGGCCTTGC
>JBBSJP010000005.1:0-176742 GCA_038257155.1 Lysobacterales bacterium | reverse complement strand
TTGCGTGCATGGCGGGTCCTCATGGTCTAGATAACCCGAGGAAAAAACCCGTCGTGCACGCGCTGTTTTCAACAAGAGTACACGGCAACCCGTTGTTTGGGATAGAGAATATCCGGGGAGACTTCAGGCCTTGGCCCACCGAACACGAAACACCTACCGGACCACAACCGTTTCGCACACCATGGAACGGTGGGCCAAGGCCCACCCTACGAGGTAACAGGAGCACCCTGCGATCCATGAACACCATTCGACTCGAACGCAGTGGCAGCACCGCCACGATCACCCTCGCCCGGCCGCAGGTCCACAACGCATTCGATGAGGCACTGATTGCCGAACTGACCGAAGCAGTCGAGGCGCTCGACGTGGACGACAGCGTGCGTGCCGTGGTGCTGACCGGTGAGGGCGCCACGTTCTCGGCCGGCGCCGACCTGAACTGGATGCGCGGCATGGCATCAGCCAGCGAAGCCGAGAACCTCGCCGACTCGCTGCGCCTGGCGCGCCTGATGCGCAGCCTCAACTTCCTGGCCAAGCCAAGCATCGCGCGGGTCAATGGCTCGGCCTACGGCGGTGGCGTCGGCCTGGTGGCTTGTTGTGATATCGCCATCGGCGTGGAAACGGCCAAGTTTTCGCTTTCGGAGGTCAAGCTCGGCCTGGTGCCAGCGGTGATTTCGCCCTATGTGGTGAACGCGATCGGCACGCGCCAGTCGCGTCGCCTGTTCCTGAGTGCGGAGGTGATCGACGCGCGCGAGGCCGAACGCATCGGCCTGTTGCATCAGTGCGTCGCCGGCAAGGATCTGGACGAAGCCGTCGAGCGCCAGTTGCACTGGCTGGCCAAGGGCGGACCCAAGGCCCAGCACGAAGCCAAGGCCTTGGCGCTGCGCATGAGTGGAATGCGGCGCGCCGACAGCGAACGCGTCGATGCCGAAAATGCCGCCTTGATTGCGCGACTCAGGGTGTCGCCCGAGGGCCAGGAAGGCTTGGCTGCCTTTCTCGACAAACGCGCACCACGCTGGCCCCACTGACCTCAGCGCAGTTCCACTTCCTCAGCCGCAACGTCGCGCAGCAATCGGAAGCCCACATCGTCGTAGGCCTGGTCGGCGTCCAGAGCCTCGCCGCCGGTTGCTGAAACCGCCGCCGCGTCGCGCCAGCCCCGTCCTCCCGCCATGCGCTTGCGGCACCCATCGGCGCAGTCGGACAGCCATTCGCGGACATTGCCTCGCAGCCCTCGCAGCCCGGCGGGTGAAGTCGAGCCACTCGCAGCACGGGCCGTGCCATTGCTGCCACAGGCCAGGCGATCAGACGCGCAGGCATCACCGCTCTGGGGGTAGCCGGCCAGCCTGTTCCATTCGCCTGCGCTGGGCAGCCGATAGCGCACGCCGTCGCGTGCACCCAGCCACTCGGCATAGGCCAGCGCATCAGCCACGCTGACACAAACCACCGGATGATCTCCCGCCTGCTCGAATCCGGGTTCCTGCCAGCTGCGCTTGCGCTGGAATATTCCCGCAGTGCGATTGCGGCATCGTGTTTCGGATGCGCCACTCAGCCGGGCAAACGCAGCGTACTGGTCACGCGTCACTTCCTGCGGCATTGCGGCAAGCCCGGCGGCGGTCTGCGTCGGAAGGCGCAAGAGCACCAGCTGACTGCTACCACTTGTCATCACGTCGCCCGGCTTGACCCGAACGATCGGCGCCGACCAGGCCGGCTCCAGTGCTTCCGGCTTCACGCCAAACCGCAGTGCGCGAGCCTTGGCAGCCTGCACGGCGTCCAGATCGCCCGCAGCCAGGGCCGATTGCAGCGGTGCCAGCATTGCCTCGGCGAGGCTCTTTTGCAGCTGCCGCCACGCAGATCCCTCACGCAGCTTCAGATCGCCCGCCAGGGTGTCGGCACGCTGCAGGAGCCCGAGCGATGCTTCCTCACGCCCATCGGCCAACGCGGCCAGCAGGTGCGGGCTTGCGGCGGCAATCCAACGCTCGCCAACCGCTTGCAACTGGGGCGAATCCGGCAAGATCCGGCGCGCCGCAAACAGCGATTCGTAGGCATTGTCCCCTGCCGGCAGGCTCAAACGACCGCGGGCGATCTGGCCGCGTGCCGCCTGCAGCTCGCGCAGTCCAGGAGGCAGATCCGGCACCTCCTCCTCCAGTTCCCCTGTTTCACCGGCAGTGTCCGACGACTCTTCGGTCTGAAGTTCGCTCACTGCTGCTGGCACCTCAATGACCTCGCCGTCGCTGCTTGGACCTGCCACATCGACGAGGGCTGCTGCGGGTTCGGCCAACAGTGGGTCGCTTGGAGAATCCGGCCAAAGTGCCACACTCAATGCAACAACAATCAGCAGCAGGACAACACCCGCGGCAAGTGCAGCCTTGGGGCCACGCAACTGAGTGGGC
Organism: Lysobacterales bacterium; assembly: GCA_038257155.1. Classification (GTDB taxonomy): domain Bacteria; phylum Pseudomonadota; class Gammaproteobacteria; order Xanthomonadales; family Xanthomonadaceae; genus JANJTY01. Next base: position 174,358 of record JBBSJP010000005.1, on the reverse strand, counting down.
AGACGATCACGCGCAGAATGCCCTGGCTCGACTACGCGAATCACCTGCGTCGGAGGCTGCAGGTCTGCCCCCGGCTGTGCAACGGGCAATCGCGAGAGCCTCTTGGATTCAGCCGCGACTTCGGCCAGCGCCTGCAACATCTGATGGGCGCTGGCAAAGCGCTTGCTGGCGGACTTTTCCATCGCCTTGTCAATGAATGCCTGCCAGTGTCGCTTGGCTTCGGGCATGCGCGGCACGGGATCCTGGGCGTGCATCAGCGCCAGGGACAGAGCATCGGAACTCTGGAATGGCAGGTGCCCACACAGCATCTCGAACGCCAGCACGCCCAGGCTGTAGATGTCGGCGCGCCCATCCACCCGTTCGCCGCGCGCCTGCTCCGGTGACATGTAGGTACTGCTGCCCAGGGCCAATCCGCTGCCAGTCATGCGGACGTTGTCTCGCTTGCTGACTGCGATCCCGAAGTCGGTGAGCACCGGTCGATCGGCATTGTCGAACAATACGTTTTCGGCCTTTACATCGCGGTGCACGATGCCACGTGCATGCGCGTACTCCAGTGCCGAGAGCAAGGATCGCAGCACCTCGATGACCCGCGGCTCGTCTTTGGTCAGGTCGCGCTGTCCGACGTGGCCCTTGGACAGATAAGGAAGCACGTAGTACAGCAGGCCCTCCGGCGTGCGCCCCACTTCGTGGATTCCGACGATGCTGGGGTGCTCGAGCTTGGCGATGGTGCGCGCCTCGCGTTCGAACCGCTGTTTGCCGATCTCGTCATTGAGCGCATCCGGCGCCATCACCTTGATCGCGACCTGACGATCAAGGGAACGCTGCAGGCCCAGATAGACATAGCACATGCCACCACGCCCAATGCGCCGCATCACCTGATATCCAGGGATATCCGGCATCAGGCCGCTGAGCAGCTCGTTGAGCTCCTCGGGGGACAATTCGTGATTTGGCGCGGCCATGATGCTCACCCAGCCATGGATGGGCCGAGAATACGGCAGAGCGTACTCATTCGCCTCAATCGGTTTCCGAGGCCTTGTGGAACACGGGTTTAGCCATCCCCGCTGGCGGGGAATGACCGGCGGATGCGCGACACCGGGAACCTCAAGGGGTTTGGCCAAAGCACGCCAATCCGTGGCTAAATAGCGCCATGTTCGAGACCCTGCTGATCGCCAACCGTGGCGAAATCGCCTGCCGCATCATCCGCACTGCCCGTCGCCTGGGAATCCGGACGGTTGCGGTCTATTCCGAGGCCGATGCCGATGCCCAGCATGTGCGCCTTGCCGATGTGGCCTTCCCGATTGGCGGGCCGCGGCCGCAGGACAGCTATCTGCGCGGCGAGGTCATCATTGATGTGGCCCGCGCCAGCGGCGCGCAGGCCATTCATCCCGGTTACGGATTTCTCTCCGAAAACGCTGATTTCGCCGAAGCCGTCGAGCAGGCCGGAATCGTGTTTGTCGGCCCCAAAGCGGCCTCGATGCGCAAGATGGGCAGCAAGGCCGGCGCCAAGGAATTGATGGCCGCGGCTGGCGTGCCGGTGGTTCCAGGCTACACCGGAGCAGAGCAGGCACCCGAACTGCTGCAGCGTGAAGCCGACCGCATCGGCTACCCGCTGATGATCAAGGCCGCCCATGGTGGCGGTGGCAAGGGCATGCGCGTGGTGCGCGAGGCTAGCGAATTCGCTGCCAGTCTGGAAAGCTGTCAGCGCGAGGCGGCCAATGCCTTCGGTCGTGACCGGGTATTGCTTGAGCGCTACATCGAGACTCCCCGCCACATCGAGCTGCAGATCTTTGGCGATGCCACGGGCCAGATCATCCACCTGGGCGAACGCGAGTGCTCGGCGCAGCGTCGCTACCAGAAGGTCATCGAGGAATCGCCCTCGCCTTTCCTCAGTGCAGGGCTGCGTGAACAGATGGGTGCAGCGGCGGTCGCTGCCGGGCAGGCGATCGACTACGTCAACGCCGGCACCGTGGAGTTCATCGTCGGCGCCGATGGTGGCTTCTACTTCATGGAGATCAACACCCGCCTGCAGGTCGAACACCCGGTCACCGAGATGGTCACCGGCCTGGACCTGGTCGAATGGCAATTGCGCGTGGCCGCCGGAGAATCCTTGCCCCTGAGTCAGCAGGCGATCCGCAGCCAGGGGCACGCAATCGAAGTCAGGCTGTATGCAGAAGATCCAGACAACGGCTTCCTGCCAGGCTCAGGGCGACTCGATACCCTGATGTTGCCGCAGCCCAGCGCCTCGGTGCGGCTGGACGGCGGTGTGATCGAGGGCGATACGGTCAGCATTTTCTATGACCCGATGATCGCCAAGCTGATCGTGCACGGCAGCGATCGCGACGAGGCCCTGGCGCGTCTGCGCGATGCCTTGGCAGACTGCGAAATCATCGGGCCAAAATCCAATATCGCCTTCCTGGAGCGCCTTGTCAGCCATCCGGTCGTGCGCGAGGGGCGCATCCATACCGGCTACCTGGATCAGCATCTGGACGAGGTGCTGTCGCCCCTGCCCGCGCCGTCCTCGCAGCAGCTCGCGGCAGCGGCTACGGTCGTGTTGCTCGCACAGGAAGCAGGTGCACGCGAGATCGCGGGCCGCACCGCTGAGCCCACCTCGCCCTGGTCGATCGCGGACGGCTGGCGCCTCGGCCATGCTGGCGAGCGCATGCTGGTACTCAATCACGACGGCGTCCGCACCGAATTGCATGCCTCTGGCGCCAACGGCACCTATCAATTGCGCGGCGAAGCGCTCGCCGTTCACGTCAGCGGAGCGCGCTGGCGCGATGGCGTACTATCCGCGCGCATCGACGGCGAAGCCCGGCGCTTGCGCGCGCGAGTAGCCGGTTCCTGGGTCTTCCTGCACGATGGCGAGCGACGACTGCGCTTTGAGCAGATGCCCGCCTTCCGTTTTGAAGGCGCAAGCAACGCCGACAGCGGCAATCGCCTGCTCGCTCCGATGCCGGGTCGCGTCGTGCTCCTGCAAACCGAGGTCGGCACCGGGGTGGTCGAGGGTCAGGCCCTGATGGTGATGGAAGCGATGAAGATGGAACTGACCTTGCGCGCCCCGCGAGCCGGCACGGTGGCGGAGATCCGTGCCAGTGTCGGTGAATTCGTCGAAGCCGATGCGGTGTTGCTGGTGCTCGAGGAGGATGCATGAACCTGCCGTCCAGCGTCCGCGTCGTCGAGGTGGGGGCCCGTGATGGCCTTCAGAATGAAAGGAACATCGTTCCGACCCAAAGCAAGATCGAGCTGATCGACCGGCTTTCTGCCACAGGCTTGAGCAGCATTGAGGTCACCAGCTTCGTCAGCCCCAAGTGGGTGCCGCAGTTGGCCGATGCGGCCGAAGTATTCCAGGGCATCGCAATGCGCGACGGCGCGAGCTATCCCGTGCTGGTGCCGAACGAAGCCGGGTACGAACGGGCCCGCGCGGTCGGCGCGAGCGAAATCGCCGTGTTCGGCGCGGCATCGGAAGCATTCAGCCGCAAGAACATCAATGCCTCGATCGACGAAAGCCTTGCGCGTTTTGCACCGATCCTGGAGCGCGCCCGCGCTGACGGGGTAAAGGTACGCGGTTACGTCTCGACCGTGCTGGGCTGCCCCTATCAGGGTGAGGTTGCCTTGGCAGATGTGGTGCGCGTTGCGCGCGCGTTGTTCGAGATGGGCTGCTACGAAATATCCTTGGGCGATACCATCGGCGTGGGTACGGCTGGCAAGGCACGCGCGATGCTGCGTACGGTGGCGCAGGAGATTCCCATGTCGGCATTGGCGGTGCACTTCCACGACACCTACGGACAGGCGCTGGCCAACGTGCTGGCCTGTCTGGAGGAAGGCGTGGCCGTGGTCGATTCGGCGGTAGGCGGCACCGGCGGGTGCCCCTATGCGCAGGGCGCCAGCGGCAATGTCGCCAGCGAAGATGTGGTTTATCTGCTTCACGGCCTGGGAATCGAGACCGGCATCGATCTACCCGCCCTGATCGACACCGGCCGATGGCTTTCAGCCTTGCTCGGACGCGAGACCGGCAGCAAGGTTGGCCGCGCAGCGGCCTGAGGTTTAGCGGTGAACGAGACGATCAATCAAGCTGCGACCGCCTATCAACAGGGTGACCCTGAACCCGCGTTTGCCCTGTTGAAGGCGCTGCCGGACGAGCCGGAGGCTCGACTCCAGGCACTGGTGATCGTGGTAAACGCCGCCATTCATTTTGATCGGATCAATGAGGCCATCGAAGGCCTGCAACAACTCATGCACCTGCAGCCGGATGAGTCACGCTGGCAGCGCATGTCGGCTGACGCGCTGAATCGACGCGGTGCGCAGCGGCGCGAGGCAGGTGATGCCAAGGCCGCGCTGGAGGACTTCGATTCAGCACTGCACAACTCCTTGATGCATCCACTGGCCAATTTCAATGCCGCGCTGGCAATGCGCGATCTGGGCGATCTGCGCGGTGCGCTGCGTCACATCGGTGAACACCTGCACGGTAATCCGCAGGATGCCGAAGCCGCGCTGATGCGCGCAGAGCTCCTGGCCGAAACCGGTCGGGTGGAACAGGCAGAGGAAGCACTGGAGCAGGTGCTCGCCGACCCCGCCTGTCCCCAGGGCCTGCGGCTGGCCATGGGTCTGGCGCGCATCGGAAGGCTGCAAGCCGCTGCTGACGTGCTCGAACTACAGGGAAGCGAAGCTGCCGGCGCGCCCGGCATGGAGGTCGCAGAGCGCATCCGCCAGCAGGGCGACAGTGACGCGACGAGGCGTGCCTTTGCGGCGGTGATCGGCGCGTGTCGAAGCCGCGGCCAGCCGCCTCCACTTCGCGCCGCGCTGGCGCAGGCACTGCACATCGATCCCTTGCCTGCGGATACCGCGCAGATGCAGCTCGACCGCGAGGCGTTTTCCGCTGGACTGCAACAGATCGAGACCGACTGGCCCAATGAGTCCCTCGCTCGCCTTCCAGCGGAACTGGAGCAAGCCAGCTGGAGCAACTTCTACCTTGCCTACCAGGGGAAGGATGACTGCGCGCTGCAGTCGTCCTACGGTGACTTCCTGGCGCGTGCCACCCGCAGCCTCGCGCCGTCGCTTGACCCACCGTTGGAACGCCGCCGTGACGGCCCGGCGCGGGTTGGATTCCTCTCGTCCTCCTTCCGCGAATGCACCGTCGGCAACTACTTCGGGCGCTGGCCGAGGTGGCTGCAGGAAGCGGGCTTCGAAGTGCACCTGTTCCAGCTCGGCCCTCAGCGCGACGCAACTACCGCGCGAATAGCTACTGGACTGCACCGCTTCGTGTTTCATGATGGGTCGCTCAACGAGCTGGCCGAGCAGGTGCGGTCCTGCGATCTGGACCTGCTGATCTATCCCGAAATCGGCATGGACATGCGCCTGCTGCCGCTTGCGGCAACTCGCCTGGCACGCTGCCAGGCCGCGGCGTGGGGCCACCCGACAACCACCGGGCTGCCTTCCATCGACGTGTTCCTGAGCTGTGCCGGAATGGAACCCGCCGATGCTCCCGCACACTATCGTGAGCGACTTCATCTTCTGCCGGGCCTGGGCGTCGACTATCCGCTCGTTGCAGCCTCATCGGTCCCGGACGACATCGAATTGCCGATGGGAGTCCGCGTTCTGGTGCCGCAATCAGGCTTCAAGCTGCATCCGGACAATGACGCCTTGATGGCCGAACTCGCTGCCACCGTGCCGGAAGCGGTGTTTCTGCTGTTCACGCCGCAGCGCCCGCGCTGGCGCGAGCGCTTGATGACAAGACTTGGCCACGCCTTTGAACGAAGCGGTGCCGATCCCGACAATCAGCTGCATTGGCTACCCCAGGTGCAACGTCCCCAGTACCTGCAGATCAACCGTCAATGCGACCTGATGCTGGACAGTCTGCATTGGTCGGGCGGCAACACCAGTCTCGACGCGCTTGTCTCGGGCTTGCCGCTGGCAACCTGTAATGGACGCTTCATGCGCGGCCGCCAGAGTGCCGCCATGCTCGCCCAGTTGGGCCTGGCCGAGAATCTGGTTGCAGCCGACCGCGACGCGCTGCTGAAACTCGCCACAGACTTGCTACGCGATCCCGAACAGCGCCGCTCCCTCAGCTCACGCATTACCAACGCCCTGCCCAAGCTTTTCGATTCAGATCAGGCCAAGCAGCGTTTTGTCGCCCTCGCAGAAGAACTCTGCCATCTGGTGTGAGTCTTGCAGCTGCTGATATCCTTCGGATTCGTCCTTCCAGGCGGTTGCGCAGGGCGGCCCCAGGGGATTTGCAATGACGCAGCGCGACAAGTATCAGCCGATTGGTGGGACGGTCGATTCCGATCCGCCGGCAGGTTCCGGCATCAGCACGGCAGTCGCCGCCATCGCGCGGCTCGAAACCCTGCGCGCCGGCATGGAACCCGGCTGCCCCGCCGAGCAGGCCTTGCGCGAGGCAGTCACTTCACTGCGCCGGATGCATTTCGAACTGGCTGCCACCAACCAGCGGATCACCAGCCTGTTTGATGCGGTGCCGGACTCGGTCACCATTCTTGATTTGAACGGCAACATCCTGGATGCCAACGCGGCCGCCTGCGATACCTATGGACAAAGCCGCGATCAGCTGTGCACGCTCAATGTGCGGGATCTCAACCCCACCTTGCCACCCGATCGCATGGAAGAGGTCAAACGCAGCTTCCAGGTTGGCGAAGTGTTCCTGCACGAGACCTTCAATGCGCACGCCGACGGCACCCTGTTTCCGGTTGATGTGCACTCGGCAGTGTTCATGGATCGCGGCGAACAGCGGGTCCTCGCAGTAGCGCGCGATGTAACCCGCCGCCGCAGCGCCGAGAACGAACTGCGCGCTTCAGAGGCTCGCTATCGCCTGCTGCTGCAGGTCATGGACAAGGGCGTTGTAGCGCAGGACGAGCGCGGCCGGATTGTCAGCGCCAATCCCGCTGCCTGTCGCATCCTGGGCATGGATGAAGCCGATCTGCTTGGTCTCGGCAGTCAGTTCGACAACTGGCACGTGGTCGACGAAAACAGCCGCAGGCTGTCGTCGGAAGAGTTTCCTGGACGCCGCGCCATAGAAACCGGACACACCATCGAATCCACCCTGCTTGGGGTATACAACGTCAGTCGACGTCACTACGTCTGGCTGAAAGTATCGGCGGTGCCGATGTTCCGCGATGACAGCGAGCGGGCCTTCCAGTCGATTTCCACCTTCAGCGACGTCACCGAACTCAAGCGCGACAGTGAACTGTTCGCGCAAACCCAGGCCTTGGCATCGATTGGCGGCTGGGAGTGGGATGCCTCGACCAACTCGCTCTATGGCACGGCCGAGTTCAATCGCATCGGCGGCTTCGAAGCCGAGCAGCCCCATACCCTTGATTCCTTCATTTCGCTGGTTGTGGAAGCAGACCGCCAGCCGGTCAGGGATGCGATCGAGTACGCCCAGCGGCTGGGCGGCGAAATCGACCTCGAATGCCGCATCCGCCGTCCCGACAACGTGCTGCGCTGGCTTCGCCTGCGCGGGCGCAGCGTGCAACACATTTCCGAGGTGGTCCGCGTTTCAGGAACGGCGCAGGACATCACCCAGCGAAAGCGCCGCGAGGAGGAGCTGAGACGCCTGGCGCTGACCGATCCCCTGACCGGACTCTCGAACCGGGATGCGATCCTGGAGCGGCTGGGACGCTGCATCGACGACGCCACGCCGAGCACCGTGATCGCCCTGCTCTACGTTGACCTGGATCGGTTCAAGGTAGTCAACGACCTGCTCGGGCACGGCGCCGGAGACGCGCTGTTGGCTACCGCAGCCAGGCGACTGAGTGAGTGCATCGGTTTCGAAGGTGAGGCGGCACGCTTTGGCGCCGACGAATTCCTCGTGATGATCGATGATCCGCATGGGGTTGCCGGTGTCGAGGAGCTGGCAGCGCGAATCACCGAATCCTTTGCCCGCCCCTTTGCCATGTCGGGCGAGGAGTTTTCCATTACTGCCTCGGTAGGCATTGCGCGCTACCCGGCCGACGCGCAGACCGCGCACCAGTTGCTCAACAATGCCGACGCCGCCATGTATGAGGCCAAGCGCCGCGGGCGCAACACCTTCCAGGTGTTCACACCGGCACTGGCAAGCCAGCTCTCCGACCGCCTGCTGATCGAGGCGCATCTGCGCAGGGCGCTGGAGTTCCAGGAGTTCCGGCTTGTCTACCAGCCGCAGATCGATCTTCGCGACGGCCAACTGCTGGGCGCCGAGGCCCTGCTGCGCTGGCACAACCGGCAACTGGGCGAACTGGCCCCGGGACGTTTCGTGGCTCACGCCGAGAACAGTGGCGACATCGTTCGCATCGGCGCGTGGGTGATTCGGGAAGCCTGTCGTCAGCTGCGCGCCTGGCGCGACGAAGGCCTGATGGTGCCGCGCATCGCGGTCAACGTTTCCTATCGCCAGTTCCTCAGCGAGTTCCTGGCCGAGACCGTCGAGGCAACGCTGCGTGAGTTCTCGCTGCCCGGCGAGGCGCTGGAACTGGAGGTCACCGAACGTGTGCTGATCGAAGACGCTCCCGACACCTTCGATACCTTCGCGGCGCTCAAGGTGCTTGGTGTCAGCATCACCATCGATGACTTCGGCGAAGGCTACAGCGCCTTGAACTACCTGCGCCGCCTGCCGATCGACGGCATCAAGATCAGCCACAGCTTCATGCAGGGTGTACCGGGCAACCCTTCAGACTCTGCGATCTGTCAGGCAATCATTCGCATTGGACAGAGTCTCGGTCTCATGGTCATAGCCGAAGGCGTCGAGCATGAGCCGCAGCGCCGCTTCCTGCTGGAACACGGTGCACGCATCGCGCAGGGCTACATGTTCAGCCGCCCGCTGACACCCAAGGCGCTGGTCGAATACGCCCGCCATTTCGGTATCGGACACATCCCCGACTGAACCGGCATGCAGGGTCTCCGCTCAATCACGCCAGCCGACGACGCGGCGATTTCCGCCATCATTCGGCGCGTGATGCCCGAATTCGGTGCTGACGGCCCCGGCTTCGCAATTCACGATCCCGAGGTCGGGGCGATGAGCGAGGCCTATGCCGCGCCGGGCGCCGCGTACTTCGTGATTGAACGCGAGGGACGCGTGCTGGGCGGCGCCGGCATTGCTGCGCTGGCTGACGCAGGCGCCGACATCTGCGAACTGCGCAAGATGTATTTCCTTCCCGAACTGCGCGGCTGCGGTGCGGGCCGCGGCCTGCTACGCCACTGTCTGAGCAAGGCCCGCGAACTGGGATACCGGCAGTGCTACATCGAAACCCTGCATGGCATGGAAGTGGCCCAGCGGCTCTACGAATCGGAGGGCTTCCGTCGCATCGACGCCCCGATTGGCAACACCGGTCACTTCGGCTGCAATCGCTTTTATCTACTCGACCTTGGTTGAGCTGCGAGGCTCGATTCAGCCAAGCAGACCCAGCGACAGGCCCGGCCAGTAAGTGATCAGCAGCAGGGCGATCAGGAGGATGCCCAGGAAAGGCAGGCAAGCCCGCACCAGATCCGTCAGCGGAATACCGAATCGATAGCTGGCAATGAACAGGTTCATGCCGACCGGCGGCGTGAGATAGCCAAGCTGCAGGTTGGCCAGCAGCACAATGCCAAGATGCACCGGGTGTACACCAAATCCTAGTGCCACCGGCACCAGCAAGGGCGTAAGCAGCACCACTGCCGCGAATACGTCGAGAATCATGCCGACAGCCAGCAGAAACAGATTCAGGAGCAGCAGGAACATCAGCGGGCTGGAGACATTGGCCTGCAGTGACTGCAGCAGGCGACCCGGAACTTCCTGATCGATCATCCAGTTGGTCAGCGCCAGCGCCAGGCCGAGGATCAGCAAGATGGCACCTACCAGACGCATCGCTTCAGCCATCAGGCCGGGCAGATTGCGCCAGCCGATCTCTCGCCGCACAAACATCACCAGCACCAGGCAGTAGAGCGCCGTCACTGCGGCAGCCTCACTGGCAGCGAAGAACCCGCCATAGATTCCACCCAGAACCAGCACCGGCAGCGGAATTTCCCAGGCAGCGCCTTTCAATGCTGCCAGCGCCTCGCTGCGGTCAAAGCTCGTACGGGAAATTCCCGCACGCTGCGCAGTTCGCATCGCATGCGCGGAAAGCAGCAGCAGCATGAGCAGGCCGGGAATCACCCCCGCGATGAACAGGTCGCTGACTGAAACCCGCGGCTCGGTTTCCAACTGCGCCGCCACGAAGCCATACAGGATCAAGGGCAAGGAAGGCGCGAACAGCAAGCCCAGACTGCCAGACGTTGTTACCAGGCCCAGACTGTAGCGCTGCGGGTAGCCGGCCTGCATCAGGGCGGGATAAAGCAGCGCCCCGAGCGCCACGATGGTCACGCCGGAAGCACCGGTGAAGGCCGTGAACAGGGCGCAGGTGACCAGCGCGACGATGGCCAGACCACCGGGCATCCATCCGAGCACCGCATTCGACAGACGCACCAGGCGACGCGGCGTGCCGCCTTCGGCAAGCAAGTAGCCGGCCAGGGTGAACAGCGGTATCGCCACCAGTCCTGGCATGTCGGCCAGCCGATAGAACTCCACGGCCACGATGGTGAGATCGTATTCCGCGTAGTGGAAACCGAGCATGGCCAGCGCCGCAATGAGCGCAAACAGCGGTGCGCCCAGTGCCGCAAGCAGCAGCAACGCAAACAGGGCGATCAAGGTGGCGACACCATGGCGTCGGGCGCGGGCGGTCCCAGCATCGCCGAGAGCAGGAACCGCAGCGCCATGAGCCCAAAGCCGAGTGGCAGGACCAGCATCGACCACCAGACCGGAATCGTGGCAAACAGCATGACCGCGTCGCTTCGCTCCAGTTCAACCAGATTCACGCCAAACCAGGCGAGCAGCACACAGATCGCTGCAGCAAACAATTCGGTCAGGGCCCACACCCCACGCCGTGCGGTCGCCGGAAGCATGCGCGGCAGCGCATCGATGGCGAGGTGCTTGCCGGTGCGGGTTGCGGCCAAGGCGCCCATCATGGCCAACCAGACGACCATGGTGCGGGACAGCGGCTCGGCATGGATCCAGCCGCTGTCGAGCAGCCAGCGCGCCAGGATCTGGCCTGCACACAGCACGACCAGCGCCAACAACAACGCAGCCAGCAACGCGTCCTCGGCCGCGTGCAGTCGGCGCTGCCACCTCCCCATCAATCTGCCTTCGGAGCAGCGTCGCCGCGGTGTTGCGCCAGCACCGCTTCGACTTCCGCCAGCAGCGCGGGGTCCACCGTACCGGCACGGCTCAACTCAGCCGCTGCCTGGGCGCCGATGGCACGCCAGTGCATGGCATCGTCCTCGGAAATCGTCAGCAGCTGCAGGCCCTGGCGCAGCAATGCTGCCTGGGCGCCGACATTGTCCTTGCGAAAGCGTTCATCGGTTTGTTGAGATGCCTCGGCAAAACTGCGCAGCATCAACTCACGATCGGCTGCATCGATACGCTCGAATACCTTGCCATCGATCATCACGAAGCCCATGACCATGGTCAGCGGAAGGTCGACCGCGTATTTCAGGCGGGTGTGCCACTGCAGACCGATGGCTCCCGACCAGGTGTTGGCCACCGTATCCACCAGGCCGGTTTGCAAGGATGTGAAGACATCGCCCAGCGGCAGGGATGTCGGACTGACACCGCCGCTACGAAACGTGACTTCGGCAATCCGGTCGTTCTGCGGCACCCAGACCTTGGCACCGCGCAGGTCATCGCTGCTGCGGATCGGCTGCGTGCTCATCAGATACGCAAAGCCCACATTGTTGATGCTGAGCAGTTGCATGCCTGCTGCCGCAAACCGTTCGACCAGACGGGGATCGATCTGTTTGCGCAGCACTTCCAGTTCGGCTTCGTCGCGCAGCAGGAACGGCAGGCTGTAGATGCCTGCATTGCTCTCGACCAGCGAGGCTTCACTGCCAGTCAGCGCCGCGCCCTGCAACTGGCCAAGTCGGATCTTGCGCAGCACGGTTGCATCCGAGCCCATCACGCCAGCCGGATAGAACTTGAAGCGCAGCCTGCCCTCGCTGCCCTGCTCCACCTTTTCTGCTGCCTCGCGCATCGCCACCATCCAGGCGCTGCCGTCCGGCGCCAGGGTGGCGATCTTGATATCCCGCGCCTCGACCCGAGGCACCAGCAGGCCAAGCAGCAGTGCGCCGATCAGAACAAGTCGAGTCATGCCGCGTCTCCGGGTCTCAGAAGTAGTCATCAGCGCTGGCGAGCAGGCCGGCTGCGCGTTGCTGCGCCAGTGTGTTGGACAAGGTCAGCCCAGCGGCGCGTGGCTCCGCAGCGATGACCTCGCGCAGCAGTCGATCATGCAGGTCACGGTCGAACACCAGTCTCGCGTAGTGCTCGGCGTACAGCGTCATCGCCATCAGGTTGCGCCCCTGCGAAATGGTCGTTGCCCGCTCAAAATGCTCTCGCCCCAACTGCGGGCGTCCACCCAGCGACTCGGGGCGCAGGCAGTAAAGCACTCCCAGATACATGTGCGGCTCTCCGCCGGCATGGACGTCATCCAGGGCCACGAGGTGTTCGAACAGCGCCTCGATCTTGGGCAGGTCGGCGATGGCGTTCCAGTCATCCCGGTGTGCCTGCACCCAGGTGGTCCAGGTCGAGCCCAATACATGCAGTGCTTCAACGTCGTCGACCGTTGTCCGCTGCAAGGCCAACTGGAACGGCTCGAATCCACCTTCGATGTTGTCGCACAGCGGCAGACCCTGGGCACAGGTCGCGCGCTTCGCGTAGTTCATGGCCCGGGTCGAAAGCCGCTGGGCGCGCGGCCGGTCGGCAACGAAACCACCGGCGTAGGCTGCGTAAAGACGGGCGCCTGAGCGCAGCAGCCCGGCGGACTCCGGTGAGCCTTCGATCAGGCCATCGAGCAGCAGCAGATAGGCAGGAAGGCCCTCGCGCACCGTGTCAGGATCATCCTGATTGAGCATCGCGCTGGACAAATTGCCGGCCACGCGCTCGGTGGCGCGGTTGGCAATGCTGGCGCAGGCTCCCAGCGCCATCGCGGCCAGCACAATGAGGCTGACCCTGAGGGAAGCTGGCAATGGATTGAGTGGCATCAGGGCGAACACTGCTGCGTCATGGTTACCGGACCGCGACAACCGCGGCATTCTCCGCGGCTTCGACGGTATTCTGCATCAAGGTGGCAACGGTCATCGGTCCGACGCCGCCAGGCACGGGAGTGATCCAGGAAGCGCGCTCTGCTGCCGTTTCGAAACCGACGTCACCACACAGGCGCCCGTCTTCCATGCGATTGATGCCAACGTCGATCACCACGGAGCCGGGCTTCACCCAATGCCCCGGAATCAGCCCGGGCTTGCCGACCGCGACAACCAGGATATCTGCCTCGCGCACCTGTCGTTCCAGGTCGCTGCGCGGTGTGAACTTGTGGCAGGACGTGACCGTGCTGCCCGCAATGAGCAGTTCCATGGCCATCGGCCGACCGACATGATTGCTGACGCCAACAACTACGGCATTGCGACCGCGAACCGGACGATCGGTGTGACCAAGCAGGGTCATGATGCCCTTCGGCGTACAGGGGCGCAGGCCGAGCTGGCGCAGCAGCAGGCGGCCAATGTTCTCCGGGTGGAATCCGTCAACATCCTTGCGCGGGTCGATGTGCTTGATCAGCGCCGCCGCATCGAAATGTGCCGGCAGGGGCAGCTGCAACAGGATGCCATTGACGCGCGGATCCACATTCAGCTGGTCGACCAGGTCATACAGCTGCGCCTCGCTGGTGCTGGACGGCAGGTCAAAGTCGAACGACGCGAAACCAATGCGCTCACAGGCGCGACGCTTGTTGCGCACATAGACCGAGGATGCCGGGTCGTCCCCGACCAGGATCACCGCCAACCCGGGCGGCGGTGAGCCCTCGGCAATGCGCACCTGCACGCGGCTGCGCAGGTGTTCAACGAGTGCGTCGGCGATGCGCTTTCCGTCAAGGATGCGGGCATTCATGTGATGCAGAGTGCTTTGGATAGGCGACGTGGTAATGCGAAAATCCTTGCTTTGCTGGCGCCCAATGGATCACGCCGGATCCGCTGCCTGCTGCACCTTGGCCTCGCTGCGCAGCGCGCGGACGCGCTCTCCCACGGCGCGTTCGATCAGCAGGGTCCGGGCACCTTCGCGAACATCGTCGAAGCTGGGCGGGTTGAAGGGCCTGGACGCAATGCGATGCAGAACATGCCAGCCGTAGGTGGTTTGCACCGGCACCTGCGCCACCTGGCCGTCTGCGAGCGTTGCCAGCATCTCTGGAAAGGCTTCAGGCATCTGCGCCAGATTGCCCCAACCCAGATCACGCGCCTGCAGCGCGCCCGCGGCGGCGTATTCCTCCATCATGGCCTCGAAGCTGACGCCCGGTTCGGCGGCACGCCGTGCGGCTTCCTGGGCGGTCGCTGCATCGGCAAACAGTATGTGGGCTATGTGGTACTCGGTAGCGCCAGCGCGCGCAGCTTCCTGCGCGTAGTACTCGCGCAACTGTTCGTCAGTGATCTGGATCGAAGTGCGCAGGCTGGCCACGTACTGGCTCGACAGCTGGGCTACGCGAGCCAGCACCATTTCCGCCTGTTGTTCAGGGCTGCGACCAGCCTCGCTACGCAGGGCCGATTGGGCCAGCACGACCAGTTCGACCAGCGCCTCCCGTGCCCGTTCGCGCTGCTCGGGTATTGCCGGATCGAGGCCCCGTGATTTCGCAAATGCCTCCAGCAGCGGCACGCTGACCACTTCACCATTGACTGAGACCGCCAGCTCCCCATCCGGGGCTCCGGCGAGTGCGTCAAGTGCCTTGCTGGACTCAGGCTGGGGACTGCCTGAACCACCACAGGCAACAAGACACAGCAGAATCAGGCCAAGGATCGGTAAACGAATAGGCATCTTTTCGGGTTCCATCATCGCCAAGAACATTGGGCAGGATCGCCCTTCATGAAAGATCATCGGGTGCCAGCGCCTTGATCGACAAGGCATGGATATCGGTCTGCATCAGTTCGCCCAGTGCCTCATAGACCGCCCGGTGGCGGGCCAGCGGGCCCTGGCCTTCAAACGCGCTGCTGCGCAGTCTTACCGCGAAGTGTCCGCGACCGTCGCGCGCGCCCGCGTGACCCACATGCTTGTGACTCTCGTCGATCACTTCGATCTCGCTGGGGGCGAGCGCGGCCAGCAGTCGTTCGCGAATCTGTTCCACGCGCGGTTTCAAGGCAACACCTGGCGGAAAGGGTAAACCTCGACCGCGCCATACACACCCGCAGCGCAATAAGGGTCGGCTTCCGCCCAGCGCCGTGCCTCCAGCAGGGACTCGAACTCGGCCACGATCATGCTGCCGGAAAATCCTGCGGGACCGGGGTCCTCCGCATCGATGCGCGGCAGCGGCCCTGCCAACACCAGGCGACCCTCATCGCGCAGCAATTCCAGGCGTTGCAGGTGAGCCGGCCTGGCTTCACGCCGCAGCGGCAGGGCATCGTCGACGTCGCGGCCAAGGATCAGGTAGAGCATCAGGGGTATTTCTTGAGCGATAAGCCGGGCATCATAACCGGGCCGTGAGTCAACGTATTGAAGTCCACCCCACCCATCCACAAGCTCGACTCATCGAGATGGCCAGCCGTGCCCTGCAGCAGGGCAAGTTACTGCTATTACCCTCGGATGCCGGCTATCTGCTCGCCTGGGCACTGGAAGCACGTGAGGCGGAAGCACGCATAGTGCGCTTGCGCGCGCTGGACACGCGCCACCCATTCACCTTACTCTGTGACTCATTGAGTGCCGTGGGCAGCCTGGCAAAGTTGGACAACCAGTCGTTTCGACTGGTCAAGTCGCTCATTCCCGGCCCCTGCACCTTCATTCTTCCGGCTGCGGCCGAATTGCCAAGACGGTTAAAGCAGGCCAAACGCCGAGCTGTTGGTATTCGTGTGCCGGACCATGCGGTCCTGCGCGCGGTGATCGCCAGCTACGGCGAGCCGGTACTGGCAACCAGTCTGCAGCTTCCGGATGAGGAAATGGCCAACCACGAGGCCGAGGTGGTGGCCGAGCGCATGATGCGCCACGTCGATCTGATGCTGGATTCAGGCGATTGCACGCCGGGTCCTACCACCATCATCGACTGCCTGGGCGAAGCACCCGCAGTGGTTCGCGAGGGCTTTGCGCCAGTTTCACTGATTTGACCAGCTGCACCTGGGGGCATGGCTGGCGAATCAGTGGCAGGCGTCTGAACACAGATGCCAGCCGCTCAGACTGCGAGCGTCACGCAGACACAGCCTGATTCGCGCACCGCGCGGGTCGGGACATCCAGATTCCACTAGTGCAGCACATGCCCATCGACGTTTTGCATGACAGGCCCGCAGGGGTCGCTTACTGATGAACCAGGCACAGGCCGGGACCGCCGACGGCGGCTCAGCGCAGGTATTCATCACCCAGCCACAGCAGCAGGAGATGCCGCTGGTGCTGGTGCGTGGGCAGCCGATGCTGCAGATGCCGCAGGACCTGTACATTCCGCCGGATGCGCTCGAAGTCTTTCTGGAGGCGTTCGAGGGTCCTCTCGACCTGCTTCTCTACCTGATCCGACGCCAGAACCTTGATGTGCTGGACATTCCGGTTGCGGAGATCACCAAGCAGTACAACACCTACATCGAACTGATGCAGGAGGCGCGCTTCGAACTGGCCGCCGACTACCTGCTGATGGCCGCGATCCTGGCCGAGATCAAGTCGCGCATGCTGCTGCCGCGGCCACCCGCCGAAGACGGCCTGGAAGATGATCCGCGCGCCGACCTCGTGCGGCGCCTGCAGGAGTACGAACGTTACAAGCAGGCCGCAGCAGACATCGATGCCCTGCCGCGCATCGACCGCGATACGGTAGCCGCCAGCGCCTTCGCTGGCGACCGCACCGTGCTGCGCCTGCCGCCGCCTGTGGACCTGCGTGAAATGCTGCTTGCCCTGCGCGACGTCCTCAAGCGCGCCGAACTGTTTACCCACCACGCGATCAAGCGTGAGGCACTCAGCGTGAGGCAGCGGATGGGCGATGTTCTGAGCCGGCTTGCCGATGGTCAGTTCCACAGTTTCACCGCGCTGTTCACCGTCGAGGAAGGACGACTTGGCGTGGTGGTGACCTTTCTCGCCGTGCTCGAATTGGCCAAGGAGCAGTTGCTCGAACTGGTGCAGGACGAGCCGCTGGCCCCCATTTACGTGAAATCGCTGGCTCTCGCCGCGAATGACGACAACTGATTTCGAATGGATTCCGCACTGATCAAACGCATCATCGAAGCCGCCCTGCTGGCTGCCGGGCAGCCGCTCAACCTGACCCAGCTGGGCGCGCTGTTTCCCGAGGATCAGCCGGCCGAGTCCGGCATGATTGAGCGCGCTCTGGAGGCATTGCGCGCAGAATCCGGTGAGCGCGGCGTCGAGCTGATCGAAGTCGCCTCGGGCTTCCGCTTCCAGGTGCGCGATGAAGTCCAGCCCTGGGTCGGAAGGCTCTGGGCCGAGCGCCAGACGCGCTACTCACGCGCCCAGCTGGAAACCCTGGCACTGATTGCCTACCGCCAGCCGATCACGCGCGGCGAGATCGAACAGATCCGCGGTGTCACGGTCAGCAGCCACATCGTCCGCACCCTGGAAGACCGCGAATGGATTCGCGTGGTCGGTCATCGTGATGTTCCCGGCCGCCCTGCGCTGTTCGGCACCACGCGAGCCTTCCTCGATTACTTCAACCTCAAGAGCCTCGACCAGCTGCCACCCTTGTCGGAGCTGCGCGACATTCCCGACTTCGAGCCCCAGCTCAGTCTGGAGCCGGCGGTACTCGAACTTCCCCAGGATGCCTTTGCCGGCGTGGCTGCCGAGGCAGATCCCGAAGCCATCGACAGCACCGAACCGGAAGCCGTTGAGGCGGCGGACGAAACGGTCGACCACAACGAGCGCATCCACGCTGGGCATGAGGCAGGCGAAGTCGCACCTGGGCTTCAGGCCGAAGCGGCCGAGTTCGATGCGGCTCAGGCCACGGATGACCTCGCAACCGCCGATACCTCCGGCCCCGACTCACAACCCGATTCCGAACACCCAACCCAGGGCAGCGAGGCCGACTCCACGGCGCTGCCGGAGCACAATTCATGAGCGATACCCCCCGCAAGACCCTCTCCCTGAAACGCGACGAAAGCGACGGCCCGCGCGCAGAGCGCACCGAGGAGCGCCTGCACAAGGTGCTGGCGCAATCCGGCCTGGGATCGCGCCGCGCGCTGGAAGAACGCATCGGCCGTGGTGAAGTGCAGGTCAATGGCAAGATTGCCGGCATCGGCGATCTGGTCGGCAGCGGCGACCGCGTAGAGCTGGATGGCAAGGTCTTCGTGGTTTCGGCGGTGAGCGAGCCTTCGCGCGTGTTGATCTACAACAAGCCGGAGGGCGAAGTCACCACGCGTGAAGACCCCGAGGGACGCCCGACGATCTTCGAAGCCCTGCCGCCACTGAAGGGTTCGCGCTGGATCGCCGTCGGCCGGCTCGATATCAATACCACCGGTCTGCTGCTGCTCACCACCGACGGCGAACTGGCAAACGCTCTGATGCACCCGTCGGGTGAAGTGCAGCGCGAATACGTCTGCCGGATCCACGGCAGCATCGATGAAGCGGTGATCCATCGCCTGAAACGTGGCGTGGAACTGGATGATGGTCCGGCGCGTTTCGACGAGATCGAACGGATCGGCGGCAGCGAGAGCCATGACTGGTTCCGCGTCGTGGTTGCCGAAGGCCGCAACCGCGAAGTGCGCCGGCTGTGGGAATCACAGGGTTTCCAGGTCAGCCGCCTGAAACGGGTTCGCTACGGCGATGTAGTGTTGCCGCGCCTGCTCAAGCGCGGGCAAACCGAAGAGCTGCCGGCGGATCTGATCCTGTCCATGCGCAAGAAGCTGGGCCTGGCTGCGGTGACGCCGGTATTGTCGCTGCAGCCGGTCATTGGCCAGCGGCGTGCCAAGGCCAGAACCACCGAAGTCGTGCCTGAAGGCGGCAGTGCCAAGGCTTACGTCAATGGCAGTTACGCCGAGGACGAAGGCCGTGAGGCGCGCGCCTTCGATCGCATCCGCGACGATGGCCCTGGACGCCGCAGCGGCCCGCGCAAGAAGTACGGCGCCGGTGCCGGCGCACCTGGACGCGGCGGTCCGCGCAAGGGGCCGGGTGGCGCGCCAGGCGGCAAGCCGGGTGGCCGTCCGGCAGCGTCCGGCCCGCGCAAACCGCGTCCGGCCGGCGCAGGTGACGGGCGTCAGGCACCTGGCTACCAGCACAACCCCACCGAATTCCGCAGCTGGTATGTGCCAGACAGCAGCAACGCGGTGGAACTGACCACGCACACCCTGGCAAAACGACGTCCTGCCGCCGACGTGCGCGGCAAGCCGGCCGGCAAACCCGGCCCTGGCGGCCCGCGCAAGCCCGGCGGACCACGTCCGGGTCCGGGCGGCCCCGGCGGCCCGGGCGGCGCACCACGTGGCGCGGGCCCCCGTTCGGGTCCAGGTGGCGGTCCCGCACGTTCTGGTCCAGGTGGCGGCCCCTCGCGCTCAGGTCCGGGCGGTGCTCCTCGCGGTCGTCCCGCTGGGCCGCCTCGCGGCCCGCGCGGACCGCGAGGCCCGCGCAGCGACGGCTGAGAACTTGCCTGCGCAGGCTCAGACTTGCGGCTGGTAATCCAGACAAGAAAAGGGCGGTGTCCTCGCGGACACCGCCCTTTTTTGTAGCAAGGTGACGCGAACGTTTAGTTCAGTTTCAGCGCACCACGGCTGCTGTCGCGACGACGCGATTCCTTGGCCTGGTACTCGTTGATGCAGCTGTCTTTCTGCACCATGACGCAAGCAAGGTAGTCGGTGATTTCCACCAGCGCGGCACGAATCGCCTTGCCGGCAGGGGTGTTGTTCTCCTGCGCCAGGTTGCCACCAAATCCGCCCCGATACACGCCAACCGACATGCCCGAGCTCTTGGCCGTACCTTCAATGGTGCGCACGAAGTCGATTTCGCCGGTGGTTGAATTGATCACACGAATGTCGATCGCCACATAGGCTTCGCTCTTCTTGCCACCGAGCGAGATACCCCGGATAGCGATGCCGCCGCCGGTGCTCTTGGTACCTTCTTCGTACGACGTCACGGTACCGGCGACCAGATAGTCAGCGCCGGTCAGTTTGCCCATGCGCGCGCCGGTGGCCGGATTCACCCGACCGGAAGCGGCAAGATCCTGCTCAGAGAGAACCGATTCCAGCTTGCTGCGCTCGACCACACGAAATGAGTTGGTTGCCGCAAGCTCGTTCGACAGCATGCCGGACAGCTCCCAGCCCACGCCGCCACGCCACCAGCCGGCGCCCGACTCGTTCTTGAATTCGATCACGCCCACACTCGGCTTGTCCTGCGCCGCTGCCACGCCACATGCACCTGCCAATAGCAGTGCTACCCCCACAAAAGCCTTCTTCATTGCAGTCTCCTCGTTCGACTGGACCCGACCAGTGGCCGGTTGATGGATTCTAGACGCTTTCTTCACCAAGGCGGAACCGGACCGCGACAACATCCATGCCGCTCGGTTTCAGTGATGAGTAACGCAGTTCGGCGCACAAATGGGACATTCAGCTGTCTATCGGCTTGGAACTTCACCCAATTCGAAGCCGTCGGCATCTCTATGTGCCGGGAATCGCTCGCGATGCGCCAGTAACGCGTCACGTGACATGGTTGTTGTGGCGACTTGGGCGGCTGGCCCCAGTTCGACCAGCGGCTCGCCGAGGAAGTCGATCACCGCGCTGTCGCCCGCGTAGGCGATGCCATTGCCGTCACTACCGGCACGATTCACCCCGATGCACCAGGCGAGGTTTTCGATGGCGCGGGCGCGTAGCAGGGTGCGCCAATGCTGACGGCGTGGCGCGGGCCAATTGGCGACATAGAGCAGCAAGTCGTATTCCAGCGCGCCCTCGGCTCCGCTGACGCGATTGCGCGAAAACACAGGAAAACGCAGGTCATAGCAAACCTGCGGCAGGATCCGCCATTCCCCCAGGTGAAACAGGGGCCGGGCGCGGCCCGGCGCGTAGCGCTGGTGCTCGCCTGCCATGCGAAACAGGTGACGTTTGTCGTAGTGTTGCAGGCTGCCGTCCGGCTGTGCCCACAGCAGTCGATTGAACACTGCCCCGGCTTCGCGGATCACCACGCTGCCGGTGAGAACCACGCCCAGCTCGCGCGCTTTTTCCCGCATCCAGGCGACGCTTGGCCCGTTCATGTCCTCGGCATCGTTTACTGCGTCGTTGGAAAATCCGCTGGTAAACGTCTCCGGCAACACCACCAGATCGGACTTGCCAGCCAGCGGCGCAATCAGCCGCCCGTAGAGCTCACGATTGGCAGCGGCGTCGTGCCAGACGGTTTCGGCCTGCACGAGAGACACACGTAGGGACGACATGTTGGTTTTCTCGGATGTACTTCGATTGGTTGGCCCAGAGATGGCCCTTGCCGGCAAAGCAGGTTTGCGACGCGGCGACCTCCACGTCGCGTGATCCCATGCAACTGACCTACTGACTCACTGACTCACTTACTAACTCACGCACTGACTTCTGACCCCAGACAAGCTAAACCCGATTCAACCTCTCCGCCGCCGCGTCCATGGTCTTGTCGGTCTTCGCAAAGCACAGACGCGCCAGCCTTTGCCCATTCGGTGCTTCGGCATAGAACGGCGAGAGCGGAATCGAGGCCACGCCATGCTCGCGGGTCAACCATTCGCAGAACGCCCGATCGTCGAGGTCGCTGACATCGCTGTAATCGATCAGCTGGAAGTACCCACCCGGCACCGGCAGCAGGCGGAAGCGACTGCCTGCCAGCAGGGCGCGGAAGCGATCGCGCTTGGCCTCGTAGAAGGCGGGCAGCTCCAGGTAGTGCTCGGGATGCCGCTCGATCATCTCGGCAAACGCCCACTGCGCCGGCGCAAAGGTGCAAAAGGTCAGGTACTGGTGCACCTTGCGGAACTCGGCCGAGATCGCCGCAGGCGCAATGGCGTAGCCAACCTTCCAGCCGGTGCAGTGATAGGTCTTGCCGAAGGACGAGATCACCACGCTGCGCTCGGCCAGTTCGGCATGACGCAGCACGCTCTGATGCGCGGCTCCGTCAAAGATGATGTGCTCGTAAACCTCATCGGAAAGCAGGACGATGCGGGTCTCACGCAGGATTTCCGCCAGGATGTCGAGGTCCTCAGCCGACAGCACCGCGCCGCTGGGGTTGTGCGGGCTGTTTATCATCAGCATGCGGGTGCGCGGACTGATCGCATCCCGTACGCGCTGCCAGTCGACCGAAAAATCGCCATCACGCAAAGGCACGTGCACGGCTCTTGCACCTGCCAGATCGATGGCCGGTTCGTAGCAGTCATAGCAGGGATCCAGCACGATCACCTCCTCGCCTGCGGCCACAAGACCATGGATCGCAGCGAAGATCGCCTCGGTGGCGCCGCTGGTCACGGTCACTTCGGAATCGGCATTGATCGGCCGCCCGTACAGGCGCTGGGTCTTCGCCGCGATCTGCTCGCGCAGCGCGGCGATGCCGGTCATTGGCGCGTACTGGTTGTGCCCGGCGAGCATGGCGCGCGCCAGGGCCTCACGCAGGAACTCAGGCACTTCGAAATCGGGGAATCCCTGACCCAGGTTGACTGCCTGGTGTTGCGCCGCCAGCTGCGACATGACCGTGAAAATCGTGGTGCCGACGCGCGGCAGCTTTGACTCGATATGCATGGGATTCCGGAACTGACGACAGCGGGCGAGTTTAGCCCGATGCGGTGATCCGCGGATCACCGCATCGCTCTGTCATCAGGGGCAGCCGCCAAGGTCGGCCAGCGAGATGGTTGCGGCCGACTGACTCCAGCTGCCGCTCAGCGGTGCCAGGAAGTCAGCCTGCAGTGCGATGCTGGCAATGCTGCCAGCCGCGTAGCTGCGGGTCAGGCTGCCAACCACCTGGGTGCTTGGCGCAGTGAAGGCACAGAGCGGGCAGAAGCCGCTGTACTGACGCAGCTCCAGGGTTTCGGCCGAGCCGAAGGGCCCGCTGGTGGCACTCAGCCAGCGCGGCCGGCCTTCACCATCGTAGAGGTAGCTGACGAAGGACTCGACGCTCTGCGCTACCAGCACGCTGTAGCCGAAGCCAGGACGGCTGGGCGAGTACCAAAGACCTGACACGTCCAGCGGCCCGGCTGCGCAGGTGGGCTGGGGAATGAGCTGGAGTGGTTCGCTGCCGGTTTCGCCCAGGACATTCCAGCTGAACTGCAAGCGATCATCCTCGGTCAGGCTCAGTACCGCCTCGCCCACCGGCACGCCACGCGCCCGCACGCCATTCCAGCTGTAACGCTCCAGCGGTATCGTCCATATGCCCGCATCGGGTCCGGGCTTGGGCGTGCTGCCCAGATACCAGACCGGGCTGCCGTCTGCCTCGTAGGTGTACCAGACCATGCCCCAGACACCGACGCCCTCTGCCCGGTAGACATAGATGCCGGCGCCGGAACGTGCCGGGTTGTACCAGGCGCCCGGCGCCGGATCGGCGCGTGGCTGATCGTATTCAAGCGTCGCCGTGAGCGTGATCTTGGCAGTGAACGTGCCGGTATTGACCGGAGTGAGGTACCAGCGCCCCGGCGTCAACTGTGCGCCCGCAAGCGACACCGACTTGTTGGCTCCGATACCGTCAGCGACCGCTGCCGCGCTGCTGCGCGGCGGAGCCGGGCCGACTTGCGGATTGCCTGGCTGGGCGTCGCGTGCCAGGTACAGCGAGACATTGCCGACACCTTCGCTGCTGAGCGCAAGCCGGCTCGCATTGGGCGGCACGTCGATGAAATAGCGGTCCTGCGCGGCTCCAGCGCTGAGCTCCAGGCGCCTCGCCCGGTTCGGAACCAGGGCACGGGAAACCGAAGTCGACACAGCGCTGCGAATAACGTCAATGCGGACAGGCCCCAACAGGCCCTCGCGGCCGGGAATGTTGCCTGGCAGCAGATAGCCACTGCGGGTGTGGCCAGGCTCCAGGAAAGGCATATCCCAGAACAGGCGCAAATCAAGATCTTCGCCGGAAGCCACGGCACCGGGGCCGATGCTGCCAATGCCGGCGTCGGCAGGCGCGAGACGGACTGCATTCGCGCGCATATTGAATACGGCAGAGCCGCCCGAGCCCTGCACGTTTTGAACCAGGATCCAGTAGGTTGCATCCGCGCTGGTCTGTTCGACCTCGATCAGGCAGCGCTCGCTGGATAGCGCGCTGGTCGAATCACACAACTCCTCGTCCGCACTTGGCAGGCCATTGCCATCAATGTCCAGACCGACGAAGAGATCGCCGTCCAGCGCGCTGGGTGAACTCAGCTCGACCTCGAGCCAGCCGGGGCCACCACCTTCGGAAAACCGGATCTGGTCTACCCGTGTCCCCGGTCCGAAACTGTCATACGGATCATTCCTGGTCGGGTCCTGGCTGAGCGAGAAGTTGCGCTGCATGGGAGTGGCGAGTTCGCTGACCGAGAATGTCGGCTCCGGCAAGGCCACATAGCTGCCTAGCTGGACATCGACCGCCCCGGCCTCCGCCGCTGCATTGATGGTGATGCGATCCACATCGCCACCGGGGTCCGCGAACAGCGACAGCGGCATCCGCACATCGGGAACCTCTGCGCTGCTGGACACCAGACGCACTGCCCCATGCACCCAAGTGCCCGGCAGATGCTGCGCGCGCAGGTCGAAATTCAGGCTGAGCACCTGACTCTCGCCCTCGGCCAGTTCGAACTCACTCGGTGTGACGACCGCCAGCGCGCCATCGGGAAGCTCGAGTTCCACGTTCCACTCGCTGTCACGCAAGGCCACCACGGTGCGTTGCAGGCTGCACTGCTCGAAGCAGGCGCCGTGCGCGAGCGAAGGGCGATTCAGACTCGCGAGCTGGCCACCCTGCGAGGGATTGGCAGCCACGAACTGCGACCGGCTATTGGGAAAGTACAGCCCCGCCGACAATGCCTGGGAGAGATCCACCTGGCCGGCACCCTGCTCAAACGGCGACGCCAGCCCGACGCCATCGCTGCGGCGCACCGACGGGCGGGCACTGCCCATCAGTACCGACTCGACCTGCGCCGGCCCCCAGGATGGGCGTGCGGCCAGCAGCAGGGCAACGGCCCCGGCCACATGTGGCGTCGCCATCGAGGTGCCACCTTTCAAGGTTGCACCATTGCTGTCGTGCGCGGCGGCAAGTATCGATACGCCCGGCGCGCTGATGTCCGGCTTCAGAGCGTCTTCGGCAAATCGCGCCGCGCCAAGGCCACTGAAGCTTGCCAACACATCGGCGAACTGCGGCACGCTGCGCAGCTGTATGCCCTCCAGCCGGCCGCGATGTCCGCTGCCGCTTGCCAGCCAGGTCAGCAGCTGCTGACCCGCCTGATTACCCAGGTGCGTCGCAGGAATGCTGTGCGCATCGGCGACGATGCTTTCGCCATCTTCCGGGCCGTTGAGCAGGATCATGCCGCCGCCACCAGCGAGCCGGACGTTGTTGCTCTTGGCCACGCGTGCCTGCACGCCACGCTGGCACACCACCAGCTGGCCGGCGAACACTTGCCCGCTCCAGGGATTGCTGACGCCAGTAGGAGGGAAATCCAGGTCGCTACCGGTCGAGCACAGCGGTTGCAGCGGATCACGCACGATGCTGGTCAGGCCGATACCCGGGGTAAGCCCAACGCCCGCCAGCTCGCCACCACCCGGCGCCGGAGTATCACCGCCCTGAAGATCCAGCACGCGGTTCGACAGCGCCCGGTCGTGGCTGGCTGCCGCGACGGTGAGGACCCATGGGGCGTTGCCGGGCGAGGTGATGCTGCCTTCAGCCGGTCCTTCGTTGCCGGCTGCGACGACCACGACGATGCCGGCTTGTCGCGCGTTCAACATCGCCAGGGCGTCGGTCTGGCCGGAACTCCAGGGATCACGCGCCTTGCCGCCAATGCTGTAGTTGATCACGTCAACCTGGTCGGCGACCGCCTGGTTGATGGCGGCCAAAAGCCCGGCCGTGGGACAGGTGCCCGGGCTGTCGTCGGTGGCGTTCTTGCAAGCCTTGTAGCTGATCAGGTTGGCTCGCGGCGCTACGCCTCGAAGCAGCCGCTGACGACTCACCCCGTCGCCGAAATCCACCGACACGTTGACCGGGTTTCCCACGGCTGTGCCAGCCACATGACTGCCGTGGCCATTGGCATCCGAGCCATCCCGCGCACCTTCGTCAGTGAACTCGTGGATGCCGATCAGCTTGCCGTTGCAGCGCACGGGCGTGCAGAGCCCAAGGAACTGGCCGCGGGGATTGCTGTGCACGTAGCCATCCGATGCCGTTCCGGCAAAGGAAGGATGCGAGGTACGGACGCCGGTATCGATAACACCCACCACGATGCCTTCGCCGCGACTGGCACTCAGGTCCGGATTGGCCCAGAACCCGGGCGCGCCGATCCAGTCGGGGCCCGCATCGGTCTGCAGCCAGCGTTCCACTTCCGGTTCGACCGCGGCAACGCCAGGCAGGCTGCGCAATTGCTCGGCTTCGTTCGGGGTCAAATCCAAGGCTACGCCGTTCAGCACCATGTCGTAGACGAAGCGCGGCGGCAATGGCCTCGCCAGCAAGGCTTCAGCCTTGTCCAGGCGCGCGGCGCGACGTTGCTTGAGAAAACCCAGATAGGCCATCGAGTCGGCCGAACGCGGATCCAGCTTGCGCGCACCAGTGACTAGCGGGCTCGTCGCCTTGAGCCGCGCCTGGATCGGGTCCTGGGCCGTGCTCGGGCCTGCATATGACGCCAGCGGCGCTTCGGCGAAGCGGACGATCCAGGTCTGGGTGGAATCGTCCTTCGCGGCGGCTCCAGCCGACAGCACGGCGCCGATTGACAGGGCAAGAAGTCGAAGGGACATACGTTACATCCTCGCGCGGCGGCGTTTTTCGATCCCCACTGTAGCGCCCTCAAGGTGAATGGGAAATTCGCGACGGGATCCGCTTGATCGTGATCATGGACGCCCAGACGGGCATGCCGGTAGCATTCGGCCTCTGCCAAGCCCCTCAATTCACCTACCAGTCGCGCCCTCGACAGTTCTCCGGGCGCATCAGGGATTTTCCTCCAGCCGACCTTATGGCGCGGTTTTGACGCGCCATTGGAGCATCCCTCGTGCGATCGGCCGTCGCCATCGGCGCGCGTCACTCGAAGTCTCCGGGCCAGAAGGAAGAATGACCCAGTCCCAGTCCACCACAGTGCCATTGCTTGCGGTGCACCAACTCGCCTTCAGCCGTAACGATGACGTGGTTTTTGGCCCGCTCGACCTGTCAGTCGACAGCGGCGAAGCGCTGCTGGTGCAGGGTGGGAATGGCGCTGGCAAGACCACGCTGTTGCGCGTTTTGGCCGGCTTGCTGCGACCCGACCCGGGCTCGCTGGTCGAGATCGATGGTGAACCTGCCTCGCCGCAACGCATTGCCAGTACCTGCGCCCTGCTCGGCCACCTGCCCGGACTCAAGGGAGAACTGAACTCGCTGGAAAACCTGCGCTTTGCGATCGGGCTTTTCGGGCGCCGGCGCGGCAGCTCGCCGGAGAGCGCCCTGGAAAGCGCCGGTTTGGCTGGCTTTGAGGAAACACCTGCGCGGCAGCTTTCGGCCGGCCAACGCAAGCGCCTCTCGCTGGCCCGCCTGTTGCTGCTGCCGGCCCGGCTTTGGCTGCTGGATGAGCCTTACGCCAATCTTGATCTGGACGGCATTACCCTGGTCAACCGCATGGTTGAACGTCACCTGTCGCAGGGCGGCGGCGTTCTGCTGACAACGCACGGTGCGTATGCAGCGCCGCCGGTACGACAGCGAACCCATCATCTGGAACGCGCCGCATGAGCGCCACGGCAGCGTTTCGCGCCGTCACGGTGCGCGATCTGAAACTGGTCTGGCGCCGACGTGGCGATGCGGCGCAACCCCTGCTGTTCGCACTGCTGGTGTGCACCCTGTTTCCGCTCGCACTTGGACCGGAGCCGGCGCTGCTGGCGCGGGTTGCTCCGGCGGTGATCTGGGTGGCCGTGGTGCTGGCCGGATTGCTTTCCCTGGATACCCTTTTCCGCAGCGATCTGGAGGACGGCAGCCTCGAGCAGTTCATGTTGGCGCCACAGCCGCTGTCACTCCTGGTTGCGGCAAAGATCCTGGTGCATTGGGCCTCGACCGCCCTGCCCCTGCTGCTGGTGACGCCATTGCTGGCGATTTTTCTGCAGCTGCCCGATGCCCTGCTTCCCCTGCTGCTGGGCACCCTGCTGCTCGGCACGCCCTTGCTCAGCCTGATGGGCGCGGTCGTGGTTGCCTTGACGGTTGGCATGCGGCGCTCTGGTATGCTGCTCGCCCTTCTGGCCTTGCCGCTGTATGTGCCGATCCTGATCTTCGGCGCAGGCAGCGTGGTCGCTGCCGCTGATGGCCTGCCCTACAGCGGGGCCTTGCTGCTGCTCGGCGCGGGCTTGGTCATGAGTCTAGTTCTGGCGCCGCTCGCGGCGGCCGCAGCTCTCCGGATCGCACTTCCATGAATTCGCTCTGGCGTTGGTTCCATCGTTTCGGCTCGCCACCTTATTTTCATCACATCGCAGGACAGTGGATTCCCTGGCTGTTCGGACTTGCCGTGCTCACCGGCGCATACGGCATCTGGGCGGCGATGTTTGAGGTGCCGGCCGACTATCAGCAGGGTGACAGTGCCCGCATTCTTTACATCCATGTGCCCAGCGCCTGGATGAGCCTGATGGTCTATGCGGTGATGGCCGTGCAGGCGGCGATCGCGCTGATCTGGCGCATCAAACTGTGCGAAATTCTGGCCATGGCCTGCGCACCGATCGGCGCGGCCTTCACCCTCATCACGCTCTTGACCGGTGCAATCTGGGGCAAGCCCATGTGGGGCACCTGGTGGACCTGGGATCCGCGCCTGACGTCGGAATTGCTGCTGCTGTTCCTCTATCTCGGCGTGATGGGCCTGAACGGCGCGATCGAAGATCGCCGCGCCGCGGCCCGCGCCGCGGGTTTTCTCGCCATCGTCGGCGTGGTGCTTCTGCCCATCATCCGCTACTCGGTGGAGTGGTGGAATTCGCTGCACCAGGGTGCAACGATCAAGGTGTTCGGCGAATCCACCATCGATCCCAGCATGCTGGCGCCACTGATTGGCATCGTCATCGCCACCAAATTCTGGTTCGCCGCTTCCCTGCTGCAGCGTGCGCGCCTTGACCTGCTGCAGCGCGAATCCGGCAAAGAGTGGGCCAGACAGGCCGCAGGAGCCAAGACATGAGCCCCGTACTGGAAGTTGCCAATGTCACAGGCTCCATGACCTATGCCCCCTACGTGTATGCGTCGTACGCCGTTTTCCTGATCGTGCTGGCCTGGGATGGCGTGGTTCCCTGGTTACGCCACCGCCGCCTGGTTCGCCAGATCCAACTCAAGGCGCGGCGCGAAGCCGCGAAGCAGAAGCCCAATGAATGAAGTCCGTCGGCGTCGCATGATCCTGATTCTGGTGCTGCTGGCTGCGGCTGGCGTAGCTGCAGCTCTGGTCACCCTGGCACTGCAGCAAAACCTCACCTATCTGCACACACCCAGCGAGGTGCATGCCGGCAAGGTTCCGACCGATTCGCGCTTTCGTCTTGGCGGCGTAGTCTGCGAAAGCAGCATGCGGCGCACGGACGGCAGTCTGGAGGTGGGTTTCGACGTCACCGATCGGGAGAGCTGGTTTCCGGTTCGCTATACCGGAATCCTGCCTGACCTGTTTCGCGAAGGTCAGAGCGTGATCGCCACCGGTCGGCTGCAGGACGGTGAGTTCCATGCCGATGAAGTGCTGGCCAAACACGATGAAACCTATATGCCGCGCGAAGTGGCTGCCCTGATGGCGAAGGCCAAGGCGAGCGCAGCACACGGCGGAGGCTGCCGCAATTCGCCCGAACCGTCAGCACCCGCGGTGCCCGGTGGATTCGAGTCGACCCCCGGTGACCAATCACCCGCATCAGACGATGCAGAGAACTCAGCTCCAGCCGGCACCGGCTACCAACAGGACTAGGCTTCATGCTCGCCGAACTCGGTCAGATTGCGCTGATCCTCGCCCTGCTGACGGCTGTCGTGCAGTCCAGCCTGCCGCTGCTCGGCGCACAGCGCGGCGACGTGCGATTGATGCAGGTGGCGCGGCCAGCGGCTTATCTGCAACTCGTCCTGATAGCGCTTTCATTTGCCCTGCTGACTACCAGCTTCGTGCAGCAGGACTTCTCGATTGCCTACGTGGCACACAACTCCAACAGCCTCCTGCCTGTGGCCTATCGCTTTTCCGCGGTGTGGGGAGGACACGAGGGCTCACTGCTGCTCTGGGTCCTGGTGCTGGCGCTGTGGACTGGCGCCGTGGCGCGATTCTCGAAAGCCCTTCCGCTACCTGTGCTGGCCCGCGTACTCGCCGTGCTCGCCTGGGTCAGCATCGGCTTCCTCCTGTTCACCCTGCTGACTTCCAACCCTTTCGACCGCCTGCTGCCGGCAGCCCTGGAAGGCCGCGACCTGAATCCTCTTCTGCAGGACCCGGGCCTGATCATCCATCCGCCGATGCTGTATGCCGGCTACGTGGGCTTCGCTGTGGCGTTTGCCTTCGCAATAGCCGCCCTGCTCGAAGGCCGGGTAGATGCACGCTGGGTGCGCTGGTCACGACCGTGGACCCTGTGGGCCTGGGCCTTCCTTACGCTGGGCATTGCGCTGGGCAGCTGGTGGGCCTATTACGAACTGGGCTGGGGTGGCTGGTGGTTCTGGGATCCAGTCGAGAACGCCTCATTCCTGCCCTGGCTGGTCGGAACGGCCCTGATCCATTCGCAGGCCGTGACCGACAAGCGCGGCAGCTTCATCGGCTGGACCTTGCTGCTGGCGATCGCGGCCTTCTCGCTCTCGCTGCTGGGTACCTTTCTGGTGCGCTCGGGTGTGCTGACCTCGGTGCATTCATTCGCCTCGGATCCCGAGCGCGGACTCTTCATCCTCGCCTTCCTGGCGATTGTCGTGGGCGGCTCGCTGCTGCTGTATGCGCTGCGCGCACCCAAGGAAGACGAGAGCAAGCGCTTCGCGCCGCTGTCACGCGAGACCTTCCTGCTGGTCAACAACCTGATTTTCAGTGCTTCGGCCGCGATGGTGCTGCTCGGCACCCTCTACCCGCTGTTCGCCGAGGCCTTCGACCTGGGCAAGATTTCGGTGGGGCCGCCCTACTTCGCCCTGCTGTTCTCACTATTGATGATTCCGGTCATCGCGCTGATGCCCTTCGGACCGTTCGCACGCTGGCAGCGCGAGTATCTGGGGCGCTTCCGTGTACTTTTCCTGCTGCTGGCGATCCTGCTGCCGCTGAGTCTGCTGATGGCCTGGCTCAGCGCCGACGATCAGCCACTGAAGACCTGGGCCGGAATCGCTGGCGGGCTTTGGGTGATGCTGGCAACCGTGCTCTATCTGCTGCAAAGAATGCGCAATTCACCGCTCAACGGGGAAACCGCCGGCATGCTGCTGGCGCACTTCGGCGTTGGCGTATTCGTGTTCGGCGTGCTGATGACCGAAAGCACCAGCATCGAACGCGACATCGCTGTCAAGACTGGTGAAGAGGTGCAGGTCGCTGACTACAGCTTCCGCTTCAACGGCGTGCAGAAAGTGCAGGGACCGAACTACCTGGCCGACCGCGGTGAAATCGTGGTCCTGCGTGATGGCGAACTGGTAACGGTGCTGCATCCGGAAAAACGCGCCTATGCCAGCGGTGGCCAGGTGATGACCGAAGCTGCGATTCATCCTGGCCTGTCGCGGGATCTTTATGTGGCGCTGGGCGAGCCGCTCGGCAGCAATGATTCCTGGGCCCTGCGCGTCTACGTGAAGCCCTGGATCCGCTGCATCTGGCTGGGCGCGTTGTTCATGATGCTCGGCGCCCTTGTCGCCGCAGGCGACGCCCGCTTCCGCCGCCGCAGTGAATCCGTGGTATCGATCCCGCCTGCGGGAGAGCTGGCCTGATGTGGCTGCGACTGCTTCCGCTGGCGATCTTCGCGGGCATCGTGGCCCTGATGCTAGCCGGCATCCAGCTCAACACCACGCGTGACAAGGACGCAGTGCCCTCGCCGCTCATTGGCAAACCGGTGCCGACGTTCAGCCTGCCGCTGCTGTACGAACCTGATCGCTCAATTTCCAGCGAGGAGTTGCGCGGAAAGCCCTTCCTGCTGAATGTCTGGGCGAGCTGGTGCGTGGCCTGCAGGGTGGAGCATCCGCTACTGCTGCAACTGGCCCAAGACGGTCGCCTCCCCATCATCGGTTTCAATTGGAAGGACGAACCGGAGGACGCGCTGCGCTGGCTGCGCCAGTTCCAGGATCCCTACAGCCTGATCATCGCCGACCGCGAAGGTCGCGCCGCGATCGACCTTGGCGTGTACGGCGCACCGGAGACCTTCTTCGTCGATGCCGAAGGCATCATCCGCTACAAGCATATTGGCCCGCTCACCGACGAAGCCGTGAAGCGCGAAATCCTCGCCCGACTGGAGCCGCCGCGATGAATCTGCGTTCGCTGTTGTTCCTGCTCCTACTGTTATGCGGAGCAACGCTTGCGATCGAACCCATGCCGTTCAAGGACCAGGCCGAAGAAACCCGCTTCCGCACCCTGGCGGCAGAATTGCGTTGCCTGATGTGCCAGAACCAGTCACTCGCCGACTCGCCCTCCGGCATCGCCCAGGACCTGCGCCGCGAAGTTCTCGAACTGATGCAGAAAGGCCTGAGCGACGCCGAGATCAAGCAGCATCTGGTCGAGCGCTACGGCGACTTCGTGCTGTATCGCACACCGGTGCGCACCGGCACCTGGCTGCTCTGGTTCGGTCCGGGCGCCCTGCTCCTGATCGGTGCCGTCGGCCTGGTCGTCATCGTGCGGCGACGCGCACCAAAAACCACAGGCGGGCCCCAGCCCGAGCCGGAGGAACCCCGTTGACCGCATTGTTCGTATTGCTGGCTGTTGTGCTGGCGCTCGGCACAGCCGGGTTGTTGCTTCGCCCGCTTATGCGCGAGAACACCGAGGCCCCCGCACGACCGCTGCACAGCCAGATTGCCATCGGCCTGGTGATGCTGGTGCTGGGTGCGACACCCGTGCTGTACCTGCTGGTTGGCTCGCCGGAAGGCCTCAAACCTGGCCAGGCCACGGCTGCTGTCGTGAGTCCGGACGCCGCACAGCAAGCCAATGCTCCGGATATGGAAACGGCCATGGCGCAGCTTCAGCAGCGCCTGCGCGATCAGCCCAATGACCTCACCGGCTGGATGCTGCTGGGCCGCTCCTACCGCGCAATGCAGAACTTCGACGCTTCGCGTGACGCCTTCGCGCGCGCCTACGCACTGGGCGCGGAGGAACCCGATGTGCTGATCGATTACGCCGAAGCCCTGGTGCTGGCCAGCGCGACCCGCCGCTTCGAAGGCCAGGCGCAGGAGCTTCTGGATCAGGGCCTGCAGCGCAATCCGCAGCACGAGCGTGGCCTGCTGCTGCTTGGCGTAAGCCGCATCCAACGCGGAGACAACAGTGGCGCCGTGGAGGCCTGGGAGCGTCTGGTTGCGCAGCTGCCGCCGGACTCCGACGCCCTGCGACCGCTGCGTGAACGCATCGACCAGGCACGCGCCGAAGCCGGTATGGCTCCAGCCGCACCGCTTGCACAAACCGCGCCGACGCAGGCCGCGACGGACGCTTCTCTCGCGACGCCCGCTGGCAACGGCGGCGTCGTGGTTCGCGTCGATATCAGCGATGCGTTGCGCCAGCGGATCTCGGCATCAGCCGCGCTGTTCGTGTTTGTTCGCGACCCGGGCGGCAGTCCGGCACCGGTTGCGGTGAAGCGTTTACCCGCAAGCAGTTTCCCGCTGATGGTGCGACTGACCGATGCCGACCGCATGGTGCCCGGTACCGCGCTGTCCGCGTTGCCGCAGCTTCGCCTGAGCGCGCGCATTTCGCAGTCCGGCAATGCCGCGCCGGCACCTGGCGACCTGGAAGCCGAAAGCCTCGACTTCTCTCCCGCTGAAGGCAAGGATCAGCAGCTACTCATAGATCGGGTGCGATGACCGAGTTCATTCCCGCTGGCAGTCTCTGGTTCGACCTGCCCTCGCCTTTCCCGATGAAGCGCGGCGGTGAGCTGCACGGCGCACGCCTGGCCTATGAGACCTGGGGCGAGCTGTCGCCGGCCTGCGACAACGCCATCCTGATCCTTACCGGCCTGTCGCCCAGCGCGCATGCGCGCAGCAGCGAGGCCGACCCCGAGCCAGGTTGGTGGGAACGCATGATCGGCCCCGGCCGACCGATCGACACCAATCGCTGGTTCGTGATCTGCGCCAACTCGCTGGGCAGCTGCAAGGGTTCCACCGGCCCGGCTTCCGCACATCCCGACGATGGCAAGGCCTATCGCCTGCGTTTTCCGGAACTGTCGCAGGAGGATGTCGCCGACTCCGCCCACGCCCTGGTGAGCAGCCTCGGCATCGAGCGCCTGGCCTGCCTGATCGGCTGTTCGATGGGTGGCATGAGCAGCCTTGCCTATCTGCTGCGGCATCCTGGCTCGGCGCGCGGCCACATCAACGTATCTGGCGCTGCCCAGGCCGCGCCCTTTTCCATCGCGATCCGTTCGCTGCAGCGCGAGGCCATCCGCCTCGATCCGAACTGGAACGGTGGTGAGTACGACGACGAGCATTATCCGGAAGCCGGCATGCGCATCGCGCGCAAGCTCGGCGTGGTCACCTACCGATCAGCGATGGAATGGCACGGCCGTTTCGGCCGCGTGCGGCTCGATGCCGAACAGCGCGAAGACGACCCCTTCGGCTTCGAGTTCCAGGTGGAAAGCTACCTTGAAGGCCACGCGCGCCGCTTCATCCGCCAGTTCGACCCGAACTGCTACCTGTACCTGAGCCGCTCGATGGACTGGTTCGACGCCGCCGAGTACGGTGCCGGCTCGGTCGCCGACGCGCTGGCGAAGATCAGCCTCTATTCCGCGGTCAGTGTGGGCGTGGAGACCGACATCCTGTTTCCGCTGGAGCAGCAGCAGCAGATCGCCGAAGGCCTGCGCGCCGGCGGCGCCCAGGTACAGTTCGCCCCGCTCGACTCGCCGCAGGGCCACGACGCCTTCCTGGTCGATATCGAGCGCTTTGGGCCGCTTGTTGGCAGCTATTTGCGTAGTTTGTAGCGGGCTTCGAGTCGCTCAGCGATAAGCCTACGAACCCATGTGTTGGCTGGCCTTGGAAAGTTCGCCTGTTTCGAAGCGCCATTTCTGCTGGCCCCCGCTTCTGCGCCCGAGGTGCCGAGTGCAAACTCAGGGCCGCTGCGCTAGTCTGCCGGCGTGCTGTCTCGCTCCGACATTGAACATGCTCTGCATATGCTCGCGTCCGAGTTGGAGCAGGTTGGCGCACGCTGTGAGATCGCAGTCGTTGGCGGGGCAGCTCTGGTTCTGTTGTACGGGGCGCGAGATAGCACAAAGGACGTCGACGCGTTCCTCCTGAGCGGGGCGGATTCCTCGGCCCTCCGAGATGCTGCAGGGCGCACCGCTCTGGCACTAGGGCTCCCGAACGACTGGCTGAACGATGCAGCCAAGGGCTTCGTTCACGGCATTTCGCTGGGGCACGTGGTATTGGACCGTCCAAGTCTGGTCGTAAGGACTTTGGCGCCGCAGCAGTTGCTCGCCATGAAGTTGTCCGCGTGGCGTGACGACGTGGATATCGAGGACGCTCGACTCTTGCTGTCGAAACTGACTGGCAGTCAGGACGAGATTTGGCGATTGGTCGAGCCCCACATTGTTCCGGGTCGCGAGACAAAGGCGCGCTACGCGTTTTGCGACCTATGGGAGGCCGACCATGGATCTTCCTGAGCTGGTGCGAGCCCTCATGTCGTACGACGCGCTGGCGGCCCGCCAGTGGGTGGCGGACAGCATCCGAGAGGGGGTGCTTTGGGCTCAAGTCCCAAAGCCGTCAGGGCTGGATCTGACTGAAATGAGCGTGGCTGCCGGCGTGGCTGATCTGTTGGCATCCCGAGTTGGCCAGGTTCCGCCGGCATGGACGAGCAGCGTTGAGGCGCTTTCCATCCCGATCTGTCTTGTGTACTCAGCGCGGACGATGCCTCGACTCAGGCGGCTCTGCGAGGAGGAAGGCCCTGAGCCTTTGAGACGAAGGGGAATCCTTGCGCCACCAGAGTTCCTGAAGGTCGCTTGAGCGGAGAAATCGCACCACTCACCTGGCTGCTGCCAGCAGGACTTCGGTCGGCGCGATAGAATTGCTCTACTCCTCTGTGAACCTGTGCCATGTCTGCCCTCGACTTTCCCGGTCACGACAAACTGATCAACCAGCTGGACACCGCCATCAGTGCCGGCGACGACCAGGCCATCACCACGGCCCTGCGTCACACCCTGTGCCGGATGATCCGCGACCGTTCCATCTGTTTGCCCGACTGCGTGATGCAGGCCGAGGCCGATCACTACGCGCGCCGCGAGATCTATCACAGCCCGGAGCTGGGCTACGCCGTGATCGCGATGACCTGGGGCCCAGGCCAAGGCACCCCGATCCACGACCACGCCGGCATGTGGTGCGTGGAAGGCGTCTGGCATGGCGAACTGGAGATTACCCAGTACGAACTGTTGTCCAACGAAGACGATCGCTTCAATTTTCGTCCGGTCGGTACGCTCAACGCCGGCATGGGCTCGGCCGGCAGCCTGATCCCGCCGCACGAGTACCACACCATCCGCAATCCGCGCAGCGACGATGTGGCCGTTTCGCTGCACATCTACAAGGGCCCGATGAGCTGCTGCTCGGTGTTCGAACCGCTCGGCGATCAGTGGTATCGGCGCGGCGAACGCGTGCTGCGCCTGGACGAAGCCCACTGACGCTACGGGTCGCGCACGGAATCGAGCCAATGCCCTATACTGCGCGCCCTGCACGCATAGCCGGCGTGGCGGAACGGTAGACGCAGCGGACTCAAAATCCGCCGATGGCAACATCGTGAGAGTTCGAGTCTCTCCGCCGGCACCAAGCACATAGCGCATGTTCCAGGACCCGACTTACACCACGGGGATCCCCCGGGATTCTCGCAACCCTGAAGCCGAAGGAGCCCGCCGAAGCGGGCCTGGTCTGCAGCGCAGTCCAAACCGAGCCAAGTCGTCAGCAGCAGATGGCAGCCCGGGAGACGTAGTACATCTGTAGTCGGCCAGGTGCGCGCAGATGTCGTTCGCGAACTGAATTTCATGGTGGAGAATCATGGTTCGCTTGCGTCCCGGGTTGCCAGTATTGCGTTCAGTCGAGAGAGGACAATGGCAGCGCGAGCCCGCTCGGGAATCAGCCCAGGCAGGGCGTCGATGAAATCTCGTCGGGCTAGAAGACCGGACAATGATTCGCGGATGAAGGCACGCACAGGCTCAGGCGCGGCCAGCATTTCCTCCGTCAGTTCCTGCCGACCATCGACTAAGTTCAGCACGTCCTCAAGGTCATGGCTTGCAAGAAAATCTCCCCCACCTCGTCCAGCGAATGCCTCCAGTTTGGTCGCCACGAATGCCACTGGACCGGCTATCCAGAGTCTCAGTCCCTCGCCCACATCAAGCTCCAACGCGGAGTCGACCGCGTAACGGTACCAGCGGTTACTAAAGCCCAGGACCCCCGATTCCACCGGCATCAAGTCGAACGGAATACCTGACTGCCGATGGATCCAGCGGCAGATCACTCCGCTTTGCATGTCTCGCTCGAAGCCCAGACTTGTCGCTCAACGCGCTGGAACTGTCCGATGCGCGCCTCCACCACCGCGTCAACATCAACGGTGGCGCGCACCCGTTCAGCCAGCGGATCGCTGATCAACAGCCCCGCCACCGCACCACCAACGAAGACGACCTGTTCCTCCAGTCCAGCAAGAGCCGCGGCAACGACGCGCAGATTTGGTAGGTTCGGATCGTCAAGACGCATCGAGTGTGCTCAGCTCGCGTTCGAGCCACTCTGCAGCTAATGCCCGCTCCCGCGCCCTGCCGGCCCGCAGCGCATCCTGCAGGGCCAGCAGCCGGTGCAGGACCGGATCGGCAAGCGCTGCCTGCGGTACCGTGCGGTAGAGCGGAGACAGACTAGGGCCTTTGGCGCTTCCGCTTGCATGGGCCCACACCGGCGCCTCGCCCGTGGCTGCGCGGATCAAGCCTGCCAAGGGCTCGGTACCAATCGAGGTTGGCACACCCCGCTTCACCGGTCCGGCCTGCGTCGGCCATACGTAGCGGACACCATGCACCGCGAACTCCAGCAGCGCCGCACGCATCGGAGACCAGTCGCCACGCCCCCGCACCACGGCCAGCTCGGAAACCACCGCCCGCTTTACGCTGGCGTGCACCTCGGATGCGCTCATCGACAGGGCTTCGCCCAACGCGGCATAGGTCCAGCGACGCTGCGGATGCGCGGCTACCTTGAACAATACGAGCAGGTCTTGGGGTTTGAGTTCCATGCGCCTAATTCGCAATTCGCGAATTGCGAATATGGATCAGCTCGCGACGGATGGCAAGGGCTTCGAACCAGGCGCGCGACAGCCTTGTGCCGAGCTATCGGCAGTCTCTAGTTCTGGCTTGAATGCTCCACCGCAAGCACCTCTGCAGTGACCCTGATCGTCCGGTCAGACACTTGCTGACTGCGGACAACGACGGCATTTCCGCCGACTGCAGCCGCCTTGGCTATCAATTTCGCCCTCACGTCCAACACCGTCGGAGTCCGGAATCCCAGCTGATAGTGGGAGACTTTCACCGTGCCCAGGCTCTGGTACTGGAGATCTTGAGGATACTCGGTCAGCACACGCACCCCGGATTCGCCTTGGTTCGAAGCGTTTGGCCTGTACTCCGTCGTGGAACATGCGCACAGGCCAAGAACCAGTGCGAGCAGGATCGGCTTGAAGATGTGGGGCGGGGTCATGAGGTGACCCTACCATGATGTGGCTCCGAACCTTGCCACCAGAGGGCACCCGCCTTGGCGGCATACAAGGCAGGCAGCCGCAGAATCCACTTGGCGAGTTGCGCTGAGCGAGTTGTTCCAGTCTCTGAAACAGCATCTCGAGGCAATATCGCTGCCGGACAGCTATGCCGGCAGCAGCGATTCCTCGCCGTCCTCCCGACCGTGCACGCGATAGGTGCCCTTGCCCGCCATCTTCGCCTGGTACATTGCTTCGTCGGCGTTGCGCATCAGGCCCTTGACCGTTTCAGCAATCGACTCGCCCAGGATCGCGATTCCGACTGACACACCCACACGCAGTCGGTGTTCGCCGTAATCGACAGGGCGGCTCAGCGCCTCGATCAGCAATTGCGC
This sequence comes from Lysobacterales bacterium, assembly GCA_038257155.1. Lineage (GTDB taxonomy): Bacteria > Pseudomonadota > Gammaproteobacteria > Xanthomonadales > Xanthomonadaceae > JANJTY01. The sequence continues at coordinate 135,159 of JBBSJP010000005.1, read as the reverse complement.
AAGGCGCACGGCTTCGATCTCGGCGTCTTTCTCGCACTCAAGCAGGACCGCGAACTCGTCGCCACCAAGGCGGCCGACGATGGCACGCGTTCCGGCGATGTCGTGCAGGCGCTTGCCGGTCTCCTTCAGCATCGCATCGCCCGCGTCATGCCCGATGCTGTCATTGACCTGCTTGAAACTGTCGAGGTCGAGGTAAAGCAGCGCGCCACACGGTTTGCCGCCGCCAGACAACACGCGGCGGACGCTTTCCAGCAGCAGGCGCCGATTGGCCAGGCCGGTGAGTGGATCGCGATGCGCCAGCTCCTGCAGCCGATGCAGGGCGAGCTTGCGGCGGTCGATCTCCAGATTGAACTTCTCCAGCACGGCGTTGTAGAACGCCGCCACCTGGCTGGCTTCGCTCTCGTTCTCGACATTCACCGGCTTGCTGAAATCGCCACTGTGCGCCTGCACGTCCATCTGGCTCAGAAGGTCGAGCAAGGACGTGGTCGCGCCGTGTTCGGCAATATTGAGGCCGATCAATTCGTCGCGTTGACTGACCCGCAGCGGCTGGAACAGGCGATACAGCAGCAGGCCAGCAAGACTCACGCCGAAGGCGAACAGGCCGATAGCCAGGATGCCACCCAACTGGACACCAGCCTGACTCAGGCGATCGCCTGTCTGCAAGGCACCCAGCGGCGCAAACAGCGCCACGGCGAGCGTTCCCCAGACGCCTGCTGCAAGATGCACCGGCACCGCGCCTATTGCATCATCGAGACGCATCCGCAGCATGGCTACCGCGCAGACACCCGCGAGGGTCGCGCCTACTGCGGCGATCAGCACGGACTGCACGGGTGATACCAGGTTGCAGCTCGCAGTGATTGCCACCAGGCCGGCCAACACGCCGTTCATCACGGCATCGGCTGCCGGGCGACCCTGCAGGCGCCAGCTCCAGCCCATCGCCACCAGTCCGCCTATTGCACCCGCAATCGCGGTATTGACCACGATGCGCGGCACATCGGCAGAAAACGCGTAGGTGCTGCCGGCGTTGAAGCCAAACCATCCAAACCAGAGCAGAAACACGCCGAGCGTTGCAATCGGCAAACTGTGGCCCTCGATATGTCGCGCGCGCCTGCCAAAGCGGCCCAGACGCGGGCCAACCACGATCAAGGCTGCCAGCGCGACCCAGCCGGCAACCGAGTGCACCACGGTAGACCCGGCGAAATCCATGAAACCGGCCTGTGCCAACCAGCCGACGCGCTGCTGTTCGGCATCCAGGGCCCACACCCAGTGTCCTGCGATCGGATAAATGAAACCGGAGAGCACCAGGGCCGTGCATGCGTAGGTGACAAAGCGCATGCGCTCGGCCACGGCGCCGGAAACGATCGTGGTGGCGGTGCCACAGAACACCGCCTGAAAAAAGAAGAAGCTCATCGCGTCCGGCGACAGATCGCCGATCCAGAAGCCATCAGTGCCGACCCATCCACCCAGGCTGGTGCCAAACATCAGGCCGTAGCCGACCAGGGCAAACAGGGTGACCGAGATACAGAAGTCGACCAGGTTCTTGATCGCCACATTGATGCTGTTCTTGGCCCTGACCAGGCCACTCTCCAGGCAGGTAAACCCGGCCTGCATCAGCACCACCAGGAAACCGCAGCTAAGCAGCCATAGCGCGTCCACGGACATACCACCCCCTGTCGTCCACCGACTTGGTTCAGTTTGGCATAAGGGAGCTATCAGCGGATGGGTGGCACAAAACCAACCGGGCGATCAGAGTCGATCGCCCGGCCGAACCATCAGGCTTCGAATCCGCTGCCGTGGATGCGTGCCACACGCTTCACCAGCAACTGCTGGCGAATGGAGAACGGAGCGATACCTGACACCGGGCTCAGCCTCACCACACGAAAGCCCTGTGCCGCCAGCTGATTCAAGGTGAGGGCGCCGCTGATGGGGCAATTGAACTGCGTGCTGCTGGTGGGAGGTGTCGCCACATCAGAGGTTTGCTCCGTTGAGTAGCAGACTTCCGTGACGACCTGGGCCAACACCAATCCAGGAATCCAGGCAGCGACGGTGGCCACTGCCAGGGCCAGAACAAACGGCCGCACGGATCAGGACTTCCGCTGGATGACGAGCTGGTTGGTGATCTGGGTGCCGCCGCCTGCCGTCAAAGGCGTCAGCTGTACGACCTCCCAACCATCGGCCGCCAGCTCTGGCAAGGTCTTGGAACCCGCGATCGGGCATTCGAACACTGTCTCGTTGGTCGGCGGAACTGCGCTGGCATAGGCAACGGCCGGGCTGTAGCAGATGTCGGCTTCACCGGCCGAGACGGCAAGCGAAACCAGACCGAGCGCGATGACACTGAAGAATGCAGGACGCATGGGCACACGACTCACAGCGAGAAAGGGCGCGAAGTATAGCCGTGTGTGCCAAGCAATCGACGCTTCATTCAGAACGATGTGGGCAACTGGCGCAGCGCCCATGCCATCCGCTGGCAATGCCGCTTGCAATCAGGTACCAGGCCGCTGCGCAGGCTTCGGTTCGGCGATCTCCTTGCCCGCCTCGGCGCGGCCCGCCATTTCCGCACCGGCATCCGGCCGCAGGCGCCACATCAGCAGCACCGAACTGGCCGAGATCAGTCCCACCGTAAGGAAGGCAAAGCCGAAGTTGATCGCGGCATCCACCGGATGCCCGCTGGCTGCACTGGCGATGGTCAAGGCGTAACCGCCTATCGTCACGCCGATTGCCAGAGCCACCTGCTGCGCCATCGCGGACAGGCTGCTGGCAGCGCTCATGCGCTCGGGTTCGACATCGGCGTAGACAATCGCATTGAGACTGGTGAACTGCAGCGAACGGAAACAGCCGCTGGCAAGCAGCACGCCAATGATCAGCGGATACGGTGTCTCGGCACGAAACAGTCCGAAACCGCAGAGCATGACCGAGGCCGCCGCCGCGTTGGCGATCAGCACGCGGCGAAAGCCAAAGCGCTTCAGCACGCGTGATGCAATCGTCTTCATGAACATCGCACCCGCCGCGGACGTGAAGGTCAGCAGGCCCGACTGCAGCGGATTCAGCCCGAAGCTGAGCTGCAGCATCAGCGGCAACAGGAAGGGCGTGGCACCGATACCGATGCGGAACAGCGAGCCGCCAAGCACGCCGATGCAGAAGGTCGGAATGCGGAAAAGTCCGAGGTCGATCAAGGGATGCGGGTGACGCCGCGCATGCGGCACGTACAGTGCCAGCGCCAGCAATCCGAGCGCCAGGCAGCCCAGGGCCAGGGGCGTACTGACCAGTCCGCGCCCAAGACTGGCGAAGCCGATGATGCTGAGTCCCAAGCCCATGCCGGTCAGGGCAAACCCTTGCCAGTCGAGCGCCTTCACTGGGCTGCGCAGCAGCGGTATATGGCGCCAGGCCAACCAGATTCCGAGCAGGCCGATCGGAATATTGATCAGGAAAATGTAGCGCCAGTTGCCGTAGGTGGTGATCAGTCCACCCAGCGGCGGGCCCAGCATGGGTCCCAGCAAGGCCGGAATGGTCAGCCAGCTCAGCGCCTGCACCAATTGGGCCTTGGGCACGCTGCGCAGCAGCACCAGTCGTCCGACCGGCACCATCATCGCGCCGCCGATACCCTGCACGAAGCGCGCACTGACCAACCAGCCAAGTGAGTCGGCGGCTGCACAACCCAATGAGCCACAAAGGAACACCGCAATGGCCAGCATGAAGGTGGGCCGCGCGCCGAATCGATCCGCCACCCAGCCGCTGATAGGAATGAACACGGCCAGCGCGAGCATGTAGGTTGTCAGGGCCAGTTTCAGCGCTACCGGCTCCACGCCCAGGTCAAGCGCCATCATCGGCAAGGATGTGGTGATCGCCGTCGAGTCCATGTTCTCGATGAACAGGGCGGTCGCAATGATCAGTGGAAGCAGGCGTTCGCGTCGCACAGGCGCAGGTGTACCAAAGAGAGGGAGCTCCGAAGCACCACCGTAGCGGAAGGCCTCGGGTCAATTACGGGGGTTTGGCAGAGACTACAATCAGTGCGCCGAAACCTGAGGTGAGCATCATGCACGGAACCCGAACTATGCAGCAGTTGTCACGCCGGGGCACGCGACGAACGAACTGGATGAACTGCATCGCGCTGATCGCTTTCGTGACAGCCATCCCGCTGACTCATGCACAGGACGCCACCGCGCCTCCAGCGGCGCCACCGGCAACAGCCTGCACGACGGATGCCGCGCCCTACCGCGATTTCGATTTCTGGCTGGGGCACTGGGACGTGTTCGACGTAGCCAGCGGCACCTTGCTCGGCGAGAACCGCATCGAACGCCTCGCCAATGGCTGCCTGATCACCGAGCACTGGCGCGGCGTACGCGGATCATCGGGTTTCAGCATGAATTTCTACGACCCGAACCAGCGCGCCTGGCGACAGGTCTGGCAGAGCGCGGACGTATTGATCGACTACAGCGGCAGTCGCGAGGCGCAAGGTGCGATGCAACTCGAAGGAACGATCACCTATCACGGCGATGGCCGGTCGGCACCGTTCCGCGGGCGCTGGACGCCGCAGCCGGACGGCCGGGTATTGCAGGAGTTCTGGGAGTTCAATGCGGAACAGGAGGCCTGGACGGTGTGGTTCCGGGGCGAATACCGGCGGCGCGAGAATGATGGTTCAGCTGTTGACACGCCTGCGCCAGATTCGGCTTTCAAGTAAACACAAGCTGGCGCCCGAAGCCAATAGCTACGCCCGGTAGCGCGGTGTCAGTCAGCATCATTTTTCCCGAGCGCGTCCTGCCCCGCTGACAGTTCGGCAACGGTGACTTCGAGGGCGGCCAGTCGTGTCGCCATCGCAGCATTCTCTCGCTCCAGCTTGGCATTGAGGCCCTGGATCGCGGCCAGGGCAATGCCATCGGCATCGATGGTGGCGATCGTGGTGTCGTTTTCGCCCAGGCCGAATGCGGCGCGGAAGTCCTGCGCCATCGGGCCGATGTGCGATTCCTCCGGCGTGTTGCGGTAGCTCCAGCGCGTGATCGGCATGGCCAGCACCTTGGCCAGGATTCCGCCAACGTCCAGCATCGCGAAGCCCAGTTTGGCGTTGCGGTCGCTGACATTGGTGAAGGTCTGTGCCCGTGCGGTGCCGGTGGGCGTGCCCACGGTCGTGGCCCCGCTGCCATGCAGGGTCATCAGCAGGTCGCCGCCGGCGCCCGGGTCTGTGACTTCATCGATGTGGCTGCCGCCGCGGAACCAGGCGAAGCGACTGTTGCTGCGCTGATAGAAGGTACTGGTCTGCACGCCGATGCCGTAGGTATCGGAGTACAGGTTGAGCATCTGCCGGCCAGTCGAGCCGAAGTGCATGTCGGTGCTCGCATGCAGACGCACGCCACCCTGGGCGCGGATGTTGAACTGGTCGGAGCCATTCGAGACGAAGTCCGCTTCCTGGGTATCGCTCCAGACAAAGCTGCCCTCGTCGCCATCGCCATCGCCGCTCGATGCCACACCGTCGCAGCCCTGGCGCGGATCTATTCCTGCGGTGGACGCCAGACGCACCTTGGCACGGCGTCCACCGGCCCAACTGTAGCTGCCTCCGGAACAGTTGTTGAAGCCACCAGAGACCGTGGCCCACAATCCGTAAGCTGTGTTCCAGCTGCCGCCTACGACAGCGCCGCCAGTGCGTAGCGCCGCATTGTTGGCTCCGCCTGCGACGGCCGCATACTGGCCGCCAGCAAGATTCAGATGACCGCCGCCGACGCTTGCCTGGCGAGCCACAGCCTGGTTCGCCAGGCCGCCGGCCACGGTCGCGAAGGTCGCGTCGGTTGGCCCGGGAGGATCTTCGCTCCCGGCGTGGTTGCCAGCGCCCCCACCGATTGCGGCATAGTGGTCGAAAGCAATGTTCGGGCTGCCGCCGGGTGCCTGCTCGTCTCCGGCGGTGGGCTGTCCGCCGCCAGCGATGGTCACGCCGCGGGCACCGGCCTCGGCGCTGTTGGCGCGGCTTCCGCCGACCAGCGTGACCACGTTCGCGCCATTCATGTTGATGGCATCGATGCGCAACGCCGGCGCACTGCTCACGCCAAGTACCAGCGTCGCGGTGTCGCTGGTACCGACGTAGTTCACCGACGGATCGGTATTGGCGTTGCCGGAGCGGCTCCAGGCGTCGGCCGAGCCGGGCGTTCCTTGCGGCCCCTGCGGGCCCGTCTCGCCTTGCAGTCCCGACTCGCAGCTCACGCTGCCGTTCGCCGCCACCGACTGGATCGCCTGTCCGGCCGGGCAAGTCCCGTTCACCCGCAACTGCACCGAGGACGAATCGATGTCGGCCGCGCCGATACTGCCGTCGGAAATGTTCAAGCTGTCGATGCTGTCATCGGCAACGGTCGCCGCGAAGGCGGCGCTGTCTGCGAGCTGCGCATAGGGCACCGGTGTAACCGGGCTGCGTGGCAGCAACGCGGTGTGGGCATCCACCGAGTCTCCTTCGCGCACCTGGATCAACAGGAAGCGCGCGCTGCCATCAAAAGCGCTGGTGCCGAAATCCAGCGTCACCGTGAACACGCCGTCAGCGACAAGGGTGTCGTCGCGTGCGATCGGGCTGCCAATGGTGGCGCCGGCAGTGTCCTGCAGCAGGAAGAGCAGATCGAAAGTGCCGTTTGCCGACACGCCGTCATGCTGCAGGTGTCCCTGGTAGGTCAGCCGGGAATCCTGGGCCCATGCCAATGGCATCGACAGGACCGCCAACAGCGCGAGAACGAACCCGCGACCTGCAAGAGCGCTCATGGCGTGCTCTCCGTGCCTTCAAATGAGTCAGCGAAGATGCCATCTGATGTTCCGCCGTGCGGCGCGTGGAACCCGCCGCGCAGGCGGAAACTGCCGCCGGCCTGATCCGCCGCTGCGTACTGGGCGACAGTGCCCACCAGCTGGAATGATCCGCCTCCGGCGTCGCCTCCACCGCCGGCGATCACTTCGCGGGTAATGCGGAACGATCCACCCTGCGACTGGGCGGCGGCCGTGACGGCTACCAACGCCGCCGCCAGCAGACCGCTGACTGCGACAAGCGTTTGCGCGCGCACCTCAGTTCTCCCGCGCAGCGGCGATTGCCGGAACTACCAGTGCCCGCAGCTCGGAGACCTCGACTGCCAGGCTTCGCAGTTCATCGCGCAGGCTGGCATTTTCCTGCTCAAGCTTGGCGTTGAGCCCCTGGATCGCGGCCAAGGCCACGCCGTCGGCATCGATCGTGGCGATGGTGGTGTCGTTCTCGCCCAGCGAGAAGGCGGCATGGAAGTCCTGTGCCATCGGGCCGATATGCTGCTGGCCCGGCGCGTTGCGGTAGCTCCAGCGCGTGATCGGCATGGCCAGCACCTTGGCCAGGATTCCGCCAACGTCCAGCGCCTCGAATCCCAGTTTGGCGTTGCGGTCGCTGACATTGGTGAAGGTCTGCGCCCGCGCGGTGCCGGTCGGCGTTCCCACGGTGGCGCTGCCACTGCCATGCAGGGTCATCAGCAGGTCGCCACCGGCACCCGGGTCATTGACTTCATCGATGTGGCTGCCGCCGCGGAACCAGGCGAAGCGACTGTTGCTGCGCTGGTAGAAGGTGCTGGTCTGTACTCCGATGCCGTAAGTATCGGAGTACAGGTTGAGCATCTGCCGGCCGGTTGAACCGAAGAACATGGCGGTGCTGGGATCGAGGCGCACGCCGCCCTGAGCACGGATGTTGAACTGGTCAGTGCCGGTGGAAACAAAGTCGGCCGACTGTGAATCCGCCCACATGAAGGTGCCCTGGTCGCCATTGATGCCCGGCGCCTCGGGCACGTAATCGCAGCCGACGCCGTCGTGGTTGCCAATGGGCAGCGACGGCCGCACCTTGGCGCGCACTCCACCGGCCCAGCTGAAGGCGCCGCCGGCGCAGTTGTCGGCACCACCGCTCACCGTGCCGTAAACGCCGCGCGCAGCGTTGTTGAGGCCGCCACCAATGCTGGACCACAGGCCGAACGCGGTGTTGCTCTCGCCTCCCGCAATCGACGTGTGGAAGGAGATTGCTCGGTTGGTCTGTCCACCAGCGACCGTGGCGTACTCCGTCTCCGCCCGGTTGCCGACGCCGCCACCGACTGTGGCACCCTCACCCGTGGAAGACGTGTTGCCGTTGGTGTAGTTGTTCCTGCCGCCGCCGATGGTGTCGTATCTCGCTACCGTCTCGTTGTTGCTGCCGCCCCCGATGGTGCCACCGACGTCGTGAGCTTCATTGCTCCAGCCACCGGCGATGGTCACGATACTGGCATTTGCCCTGTTGGAATAACCGCCGCCGACGGTGGCCTGCCTGCCGAGCGCACTATTCGACATTCCCCCGGAGACGGTCGCACTTTCGCCGCTTGCCCGGTTGTAGTGGCCACCACTGACGGTCGCAAACATCTGCGCGCTGGTCCCGTCGCCACCGGTTCCCACCTGGTTGTTGGCGCCGCCTCCAATGCTGCCGAAACTGTCGTGCACGGTGTTGGGGCCGGCGGAATACTCGAAGCCATCGGGATGCGGAATATGGATCCCGGTGGGCGTTCCGCCACCGCTGATGGAGGCGCCCAGCACGCCGACTGCTCCGCTATTGTGCGGAGTGCCCCCCAGCATGTTGGGCGAGAACAGCGGACCGTCGACGGCAGTGATCGTGCGTGGTTCGATGCGCAGGGCGCGATTGCCCTGCACCCGGATCTCCAGCGCCTGGTTGTCCGTGGTGCCAAGGAAATTGCTGGAACCGGTGCCGGCATTGCCGATGCGGCTCCACGCATCCGCCGAACCCGGGGTGCCCTGCGGGCCTTGCGGACCTACGGGCCCCTGCAAGCCTGACTCGCAGCTCACCGTGCCATCCGGGGCGACGGTCTGGATCGCCTGTCCGTCCGGGCAGGTCCCACTGACGCGACGCTGCACGCTTGCCTGATCGATGTCGGCCGCGGCGATGCTGCCATCGGCCACATTGGGGCTGGCGATGCTGTCCTCGGCAACCGTGACGGCAAATGCCGCGCTGTCGGCCACCTGGGCGTACGGGACCGTTGTCAGTGGACTGCGTGGCAGCAAGGCCGTGTGCGCGCCAACCGAGTCTCCCGCGCGCACCTGGATCTGCAGGAAACGCTCGCTGCCGTCAAAGGCACTGAGGCCGAAATCGAGCATCACGGTGAATACCCCACCCGTCACGCTCACGTCGTCCCGCACGAGCGGCACTCCGATCGTGTTGCCGGCGGTGTCCTGCAGCAGGAACAGCAGGTCGTAGAGTCCATCGGCCGGCGCGCCGCCGTCCTCCAGATGACCCTGGTAGGTGACGCGGGAATCCTGCGCGGTAGCCGCCAGCGACAAGGCCAGACCGAGGCAGAGCAACACCGCGGCGCACAGCGTGCGCGGCAGGCCCCGAAAGGCCGGGAAAACACGGTTGCAACTCCAGAATTGGGCATGTGGCATGGGTCGTTCCTCGCAGTCGGCGGTGCTGAAGTGCAGCTCAGCTTCCTGTAACAACGGGAAAGCGGCCGGAACGGGACCATGACCCCCTGAGGCTGTTGCTGCCCAGCAGCGAAGCCTGCGTAGCCAGTCAGCGCAATCTCACGCATTGCGATGGGGCTCGTGCCAGCATAGGCACAGTCCACCCCGTTCCCTGCGCGCCGTGTCCACCGCCTACGCCGAGCTGCACTGCCGCTCGAACTTCAGCTTCCAACGCGGCGCTTCCAGCGCCGAGGAGCTGTTCGTGCGCGCCAAACGGCTGGGCTATGCGGCGCTGGCGATCACCGATGAATGCTCGCTGGCTGGCATCGTGCGTGCGATGGAGGCTTCGGAAAAGCATGAGCTGCCACTGATTGTCGGCAGTGAATTTGTCTTCGAAGATGGCCCGCGCCTGGTGCTGCTGTGCGAAAGCCGCGAAGGTTACGAACGCCTCAGCGCCTTGATCACGCGCGGGCGCATGGCGGCAGCCAAAGGAGAGTATCGGCTGACCTGTGCGGATCTTGAGGCGGTGGGTAGCGAGGGGTTGCTGGCCTTGTGGGTGGATGCGGATAAGGATCCGGCAGCGGCGGGTGCGAGACCCGCCCTGCAGCTCGCTGATAGTTCTCGGAGGGCGGATCTTGATCCGCCGCCGGCGGGGCGCTTATCCACCCTTTCACCCGGCCAGAGTCGCAGCTTCGCTCCCCTCTCCCTGCGGGGCTCTGAATCGCGCTTGCGAGCCATTGGCTCGCGCGATCCGGAGCGCGCTCGCATCGGGCTTCGCACAGCCCCTCTCCCCCGCCCCTCTCCCGCAGGGAGAGGGGAGAGCATCCGTACCAACTGCGCAGACGTCGGGGAAGGCGCCACCGCCGCCTGGCTGCAATCCCTCTTCCCTGGTCGCCTTTGGCTGGCGGTCGAACTGCATCGCGAATCGCACGACGATGCGCGCCTGGCGGCGCTGCAGGCACTTGGCGCGGCGCACGGCATTCCCTTGGTCGCGTCCGGCGACGTGCACATGCATGCACGCGGCCGGCGCGCGCTGCAGGATCTGCTCACCGCCATCCGCCTGCGCTGCACGGTGGCCGAGGCCGGCCATGCACTGTTTCCCAATGGCGAACGCCACCTGCGGCCGGTCAGCGCCCTCGCCCAGCTCTATCCACACGCCCTGCTGGCCGAAAGCACCACCATCGCGCAACGCTGCCGCTTCTCGTTGCGCGAACTCAACTACGCCTTTCCGCAGGAACTGGTGCCGGATGGAAGAACACCGAGCGAACACCTGCGCATCCTCACCGAGGAAGGCGCGCAGCGGCGCTGGCCGAACGGCGTGCCACCCGATGCCCGCGCCCTGATCGAGAAGGAACTCGGCCTGATCGCCGAGATGAAGTACGAGGCCTTCTTCCTCACGGTGCACGACATCGTGGCCTGGGCGCGCAGCCAGGGCATTCTCTGCCAGGGGCGCGGTTCGGCAGCCAATTCGGTGGTCTGCTACAGCCTCGGTATCACCGCCGTGGGGCCGGACCGAATTCGCATGCTGTTCGAGCGCTTCGTCTCGAAGGAACGCAACGAGCCACCCGATATCGACGTCGACTTCGAACACGAGCGGCGCGAGGAAGTGCTGCAGTACGTCTACGCCAAATACGGCCGCGCGCGGGCTGCGCTGGCCGCCACGGTGATCTGCTATCGCGGCAAGAGTGCGGCGCGCGACGTGGGCCGCGCCCTGGGACTTTCCGAGGACCAGCTAGAACAGATTGCGCGGGCCTATGCGCGCGGCCAGAGCGAGGTGGCGCTGGATATCCGCCTGGGCGAAGTCGGCTTCGATCCCAATTCACCGCTGATGCGGCGCTTCGTGGCGCTCACCGGCGAACTGCGCGGCTTTCCACGGCATCTGTCACAACACGTGGGCGGCTTCATCATTTCAGGCGAGGCCCTGTCGAAGCTGGTGCCGACCGAAAACGCTGCGATGCCTGATCGCAGCATCATCCAGTGGGACAAGGACGATCTGGAAACCCTCGGCCTGCTCAAGGTCGACTGCCTCGCGTTGGGCATGCTGAGCTGCGTGCGGCGCTGCCTCGACCTGATCGAGCGCCATCACGGCCAGCGCTGGGAACTGGCCACCATTCCGGAAGGCGACGCAGCGACCTACGCCATGCTGCAACGTGCCGATACCGTCGGCGTGTTCCAGGTTGAATCGCGCGCGCAGATGGCGATGCTGCCGCGCCTGAAACCGGTCGACTTCTACGATCTGGTGATCCAGGTGGCGATCGTGCGGCCCGGCCCGATCCAGGGCGACATGGTGCATCCCTTCCTGCGTCGCCGGCAGGGCCTTGAACCGGTCAGCTATCCCTCGCCCGAACTGGAGCAGGTCTTCGGCCGCACCCTGGGCGTACCGATCTTCCAGGAACAGGTCATGCATCTGGCCATGGTCGCGGCCGGTTTCACGCCGGGCGAAGCCGACCAGCTGCGCCGCTCGATGGCCGCCTGGAAGCGTCACGGCGGTCTGGAACACTGGCGCGAGCGCATCCTCAGCGGCATGGCCGAGCGCGGCTACGAACTGGAATTCGCCGAGCGCGTGTTCGAGCAGATCAAGGGCTTCGGCAGCTATGGCTTTCCCGAATCGCACGCCGCCAGCTTTGCCCTGATCGCCTATGTCTCGGCCTGGCTCAAGTGTCATTATCCGGCCGCCTTCGCCTGCGCCCTGATCAATGCCCAGCCGATGGGCTTCTACGCCCCGGCGCAGATCGTGGCCGACGCGAAGAAACATGGTGTACGCGTACAGCCAGCGGATGTGCTGGTGAGCGACTGGGATTGCAGTCTGGAAGGTTCGCTTCCCCCTGCCGCTTCGACTTCGGCCGTGCCGGCCTACGCTCAGCGCGAACGGGAGAAGATGACAAGCACGCCGCGATATCCATCCCCTGCCCTGCGCCTCGGCCTGTGCCTGATCAAGGGCTTCTCCGAAGTCGCCGCCAAGCGCATCGTCGCTGCGCGAAATGAGCGAGCATTCACCGACGTCGCTGACCTGATCCGCCGCGCCGGGCTCGACCAGCGCGAACGCGAATGCCTGGCCGCTGCGGGTGCGCTGAAGCGCCTCGCCGGACATCGTCACCGCGCCTACTGGGAAGTCGCCGCCGCCGACGAAGCCGAGATACTCAGCTCCGCGCCACGCCACGAAGCCCGCGTCAGCCTGCGTCCACCCGATGCCGCAGCCGACACCTTCGCCGACTACGCCGCCACCGGCTTGAGCCTCGGCAAACATCCGATCGGATTGATCCGCCAGCAGCTGCGCGCACGCCGTATCCGTCGTGCCGACGAACTGGCCGGCATCGAAAGCGGCCGCCCGGTACGATTCGCCGGTCTGGTCACCATGCGCCAACGCCCGGCCACTGCCACCGGTGTCACCTTCGTCACCCTGGAAGATGAAACCGGCCTGGTCAACGTGGTGATCTGGCACGACCTCGGTCTGCGCCAGCGCCGCGAGCTGCTCGACGCCACGGTGCTGGGCGTGGAAGGCGTGCTGGAACGCAAGGACGGCGTGCAACACCTGATTGCCGGCCGCCTGCGCGATTACAGTGACCTGCTGCCGGATCTGGCAGTGGGGTCGCGGGACTTTCATTGAGTTGCGTGTTCATCGCCTGCGTCCGCAAGTCAAGACCTGACAACCCATATGTCTAAGGCACACTCAAGCAGCGTTGACTAAGTCGTTGATAAACCTAGCACGTTCCGGAAAACCCTCTCCGTTCGTGGTGAGCCTCCTGTCCGCCCTTCAACAGACCTGCCCACGGACCATGAACTCACCGAAGATCCAAGCCCCTCTCCCGGCCCTGTCGGGCCACCCTCTCCCCACGGGAGAGGGGTTGGGGAGAGGGGCTGTTTAAGCTGTACGCTCTATACGAATCACTACGTTACCGCATGGGTTCATGGAGAGGAGGCCCGAGCGAGACTGAAGGTCGAGGCGGGCCGTCTCGAACCACCTTTCCGGGACCCTTCGAGACGCCGTGCCTCGGTCTTCGACCTCGATCCCGGCTCCTCAGGGCGAACGGGACGAGGGCGTCGCGAGCCACGCTCGCAAGCATGGCTGAGCCACATGGCTAAGCAAGAGACAAGAAGCCGTTCTACTTCAGCCTCCTCACCACCGCCTGCGCCGAGCGCACCGCAGACTCCAGCAAGGGCACGCCCGCATGTGCCCACGAGCCGCAATAGAACAGCCGTCGACCAGGCTGGGCATGCAGGGCGCGCAGCGCTTTGAGAATCCCGCGGGTGCCACCATTGACCACGGCGCGCTGCATCGGCAATCGCGCCAGCAGTGCGTCGGCTTTCGGCTCGAAGCCTGGGTTCCAGGTCTGGAACACGGGCGGATGGTCCGCAAGGCTGGGCTCCACCGCGTTGACCCAGACCGTGAACGTCGATTCCTGCAGGCCAGGATCCATCTGGAAGTTGAGCGCCGCCCAGTCGCGCCGATGGCGCGGCATGAAGCGATCGTCGCGATGCACAACCAGTTCGCCACGAGCATAGGGAATGCCCTGCAGCAGCTGCCGCTCGGCACCGAACTGCGCAGGGTCGAGGAAATCCAGCTGATTGGCCTGGGTGGCGACGATTACTGCGTCGAAGCGGCCTCCGTCACCGCATGCATTGCGCACGGTCATTCCAGCCTTGCCCTGGCGGACTTCCGCAACCCGGCTACCAAGGTGCTGGGTCGTGTCGCGCGCCAGCGCCTGTGCCAGTGCAGCGGTGCCGCCACACAGCCGCAACGACTGCCCGCTATGCAGGATTCCTTGCAGTAAGGTCAGCAGCTCTGCGGCCGGCCAGGCCAACAGGTGCTCTTCGTCGCAAGTACAGATGGTCAGCAGGATCGGCAGGATCATGCCGCGCCAGAACAGTGGATCGACGGACTCCCCCCGCAAGGCTTCGCCCAGGCTCAGTCTGGAGCGGCTCGACTGCAAACGCCGCGTCAGAAGACCCAACCAGGCCATGCCCAGGCCAAGCCGGACCGCCCTTGGCGTGAGATAGCGCAGGGAACCAGGCACCGGCCAACCAGTGATCGGCATCCGGCTGTTGCGAAACCAGGTGCTGCGATCCAACCAACTGCAGGAGGTGTCCACCGCGACGGCGAAGGTGTCCACCTTGACCCGCCTGGCCAGCATCAAGGTGCTGCGCCAGGTGTGCTGATCCATGATCCTCAGCGGCACATCGATCCGGCCGCCGTCGATATGCAGTGTATGCGCGTCCATGCCGATGGCTGGCTGCGCTTCAAACAGGGAGACTCGAAAGCCTGCCATGCGGCAGCCGTGCGCTGCACTCAGACCGGCGATACCGGTCCCAATCACCGCCACCGATTTTGCGAAACTACGCTCAGGACTGCGTGTCATGGGCACACGATAGCCCATCCCGTCGCGGTCACCGCGGAAGCTGCCGCGGCGACCGCTTCACGCATGGGGTCAGGTACGCATCTCGGTCACGTAGGGCTTGGTGCCGTAGTAGGAATGGATGTCCTTCGCCCAGGTTTCGTCGGCCATGTTGGGCCACTGATCCTTGTCGAAGCCGGGCGCGCTCTCGAGTCGCTCCTTGTTGACATCCAGCACGAAGCGCTTGTTGACGGTGTCAAGCTTGAGCGCATCCCAAGGCACCGCGAACAATTTCTCGCCGATGCTCAGAAATCCGCCATAGGACAGTACCGCGTAGCTGACGCGTCCGTTGTGCGTGTCCAGCATGAAGTCCTTCACGCTGCCCAATTCCTCGCCTTTCGGATTGTAAACGTCATTGCTACTAAGCGAACCCGCGCTCATCAGCGCCGGACCCGGACCCATGTGATTCTTGTTGTGCTGACTCATGCAATTCTCCTCGCGATGGTGGCGAGGCCAGACTGGCGCAGCGGCTGGTCGGGGTCTGTTCGCCAGCCCACGTTGTCCGGCAGATTCGTGCCTGAGTTCATTTACAGGAAACTGGCATCAACGCCAAAACCGGTTGCCGGCGCACTGGTGCCTCGCCGGGTTGCTCAAATCGTAGACGACGCGCAGACCGCCCCACTCGCCGGACGCATTCAATCGCCTACTCTCGGCCTCAGCCGTGTTTCATCGTCGAGTGGTCGACCGGCTTGGCCTTGAGTTCTGCAGGAGGTCCGGGCGGAGGATCGCGCCGCGTCGGTGCGCCAAAGTCTGGATCGGCGCTGACCCGATGCGCGACCGTGCCTTTAGGATTCGGGTACCAGCCCGGATCGCGGTAGTCGTCGGCGGCCAGGTCATCGCGCACCTTGATCACGGTGAACATGCCGCCCATCTCGAGATTCCCGAACGGGCCCTTGCCCATCATCATCGGCAGGGTGTTTTCCGGGCCCGTCATGTGGCCCGAATCGGTGTGCTCCTGGTGCTCGGCCATCCCGCCCTCGCCCATCGCCATGTAACCCGGCAGCAGCTTGCGGATCTCGGCCTCGACGCCGGATTGATCCACGCCGATGGTATTGGGAATCTCGTGGCCCATCGCGTTCATCGTGTGATGCGACATGTGGCAGTGGAAAGCCCAGTCGCCCGGCACCGCGATGAACTCGAGATCGCGGGTCTGGCCGACGCCGATGATCTCCGTCACCTCGGGCCGCCAGAGGCGCTTCGGCCAGCGACCGCCGTCCGAGCCCGTGACGATGAACTGCACGCCGTGCATGTGGATCGGGTGGTTCCACATCGAGAGATTGCCGATCCGAACCCGCACGCGCTCACCGCTGCTGGCGACCAGGGTATCGATGGCCGGAAACACCTTGCTGTTCATCGTCCAGAGGTCGAAATCGACCATCACCGACGGATCAGGACGGTAGGTTCCAGGATGCAGGGCCCAGTTGTGCAGCAGGATGGCGTAGTCGCGGTCGACCGGGTCGGGCTCGCCGTCCCTGGGGTGGATGATGAACATGCCCATCATGCCCACCGCCATCTGCACCATTTCGTCGGCGTGCGGGTGGTACATGTGGGTGCCGTGCTGTCGCAGGGTGAACTCGTAGACGTAGGTCTCGCCGGGCTGGATATGCGGTTGCGACAGGCCACCCACGCCATCCATGCCGCTGGGCAGCAGGATGCCGTGCCAGTGCACGCTGGTGTGTTCGGGAAGCCGATTGGTCACGTAGATCCGCACCCGGTCGCCTTCAACCGCTTCGATCGTGGGGCCCGGCGTCGAGCCGTTGTATCCCCAGCACTTGGCGCGCGTGCCCGGCGCGAATTCGTGTTCGATCTCTTCGGCCACAAGATGAAACTCTTTGACCCCATCGACCATGCGATGCGGCAGGGTCCAGCCGTTGAGGGTGCGCACCGGTCGGAATGATCCATGCTGCCTGTGCGTTGACGCGGGCGCGGAAGGTTCATCCTCCTCGACCGGGGCCGCGTGTCCGGCGTGGGCCTGGGCAAATGCCCGCTGGGCAAGAAGCGCAAGCGGCGTGAGCGCGCCCAGGCCCGCGAAGCGAAACCACTGGCGACGGGAAGGGTTCATGGCGTGTCTCCGTGGTCATGTTTGTGGGCATCCGAGTCGTCATCCTCGGAGTCCTCGTTGCCTTTCTTCTTGTCGTGCGCCGGAATTCGATGCCCGGCATGCGGATCGGGCTTTGCTGCTGGAGCGGGTTTGCCGTGGCCAGCGTGTGGATCAACCACCGGCGCCGGTTCGCTCATGCGATGGCCGGCATGGGGGTCGCTTGCGCTGTCGTCCTGCCCGCCGTGGTCCATCTTGCTGTGGTCCATCTCGCCGTGATCCATCTCGCCATGGTCCATCTTGCTGTGGTCCATCTCGCCGCGGTTCATCTTGCTGTGATCCATCTCGCCCTGACCGGTCCCCGGAAGGATCGCCTCCACCCCGATGCTGGGTTCCGCTGTGGCATCGTCGTCGGGCAGGCGGCCACCCACCGCGCCGCGCAGCTCGGCGCGCACCACCCAGTAGTCGCGCACCGATTCCAGGTAAGCCTGGTAGGCGTCGTACTCCTCCTGCTTGGCCAGCAGCAGCTCGAATACGCCGACCAGCATGAAGTTCACCCGTTCCTGGGTGCGTTCGACGATGGCTTCGCGGCGCGGCACCAGCTCGGTGCGATGGCGTTCGGCAATGGTGTGCGCGACCTGCAGTGCGTCCAGGCCGAGGCGGGCATCGTTCTGCACCGCCAGCAGCGTGGCATCGAGCTCGGCGCGAGCCTGCATCAGCTCGGCGGCGGCGCGCGCGACGCCACCCTGGCCCTGATTGAAAATCGGCAATTCCAGCGCGATCGAGGGACCCTGCATGCGGCCCCCGTCGAGTTCGTGCTCGCGCTCGTATCCGACTTCCACGCCGCCCAGCCAGCGCCAGCGTCGGCTGACGCCCAGTGCGTCCTCGCGCAATCCGACCGCGCGCTGCGCCGCGGCAAGGTCGAGCCGCGATTCAAGCGCCAGTGGCACCAGGGCGTCGGCGTCATAGGCGATCGGGCGCGGCGACGGCATCTGCGTTTGAGTCTTCCAATCCGCATTCGCCGGCAAGCCCATCAGACTGGCCAGGGCATGGCGTGCGCGCAGTGCATTAACCCCGGCGGTCAAGGCGTCGATCCTGGCCTGTGATGCGGCGGCGCGTTCCTGTTCCAGCTGCAGCCGATTGATGTTGCCCGCGTCGAAGAACCGCTGGGCCAGTTCGGCCGACTGCTCGGCAGCGCGGGCGACCAGATCGCGCATCGCGGCAATCTGCTGAGCACCGACCGCCTCAAACCAGGCTACTTCGACTTCCGTTGCGAGTTCGAGCACCGCATCGGCGACGGCATGCTGCAAGCGATCCAGCTCGGCTTGCGCGAATCGCTTGCGAACCGGCAAGAGCAGCAGATCAGTCAGGCCGAGCGAAAGGCTGCGGGTAATCTGCGTGCCGGCACCGTGGCCAGGCGACAGGCGCCCGTAACCGAAGGTGGGATTGGCCAGCCGCCGTGCGTCCTCCAGATCCGCCCGACCAAGGCCCAGGCGCGCGTAATTTTCCCGCATGCGCGGGTTGTGGAAGAACGCCAACTGCACGGCGTCCTCCACCCCAAGCGGCTCGTTGGGAAGTTCGGGCGCGCCCGCCTGCGGAGCAGACCAATCAGCCGGCATGGCGCGCTGGCCGGCGATCAGCTCACGGGTTTCAGCATAGCCGCGCTCACGCGGCAAGCCCGCGCAGGCCGCCAATGCCAACACCACCAACGACGTTGCGATAGAGCGAAACAGTGCAGCCATGGTTACATCCTTTGGGGGCGGCGCGCGCGAGAGTCATTCGCGCGCGTAGTGACAAGCATGCACGCGGGCAGTGGCGCCCGCCTAGCAGCACAGGCCAACAAACGTCGCATTCATGGGCCGCTTACTTCCCCCCTCGCAGCCGCAACGCATTGGCCACAACTGAAACCGACGACAGGCTCATCGCCAGCGCCGCGATCATTGGGCTCAGCAACAAGCCAAAAACCGGATAAAGCACCCCGGCAGCAATCGGCACGCCCAAGGCGTTGTAGGCGAAGGCGAAGGTGAGGTTCTGGCGCATGTTGCGCACGGTGGACTGCGAGATCTGCAAGGCGCGCAGGATGCCGCGCAGGTCGCCCTTCACCAGGGTGATCTGCGCGCTCGACATGGCCACGTCGGTGCCCGTTCCCATGGCGATGCCGACGTCGGCGGCGGCAAGCGCGGGCGCGTCGTTGATGCCGTCGCCAGCCATCGCCACGCGACGGCCCTCTGCCTGCAGCTTGGTGACCAGGGCCGCCTTGTCCTGCGGGCGAACTTCGCCGTGCACCTCATCGATACCCAACTGGCGCGCGACCGCTTCGGCCGTGGTGCGACCATCGCCGGTGGCCATGACGATACGCAGGCCGGCGGCATGTAGCGCCGTGATCGCTTCCTGCGAGCTCTTCTTGATCGGATCGGCGACGGCCACCAGACCCGCCAGGGCACCATCGACAGCCAGGAACATCACGCTGGCACCGTCGGCGCGCAGGCGCTCGGCGGCCTCGTGGACATCGCGCGTGGCAACGCCGATCTCTTCCATCAAGGCGGTGTTGCCCAGGACCAGCGCATGCGAACCGACCTGTCCGCGCACGCCGATGCCGGTCACCGACTCGAACGAATCAGCGGATTCCAGATTCAATTCGCGCCGCCGGGCTTCGGCCACGATGGCATCGGCCAGTGGGTGTTCGCTGCCCTGGTCGAGGCTGGCAGCCAGCCGAAGCACTTCAGTTTCGGACCACGCTCCCAGCGTCACTATTTCGCGAAAGGCCGGCTTGCCTTCGGTCAGGGTGCCGGTCTTGTCGACGATCACGGTATCCACCGTGCGTAGGCGCTCAATGGCTTCAGCATCGCGGAACAGCACGCCACTTTGCGCCGCGCGCCCGGTGGCGACCATGATCGACATCGGCGTAGCCAGGCCCAGGGCACAGGGACAGGCGATGATGAGCACGGCGACGGCGTTGACCACCGCATAGGTCCAGGACGGATCCGGTCCGAACAGCCCCCAGACCAGGAGCGTGGTCAACGCGATCGCCAGAACCGCCAGTACGAACCAGAAGCTGACCTTGTCGGCCAGGCGCTGCATCGGTGCGCGCGAGCGCTGCGCCTGCGCCACCAGCTGCACGATCTGCGCGAGCACGGTGTCCGATCCAACGCGATCAGCGCGAATCACCAGGCTACCGGTGCCGTTGATGGTCGCCCCGATCACCTTGCCGCCGGGCAGCTTCTCGACCGGAATCGGTTCGCCGGTCAGCATCGATTCGTCGACCGGTGAACGGCCTTCCAGCACTTCGCCATCAACCGGGACTTTCTCGCCCGGACGCACGCGCAATCGGTCACCTACGTGCACATGGGTCAGCGGGATGTCCTCTTCGCTGCCGTCGTCGCGCAGGCGCCGGGCGGTCTTCGGCGCCAGCCCGAGCAGGGACTTGATCGCGGCCGAGGTACTCGAGCGTGCCTTGAGTTCCAGCACCTGACCGAGCAGGGTCAGGGAGACGATGATGGCGGCGGCCTCGTAGTACACGCCGACGCGGCCGTGCTCGCGGAACGCGGCGGGGAATATCTCGGGCATGAAGGTGCCCACCAGGCTGTAGGCAAATGCTGCGCCCACGCCGGTGCCGATCAGCGTCCACATGTTCGGGCTGCGATTGGCGATCGACTGCGCCCAGCGCTGGAAGAACGGCCAGCCGGCCCAGAGCACCACGGGCGCGGACAGCGCGAGTTCCAGCCAGGTGCGGGCGGTAGCGGTGAGCCCAGGGAGGTGGTTACCTGCCATGGCAATCACCAGCACCGCGACAGACAGCGGCAGCGTCCACCAGAAACGGTGGCGGAAGTCGATCAGCTCCGGGTTCTCGCCGTCATCGAGGCTGGGCATCATCGGCTCGAGGGCCATGCCGCAGATCGGGCAGGTTCCCGGCGTGTCCTGCACGATTTCCGGGTGCATCGGGCAGGTGTACTGCGCGCCAGCCGGCGCCGGCTCGGCGGCCTTCTCTGTGTCGGGATGCAGATAGCGGTCCGGGTCGGCCACGAACTTGCTGCGGCAGCCGGCCGAGCAGAATCGATAGTCCTGGCCGGCGTGTTCGGCCTGGTGCGGCGAATCCAGCGCGACGCGCATGCCGCAGACCGGATCAAGCAGGCCATCCGGTGTCTTGCCGCCCGGTGTGCCGGCGGCGTGGCCGCTGTGATCTGAAGCCTGCGCGCTGCAGGACGCATGCGCGTCGTTGGCGGCGCCATGCCCGTGTGCGTGGGAATGCACGTGAGCGGTGGCCGCCGGTGCGGGGACCGCACAGCATGCATGCGACGAGGGTGTGGGTGCGGTGTTCATGCAGATTCCTCCTGCGTGAGTGCGTTGAGGATCGGGCAGGCCTCGCTTTTTCCGTGCCCCGGGCAGGCCGCGATCAGCGTGTTGAGGCCGGCGCGGATGCGCTCGAGTTCGGCAATGCGATGCTCGATGTCGCCCAGCTTGCGCTGCGCGGCACGCTTTACCTGTGCGATGTCGCGCTCTTCACTGAGGCCAAGCAGCACGCGGATATCGTCGAGCGAAAAGCCCAGGGCCTTCGCGCGACGAATGAAGCGCAGGCGTTTCAGCTCGGAAGCGCCGTAGCGGCGATAGCCGGAAGCCAGCCGCCCTGCCGGCGTCAGCAGGGCGTTGCGCTCGTAATAGCGCACCGTATCGATGGCCACGCCGGCCTGTTGTGCGAGTTGACCAATGCTCATGGCTGACATGCCTGTTCTCCTGATGGGAGGCCAGTCTGCAGTCTGGACCTAGGTCCAGAGTCAAGTGTTATTTGCGACTAACTGAAATCCGCGAAAGTCCGTGGTCGTGCTCCCAAACTGACGGAGGGCGCATCTCGATGCGCCGTTGCCACACCATCGACCGTGGCGGTGGCGGATCTAGATCTGCCCTACAACTGCCGAACTGACGGAGGGCGCACTTTGATGCGCCGTTGCAACATCGTGCGCCGTGGCGACGGTGGATAAGATCCACCTTCCAACGGCCGACGTGTTCGTTGCCGCGCGCATGCCCCGTGACGGGCGCCAACGGCCCGATAAGGAAAGGGCCAGTGAGCGTGTCTCACTGGCCCTCCTGTTCTCCGTATGGCTGGCCCGCTGAGACTACATCGCCTCCTGGCTGGGCATTGAGCTCAGCGCGAAGCATGTCCGGACGCCGGCGCGTGAAGCCTCGTCACGCGTGCCCGCCAACGCACTCACCCCTCAAAACCATGCCTGAAGATCGTGTCCGATTGAATGGGATGAGAGCTTGCCACCGAGAACTTCTGCGGCGACGTCGGAATAGCGGTTCCCTTGACCCTCAATACCCAATTGCCCTCGGCAGGATTCTCGACCAGCACCTGCTCGACGTTGTTGAGACTGTCCACACCGCGTGTCGCTGCCGTTGCCGGGCTATTGGGATTCAGCACCCAGGGCAGATGAACGGTCGAACCGTCGGGCGCAACCAGCTCGAGATCGAGATTGTTGACCAGTTGCGTTGCGACATTCAAAGCGGCTGCAGGGTCGTCCCAGGCCAGCGTGACCTTGAGTTGCGGCTGGGCTGCTGCCACAGCGATGGACAGCTCGCTGGTGGCGCCGTTGGCGATTTCGCGCTGCAGAACCCGGTCGGTGGCAATCGCATTGTGTGCAGCTTCTGCATCGGCCATGCCGTAGCCCGACGCAAAGTCCGGACCGGCGGTGTAGTAGACGTGGTCAGCTTGCAGGTCTCGTGCAGTCTGAATCAGGATCGCACGTACAGTGGCGGGTCGCGGGCTGTCGTTGTTGAACACCGCCCTGAAGCGCTGCAGGACCAGTGCCGCTATGCCGGAGATATGCGGTGTAGCCATGGACGTGCCGGATGAATCTCCATAGCCGCCGCCCGGCACGGTCGATTGAATGTTTTCACCCGGCGCGACGATGTCCGGCTTGATGCGTCCATCGCGGGTTGGGCCCCAACTGCTGAAATCAGCCATCCTGTCAGTGGCGACTTTCTGCGTTGCACCGACGGACAGGATGTTTTTCGCCGAACCAAGATCAGACAGGCTGGTGTAGTTGATGAAGTCCGGGGCGCCCGCATAATTGCAGATTGGCGAGGGCTCGTTCTGGTCATCGCTGGTACCTTCGCGGAAGTTGCTGGCAGCCACGCTCACCACGATGCCCCTGCCCCACGCCTCTCCAGTCACGATCCTGTCCATGTTCTGAGAATCAATGCTGTACACGTTGTGCGTATCGCAGACCTGGGAAGTGAAGTTGCCGCCCCACGAGTTCTGCGACAGATCCGCATTGGACGTCTGAATTGCCCCCTGGTGGCTGGCGAAGTAGTCGTTGCTGTTGTTGTTGGTGTTGTTGTCGAACGAAAACACCTGTGCGGCAGTTGCCACACCGCGATACTGGTTGGCGGTGCCGCCGTGCGTCTGACTATTGCTACCATCGCCGGCCATGGTCCCGGCTACATGCGTGCCATGGAATTCAGCGGGCTGACTATGCGCCGGATCCACCGTGATGCGACCGGCAAAGTCGGGGTGACTTGCGTCGACACCGCCGTCGAACACCGCCAGTCGCGTACCACTGCCATTCGCACCGGGCACTACGGTCTGCAAGGCATTCACGCGAGTGACATCCCTCGCGCCATCGTTCTTTGGTGCGTACTGGACCGGCTTCCTGGAGTTGCTGACGTCGCGTGGATGTCTGGGCGCCGGCCCATTGTCAATCCACTGCACGATATCTTCGTTGGACAATTCGTCGATTGCAGACTTGGCGGGGAAACGGACGACGAAGTTGGCGTTGTCGTCGCCACTGACATAACTTCCCTGGTGCTTGGCCAGCAGAGCCGCAATGTCGCTCCAATCAACGTCCTTGAAAAAGGCGACTCGAAGCGTGACCGAGCCCCCGCTTGATGATGCCCACTTGCCCACCCCGCCTGCTCGCAGCGCCGGAGAGATCTTGTCCTGCGGCTGGATAGCACCCGCCCAGCGAATCACATCGATCGGCAGTCTCTGCAGATCGACTGTGTCCTCAATCTTGGCGAACCAGGCGTTGTCCGGGACGTAATCAAGCAGCGTGACGCCCGCTTCAGTCAGGTTGAGGCGCTCAGCATCACTTGGCAGCACTTTGAACTGGAGCAGGACATGGCGGGACTTTTCCGAGGTGATCACCTCATGAACGGATACTCCGCCCTTCTCTGCCTCTACGGCAGGATTGATGGCCCGCGAGGACAACTTGATCATCAGCACGTCATCGCCCGCGTGAACGATGCTGAAGGTGAGAAACAGGGCGGTGGAGAGTGCTGCAACTAAGCGCGTCTTGTTCGGATTGTTCGATTGCATGGCGACCTCTTGTGAATCGTGATTGGATGGTGGCTTGGCTCGTGAGCAAACCCCGCGGGCTACGTGTTCATTCGGTTTCGCTGCATGTGATTCCCCCTGTGGTTGGTATGGCGTGAGCCGCTTTCAAACCGACGCGCCCCCTCGGCGCGCTTGCTTCATTCGTGAAAATGACGTTCTTCGATGATCATGCCGTCGCGCACTGAAAAGACGACAATCTGGCTGTGTGGCGTGCGCACCCCGGCGTGAACAATCAACATGTCGGCGAACAGCGCGAAGGGATCGCCCGTGACGAAGGGCCCATCCAGGTTCAGGTCCTCGATGCCTTGGGTGCTGAACCAGTGCAGGCTTTTGGCGCGCGCTGCCTCGATGCCGCGGTACACGGCTTCGCTGCCTTCGCCCGGTGCGCGTGGCTCAATGCATACCACCTCGTCGTCCCAGTACTTCTCGCTGGCAGCACGGCATTCACCCGCCAGCCACAGCATCGTGACGTTGGCAGCGACTTCAGACGTGGTGAGCGGCCGTACGTCGCGCGTCCTGCCTTGGTCATCCGGGGCCTTTCCACGCGGGTAGAGCAGGACGCACCGGAGAGCAACTGGCTCGCGGATCCGCGCATGCTGTCTGCAATGCTGCCACGCATCGAACCCACGGATGACGGGCGGCGGAGTCCCACGTCTAAGCTTGCGTGATCGCTCACTGGTCGCTCCATTCGCCGGGCCGGACTCGATAGTCCGGCGCTGTCGCATTCTGCACTGAAGAGAGCATCCGCGTAACGCGGTCAGACGGCTATGCCTGAAGCGTCAATACTTCGTCATATATGCGTCAAACGACGCCCAGGTTGCCGGGGCTGAACCCGGATGGCGCCGGCAGCAGGTCCGGCCAGCCATACTTGTTCCAGGCTGCCACCAGCCCGATACGCTCGGCAAATGCAAGGAAAAAGGAAAGCGGTGTGCATGCGAGTCTGCCGCATGGGTTCGATATCGGCCCACAGCGGCATCAGGCAATAGGCGCTGCGCGCCAGCTTCTTCCAATGTGAGAAGAGAAAGCGCAGGCGCGCTCGCCGGTGTTCGTCAGTCGCAGCTTCTGCCGCGCCCTCGACCCCACGACAACGCCTTTCGGCGCGCTGATCCGTGCGCCCGGGTGAGCATCGCCGCCCAGGCGACAGACACGACACGCGCCGCCAGGGACAACACAGAAGCCAGCGATCGACGCAGCTGGCGGCCACTGATAGCGTTGAGTGGTCTCCGCCATGCGGCTGCACACGGGCCTGGACGCAAGCATGCTTCCCTTCACCATCGATCAGTTCTTCGGCGTCTTCCGCAGTTACAACGATGCGGTGTGGCCAGCACAGATCCTGCTTACCGCATTGGCGCTGCTCGCCCTGTGGCTGGCGGCGCGTCCCAATCGATGGTCCAGCGTGGCCATCGCCGCGATCCTGGGCCTGTTCTGGCTGTGGATGGGGCTGGCCTATCACCTGCTGTTCTTCGCGGTGATCAATCCGCTGGCCTACTTGTTTTCCGCCGTATCGGTTGCCGGAGGCTTCGCTTTCATCTGGCATGGCGTGATCCGGCGCCAGCTGCGCTTTCACTTTTCCTTGCAGGGGCGCGGATGGATCGGTCTGCTGCTGATCCTGTTCAGCCTGCTGGTCTACCCGGCCTGGTCGCTGCTGGCGGGGCATCGCTATCCAGCGTTCCCCACGTTCGGCCTGCCCTGCCCGACGACCCTGTTCACGATCGGCATGCTGGCTTTCCTGGTGCCACCCTATCCTCGCGGGCCGCTGATCGTGCCGGTGCTGTGGTGCACTGTCGGCGCGCAGGCTGCATTCCTGCTTGGCGTGCCCCAGGACGCGGGGCTAGTGTTTGCCGCAGGTGTTGGCGTCTTCCTGGTGCTGCGTTCGCAAGCACCGAAGGCCGGGGGCTGAAACGCCTTCCCGCCGCGGCTGCCGCCCGCTGGGGATGGCGCCGAGCACGGCGTGGGATCGCCGTTGCGGCTTGTGCCCATGCTTGGCCTCCTTCATGCTTGGGCGGTGATTTCCCTCGTCGCCCAACTCCGAAACGGCATCGCGCGTCGCCCAGCCAGCTTGCGTGCGCTGCTGTGCCTGCTGGTGCTGGGTCTGCTGCTGTCCGGCGTGCCGACGGGTGTCGTGCATGCCCACGGCGATGCCGAGCCCGGCCATGGCCATGTCCACGAGCACAGCCATGCCCACGAGTTCACTGCAGCGGGAGACGAACTGTCGCCGATGCCGGGCGATGAGGATCCGGCAAGCCCCCACTTCCATGAAGCGGTCAGCGTCACCCCGGCGCTCGCAGACCCCGTCGCACCGATCATGGCCAGCCTGCCGCCAATGGCATGGCATCCGCGATTGCCATCAACCGGGCCGCGGCTGAGTTCCCGAACACCCCCACACCGCCCACCCATCGCCTGAACGCGCCGATTCAGCCTGCCGCCTGGGCGGTGGGTTCCTGCGTTTTGATTGCGATGGAGGTGACGTGTGCGTCGGTATTGCCGTTTTGCCCTGGCCATGGCCGGGATGTTGGCCTTGTGCCCAGCGTGGGCCACAGCCCGCGAACTGGGAATCGAAGAAGCCGTTGAGCGGGCCCTGGCCGGCCATCCCGGCCTGCGCGCGCAGGGCGCCGAGGTCACTGCCGCCGAGTGGGCTGCCGAACTGGCCGCCCTGCCGCCGCCGCTGACGCTGGGCGGCGAACTGGAAAACATCGCCGGCAATGGTGAACTGAGCGGCATTCGCAGCGCCGAGACCACCCTGCGACTGGGCCGCATTATTGAACGGGGTGGCAAACGCGAGGCGCGCATCGCCGTGGGTCAGGCCGATGTGGCTCGTCAGCTGCATGCCGTGGGGCTTGCGCGAATCGAGGTCGCCGCCGAGACCGCGCGCCGCTTTGTCGATGTACTGGCCGACCAGGCGCGCGTGGCGATTGCCGGTGATGGGGTCGAGCGCGCGGAGAAAACACTTGAGCAGGTGAGTCGCTGGGTTGCAGCCGGCCGCAGTCCGGACGCGGAAAAGCTGCAGGCAGGCATCGTGCTGGGCCAGGCCAGACTGGCGCTGGAGGACACCGAACACGAACTGCTCACCGCGCGCCTGGCGCTGTCCGCCCTGTGGGGGCAACAGGAACCCGATTTCGCCAGCGTCACGGGCGACCTCGAAACCTTGCCCACGGTTGCCCCGCTCGACACGCTGGCCGAGCAGCTGCCGCAGAATGCCGACCAGCAGGCCTTCGGGTTCGACATGGCAGCGCTCGAAGCCCGCCAGCGCGCGGCCGCGAACGCCGCCAAGCCCGATGTGTCGCTTTCGCTGGGTGTGCGGCGCGTTGAAGCGCTCGATACCCAGGCCCTCGTCTTCAGCGTTGCCGTGCCGCTGGGCAGCGCGCCGCGCTCGGCGCTGGCCGAGGCGCAGCTGCAGGCGCAGCTCGACGCGGCGCAGGCCCGGCGCGAAGCCGCCGGCCACGACACCTACCGCCGCTTGTTCGCGCTCTACCAGGAGCTGCAGCACGCCCGCCACGTTGTCGAAACCCACCAGGAAAACCTGATCCCGCAGGCCGAGCAGGCGCTGGCACTGAACCTGCGGGGCTTTGAACTGGGCCGCTTCAGCCTCTTCGTCCTGATCCAGTCCCAGCAGCAACTGGCGCAGCTGCGCAATGCACGCGTCGAAGCGGCCGCGCGCTATCACGCCCTGCTGGTTGACATCGATCGCCTTACCGCCGCTTCCGGAGCCATCACGCCATGAACCTGCGTTCCTGTTTCCTGCTGGTTTCCGTGCTGTTGATTGCCGCCTGTGGCGAGACGCCGCCCGAGCCCGCCACCAGCGAGGTCGCCAGTGGTGAATACGAGCGCGGCCCGCACCGCGGCCGCCTGCTGCGCGAAGGCGACTTCGCCATTGAAGTCACCATCTTCGAGAGCGGCGTGCCGCCGCAATACCGTTTGTATGCCTATCGCGACAACCGGCCGCTGCCCGCCAATCAGGTTGAAGCCGCGATAACCCTGGGACGCCTGGGCGGCAAGACCGATCACTTCACCTTCAAGGCCGAAGGCGATGTGTTGATCGGTGATGGCGTAGTCGTCGAGCCACACTCCTTCGATGTCACCGTCGTGGCGCGGGAAGGCGGACGCGAGCACCGTTGGGAATACGAATCCTACGAAGGCCGCACCACGATTGCCGCCGCCGTGGCCGAATCCTCGGGCCTGCAGACCGCGACAACCGGCCCGGCCACCTTGCGCACCCAACTGCCGCTGATGGGTTCGGTGGTGATCAACGAAAACCGCCTGGCGCGGGTGCGGGCCCGCTTCCCCGGCGCGGTGCGCGAGGTGCGGGTTGGAGTCGGCGACAGCGTGAGCCGTGGCCAGGTGCTGGCACGCGTGGAAGCCAACGAGAGCCTGCGCAGCTACGAGATCACCGCGCCGATTGCCGGCGTGGTCCTGGCCCGCAATACCAATGTCGGCGATGTCGCCGGCGAGGCGCCGCTGTTCGAGATCGCCGACCTGTCCGAGGTCTGGGTGGATCTGCATGCGTTTGGCAAGGATCTGCCACGTCTGCAGCCGGGCCAGCCGGTGACCCTGATCAGCAGCGTTGGCCAGACCCGCGCCGAAGCCACGATTGATCGCCTGCTGCCCATCGCAGCTGCCGGAAGCCAGAGCGCGATTGCGCGGGTTCACCTGCCCAATCCCGACGGCACATGGCGCCCTGGCCTGGCGGTCAGTGCGGAGGTCACGGTGGGCCAACGCGAGGTGCCGCTGGCGGTGCGAACCGCTGGCCTGCAGCCGTTCCGCGACTTCACCGTGGTCTTTGCGCAAGTCGGTGAAACCTACGAGGTGCGCATGCTTGAGCTGGGCGAGCGCGATCCGGACTACGCCGAAGTGCTGGGTGGCATCGACCCGGGCGTGACCTATGTGACCGAGCAGAGCTTTCTGATCCGCTCGGACATCGAAAAGTCTGGCGCCAGCCACGACCACTGAAGGATCGACCATGCTCGAGCGTACGATCCGACTCGCCATAACCCACCGCTGGCTGGTGCTGCTGATGGCGCTGGCGATGGCGGCCCTGGGCGCCTGGAACTTCACCAGACTGCCCATCGATGCCGTGCCGGACATCACCAATGTGCAGGTGCAGATCAATACCGAGGCGCCGGGATTTTCGCCGCTGGAAGCCGAACAGCGGGTGACCTTTCCGGTCGAGACCGCTCTGGCCGGGCTGCCCAAGCTCGAATACTCGCGTTCGGTATCACGCTACGGCCTGTCGCAGGTCACCGCGGTATTCGAAGACGGCACCGACATCTATTTCGCACGCCAGCTGGTCAACGAACGCCTGCAAAGCGTCCGTACCCAGCTGCCCGATGGTGTCGAACCCAAGATGGGCCCGATAACAACCGGCCTGGGCGAGATCTTCATGTACACCGTCGAAGCCGAAGAAGGCGCACTCAAACCCGACGGCGAGCCGTGGACGCCGACCGACCTGCGCACCCTGCAGGACTGGGTGGTGCGTCCACAGTTGCGCAACCTGGAGGGCGTCACTGAGGTCAACACCATTGGTGGCCATGTGCGCCAGTTCCACGTCACGCCGGACCCGCTCAAGCTGGTGGCCTACAGCCTGACGCTGCGCGACGTGATGGACGCCATCGTGCGCGGCAATGCCAATGTCGGCGCTGGCTACATCGAGCGCGCCGGCGAGCAATACCTGATCCGCTCGCCCGGCCAGGTGACCGACATGGACGGTCTGGGACAGATTGTGGTGGCGCGCCGCGGCGGTTTGCCGATCCACGTACACGACGTGGCGGATGTGATCGAAGGCACGGAGCTGCGCACTGGTGCCGCCACCGAGAACGGTCGCGAGATCGTTCTGGGTACCGTGTTCATGCTGGTCGGCGAGAACAGCCGCGCCGTGTCCACCCGCACCGACAAGCGCCTGGCCGAGGTCAACGCCAGCCTGCCCGAGGGCGTGATCGCACGACCGGTCTACAACCGCACCGATCTGGTGGATCGCACCATCGCCACGGTGCAGAAGAACCTGCTGGAAGGTGCGTTGCTGGTGATCGCCGTGCTGTTTGCCTTGCTGGGCAACCTGCGCGCAGCGCTGATCACCGCCGCCGTGATCCCGCTGGCCATGCTGATGACGCTGACCGGCATGGTGCAGAACCGGGTGTCGGGCAACCTGATGAGTCTGGGTGCGCTCGACTTCGGCCTGATCGTCGATGGCGCTGTGATCATCGTCGAGAACTGCATCCGCCGCTTCGGCGAGATGCAGCATCGGCTGGGTCGCCTGCTGACGCGCGACGAGCGCTTCGAGCTGGCCGCCAGCGCCAGCGCCGAGGTGATCAAGCCGAGCCTGTTCGGCGTCTTCATCATCACCGCGGTGTACCTGCCCATCTTCACCCTCACCGGCGTGGAAGGAAAGATGTTCCACCCGATGGCGTTCACCGTGGTCATTGCCCTGCTGTCGGCGATGCTGCTGTCGCTGACCTTCGTGCCGGCCGCCGTGGCCATGTTCGTCACCGGCAAGGTCGAAGAGAAGGAAAACCGCGTGGTGCTGGGCATCAAGCGGCTCTACGAGCCCCTGCTCGATCGCGCGATTGCCTGGCGCATCGGCGTGGTGCTCGGCGCCGCCGCGCTGGTCGTGGTGTCGGGCATGGCAGCCACGCGCCTGGGCACGGAGTTCATCCCCAACCTCGACGAGGGCGACATCGCCCTGCACGCACTGCGCATTCCCGGTACCAGCCTGAGCCAGGCGATCAGCATGCAGACTGCGCTGGAGGCGCGCATCAAGCAGTTCCCGGAAGTGGACAAGGTGTTCGCGAAGATCGGTACCGCCGAAGTGGCAACCGACCCGATGCCACCCTCGGTGGCCGACACCTTCATCATCATGAAAGACCGCGCCGAGTGGCCGGATCCGGGCAAGACCAAGGCCGAACTGGTTGCCGAGATGGAAGCCGCGGTCTGGCAGATTCCCGGCAACAACTACGAATTCACCCAGCCGATCCAGATGCGCATGAACGAGCTGATTGCCGGCGTGCGCAGCGACGTGGCGATCAAGGTCTACGGCGACGACCTGGACGAACTGCTGCGGCTTGGCGAAGCCATCGAAGGCGTGATCAACGGTGTGGCTGGGGTGGCCGATGCCAAGACCGAACAGGTCACCGGGTTGCCGGTGCTGTCGGTGGTTCCCGACCGCGCGGCCCTCGCCCGCTACGGCCTGTCGGTCGGCGACGTCCAGGACACGCTGGAAGTCGCCATGGGCGGGAGGACGGTTGGCCAGATTTTCGAAGGCGACCGCCGCTTCGATATCCAGGTACGCCTGCCCGAAACCCTGCGCACGGATTTGCACCGCCTGTCGGCACTTCCCATTCCGCTGCCGGACAACGACGATTCGCCGCGTGCGGACACGCCCGGCTATGTGCCGCTGGGCGAAGTGGCGTCACTGGATCTTGCACCCGGTCCGAACCAGATCAGCCGCGAGAACGGCAAGCGCCGCGTGGTGGTGACCGCCAATGTCCGCGGCCGCGATCTGGGCTCGTTCGTCGACAGTGCGCGGCAGCAAATCGAAGAGCGTATCGAACTGCCAGCCGGTTACTGGATCGAGTACGGCGGCACCTTCGAGCAGCTGATCTCGGCCAGCCAACGACTGCAGGTCGTGGTGCCGGTGGCGCTTCTGCTGATCTTCGGACTGCTGTTCATGGCCTTTGGCTCGGCGCGCGACGCGACGATCATTTTCACTGGCGTGCCGCTGGCATTGACTGGCGGCGTCTTCGCGCTGCTGCTGCGTGACATCCCGTTCTCGATCTCGGCGGGCGTCGGTTTCATCGCCCTCTCGGGTGTCGCGGTGCTCAACGGCGTGGTGATGATCACCTTCATCCGCAAGCTGCGCGAACAGGGCGACCGCCTGGAAGATGCGATCCGCGACGGCGCGCTCGGACGCCTGCGCCCGGTATTGATGACAGCGCTGGTAGCGGCGCTTGGCTTTGTGCCGATGGCGCTGAACGTGGGCACCGGTGCCGAAGTGCAACGGCCACTGGCCACCGTGGTGATCGGCGGCATCCTGTCCTCGACCCTGCTGACGCTGCTGGTGCTGCCGGCGCTTTATCGCCTGATGCATCGCGACGACGACGTGCCGGCGAAGGCGGCCTGAGATTGGCGATGCTGGGCATCCTTCGCAACCGCAGTTATCGCCACCTGTTCCTGGCGCAGATTGTCGCGCTGGCCGGCACCGGCCTGGCGACGGTTGCGCTGGGATTGCTGGCCTTCGATCTGGCCGGCAGCGACGCCGGCCGGGTGCTGGGCACTGCCCTGGCGATCAAGATGATCGCCTATGTAACGGTGGCGCCCATCGCCGCGGCCTGGGCCGTGCGCTTTCCGCGCCGCACGGTACTGGTGGTGCTGGATGGCATACGACTGGGCGTGGTGCTGGTGCTGCCCTGGGTCGACCAGATCTGGCAGATCTATGCGCTGATCTTCCTGCTGCAGGCGGCCTCGGCGGGATTTACCCCGCTGTTCCAGGCGACCATTCCGGAGGTGCTGCCGGACGAAGCCGACTACACCCGGGCGCTTTCGTTGTCGCGGCTGGCCTATGACCTGGAAAGCCTGCTCAGTCCAGCCTTGGCTGCCCTGCTGCTGCTCGTGATCAGCTATCAGGGCCTTTTCTTCGGTACCGCCGCTGGTTTTTTCGGTTCGGCCCTGCTGGTGCTTTCGGTGGGCCGGCTGCCAGTGACCGCCGCGCCGCCTTCTCATGACGGCCCATGGCGAAAACTGACACGCGGTACCCGGCTGTACCTCGCCACGCCGCGCCTGCGCGGCTTGCTGGCACTGACCATGGCTGCCGCCGCCGGCAGCGCGATGGTGATCGTCAACACCGTGGTGATCGTGCGCGACGGACTGGCGCGACCGGAGAGTGCCGTGGCCATCGCATTGGCAGCCTTCGGCGCCGGCTCGATGCTGACCGCACTGGCGCTGCCGCGCTGGCTGGACCGCCACAGCGACCGCGCCACCATGCTCGCTGCAGCGCTCGCCATGACCGTCATGCTCGCCGCTCTGGCGTTGGCCTGGCGCCTGCTGCCGGCGCTTCATTGGCCCGTACTGTTGATCGGATGGTTCCTGGTCGGCGCGACCTATTCGGCGGTGGTGACGCCGGGTGGCCGGCTGCTGCGCCGGTCAGCGCATGCCGCCGATCTTCCCGCGCTGTTCGCCGCCCAGTTTTCGCTATCGCACGCCTGCTGGCTGATCGCCTATCCGCTGGTCGGCGCGCTGGGCGCCAGCGCCGGCATGGACGTGGCGCTGGCGGCGATGGCCTTGCTTGCAGCGGGTGGAGTCATGATTGCGTGGATTGTCTGGCCCGCGGTTGACGACGCTGTACTGGCCCACACACACGCCGACCTGCCGAACGGCCATCCGCATTGGCGAGAATTTCCAGGCGATCCCGTCACCGGTCACGCCCACGCGGTCGTGATCGACGAATTGCATACGCGCTGGCCAGCGCGCTGAGGCCCACTGTTTCGTTTCCCGGGAGTCATCGATGACGTTAGCGACACGGCTGTTTTCTTCTACGCGATTCCGATGGTGGTTCGGTTTGGCGTGCGTCATGCTGCTGCCTGCGCTGGCATGGGCACACGGCGTGGCCGAGGACGACAAGGGCTTTCTCGAGCAAAGCACCGGTCTGCAGCTGCTGGTGTATACCTACCTGGGTGCCAAGCACATGGTCACCGGCTACGACCATCTGCTTTTCCTGGCTGGTGTGGTGTTCTTCCTTTACCGACTCAAGGAAGTCGGCATCTACGTCACCCTGTTTGCCGTGGGGCACAGCGTCACACTGCTCTATGGCGTGCTCAGCGGCACCCACGTCAATCCGTTCCTGGTCGATGCAATCATCGGCTTTTCGGTGGTCTACAAGGCCTTCGACAACCTCGGTGGTTTCCGGCGGGTGTTCGGTTTCCAGCCCAATACCAAGGCGGCAGTGCTGATCTTCGGCTTCTTCCATGGCTTTGGCCTGGCCACCAAGCTGCAGGATTTCGAGCTGTCGCCCGAGGGACTGATCGGCAACATGCTGGCCTTCAACCTGGGCGTCGAAATCGGCCAGCTGCTGGCACTGGCAGGCATCTTGATCGTGATGGGCTTCTGGCGCCGCAGCGCCGCCTTCACCCGCCAGGCTTTCGCCGCCAATACCGTACTGATGATCGCCGGCTTCGTGCTGATCGGTTACCAGCTCACCGGCTATGTCGTTTCCTGATGAGGTCTCCCATGTCCCAAGTCAATTCGCCTGTTTTGCCAAGCACTGCCCGACTGGTCAGGGCCACCGTGCTCTCCATGCTGGTTGCCGCCGTGATTCTGGTCACCACGGTGCTGCCGGCCGAGTACGGCATCGATCCCACCGGTATCGGTGCTCGCCTGGGCCTGGATGCGCTGCACACACCGGCTGCTGCTCCAACGCCTGAAGAATCCGTTGCGGCAAGTCCAGCAACTGCCACACCGGCGGCTGCGGCTGCGACGCCGGGCAACGACCCCGACGGCACGCTGGCGGCAAAGGCGGCAGCGGCCTTCGGTGCCAACACTGGACAGACGTTCGACACAGTGGCGTACTCGAAGAGCATCGGTGAGCTGCGTAGCGATACATTCTCGGTGACGCTCGAACCCGGCAAGGGCGCCGAGGTGAAGGCCACACTCAAGGCCGGCGACGGCCTGGTGTTCCGCTGGACTGCCAGCGCGGACGTCGCCGTGGACATGCATGGCGAGGCTCCGGACGCGAAAGGCACCTGGACCAGCTACGCTGTCGAATCCGCGCAGCGTGAAGCCGCAGGCACGTTCGTTGCGTCATTCGACGGCACCCACGGCTGGTACTGGCAGAATCGCGGTACCGAACCGGTCACCGTCGACATCGTGGTCAGCGGCTTCCAGCCGGCGTTGTACCGACCCTGACATCCCGATCCATCAGCAGTTATTCCGCGGCAAGGAATTGCCGCACTCTCCAAGGAGCAACACGGTGAAATTGCGTTTCCTCTGCCTTACCACGCTGTTTTCTGCATCGCTGTTCGCCGCTGGCGCCAACGCGCACGATCCATCGCTGCATGAGCTGCCGGCGCCGAAGGTCAAACCCACCACCTGCGCCGAACTGGCCGACACCAAGCGCTTCGCCGCCGAACTGGCCGAAAAGGCGCTGACGACGAAATGCGAAGCCGAAGCGAGGTCAGCCAAGAAGGACGAGCGCGCAGAAGCGGCAGACAAGGACGAATGACCTGCCAACGCGCAGGAGACGACTATGCTCGTGCATGTCGATTCGCCGCAGCGAGTGGCCATCCTGTATCCAGGCGATCGCGCCATGCGCGATCGCTCGGATCCGGCGGAAAGCCGCTTCGCCGAGCTGTTTGCGGCGCTAGCTGCTGCTGGCGTCGCAGCCGAACCGGCTATCTACCACGATGCGTTCGCCGACGAAGTGCATTCACAATTGCTGCAAACGCGCGGCGTGCTGGTCTGGCACAACCCCATCGAAGACGGCCGCACGCGCCAGCGGCTCGACGCCATGTTGCGCGAAGTTGCCGCGCAGGGCGTGTTCGTCAGCACACATCCGGACACCATCCTCCGACTTGGCACCAAGGACGTGTTGCTGGCGGTACGCGAGCTGCCATTCGGCAGCGATGCGTGGCGCGTCGATAGCCCGGAAGACCTGCGTCAGGCAGTCCTTGCCCGCCTGGCCACCGGCCCTCGCGTGCTGAAGCAGCAGCGTGGCCACAGCGGTATCGGCGTGTGGCGCATCGAATCGATAGCCGACGGACAGTTCCTGCTGCGCCACGCCCAGCGCGGCGCAGTCGAGGAGACGGTTGATCTCGACTTGCTGCTGCAACGCCTGGCGCCGTACTTCGAAGACGGTGGCCACATGATCGACCAGACCTGGCAGCCACGCCTGGCCGAAGGCATGACCCGCGCCTACCTGGTGCGCGACCGCGTCGCCGGTTTTGGCCACCAGGCGGTCAACGCGCTGTATCCCGCTGCGGACGCCGCCACAGCGCCGCCGCCCGGTCCGCGACTGTACAGCGGTCCCGATGATCCCCGTTTCCAGGACTTGCGCGAGCAACTCGAACAGTCCTGGGTGAACCAACTGTGCGATTGCACGCGCCTCGCGCGCCAGGCCTTGCCGGTACTCTGGGACGCAGATTTCCTGCTCGGCGAGTCGCTTGGCGCACCTCGCCGCGAGCGTTACGTGCTGTGCGAAATCAATGCCAGCAGCGTATCGCCATTCCCGCCCTCGGCGATCCAAGTCATCGTGCAAGCCGTGCGCGAGCTGCTGGTGGCTGCAGTTCAGGCTGGACCAACGGTGGCAAGTGCGTGAGCGAGCCTGTCAGCGGCTGCGAGCCTCATGAGCATCACAGCGAGTCCCCATGACTGATCCAAGCGCACCAAACCGGAATCCGCCCTACGCCAAACATGCGTGCGTAGGTCGGCACCCCTGTGCCGACGTTGACGGATCTGCATAGGCGCACTCAAGCAAACGCAAAGGCGGCACGGGATGCCGCACTACGACTGAAACGTTTGATGGCCGGTTTCGATGTTGCTGCCGTAGCGCGCCACGCACACTGCTTCGCTGATCCGGCCTCAGTCTTTCGGCGACGCAGGGATACGTCTGCAGTCAGTCAGGAATCGGCCGACTTGTCGCGGCGATCGAGCCCAATCAGCCTGCGCCGTTCGGCCTCCTTCAGGTCGCTCACGACGTCCGTGCACGTCGCATCCACGTCGTCCCAGGGGACATGGCCTGGCTGCACGCCGATGCAGCGATTCCTACCCTCTTCCTTGGCGACGTAAAGCGCAGCATCTGCCAGCGACAGCACCTGTTCCCAACTAAGCCGGCGGGTCAACTCGTGCAGGAAAGGCATCGCGGAGAAGCCGACCGACGCCGTCTTCTTGAGGACCTTGCCATCCGGCAGGACGAAGTCGGCGGATTCAATGGCGTCACGCAGCTTCTCGCCAACCACCCGCACGTCGTCGGGATGGGTAACGCGGATGACCGCGACAAACTCCTCGCCACCCCAGCGCACCAGAATGTCGGATTTTCTCAGCGCGCGGCTGAGCACCTCACCGGCCTGCTTGAGCACCGCGTCGCCGGCCGCATGGCCATGCGTGTCGTTGACGAGTTTGAAATGATCAAGATCCATCATGAAGATGCCCATGGCGGTTGCCGGACGCAGTTCGCGCCCTTGTTCCAGGTCCAGGGAATCGCGGGTAACCCGCGCGGTCTCGACGACCATGACCTCATGCAGATAACGCCGGTTGTGCAGCTTGGTCAGCGTGTCCCGAACCACCATGTCGGAAAGCTGCAGCGCCAGGGCGATCGCATGTCGCCGGGTGCGACGCTGGTCCAGGCTGATCGTCACGACGGCCGCCGCATAGATGACAAAGGCGGTCGCGAGGATCTCTGCACCCCAGGGCGGTCGGGTGTCGGTCACCGCCATGACGAACAGCGCGCCGACTGGCGGCAGCATGTAGATCACGTAGACGAACGGACTGAAACCCAGGCTCATCACCGCACCCGAGACCAGGCCGGAGGTGATGACGGCAAGGATCGCGATGCGGGCCGGGTCGAGCAGCGGCCAGGACAGGACGACAATCATGCCAAGAGCGATTGACGACAGGGCAACCCCCGCAACGAACACCCAATACTGGCTGCGCCGCTTCAGCCAATCTTCGCGGCGCGCTTGGGGAATCATCGCCAGCACGAATCGCCCGAGGTTCACGGCAACCAGCACGACGAACGCAGTCCGGACGTTGGCATCGAGCTGGTAGGCCGGGTCGATGGCCCAGCGGATCACGCCGATCAGAACCAGCATGATGACGATCGCCGTGCGGCTGCGACTGTAAAGGTCGCGCACTATTTGCGTTCCGATCGCATCCTGATGCTGAAGGAGGAGGCGCGAGGTCGGTTCCGGCAGGCTCGTGTCTGAATACACCGAAGGGTCTCCGAGGAATCGCAGCCAGTGTGCGCTCGACGCGGTACTGGCAGCTGGGTCGGACGCTAGGCGCCTGGGCGATGCAACGGTTGCGGCGGAAATCGACTGGTCAGGAAGGGTCAGGACGGTTCGCTTGACGACGGCCAAGTCGTGGACGAGGACAGTATGCGCGTGCCTCCCGGCCCGGGCCAGTGAACGTTTTTCCTCGCTTTCTGGGCGCCGCTCGCGACCGACGCTGTTGTTCGCCCATTCCGGCTGTTGCAGCAGCGTGCTCGTCGTCGTTCACCCCGTAGTGCAGGCGCCCACAGTCCCGAAAAACAAAAGGGCCAGTGACTGTAGGTCACCGGCCCTTCTGATCTTCGTATGGCGCGCCCGGAGAGATTCGAACTCCCGACCACCAAGTTCGTAGCCTGGTACTCTATCCAACTGAGCTACGGGCGCGAAGCCGTGCATTATTCGCATGCGAGGGGTGTACGTCAAGCCCCAGGCACCAAGCGAGCATGGCGACTGGGATCTGCTTGCGGGAAATGCGCACTGCTGAGCCAGCGATGGACCAAATCACCGCCCTCCCTCACCTCGGTACGACCCCAGTCAGAACGACGGGACCGGGATCAGCGCCCGTACGGCGCCGACATGCGTGGACGTTGCTCATCCTGCTGGGGAAATCCGATGCGGCTCGGCGCTCCCGGGCTCGAACCTATTGACAGCGGCAGCAGGCGGTCGTACTCGCGCTTTACCACGCCATGGCACTCGCAGCACTGGCGTTCCAAAAGCGCCCGATCGATTACGTCGATGCATCCGCGATGGTAGGTAATCGCACCCTTCGCCTGCAGTTTTCCGGCGGCCTCGGTGACGCCCTCGCGGCGCACGCCCAGCAGTTCGGCGATCAGCCCCTGGGTTATCAACAATCGGGTGCCGGGAAGACGGTCGAGCGAGTGCAACAACCAACGGCAGACTTGCTGGTAGATGGTGTGATGGCGGTTGCAGGCAGCGGTTTGCGCAATCTGGCTGATGAGAGACTGGGTGTATCGCAGCATTAGTGCCATGAAGTCACCATGCCGCAGGAACTCGCCATCAATCATCTGCGCGGGCAAGCGGTAGGCGGAGCCGGCGGCTTGCACCATGGACCGGGTTGCGCTGCTTGACCCGCCCATGAAAAGCGACAAGCCCAGGATGCCCTCGTTTCCCACCATCGCGATTTCCGCCCAATCGCGATCTTCCGTCGCGTTGAGCAGCGAAACGATGCAATCGATGGGGAAATACAAGTGCTCGGCGGGCACGCCTGATTCGGAAATCACCGTTCCCAGCGGCAGCGCGACATGCTCCAGGTTAGGAACGATCCGTGAGCGGGTCTCGGCGGACATCGCCTGCAGCAGGCGGTTCGTTGGGACGCTGGCAAATGCTTGCATGGAGATTCCATGTGATCCGGGGCAGTCGGTGACCGACGTGACCAACCTCCACGAAACAGCTGGATAGTTCTGTGCGAATTCATACATGTAACGACGGAACCGTTCATGTGCGTCAGCGAACCGAATCACCATGCAGGCGCTGCGTATGGTCATTCCGCCCCCCGCAACGACCGAATGCCATGTCCCTTCAGCGCAACAACTCCACTTCCCCCGTGCAGCAGCCGTTCATGTCCGCGCAGCTCGCCGACGGCGATTGCCGCGAGATTCCCGGCAGTCTGCTGGGCATTCTGGGCGCCAATGAAGACGACGAGCAGCACGTTCCCCGGCTGGCGCCCGACGCCTGCCGCGAGACGCTTCGTGTTGGTGTCATCGGCCTGGGATACGTCGGACTGCCGCTGGCCCTGGAGTTTGCTCGCCGCTATGCAACGGTGGGCTTCGACATCGATGTCGAACGCATCGATGAGCTGCGTCGCGGCGTTGACCGAACGCGTGAAGTCATGGCCCGCCAGTTGCGTAGCGGTCGCCTGAGCTGCAGCTCCGATGCCGACTCACTGGTCGGCTGCGACGTGCTGGTGGTTGCGGTGCCGACGCCCGTGGATGAAAACAATGAGCCCGATCTTTCAGCGCTGCGAGAGGCCAGCATCATCGCAGGACGCGCACTGCAGCCGGGTGGCCTGGTGATCTTCGAATCAACGGTATATCCGGGCGCCACCGAAGAAGTCTGCCTGCCCTTGCTGGAGGAGCACTCCGGACTGAGCCTGCATCGCGACTTCGATCTTGGCTACAGCCCTGAGCGCATCAATCCGGGAGACGCCTCGCGCCGCGTGGTCGACATCGTCAAGATCACCTCGGGATCCAGCCCGACGGCCGCAGCGCGTGTTGATCGCCTGTACGCCAGTATCATCGGGGCCGGCACCTACCGGGCGCCTAGCATTCGTCTGGCGGAGGCGGCCATGCCGTGGTGCTCGCGGTAGCGCATCGCGAGTTCGCCAGTTGGGGCATCGCCAGAATTCGCGGCTTTGCCCGCAGCGGCGGCGTACTGTTCGAATTGAAGCGCATGTTTGCCAGCGCAGACTGCGACGGTCGCCTGTAAGCACTGGTCGCGCAGCGGGGCACAGAATCGCCCGCTGCGCCAAGCCTGTCAGGACGTAGGCCGAGACGCGACCTCCGCACCGGCAGGCTTCGCGAGCGTGCCGTTCGCCCTCCTGCGTCGCCATCCTGCGTTGCCATCGATCAGTCCTTGGCTTCGCAGCGTCCGTCTGACTGTCAGCATCGCAAGCCCCGCTTGCCTGCCACCGGCGCCGCACGGCGACGCGCTCAACGACTCCTCCAACAACCAAAACGCGCGACCGAATCAGGTCGGCTTCCTGTACGCGCATCGAAGCCATCGCGCAAGAGGCTCGAAGCGTGTCCTGCAAGCGCATGCGCTCGCGTCAATCACGAGATTCGCCTGCGTAGAAATTCCACGGCTGCGAAAAACATTCACGCAGCGCGAGGTTTTCTCAATTGGCACGATCGACGCTGCAAGCCGCGGAATTGCTTGGTTCCGATCGATCCTGCGGCGTGCAATCGGATTGCACGGTGACAAGCGCAGCTCGAGAGGCCGACACACTTGTTCACCTCAATCATGAACACCAGCCATAGGTACGGCGGTCAGCGAACAGAGCATCAGTTTCCCGATTCGTACCCTGCGATTCCGGTCCGGCTTCCAGTTCATGGAGGTGACCGCTGCCAGGAGACACTCATGTCGGACGACCATAGTTTCACCTCTCTCGGCGCCGACGTGACGGCAGTGGATCTCTCACCCGCGGCGCACGACGTGGTGGCGACCTCAACCGCCCACCC
Organism: Lysobacterales bacterium; assembly: GCA_038257155.1. Lineage (GTDB taxonomy): Bacteria > Pseudomonadota > Gammaproteobacteria > Xanthomonadales > Xanthomonadaceae > JANJTY01. The sequence continues at coordinate 93,829 of JBBSJP010000005.1, read as the reverse complement.
GCAGGCCTCGACGAGCACACGCAGTCACGTATGGCAGCGCGCGCGGCGAGAGCTGCGGGTCCACTGGCCACTGGTCGCCTCCACCACGGAACTCATGTTGCTGGTTGCCGCCTTGGGCTTTTCCAATGCCCTGGCGCAGCGCGTTGGCGAAGCGCCGCTTGCGCTCATTCCCGCATCGGTATTCGTCGCTGTCGCCTGGTTGGGACTGTGGGCTCTCGGACTTTATCAACCGCACTCCGAGCTGGCTCGGCACCCGGCCAGGGACTGTGTTCGCCGTGTGCTGTTCGCACTCGCAACCGGTGGGCTTGCGGCGCTCGTGGTGGGCGGCACGAACGCCTTCGGGGCCTTGCTCATCGCATTCGTGGCTGCGATGGTGGCACTACTGGCGGCGCGGCAAGTGCTGACCCAGTTGTTGGGCAGGATGGCACTGCAACGGCGCATCGTTTTTCTCGGTGCAGGGCAACGCGCGGCGACGCTGTCCGCGCGGCTGCAGGAGCGTGATCGGGAACCGCTGGCCCGCTCCCTGAGAGTGCTTGGTTTCGTGCAACTGGATCCTGGCATCGCAGCCGCTCCCGGCGTCGGTCCGGTGCTCGCACCTTCCAGTCTTGAAACCCTGGTCAGGGAACGGGACCTGGACGAGATCGTGGTGGTTGCCGATGACCGGCGCAGCGCGCTGCCCATGTCAGAACTGGTCGGCTGCCGAATCGCAGGCGTCAAAGTGCTCGACCTCGAGGCATTCCACGAGCGCGAGTTCGGCAAGGTATCGCTTGATCGCCTGCCGCCTTCCTGGTGCGTCTTTACCCGCAACTTCGACACCTCGGCACTGCGCCAGATCAGCAAGCGCGGTTTCGATCTTGCGGTGCTGCTGCTGCTGTTCTTGCTGACTTGGCCGTTGATGCTGCTCGTATCTGCAGCCATCCTGATCGAGGCGCGCGGAAAGGGCCCGGTGCTCTACAGCCAGCAACGTGTCGGTCGTAACGGCACGCGCTTCATGCTGTACAAGTTCCGCAGCATGCGTACCGATGCAGAGATCGATGGTGTTGCGCGATTCGCGCAGACCGGCGACACGCGGGTCACCACGGTGGGTCGGGTAATTCGACTGCTGCGACTCGACGAGCTACCGCAACTGTGGAACGTTCTGCGAGGGGAAATGAGCATCGTCGGCCCCCGCCCGGAGCGGCCGCAGTTCGTCACCGGATTCCTCGAACGCGTACCCCATTACGGGCTGCGGCATTGTGTTCGCCCCGGCCTGGCCGGCTGGGCGCAGCTGCGCTATCCCTATGGCGCTTCGGAGGCCGACGCGATTGAAAAGCTCGGCTACGACCTCTACTACGCCAAGTTCCACAGTCTGCGCTTCGACTTCCGCATATTGCTTGAGACTGCCGACGTTGTGTTGTTCGGCCGCGGAGCACGCTGATGGCCACCTACAGCACACGAGTCTCGCAGCCTTCCGGCGTAGCCGCGAATCCAGACAGGCACAGGATCGGCTTGCAGGATATGAGTGGTCCACGGCCCACGGTAAGCATCCTGATGCCGGTCTTCAACGCCGCGGCCTATCTCGACGAGGCGATCCAGAGTGCACTGCAGCAGCGCTACCGCTCGTTCGAACTGCTGATTGTGGACGACGGCTCGACCGACGACAGCGGCGAGATAGCCTTGGGCTACAGCTGCCAGGCGCCGAGCCGGGTGCGCGTGATGCGTCAGGCGAACGCGGGTTTGCCGGCAGCGCGCAACCGCGCCCTCGCCATGGCGCGAGGCGACTACTTCGCACTGCTCGACGCCGATGACCGTTGGCGTCCCGAGCACCTTGGAGTGGCCATGGATGCCTTCGATGCCGATCCCGACCTTGGCCTGGTGCACGCCAATATTCGCCGCATCGACGCCAAAGGCCAGTCGATCGACGTGCCGCACCGACTCTGGAACCAGCAGTCGGATGCCTACATTGCATTGGCGCTGCGCCGCGAGCACGTAGCGGGCCCAACCGCGGTGTTCAGTCGCGACTGCGTGCGCAGCGTCGGCGATTTCGATACCCAGTTCACCGGACTTGGCTGCGACAACCGCGACCTCTGGCTGCGTATTGCGGAACGCTACCGGGTGCGGTATCTCGATGTGGTGATGGCCGACTACCGGGTGCATGCCGGCAGCATGAGCCAGCAACAAGGGCGCATGGCTGCAGCGCGCCTGCGTCTGCTCAACAAGGTGAGCCTGACCACTCGCGGTGCACCGCTGTATACGCACATGCAGGCCATGATCGAAAGCGATCGCGGACTCGAGCTGCTGGAGGATGGCCACTGGTGGTCGGCCTTGAAGGCGCAAGTACACGCGCTTGGCATGCGACCGCAGACCTGGCTGGTGTGGCGCCGCTTGTTGCGCACCGTGCTGCGGGGCGGTGTTTCGGACATTCTGCCGCGCCAGCGGAGCACAACCGCATGAGCGCCGGCCATGTACTGGTCACTGGCGGCGCCGGTTATATCGGAAGTCATGTCGTGGCCAAGCTCGGCGCGCGCGGCGAACGCATGGTGATACTGGACAATCTGAGCACCGGAAATCGCGAGGCGCTGCTGCACGGACATCTTGTTGTGGGCGATGTCGGCGATGCAGATCTGCTGGAGAAGCTGTTCGAAGAGTACCGCTTCGAAACCGTGCTCCACTTCGCGGCACGCATCGTCGTGCCGGAGTCGGTCGCGCACCCGCTGGAGTATTACGACAGCAACACGGCGCGGGCACGGGTACTGTTGAACGCCTGCCGTGTCGCAGGAGTGCGCCATCTGGTGTTCTCTTCGACCGCCGCAGTGTACGGCGATCCGGCCGGCGGCGTGGCCAGCGAGGCAACCGATCCTGCCCCGATGACGCCCTATGGCCGCTCCAAACTGTTCACCGAATGGATGCTGCGTGATCTTGCCGCTGTCACTCCGCTGCGCTACGCCATCCTGCGCTACTTCAACGTCGCCGGTGGCGATCCGGCGGGCCGCCTCGGCCAGGACAGCCCGAACGCCAGCCACCTGATCAAGGTCGCCTGCCAGCACGCGGTCGGTCAGCGCCCTTTCGTCGAGGTTTTCGGCACCGACTACGAAACGCCCGACGGTACCTGCATACGCGACTACATCCATGTCGACGATCTTGCCCAGGCACATCTCGATGCCCTCGACTATCTGCGCGACGATGGCGCATCGCTGATCGCCAACTGTGGCTACGGCCATGGCTTCAGCGTTGAACAGGTGCTGGCGGTGCTGGAGCAGGTACATGGTGCGCCACTGGATGTGCATCGCGTCGGACGCCGGGCCGGCGACATGTCGATGATCGTTGCCGACGCGCGGCTCGCCCGTGAGACGCTGAACTGGACACCTCGTTTCGACGACCTCGAACAGATCGTCGCGTCGGCGCTGGCCTGGGAGCAGCACCGCCTGCTCGTTCCGCTGCGCGCCAAAGCCGCCGTCTCCAGCAATGTCATTCCCGCCGGTAAACGTCACGTCGGCAGCCAGCACCGCGACAGTTCTTCGCGCATCACACAGCGACTCTCCGCCGTCGCCAACACAGGACAACAGCCATGAACCACCATGTGGAAATGACAACCGAAATGCCCATGGTCGGCGTGGTGATCCCCGCCTACCAGGCCATCGCGCACCTCGATCAGGCGATAGATTCAGTCGAGGCGCAGGATTATCCGCGCGATCGCGTCCAGATCGTGGTGGTCGACGATGGATCCAGCGACGGCACCGCCGAGCAGGCGGAGCTCCGTGCGGCGGCAAATCCGCGCATGCAGCTGCTGCGCCAAGCCAATGCCGGCCCGTCGGCAGCTCGCAACCTCGGCATTCAAGCCTGCCACGGCGAGCTCATTGCATTTCTCGATGCCAACGACCGCTGGTATCCGGACAAGCTGCGCCGCCAGGTGGAGCTGTTCCAGGCCAATCCCGAGCTTGGACTGGTCCATAGCGGCGGCCAGTTTGTCGATGCCGCGGGACGGAAGCGGGCGAACTGGTCGCGCGAGCTGCAGCCGATCGCGGGCGACGCGCTGCTGGATTTCTTCTGCGACTTCTGTGTACTGACTTCGTCCGTGGTGGTACCACGCCGCTGTCTCGACCGCGTCGGCCATTTCGACCCGACCCTGCGCGTCGGCGAGGACAACGAGTTGTTCCTGCGCTTGCTGGCGGAGTATCCGGCCGGCTGCATAGACGAGCCCCTGCTTGACTGTACGCTTCGCGCCGACAGCTTCAGCCGCAAGGACTTCGATCTCGACGCCCACAACGAACTCGCTACCCTTGATCGTTTCCGGACAACCCACCCGGAGTTCGCCCTGCGTCATCGAGAGCGGATCGCCGAACGCTACGGGAACTTCCTGTACGACTACGGCTACGACCTGATGGAGCATGGGCAGCGCGGTCGCGCGACACTGACGCTGCTGCGCTCGCTGGGTTGGCATCCAACCCTGCCTACGGCGCGTGCCCTGGTGCGCAACTTCTTGCCGCGATCAAGCTCGCGCAGTGCCGCGACCGCATGAGCCGGTGGTTGGCGCTCGGCAGCGGCCTGCTGGCAATGCTCTTGCCCATGTGGGCTGCGGCGCTCGACTATGTGGTGCGAGTAGATGGCGGCGACGAGCTCGCCTGCAGCGGTCAAGTCGATCAATCCTTGGCCAATGCGGCCGGTAGCCGCGACTGCGCCTGGCTGCATCCCTTCATCGCTCTGCCGCCTGGCGGCCCGGCGCGGATAGCAGGCGGCGACACCCTGACCATCAGACCCGGCAGCTATCGCATGGGGCTGGGCGCTCCCGGGGCCGCCGCCTGCCATGCAGACTGGCCCTGGGACTGCCACATGTCCGCCCTGCCCTCCGGACTCTCAGCAGCACAACCGACCCGCCTGATCGGCCTCGACGCTGCCGGCGAGTGCCACGAGCGCCCTCAGCTGTGGGGCGCGGAACGTGCCGCCAGGGTGCTCAATCTCGACCAGAGCGATCACATCGAAGTCGCCTGCCTGGAAATCACCGACCATCATCGTTGCGTCGAGAACCACTGCCACGGTGGCGACTGCGGCGCTGAAGTCGTGTCCTGTCCGCGCGAAACCTATCCGTACGGCGATTGGGCGGGCACCGGTCTTTACGCGCGCGATTCCGAAGGCGTGCTGCTGCGAGATCTGGATATCCATGGGATGGCGCATAGCGGAATCCATGCCGGGCGCCTGCGCGATTGGCGTCTGTTGAGCGTTCGCCTGGTCGGCAACGGCTGGTCTGGCTGGGATGGCGATCTGGGCGAGCCTGACAGCAGCAACAGCGGCAAGCTGTCCTTCATTGATGTCGAGATCGCCTGGAACGGCTGCGCCGAGGACTATCCCGATCCGCGTCATTTTGGCTGCTGGGGGCAGTCCAGCGGCGGCTACGGTGATGGTCTTGGCACCGCCGCCACTGCTGGCGACTGGCTGTTCGACGGCGCCCGCATCCACCACAACGCATCCGATGGTCTGGATCTGCTCTATCTGCGCCCGCCTGCAACGCTAGCGGTGCGCCGTTCGCATCTGCATGACAACGCCGGTAATCAGCTCAAGGCATCGGGCACGGCGTCGATGGTCGATTCGCACGTCGACGGCAGCTGCAGCGCCTTGGGCGGAGAGTCAGGTCTCGCCGCCACCGACCATTGCCGGGCCGGGGGAAATACCGTCGTGCTGGCGCTTTGGCCGGGCAGCGAAGCAAGGCTGCAGGGCAACACGCTTGCCGGCGAAGGCGACTGCCTGGTGGTTGTCGAAGGCGGTTCGGCCGCCAGTCGGGTGCAACTGGATGACAACCGTCTGCAGGGTGGCGCCATGTGGGGCGGACAGTCTCGCCGCGTCTGTGGCGTCTACCTCCACCAGACCGCTGCACGCCTGGAAACGCGCAATAACCACTTTTCCGGGCTACGTAACGGGCAATGCCCGGCGGGCAATCGCTGCGACGAAGTGTCCCGATAATTATGTGCGGCAACGCACGTACCTGAGTAGCTGAGGTCTCGACGTTGCGGCGCGAGCAGTCGGGTCGCCTCGCGCGTGAAGGCAATGCCCACAAAATGCCGGTGCGCTGTGGTTTTCAGCCCGCTGCGAGACGACCGGATCACGAGGCATGACAGCCGCGCGCGGTCGCTCAACGCGTCGAGAATTTATGTCACCAGTTCATTCGTTTGGTCTGTTCGGCAGGTAACACAACTGCCCCGCGAAACTGAATCGTTTCGGTGTTAAGAGGCCATTATCGAGGCCGCGCTAGCATAGTTTTTCCTCCACGCACTATCGGTTCCGGCACCAGCACTCACGTGTTGGAGGTCCGGCAGGATAGCCCGCATCCGGATCACATCCGGCTCTGCCGCAACTGGAGGCGAAACTTGATGGCCAACGTAGCTAACTCCCAGCGTCAGCCTTACCCCATCCGTGCAGTACTTTCCTGGCTACTCTGTCTGGGCTTTGCCTGGATATCGGCCGAGGCCAGTGCGACAAACTGGTTCGTGCGCAGCGATGGTGGCGACATCAGCCAGTGCAACGGGCGCAGCAACACCCCCTATCCGGGTAGCGGAACTGCCCAGGCCTGCGCCTGGAAGCATCCGTTCATGGCATTGCCACCCGGCGGACCGGCGCGTATCCAGGGCGGCGACACCCTGTTGATCGGTTCTGGCAGCTATCGCATGGGCCAGGGCGCTCCCGGGGCGACGATCTGCAATCCGGCCTGGAGTTGGGACTGCCACATGACGAAGGTACCCAGCGGTCCCTCGCCGAGCCAGCCCACACGTATCCTCGGCGCCGGCCATGACACCGGATGCAGCGCCGCGCCCGAACTTTGGGGCACCGAGCGCGCCGCCATGGTGGTCAACCTGCAGGGCAGTTCGAACGTGGAACTGGCCTGCCTGGAGATCACCGACCACGATAGCTGCATCGAACACCATTGCCACGGCGGCGTCTGTAGCGGTGAGGTCGACGCCTGCAAACGCGACGCGCCGCCCTGGGGCGACTGGGCCAGCACCGGTATCAAGGCCAGCGCTTCGGCCAAGGTGCTTATTCGTGACGTCAACGTGCACGGCATGGCCAATCGCGGTGTGCTGGCCGGCGGGCTGCAGGATTGGACGTCTGATCGCCTGACCCTGCGCGGCAATGGCTGGTCCGGCTGGGATGGCGATATCGGCAGCGGTAGCTCGAACAGCGGCACCCTGCTGTTTCGCGAACTGGAAATCGCATGGAACGGCTGCGGCGAACGTTATCCGGGCGGCCAACCCTTCGGCTGCTGGGGCCAGACCGCTGGTGGCTACGGTGACGGACTCGGCACCGCGGCGACCGGCGGGCACTGGATCTTCGAAGATGCCCTGGTGCACCACAACACCTCGGACGGCATTGACCTGTTGTACATGACCGAGGGCAGCCGGGTAACCGTACGCCGTGGATGGTTCGAGGGCAACGCCGGAAACCAGCTCAAGACCAAGGGCGATGCGCGCATCGAGAACTCGGTCATTGTCGGCAACTGCGCCTACTTCGTTGGCCACGCCAACATGCATGACGGTGACCATTGCCGCGCTCTGGGCAACTCGCTGTCGATCGGCCTGCTTGCCAGCAGCCGCGTCGAAGTGGTGAACAATACCGTGACCGGTCAGGGCGACTGCCTGATCATGAGCGGTGGCGGAGGCAGTGCGGCGCAGCTGGTGGTAACCAACAACCTGCTGATGGGTGAGGTCGATTGGCGCCAGCCATGGGACCGCAGCTGCGTGCAGTACACCGATGGCGGCACTGCGCAGCTGAGCTGGTCGCGCAACAGTGTCAGTGGGGTGAAGAACGATGTCTGCCCCGGCGACAGTCTGTGCACTCCGCCAATGATCGCCAATCCCTTGCTGGCCGCATTTGACCCCGAACCCAAGGTCGGCTCTCCGCTGATCAATGCGGGCTCCAGTTCGCTGGCGCCGCCGAACGACTACCGCGGTAACGCGCGCAGTGACGGATCGCCCGACATTGGCGCCTACGAATACGTGCAGGGAGGTGGTGGTGCGCCCGAAGCGAGAATCTTCCACGACAGCTTCAACTGATTGCCAAACCCTGCGCCGCGCGAACTCGCGCGGTGCAGGGTGCGACAAACTGGAACGAGCGGGATGGAACTTCATGCCGACAGACTGGGACCCAGTGCACATCAGGTCTGTGCCCTGAACAACATTAAGGCCGCAAATCCTGCTGGCAAGTCGACGCTGTTGCGGCTTCATACAGACTTGGCGCGAGCTCGTGTGCGGCAGCCCACATTCAACAGGGTCAATGCTGGTTTGATGTCGTTACATCAGCGCGGCGGCAGGATGCGCGCCTTGGCGGAGACCACGCGGCAACCGGCAGGCACGTCCTCGACCACTACAGTGTTGGCGCCCACGATCACTCCATCGCCCAGCACCACCCGGCCCAGCACCATGGAGCCAGCGCCGAGATACACGCCGTCACCCAGCACCGGATAGCCGTTGGAACGACCGGCGCCGCGAGCGCCGATGGTAACGCCCTGCCCCAGCGAACATCGTGCGCCAAGCTGGCCACACACCACGATGCCGCCAGAATGTCCGATGTAGAGGCCCGGCCCGATGTCGGACAATGTCGACAGCTCGATGCCGAGCAGGGTTCGCACCGGCAGGTTCATGAGGTGGTACAGCAGGACCAGCGGCAGGGCCAGCAGACGAGGTTGTACGCGGCGCGTCCAGCGTCCGTAGCGGTAGACGCAGGTAGCCAGGAATCCAAAGGCGCAGACCGCCTGCAGGTGAGCGCGCAATCCACTGGCGTCGGCCTGGGCGATGGCCAGATAACGGGCGTAGTCGGCAGGCAAGGCCGCGCGACGCGCTTCGCGCACTGCCTCGTTGGCGTGGACAGACGTTGCTGATGGCATGCGCCAATAGTCTTACCGCGGCCCGCGGCCGTCGGTGTGCTTGCGCACCGATGTCCCGGCGCACACGCGCCAGCATGCAGGCATGAGATCACCGGCGGAAACTTTGTCACCGGTATCGACTGCGCCTTCCGTCGGCATCGTCAAGCATTACCTGCGCTACCTGGGCAGCAATGTATTGGTGGTCGCCGCAGGTTTTCTGTCGTTTCCGCTGATGGCGCGACTGCTCGACAACCGGCAGTTCGGCCTGCTCGGCTACTACGAGGCCTGGCTGCTGTTGCTGGCCGGTCTGCTCAAGCTCGGCGCGCAGCACAGCGTGCTGCGCTTCTACCCCCGGCCGGCCAGTCCGGCGGCGCTGGCGGCTTTCCGCAGCAACCACATCCTGTTGCCCTTCGGCTTGTCGCTGGCGCTATGGCTGTGCTGCCTGCTGGCTGCGGCACTGCTGGCGCAGCGGCTACCGACCGAAGAGCAGGCGATCGTCTGGTTGCTGCTGCTTTCGCTGCCCTTGCTGGTCTGGAGCAGCCTGGTCGAGTCGGTGATGTACGCGCTGGAACGCTCGGATCTGTCGTTCTGGCTGAGAACCACCTGGCGTTGGAGCGAGCTGTTGCTGGTGCTGGGCACACTGGTATTCCTGGAGCGCTCCGCAATCGGCGTCCTGGGCGCGCGCACCCTCGTGCTGGTGCTGGTGGCGCTGCTGCTGACGCGCTGGCTGCTTCGCTGGCTGCCGGCACCCGTGCAGCGGCCCAAGCGCGCCGCTGTGATTACTGGACTCGCTTTCGGGCTGCCGATGATGGCGAGCGAACTGAGCAGCGTGGTGTTCGGCATGGCCGACCGCATTCTCTTGCGTGGCCTGACCGACAGCCTCGAACAGGTTGGCGTCTATACGATCGGCTTTGGCCTGGCGATGGCGCTCGGCATGCTGCTCGGTGCCAGCCTCAACCAGGCGTTCACACCCGCCGCGCTGCGCCACTTCGAGCTCGAGGGTGCGCCCGCCGTGCTGGCGCTCAAACAACGCATGCTCGACAACTGGGTATACGTCGTCGCGCTGTGTACCGCGCTGCTGCTGTGCGGCGGGGCCGACGCGCTGGTCCTGCTGGCGGGAACTGCCAAGGCGGAATCGGCACCGGTGTTCGTGATCATCGGCATCTGTCTGGTCTGGCACTCGCTGTTCGAGGTAGCCAACTACGGCCTGCTGCTGCAGCGGCGGGCAATGCGCTATCTGCTCGTCATCCTGATGGCGACCACCATCAAGCTGATGCTCAGCATTCCGCTGATCCTGCACTTCGGCGTGCTCGGCGCCGCGTTGGCAACCGCAGTAGGTTATGCCGCACTGGCGGTTATGCAGTACCGCCAATGTCCGCCGACGCTGCGCTACCTTCCGGCTACGTACCGCTTGCTGCTGGCGGTGGCACTGCCACTGCTGTTGATGATGGGCCTGCAGGAACTCGACTACTTCGGTGCACGCACACCACTCGCGCGCTTGATGGTGGCTGGCTCCTGGGTTGCAATGGCTTCGCTCGCCGTGATTGCGCTCGATCCCCGCATACGGCGGCGCCTGTGGCGCAGCACGACTGCGGAGCGCGACACGGTCGCGCCGCCATGAGTCTGTTGTTGTCACCGCTGACCTGGCTGCTGCTGGGCCTGCCCCTGGTCGCTTTCGGTCAATGGAAGCGATGGTCGGCACTGTGTCTGCCGGGCATTGTTCTGATGACGGCGGCCTGGCTGGGGATGACGCCTGCCGGCGCGAACTGGCTGGTCGGGCGCATCGAGCGGGACGCCGTGGCTTTGCCAGGTGACTGCGCCAAGGTGGAATGGCTGGTGTTGTTGGCCGGCGGTCTTGACCGCGCCCCCGATGGCGAGGACGACGGCGGTGCACTGACCCACGATTCGCTGCGCCGTACGTTCGCGCTACTGGAGAATCCGCCACCGGCCACCTGGCATCGCGCGATCAGCGGCGGCGGGCCACACGCGCTGGCTGAAGCGCGCGTGATGGATGCCCTGCTGCAGCGGCTGGAAAGCGCTGGACCCGGCCCGCTGCTGGAAACCGCGTCGGAAACCACATGGGAAAGTGCGCGCGCCATGGCAGACCTGTTGCCGCCGCCGCGACACATCGCCCTGGCCAGCAGCGCTCTGCACCTGCCGCGTGCGCGACTGGCCTTCGAGCTTGCCGGATTCGACGTCTGTCCCTGGCCGCTCGACCGTCAATTCGTCGCGGTCAGCGGCGTCACGGCCTGGCTGCCGCAGTCGTCTGCATTGCGCAAGAGCGAAGCTGCACTGCACGAAGTGGTTGGCGCCTTGTACTACCGCTGGAAGGCCTGGCGAACGTGATGCCGGAAGTAGTTTCCAAACCCTTGCAGAGCGGATCCTGGCCCCTTGCATTGCATCACCATCGCCGAAATTCCCGGCGCTGCAGCCGAGCAATCTCGGCTCTACAAAATGTCCACCTGTCGGTTGCGCGGCTAGAACTGAGCACTCGCTGTCACAGGGATTCCATCACCCGCACAAGCCGCGCCCGCACTTCGGCCGCCATTGCGTTCACTTCGGGCCGGTCGACAAGTTGCAGCACGGCATTCGGATCCATGAATTCCACGATCGTCGTGCCGGCTTCATCCTGGCGTACTACCACGTTGCATGGAAGCAGCGCACCGATCTGCGGCTCGAACTCAAGTGCCTGCGCGGCGAACTGGGGATTGCAGGCTCCGAGTATCCTGCACGCGGGTCGATCGATGCCGAGCTTTTTCTTCAATGTCGCCGCTACATCGATCTCGGTGAGCACGCCAAAGCCTTCCTTCGCAAGCGCCTGCGTGACCGCCTCGGTCGCCTGCTCGAAGTTCATGTTCACAACCTTGCCGAAGACATACTGGCTCATGTTCCACCTCTCGGGTTATTGATTGACTGCGTCTCAGCGCTGCAGCCGAGCAAGCTCGACTCTACATTAGCTTGGTGCACGAGCCGGGAGCATCGCCACAGTGCATGCTGCCGACGTCAGTTCTAATGAGCTGTGGGCGCCAGACGGGCGAGCTCGCTCTTGAGGATGCGGTAGCACTCGCATGCCTGCGACTCGAGCCGAGTCCTGTCAATGATGTGAATCGTTCCGCGGCGATAGTCGATCACTCCGGCATGGTGCAGCCTGCCGGCCTCGAAGGAAATGCTTTCACGCCGCACGCCGAGCATGTGGGCGATGGTGTCATGCGTGAGGTGAATCTCGTTGCTGTTCGCGCGATCCAGGCTGCTCAGCAGTCGACGGCACAAGCGCTCCCGCACGCAATGGTGGCGGCTACATGCAGCGGCCTGGGCGATTTGCGTGATCCATGACTGGGCATAGCGAAGCAACAGACGCTGCACCGCCCCTCCACGATGAAACTCCGACCTCAGCGCTGCCGCGTGGATTCGCAGGGCTTCGCCTCCGCTTTCCACGACCAACCGGTGCGCGCTGGCTTCGCCGACCAGTACCACGCCTATCCCGGCCAACCCCTCGTTGCCGACTTCCGCCACCTCGATAGTTGCGCCGTCGGCAGTTTCGTTGAACAGCGACGCCAGCGCCGAAGTCGGAAAATACGAATACTGCTGCTTGCATCCGGACTCGCAAATGACCTGTCCGGGCTGAAGTGAAACAAGCGACAACTCGCCGCTCAGGCGCCCAAGTTCGTCGCCGCTCAGTGCCGCCAGAAGCAGGTTCTGACGCAAAGGGGGTCCCGCCGCGCAATGGAACTCGGGGGTCGCTTCGGTCCGGTGACTTTTGGCGACGAGGCTCAATGAATTGATCATGGCCGTAACTCCAGGTGAAGGGCACTGCACTCGATACCCATATGCGCGGTAACGAGAAGCGATTGAGTGCGCCCACTGGAAGGTTCCCCTTGTCCGATGATACGCGGCTACCACCATGCGCGCGTACGTTTGAGGGCTTTTTGATCCAGGACAAGAAAACTCTGATTTTCATTCAGGCGTTCGTCCTGTCTTTCAAAGGCAAGCAAGAGCCGCGCCATGCCGGAAAGTCACCGAACTGAATGGCGATTCCTGCGGCGAAGGCCATGGTCAACACATTGGGCGCGACGGCGGTGGCGGCGCGGGTGCTCCTTGTCGCGCACCTGTGCGCATACCGACCGAGTGCGCGTCGAAACATCCAGCGTCCCCATACCGCATGGCGCTTCTAGACGACGCAGTCAGGTCAGGGTGGTGGTCATGCACCCTCCAAGAGAGCAAGCCGAAGCGGCTGAGGTGATCCGGTATTCACGACCGCTCAGCGCATCGGTAGTCCGCATCGGCGTGGCATTGCCCCATGCTGCGGAACCCTGTTTCGCGCCGGTCCGCTGTTGCATCAGGCCGGAGTGACGCCGGAACTTTCGTCGGCGCACTCACTACGACTCTGCTGCAGCAGGTTTGTTCACGGCAGGCGCCTGCGTTGCGACGGCCGCTTCCGGGTGTTGCCACGCTTGCAGCAGGACCATCGTAGACGTGAGGATCACCGGCCCCAGAATCAGGCCGGCGGCACCGAACACAAACAGGCCACCGACGATCGAGATGAACATCAGTACGGTATGCGTATGCAGCCGATTGCCGACCAGGATCGGGTAAAGCACGTTGTCGATGCCACCGACCACCAAGCCGCCCCACAACGCCAGTACCAGCGCCTGGACCGGGTGACCGGTCAGCAACAGGAACAGCGCCGCCGGAATCCAGATCAGGAACGCGCCGAGCACGGGAACGATGGCGAGCAACCCCATGACCACGCCCCACAGCAGCGGCGCGGGCAAGTCGAGCACCCAGAACATCGCGCCGCCCAGCGCACCCTGCACCAGTGCGACCACGAAGGTGCCATACATGGTCGCGTGCAGCGTGTCCCCGACGTGTCGGTACAAACGCGTCATCTGCACCTTGGACAGCGGGGAAAGCGAGCTGAAGGCAACCAGCGCCTTGCGCCGGTCGCGCAGCAAGTAGAACAGCAGGTAGAAGGTGAGCAGCAACTCGATGCCCTGGCGCAGGGATCCCTGGACGATATTCCTTGCGATGTCGCTGAATACGCCAGCCGCAGCAGTGACCGAACCAGGCAGGTCCAATTCCCTGTCGATCCAGCCCCCCAGCGATGCCAGGCGCGGGTGCTCCGACATCAGCTTGCGCCACTCGCCCGTCTCGATCTGGGATTGGATGTTGCCTACTACGCCGATGGCCTCGTTGATCATGCTGGTCATCACCAGGATCACCGGCGCCACCACGATGATCCCGGCAGCCAGTACCGAGAACGCCGCGGCGAGATTGATCGACCGCAGTTTCGATTCAAGCCAGCGCTGCAGCGGCATCGCAAGCACGGCGAGTGCCAGCGCCCAGGCGAGTGACGAAATGAACGGCTGAATCATTCGCAGGCACAGGTACAGCGCGACCAGGGCCAGCGCCAGCATCGCGAGCGTGTGGATGTTCGCCGGCGAGGCCCAGCCCTCCTCCACCGTGGCCTCTGGGGTATCGTTCGGCGCTTCCGGTTTCATTGCACGCGTCCAACTGATGTCCGCAATGGTGCAGCGTAGCGCGCTCCGGAAGAAACAGAAAATAGGTCACGACTACGAATAACGGAGCAGCGTGTCAGGGCACTCCTTGGCTGTGGATCCCCGGACTGCGGTGTGCTTCTCGCGGCAATCCCATGCTTGTCCGGCCAGCACAGGCTCGCTGAAATCGACCCGCCCCTGGCGGCGCTCCAGCCACCCGCACCGTTGTGTCGAGCCTACGGGCGATGCGATTCGTCTGAACGGACTCTGTTCATTGAAATCGCTGGCGAGGCTCGGCGAGCAGCTCAGTGTAGACCGACAGCAGCGTTTCGCCGATGGCATCCCAGCCAAAGCGGGCTTCGGCGGTGGCCCGCGCTGCAACGCCAAGCTGGTGGCGCAGCGGCGCGTCATCGAGCAGTCGGCAAACTGCTGCGGCGAATTCTTCAGGCGTGTCGGCGAGCAAGGCATCGACACCGTCCCGCAGTCCAATGCCCTCGGCACCGATGCGCGTGCTGACGATGGCCTTGCCCATGGCCATTGCCTCCAGCACTTTCAAGCGGGTGCCGCTGCCGATGCGCAGCGGCACGATGTACACCGTCGCGGCATGCACCGTGGGACGCAGGTCGTCCAGAAAGCCGGTGAACTGCACGGCGTCGCCTGGCGCTTCCGGCAACTCCAGGCCGGCGCGGTGTCCGACAACCTTCAGGCTCACCTCGCGCATGGCACGGATCAGGGGAAAGGTCTCACGCAGGAAGTGGCTGATGCCGTCGCGGTTGGGAAACCAGGCCATCTGCCCGACGAATACCAGGCTGCGGGTATCCGGCTGCACTTCGCTGGCGGGACGATAGGCCTGCAGGTCGACACCATTGGGCAGCACTGCCGTACGAGCCGACGGGGCCAGCGCCTGCAGCTGAGCTGCATCCTCTTCGGAGCAGGCCAGCACGCGGGTCGCGCGCAGACAGGCACGCTTCTCGAACGCGCGCAGCTCAGCCACACGCAATCGCAGCAATTGGCGCTCCAGTGCGGAGTCAGCGATGGCGATGCGTGCCTCCAGAAGGCGGTACTCGACGTTGTGGGCGTTGAGCACCAGAGGCATGTTCGCCGGCACATAGTCCATCAGGTCGGCCAGCGCCAGCATGTCGAGATGCACCAGGTCCGCGTCGTCGACGCGAGCGCGGAACGCTTCTCGCAGGGCCGTGTCGACGAATCGCGCACCGAGCAGGGAGCTGCGTCCGCTCAGCCAGCGCAGCCCGGCGTCGAACAGCAGGCGCGGATCACGCGCTGCCCTGAGTGGCACGCAGCTGAGACGGCTTACGCGTGCGGCCAGCACGGGGTTCGGCGGGTGGTCGTCATCCGGCCGCTGCAGGCACAGCAGGTCAACCTCGTGCTGCTTTGCCGCCGCACACAGCAGGTGCCAGCTGCGCAATTGGTGGCCTTCGCGCGGCGGATACGGCAAACGGGACGTGACGAACAGCAGGCGTGCCACCTTAGCGTTTCCAGACCTGGTCGAGACGCGGGTTGCGCAGGTACACCGGCAGCGACATCAGGGCCGCGATGTTGAGCAGGAGAAAACTCCCCGCCGTGGCGGAAAGCGGAATACGACGCGTCCAGCGCGGTACGAACAGCGCCGCCAGCGCCAGGGCGTAGGCCGCAAGCTGAACTGCAAATGCCACCAGCAGCCAGCCGCCATTGGCCTGCGCCGAAGCCAACAGCGCCAGCAGCAGGGCCCATGGCGCCATCAGGCGCGCCAGCTTGTGCGAGACCCAGGCAAAGAACACCGGGTTGCGCCACGGATTCAGCAACCAGGGCTGCAGGCCGATCAGTTGCCAGTTGCCGGACAGGGTACGCAGCTTGCGGCGGAATTCATGGCCGAGTTGGCTACCGGCAGTGTCAATGGCGACGGCTTCCGGCGCGACCCAGATCGAGTGATGGGCACGCAGGGCCTGTAGCGGCAGGTAGAGGTCATCCAGGATCAGGCCTTCGGGCAAGCGCCTGAACAGTTCGGTTCGCAGTGCGTAGACCGCGCCGCTGGCAGCGTGTGCCCAGTCCAGGCGTGCTTCGGCCCGACGCAATGCCCGCTCCAGCCGTGCGTAGCTGCCCTCTGCCGCTACCGCATTGGCGCCGGGAACCTGCCCGGCCGGTACCACCTCGCCGCTGACCACGCCGATGCGTGGATCGGCGAAGGGCGCCAGCAAAGCATCCAGCGTGCCGCGCGTGAAACGCTGGCGGGCATCGGCGAACACCGTAAAGCGTGAATCGACCAAGGCCATGGCGCTGTTGATGGCCGCGGCCTTGCCGCGCGAGTGCTGGTGGCGAATCACTCGCAGGCGCGGATCCTCGAGCGCTTCGGCCAGCGCGGCGGTGTCGTCAGTGCTGCCATCGTCGACCAGCACCACCGAGATCAAATACCGTGGGTAGTCGGTTTGCAGCAGATTGGTCAGCCGGGCGACGATCACGGAAGCTTCGTTGCGCGCCGCGATCACCACGGTGATCGGCACATGCATGACTCCGATTCCTGGCTTCTGCCCCCACCAGCGAGACAGCAGCAAGACGAGCAGCGGATAGCCGGCGAAGGCATAGCCGGCTAGCGTGATGCCGAACACGAAGAGCAGCTCGGCGCTCATCGCACGAGCCGCGTGCGCAGCTGGTCGTAGCGCGCGTCACCGAGCAGCGCGCGCGGCAGGCTCAGCAGGCGATGCCGCCAGCACAATCTGTGCACCGCCGTTCCGCGCCAGGCAAGGATCTGTGCGAAGCCCGCAAGATCCAGGTCGCGGGTGATCGCCACGCGCTGCAGCGGCTGGTCACTCGGGGTCGAGGTATTGATACCTGGTACCGAGCCGAACACCTCGCTGTAGCCCAGGTCTCGCGCCGCATCGCACTCACGAGCCGCGCCGCGGCCACCGGGCAAGGCCACCCAGTCGACCCGACTGCCGCAGGCGCGCTGCAGCGCATCGCGGCTTTCGGCGAGTTCCTCGCCAAGCTCGGACGGATCAAGTGCGCTGAGAAAACGATGGCTGGCGCCATGCGAGCCGATGCGCATGCCCGAATCGGCGAGCTCGCTCAACTGGTCGGGCGCCAACCAGCCTGGGCGGCCGAGGTTCTCGCTGGTGACAAAAAACACTGCCGGCATGCGCTGCTCAAGCAGGCAGGGCAAGGCGACGCTGGCATTGCTTGCATCGCCGTCATCGAAGCTGATCAGGATTGCCGGCGCACTGCCGGGCGAAGTGTCCCTGACCGGTCCATCCGGCGCGGCCACGACGCGCGAGCGTTGGCGACCGAGCAAGGCCATCTGCTCGGCGAACGCCGCGGGTCGCACGCTGTAGCGGGGGTCGAAGTGCCCGGCATCGTCGCGCCCCTCGTGCAGCCCGTGGTACATCAGCACCAGCAGCGGCAGCGGAAGCTCACGATCGGCGGCGGCCCAGCGCGGATCGGCTACCGGCCGTCCGACAAATCGACTAGCGCGGGCCATTGCTTGCTACCTCGGCGGGGACGGTGGGAAGACTCAAGGCACGCAGCAGCAGCCCGAGGTAGAGCCAGAAGTGGGCGATCATCGGATAGTGGGTAAAACGGTCGCCAAAGCCGTTGGCGGTAAGCAGTGCGACGAAGGCTCCGGCGAGCCCCAGCGCGAGCCCGTTGGCGAAGCTTCCGGGGGCCGATGTGCGCAGCGCGAACCAGAGCATGCGTGCCATGCACAGCAGCAGGCCGAGCAGCACCGCGGCGCCGACAAAGCCTTTCTCGGCCAGCTCGCGCAGGAAAAAGTTGTGGGTGTCAGTGCGCAGCGGGTTTACCTCGGCGTGTTGGAAGCTGTGAAACCCGGTGCCGAGCATCGGGTTCCGGCTCACCTGCTCGCGTGCAACTTCCCAGAACGCGAAGCGCAGTTCGGTGCTTTCGTCGCGCGTCCCTGACTCCACTGCGATGCTGTCGAAGCGTTCCATTACCGAGTTCGGCAGCAGCACCGGCAACAGCGCCAGCGCCAGCGCCGCAGGCAGCAGCAGCCGCATGCCGCCGCGTCGCAGCAGAACGATCAGCGCGATGCCCAGCAACGCCGCGACATAGGCCGTTCGCGAGTAGGTCAGCACTACGCCCGCGCCGGCGAACAGCGCGGCGGCGCCAAACAGCAGGCGCCAGCGCGACGCGGCACGGCTGCCCAGCAGCAAGCCAAAGGCGACCAGCATCGCGGTGGTACAGAACGCCGCAAACTCGTTGGCACCGAGCTCGATGAAGGTGCCCGAGATGCGCAGGTCGTGGCTGTAGTGCCAGCTGTCCACCGCGCCGTGCTGGTTGGCGACAATCATCAGCAAGTAGGGCCACGGCAGCAGCGAGGCCAGCAGCAGGGCACGCAGCTCGGCGACCGAGCTCGCGCTCATCTGGGCGAGATAGATGAACCCGACCGCAAGCAACTGGTCCTTGAGGATATTCATATGACCGCTGCTGTCCTGCAGGCGCGAGTCCGCCACCAGCAGTGCAATCACGGACATGCCGATATAGGCAGCCGTCCAGCCGTTGAGGCCGCTGCCGCGCACCAGCCCACCACCGTGCGCCCATGCGGCAAGCAGCGAAAACACGAACATGAGGTTGAGAAAATTCAGGCCTCCCGGACCGCTCGGCAGATAGCCCAGATAGAGGTTCTGCAACGGAATTAAGGCGACGAAGGCAAGCAGTGGCCAGTTGTGCCGCGCGCGCGCGCTGACCTGGGCGTCGTGGGCATCAACTGGCCAACCCGCGGACGCCGGCATGGTGCCGGCTTGCACGTTGGGGTCTCGCACCATTGCGCTCACGCCGCCAGCGCCTGGCGATAGACTTCCTGGTAGGCATCGGTCATGGCCTCGACCGAATAGTCCGCGCGCACCCGCTGGCGCAGCGCAGGCGCTGCGGCCTTGCGCTGCTGCAGGGCGCAAAGGGCGACGACCAGCGCATCGAGGTCACCCGCGGGCACGATCCGACAATCGGGCAATCCGGCGAGCACCACAGCGATGGCGCCGACATCGCTTGCCAGCACCGGGCAACCGCAGGCCAAGGCCTCAAGCACCACCAGGGGCGTTCCCTCACGGGTGGAAACCAGCAGCAGATAGTCGAGAGTGGGATACCAGGCCTCGAGGTCGGTACGCGAGCCGGGAAGACTCACCCGGTCCTGCAGCCAGAGGTGCGCAACCGCCGCTTCGAGTTCGGCGCGCTGCGGGCCTTCGCCGTAGATGGTGAGGTGCAGGTCGATGCCCTCATCGCGGCAGCGAGCGACCGCAGTGACCAGCTGCAGCAGGTTTTTCTCCGGTGAGAGCCGCGCAGCGCATCCAAGCTGCAGGCGAGTTCCGCTGCGCGGCACCACACTTTGGGCGAAGCGATGCAGGTCGATGCCGTTGGTGATGTGGCTGCTGCGGCCAGCTGAGATCCCGGCATCGCGCAGCTCGCCGAGAATTGCTGGCGACACCGCGCAGACCCGATCAAAGCCGCGCAGCATCCGTTGTTCTATCACCCGGTAGGCACGCAGGCGCGTGCTCGCGTCGAGCCAGCCATGCGCGGTCGCAACCAGGCGCAGGCCAAGGCCCACCGAGGCGAGACGGCCGTAGGCCACCGAGCGGTAGTCGTGGCAGTGCAGAACCTGCTGACCCTGGCTGCTGGCCAGGCGCAGTTGCCGGCGCAGCCGACCCAGGCAGCGGGTGTCCAGCTGGCCGTCGAAGGTGATCGCAGTGGCGCTCAGGCCGGCGGCGTCGGCGGCGTCCAGCAGCAGCGGCCGCGGTTCGCTGCGACGGGCGAACACCGCCAGCGTCGGCACAGCGCCGCGGCGGGCCTGTTCGCTGCACAGGCCGAGCAGCATATGCTCGGCTCCGTACATGCCGCCGGTCGCACGCAGGTGGCAGGCAGCAATGACAGCAGGGGCGGCCATCAGCGCTTCCGGCAATCGCGGTACAAAGCCTCGTACTGCGCGACCATCGCAGACACCGAATAGTGCTGCTCCACGCGCTGCAGGCTGCGGCGGCCACAATCGCGGGCGAAAGGCCGATCTCTCAACAGCCGCCGCATCGCGGCGGCCAGTTGCAGCGGTTCGGCGGCCGGGACCAGCAGTCCGTTGAGATGATCCTGCAGGGTTTCCGGATTGCCGCCGACCGCCGTGGCGATCACCGGCAGGCCGCAGGCCATGGCCTCGAGCAGCGCATTGGACATGCCTTCGGTAGCCGAGCAGAGAACAAAGGCGTCCAGCAGCGGCAGCAACTGGTCTACATCGCGTCGCTCGCCGAGGAACTGCACCTGGGCACCCAGCCCCGCCTGCTGCACTTGCTCACGCAGCGCGGCCTCGCACTTGCCCGAGCCGATCAGCAGCAGTCGAGTATCGGCACGCTCGCCAGCCAGTTTCGCAAAGGCTTCGATCATGTCGCGGTGGCGCTTGACCGGGACAAGGCGCGCCACGCAGCCGAACACGAAGGCCTCGGCTGGCAGGTTCAGTTCGAGCCGCGCCAGATGGCGGCGCTCGGCTGGCCAGGGCGCAAAGCGCTCGGAATCGACACCATTCGGCAGATGCCGGCAGCGTTGCGGCGACACGCCTTCGTCGTGCTGCAGCCCGTCGATCAGCGCGCGTGACGGCGCCAATACCCAGTCGAAGCGCGCGTTGATCAGGCGGAAAGCGGCGCGCAGCGCAGGCGACTTCTGGAATCCGCTGTCACGTCGGTTACTTAGTCGCGTGACTCCGGTAGGGCCGCGCGGCAACAAGGCGCACAGCAGATCGGACTTTTCATGCTGTGACTGGATGATGTCGTAGTCGCCGCGCTGCACCCGCCGGCGCAGGGCCGCGTAGCAGCGCAGGCCGGCCGGCCCGTAAGCGGCAGTGACCGGCCAGAACTCGCCCTCGCGGCCGCGACGCTGCGCGTCACGCGGCGATGCATGCTGGCCATCGGCCGGTGCGCACAGCTGAACCAGATCGACCCGAAAGCGGCCGCGATCAAGCCCGGCCAGCAGGCTGCGCAGGAATCGTTCGCTGCCACCGCTGCCCGCAACCGGGGTGTCGGTCAACAGCAGCACCCGAACTGGCGCAGCGGGATCACGCACGATACTGCCGGGCTGCGCAAGCGCGAGCGAGGCGATGGCGGAGGACGAGGCCGTGTTCATGCGTCGCTGCGATAGACGAAGTGCAGCGAGAGCAGGTTCTCGCTGTAGTCAGCGGACGGCTGACTGCTGTGCCGTTGGAATCGGGTGACGCCGATGCGCATCGACCAGTGCGGCGTCATCAGACGCTCGATGCCGAAGCGCAGTCCGCGGTCGTCGTCTTCCCGACGCAGACCGACAAAACTGTAGCGTGTGGTGGCAGCATCGGCCTGCAGCGTCCAGCGCGGCGAGAGGCGATAGCTGAGTGCGCCGCGAAGCCCGCGACTGCTGCCCTCGCCGATGGTATCCGCGTCTACATAATCGACCCGGCGCAGGAACGGGGCCACTGACCAGCCCAGGCGCGGTCCCTCGTGCCGCCAGCTCAGAGTGAAGCTGCGCAAGCGGTAGAGCGCGCCATCGATGCGCGCCCGACGGCCTTCCTGCCACAGCCGTTCCGCCGGATCGTCAAGCAGCGCCAGGTCGCGGCCAGCATCCGAGAATGCGTCGGCGTAATCCAGCTGCAGCTGGCTGCCGCCTGGCACGGCGAGCCTCAGGCTCGCCTGCCACAGCGGGCCTTGCAGAGTGCCACCGCGGCGTCGATCAATGACTGTGTGGCCAAATGCCAGGTTCAGTGCGCCACGCGACAGCGTGCGCTCCATGCGCAATAGAAAATCGTCGCGGACGAAATCGTTCAAATCGCCGTCATGGCGAAATTCCACATCGCTGTGTTCGCCCTGCAGGGTCCATTGCAGCAGCGGCGTGCTGCTGCGCTTCAGGCTCGAGATAAGCACCTTGCGCTGGTGATCGAAGGCTGGCGATTCATCGGCGCGCGCCACCGCCAGGCGGGCGTCGAGCTGCGCCAGCCAGCTCGACGGCGTGCCGAACAGCAGGCTCGGGCCGGTCATGAAGATGCTGGTCTGCTGACGATTGTCAGGGCTGTCAGCAAGCAATGGATCGACCTGCTCCACCGCGGCGAACTGACCGACATGCCAGGCGAGGCGTTGCTCAAGCAGGGTCCAGTCGAGCGCCAGCGCCAGTTCGCCACGCGGCGGCTCGTTGTGACCACCAAGCAGCGACTGGCTGGCTTGCAGCTGACCGCTGCCATGCCAGGCCAGCCGAGGCGTGGCGCCCTCTGCGATGAATCCGAAAGCCCCATCAATGAACAGGTCGTCTTCCGGATCGTCGCGCGTGCGCAATCGATTGTCGCTGAAGCCAAAACCACCCTGCAGGGTGTAGCTCAGTCGGTCAAGCGGATTCGCTGGCAGCGGTTCGGCGCTTGATGCAGGCATGACCACTGCCAGCATTAACGGCGCAATCCAGCCCAAGGCCAGACGCCGAACGATACTTGTCCGCTGTCCACGTTCCGTGGCGACGCTCATCGTGATCGCGCCTCAGGGCATTTCATTGAAGACAACGCCCGCCAGCTTGTCCGGCTCGAAGGTGGCGGCGGCAGCCCGCACGTCCTCGGCTCGATGCATGCCCTCGCCCGCCACCAGCACAACCAGGTCGGCGCGCTGGGCCAGCAGGTGCGCTTCCGGCGAGCCACGCGCGGGCGGCGCATCAAGGATGATGCAGCGGTCTGCATACCGTTCGCTCAACCCGCCCAGCAGGGCGCGCATGCGCAGCGAACACAGTTTGTCGGCGTCGCTCGGCAAGGCCGCGCCGGCAGGAATCACGCGCAGTCGCGGGACGCCGGTGCGATAGATGATTTCTTCCGGCGACAGGCCAGGCTTGCGCAGGTAGTCGGAAAGGCCGGGGCCGTTACCGAGGTCGAACACCTGATGCTGACTGGGATGGCGCCAGTGGCAATCGATCAGCAATGCCGTGCGTTCCGCGTCCATGGCAATGGACGCTGCAAGGTTGCGGGCGACGAAACTAGCGCCCACATGCCGGCGCACGCCGCACACCAGCAGGATCGGATTGCGCTGTCCGGCAACACTCAGCAGGCGGCTGCGAAACTCGCGAAACACATCCGTGCTGGGAGAATCATCGCGCTCGGCGTGCACCAGGCGCTTCGCTTCCAGGTCGGTTGTGGTCAACGTGTGACCTCGGCGCATGCGGGCGATGCCGCTGCCAACCGGCAAATGCTCGACTCCGGCTTCACCCGCTGCAGGCGTCGGCACGTTGTCGCCATGAACTACCAGCTCACGCTGCCTGGTATTCATGCGGCAAGCGCCAGGCGGGCGACGCTGGCAAGGCCGAGCAGCAGCAATGCGAAAGCGATGGCGATCATGCCGTGACGGCGATCACGCTGCAGCAGACGGTGGTCGCCCGCAGTCCAGTACATGGGGACCGTGGCAATCACCGCGATGCCGGTGCTGCGGCTAAGGGCCGCGGGCGAGCGCAGGTGCGGGTCGTAGCGCACCAGAGCAAACAGCAGGACCAGCGGCAGCGCGATGGCCGCGCCCAGGCCTCCGAGCATGAAATGGACAAAACGCGGGCCGCTGCTTTGCGTGGGAGTAGCCGCCGCCTCCTGTAGCTGGAAGCCGAGCCCGCGACCCTGTTCGTCGAGCCGCTTGGACAGGCTGGCGTACTCCAGCCGCCGCAGCAGGTCATCCAGCAAGTCGCGCGCCACTTCCCGTTCGCGCAGCTGCCGGGATAACGCTTCGGCTGGCTGCGACAGCGTGGCGAGGCGTTCCAGCTCGCGCTCGATCTCTGCATCGAGCGCTGCGATGCGATTCGATGATGGGGCGGGTTGTGCAGGGAGCGCGGAGATTTCGCTGCTTCTTGCCACCACGACCGGCGCCGCGATCGATGCCGGTGCCTCGGAACGCCGCTGCAGCAGCCCGTCGCGCTGACGTGCCAGGCGCCGCACTTCCGGGTGCGCCTCGGTGTAGCGCAGCAGTGCTTCGTCCAGCTCACGATCGGTCTCGGCAATGCGCGCGTCGATCAGACTGGCTTCGGTGCTGGCCGTCTGGGCCGCCACCGAGCCGCTGCGTCGCAGTGGTGATGCGGTGCTTGCCTTGGCCAGGTCACGCTCGCCATGCAGCTGCAGGATGCGTGCCTCCAGCAGGCCGGAAGGTTCGCTTCGCGAGCCCGGATGCTCCGCGTGGTAGCGCGTGATGGCGGCCTCCGCCTGCTCCAGCCGCGTGGAGTAACGCGCCACTTCGGCGGCGATGAAGTCGTGCGCTTCGGCGCTTTCCAGCTGTTGCGCAGTGCGACTCTCGAGCATGAAGCGCTCGGCAAAGAACTGCGCCATGGCGGCAGCGCGAGCCGGATCGCGATCACGGAATTCGATGCGGATCAAGTTCTCGCGTGGCGCTCCCACCTGCGTGTTGAGGCGGATCAACTCGGCGCGGCGATCGCGCAAGGCGGAGTCAGGGGCATCGGCCAGCCAGCCACCCAGTTCAAGTGCATCGTCCAGTACCGGCGCGCTGGTGATGACTTCGCGGGCGATCATCACCCGGTCGGCAACGCTGGTGGTTACCGCACGTCCATCCATCAGCTTCTGGATGCTCTTGTCCTGTGATACCAGCACGGTGGCCACGCCGAGATAGGACCTTGGCCAGAACCAGCCCGTCAGCAGCGCGGCAAGCACCACCAGCAGGAACAGTACCGCCATCAGTCGCAGCCGGCGCCGGCCCTCGCGACGCATGCCTCCCAGCACCTCGAACGCACCAGGGCGGTCGTCGTTTCGCATCAGGTTGGACATGAAGGCGCGCTCAGAAGCTGCGCTGCGGCACAGTGATCACATCACCCGGTTGGACCGGATAGTTGCTGCTCAGATCGCCGCGCTCGAGCATTGCGCCGAGTGCAATCGGATAACTGCGCGGCGCGGCGTCGTGCTGGCGGTACAGCGTGCTGCGATTGCTGGCAGCGAAGTCGGTCGGCCCGCCGGCGGCAAGCACGGCGTCCAGTACGGTCATGCCGGGGCGGAACGTCAGGGAGACCGGCTGACGCACTGCGCCGGTAACGCGCACCCTCGACATGTACTCCTGGCTGCGCAGCTCGGTGATCTGCACACTGACCGGAGCGTCATGCACGAAGCTGCTCAGTTTGGCCGTGATCTCCTCGGTCAGCGCCGCCGGTGAACGGCCACCGGCCTGGACGTCACCGATCAGCGGCACGCTGATCTTGCCGTCGGTGCGTACCGGTGCCTCCGTGTCGAGTCCCGGGTTCTGCCACACCTTTACCGACACAACATCGTCCGGACCGATCAAGTATTCGGGAATGGTCGCGGGCTGGGAGGGCGGTGCACTGCCCATGGGCACTACGCCAGCGCAGCCGCCGAGCAGCAGCGCCAGGATGGATATCCATGGTGAGTAGCTGAAACGTTTCATGGTCGTGTCCTGGGCTGAGTGGAGCGAGGTCAGCGACGCACTTCGGAGCAGCGTCGGCTACAGCACGCAAGCTAGCCCAACGCCTGCCGGGCATCGGTTCGCTTGCGAACATTGACGACCTGCGCGCTGCGACCACGACCTCGCGCGACTGGCATTTGCCATGCGTTGCCCAGCGCACCGAATGTGCATCGGAGCGCAGGCACAGTGAGCTCGCCACAACGATTTCACGGGAGCGCATTTCGCGCCCCACCGAATCGTCAACGAGGTGACCATGAAGCAGTTTGAAGGCAACGAAGGCAGTTCGCCTGCCAAGGCAGACACAGACAGGCCTGCAGTACTGCCGATGCGAAACTCCCCGAAGAGGTTTCGGCCCTTCAAAGGCAAACCAAGCGGCACGAAGTCAGGTGATTCTGACAATGCGGGCACGCGCGACACTGCTCCAGACACTCACACCACACGCTAACGCGCCTGCGGGGAACCTGCGGTCGCTACGTCGCATTCCCTTCTGCTCATCCATTTGCATGCCCGCGCGGGCAAGGCAATCCAGGCGGCACCACGCTGCGCATGCTCTTCGGTTGCGAGGGAATCCAAGCCCGGAAACCGGCAACGCGGCAAATCCTTGGACTGTGCAAGCACGCTCGACGGGATGTTCGGATTGTGTAGATGAAGAGCAATGCAATCCATGTGGTCGGGCGCACCGACCTGACGCCGCACCAGCGCAACTATCGAAGCACGTCACGAGCATCCTGCTCGAGACATCACACAGCAACCAGGAGAAGCACTCATGAACTTTCTAGTCTGGCTGATCATCGGCGGTGTCATTGGTTGGCTCGCCAGCATCCTGATGAAGACCAACGAACAGCAAGGCATTGTCCTCAACGTTGTCGTCGGCATCATCGGCGCGATGCTGGGCGGCTGGTTGATCTCTCCGATGCTCGGCGTCGGCACCATCAATCAGGACAACTTCAGCCTTCCGGCCATGTTCGTCTCGTTCATTGGCGCCGCCATTCTGCTGGCGATAGTCAATGTCGTGCGGCGCGGCAGCGTGCGCTGAACGCGGGCAAGCAAGCACTTCACTCCACCCACACCACATCAAGGAATGAGCATGAACAATCAAAATGAAACACGTGATGCCAATCGTGATCCGCTTTCTGGCACACCCGGCTCCCACCCCGTCGGCACCGGCGTTGGCGCCATACTCGGCGGCGCTGCAGCCGGAGCGGCTGCGGGCACCGTAGTCGGGCCGGTCGGAACAGTCGTCGGCGCAGCCGCTGGTGCGGTAGTTGGCGGCCTCGCTGGCAAGGGTGTCGCAGAGGCGATCGACCCGACCCAGGAAGATGCGTACTGGCGCGACAACTACACTGATCGTCCGTATGTGACGCAGGGTTCAAGCTACGACGACTACGGCCCGGCCTATGGTTTCGGCGTCGACGCTGTCGGTCGCAATCCGGGACGCACCTTCGACGAAGTCGAGCCGGAAATGTCCCGCGAATGGTCCACCCGCAGTGGCGGCTCATCCTTGCGCTGGGATCGCGCCAAGGATGCGGCACGTGACGCGTGGGATCGTGCGAATGGTCCTGCCTGACGTCCTCGCGAGCCAGGAACCGGTATGAACAACACGAGCGCAGGGACAATTCAGCGTCCCTCGCTCGCGTTGCTTTGCGCCGAGCCCTTCCGCGCAGCGAGCGAGTTTGCCTGGCACAAGTTCGCGAAGTCGGATGAACTGAAGACCGGGGACGGACATCCTGTGGTGATTTTTCCGGGCCTTGGTGCCGATGGGAAGTCCGTCGCCACGCTGCGCGCACGGTGCCGCGCGATGGGATACGACGCGTTCGACTGGGGCAAGGGATTCAACACGGGGCCGAGAGGCGATTTCGACACATGGCTGCAGACCTTGAAGTCGCAGATTGTCGATCTGCTCGCCGGCCACACCCAGAAGGCCACCCTTATCGGGTGGAGCCTTGGCGGCTTCTATGCGCGTGAGATTGGCAAGCTGATGGCGCCACGCGTTCGACAGGTAATCACGATCGGAACACCGTTCAATGCGGGCGCCGACTACACCAACGTAGGCTGGCTGTTCCGCTTGCTGAGCGGCAGTTCATCGGCGATGGATCCGGTGCTTAGCAAGCGCCTGCGCACGCCTCCACCCATGCGAACTACGTCGATCTACAGCCGTTCCGATGGGGTTGTCGCTTGGCAGACGTGTCGCCACCACAAGCGTTCCAGCCTCGTGCAGGACATTGAAGTCGGTGGCAGTCATATCGGCATGGGCTGGAACCGGGATGTTCTTGCGGCGGTAGCAGACCGCCTCAGGCAGCAGCCTGGGCGATGGCAGCGATACGTGCGCGCGCAGTAAACCCAAATCGCCGGATTCCTCGACGACTGAACCCGGCCCTGATCATCCGAAAGGAAACGCGATGAAAACACCGAACACGGCACTGCACTTGTCCGAGCCAGGCTCGCTACCGGTCGAGCCCGACCAAGGGCCGATGCCCGTGCCCATTCCAGATGAGGCAGAAGAAGTCGAGATCGTCTGCCCGCCAGCACGACCAAGTCACCCGGTAACAGTGAGCTCGGAACCAAAACACGCGACCTGAACGCGGCATCCCCAGACAACCCTCACATCGGAAGTTCACGCATGAAATCCAAGACGTCGAAGCCCACTCCCGCCAAGACCGTGGGCGAACCTCAAGCCATGCCAGTGCGTCGCGCGGGCCGTAGCCCCAAAGCAGGCAAATCCTCAGCGACGACCGATCCGGTACGGGCACAAGCCACCGATACACAGGCATTGGTCGCGTCGATGCCGCACAACGAGAGCAAGATGCTCGACTTCGGGCGCGACAGCGCGGTTAATCCGCCAGTCGGCGCGACCTCTGAGCCTGCCTCTGACGCGGTCTCAGCCAGCACGCTCAGCGAAACCAATGTCAGCGACAAGACCGGCGAGCCCGCATTGCCGGGCACCCATGCGATCGACGGGCGCCTGGCGCAGGCCCGCGTCGACGGTTCGAGTCACGTGCTGACGACCAATCAGGGCGTGCCGATCGCTGACAACCAGAACTCACTGAAGGCTGGTTTGCGCGGGCCGAGCCTGCTGGAAGACTTCATCCTGCGCGACAAGATCACCCACTTCGACCACGAGCGCATTCCCGAGCGCATCGTCCACGCGCGCGGCTCGGCCGCACACGGTTACTTCGAGGCCTATGAAGCACTCACCGACCTGACCTGCGCGGCGCCGTTCGCCGAGGCGGGCAAGTTGACGCCGGTGTTCGTGCGTTTCTCCACCGTTGCCGGTGAGCGCGGCTCGGTCGACACGGCGCGCGACGTGCGCGGCTTCGCGGTGAAGTTCTACACCGACCAGGGCAACTGGGATCTGGTCGGCAACAACATGCCGGTGTTCTTCATCCAGGATGCGATGAAATTCCCCGACCTTGTGCACGCCGTCAAGCCCGAGCCGCACAACGCGATGCCGCAGGCGGCGTCTGCCCATGACACCTTCTGGGATTTTGTCTCGCTCTCCCCGGAAACCACGCACATGCTGATGTGGGTGATGTCCGATCGCGCCATTCCGCGCAGCTTTCGCATGATGCAGGGCTTCGGCGTGCACACCTTCCGGTTGGTTACGGCAGAAGGCGCATCGCAGTTCGTCAAGTTCCACTGGAAGCCAAAGCTGGGCACGCACTCGCTGGTGTGGGACGAGGCCGCGAAGATCGCCGGCGCCGATGCCGACTTCCACCGTCGTGATCTGTGGGAGGCGATCGAGTCGGGCGAGTATCCGGAATGGGAACTTGGCCTGCAGATCTTCAGCGAAGCGCAGGCCGAGGCCTTCAGCTTCGATGTGCTCGACGCCACCAAAATAATCCCGGAAGAGCTGGTGCCAGTTCGCCCGGTTGGACGCATGGTCCTGAACCGCAACCCGGACAATTTCTTTGCCGAAACCGAGCAGGTGGCGTTTTGCACCGCGCACGTGGTGCCCGGCATCGATTTCAGCAATGACCCGCTGCTGGCCGGACGTCACCATTCCTATGTGGACACCCAGATCACCCGACTCGGTGGCGCCAACTTTCATGAGCTGCCGATCAATGCCCCGCTCGCGCCGGTGTCAAACAACCAGCGCGACGGCATCCACCGGCAGGCCGTGAATCGCGGACGCGTGGCGTATGAACCGAACTCGCTAGGCGGCGGCTGCCCGTTTCAGGCCGGCGCCAAGGGCTTCGTTTCATTCCCCCAACCGATGGAGGGTGAAAAGCTGCGCGGCAAGCCGGAAAAATTCGCCGATCACTACACCCAGGCCACGCTCTTCTACGACAGCCAGACCGTGGTCGAACAGGCGCACATCGTCGGCGGCTTCCGCTTCGAGTTGAGCAAGCTCACCGTGCCGGCAATCCGCGAGCGCATGCTGGCCTCGCTGGTCAATGTCTCGCCGCAGTTGGCAGAGCAGGTGGCCGATGGGCTGGGCATGCCGGTACCGGCCGCCCTGCCCCGCGCGCTGGAAAAACCAAACGCGCCAGAGGTCACCATCTCAGCCGCATTGTCGCTCACAGCCCTGCCCGGTGACGGTGGTATTCGAAGCCGCAAGATCGCTTTGCTGGCGGCACATGGCGTGGACGGCGCATCCCTGCTGGCAGCGCAAGCGGCCTTGCTTGCCGCAGGCGCTGTTGCTGTGATTGTTGCGGCACGGCTCGGCGCGATAGACACGATCGACGGCGAATCCGTCGAGGCCACGGCAAGTTTCGAAAACTCGCCGCCCGTGCTGTTCGATGCAGTGGTCTTGCCGGACGGCGACGTGGGCGTGAACGCTCTGCTTGGCAATGCGCAGGCCGTCGAATTCGTCGCACTGCAGTTTCGTCACGGCAAGACCCTGCTCGCGCTCGGGGCTTCGAAAGCCTTGCTCGAGCGTGCCGGTGTCGCTGCCATGCTTCCTGACGGTGAACCCGACCCTGGCGTGCTGCTTGCCGAGGCCGAGAACGGCGAGGCGGACAGCGCAGCCTTCATCGCGGCCGTTGGCAAGCACAGACACCCCGCTCGCGAGACCGATCCGCCGCGGGTTTAGGGAAGCCGCGTGGCCGAACCAAGCCCCTCTCCCATCGGGAGAGGGGTTGGGGTGAGCGGTATGACAGGGCCCAGGTTGGAAGTGTGCGAGGCCCGCCACTTCAGGCAAGCGTGTGGCAAGGCCGAAGGCAATCGAAAGCCACCGCGTTTCACGGTGCCAACTGCGCAATCCCGAATAGTCCAAGCGCAAGCAGGGGCACAAACACTGCAAGAAAGACAGCAAGTCGCATGCCCAGCAGATCGGGCCATATGATGGCGCCGCGGTTGCCGATCTTGTGGATCGTGGAGCTGACGAGGCCCGATGTTTCGGCGTAAACATAACTGCCCACCAGCAACCCGAGGATGCCGGCGGCCGCGTCCAGATTGCCTTGGCCCAGAGCGACGACGCCGGTGCCCGGGCAATAGCCGAGCACTCCCAACCCGACGCCAAACAGCAGACCGCCAGCACTATTGGCGGCGTAGCGCGTCGGCTTCACATGCAGCTTGACCAGGCCGAAGGCGCGCAGCGAAAAGATTCCCAGCATTCCGACGATGACCGCCGTCAGCATCACCTTGATGACGGTGAAGTCGGTGAGCAGGAATTGGCCCAGCAGCACCTCGTATCGGGCCACACCGCTCTTCTGCAGCAGGAAGCCGAACACGATGCCAAACACAAGACCCAACGCGAGCTGTCGCGCCGAGTCCGCTTTGTCCGGCTCGCTCGTGGCGTCGTGATCCGGCGCGTGCGCGGGTATGACGAGAACCGGCGGTGCATTCTGGGGCAGCGACTGTGCAGGTGTGCTCATCTCGGCCTCAAAGGCGATACATCAGATGGGCGGTCGCAATGGCGGCGACAAAGAAGCACGCGAGCGAGAGCCAGGAGCCAACAGACAGCTGCAGCGCGCCACTGATTCCGTGGCCGCTGGTACAACCGCCGGCAAGCCGGGCACCGTAGGCCAGGATCGCGCCACCCAGGAAGGCTATGGCGAGACGCAGTGCAATATCGGGTCCAAAACGTTCAGCCCACATCTCTGGCACCCATGCAGCGCTGAACTCGCCACTGCTGACCGCCGCGATCACCGCGCCGAGCAGCATGCCGAACACCAGCATCACTCCCCATTCGATCTTGGGTCTGGTGTCCTGGTAAAACTTCAGGCTCTCGGTGTGGCCGCGTGAAAACAGGTTCCCAACCATGCCAGCAAGCCGGGCGTAGGCCGAAGACACGCTCAAGGGCTTGTTGGAAAAATAGAAGGTGGCCATCGACAGCACGCCAATCAGTGCGCCGACGAGGTAAGGCGACCAGGCACCCGGTCCGGCTTGCATGATCAGCCTTCCGCCTTTGCATCGTCGGACTTCTCAAGCGGCAGACCCAGCTTTTCCCAGGCCGTGATCCCACCGAGCATGTTGCAGATCCGGGTGTAGCCATTGCGCTTCAGGATGCTGGACGCCAGCCCCGAGCGGTGCCCAACGTTGCAGTGCACGACGATCTCGCTGTCCCTGGGAAGCGTCGGCAAGCTCTCTTCCAGATGACCGACAAAGTGGTGCACCGCGCCCGGGATGTGTTTTTCGTTCCATTCGTACTTGTCCCGTACGTCAAGCACATGCACGCGGCCTTGCTGCATCCAGTCGGCAGTCTGGCGTGCGCTCGTCGTTGCGAACGACTCGATCGGCAATCCGTGGTCACGCCAGGCTTCGATACCCCCGGCGAGAATCCCCTCCACCGAGTCGATGCCGATGCGCGCCAGCGACAACACCGCAAGCTCGATTGCTTCGAGTCCGTCCGCGACCAGGAAGATCCGGGTGTTCTCGTTGGCGACCCAGCCGCCGAAGGCCGGCAGGCCGTCAAGCCAGATGTTGTAGGCGCCGGGAATGTGTGCCGCGGCGAAAGCTTCCGGTGATCGGGTGTCGATCACCAGGCCCTCTTTCATTCGCGACTGCAATTGGCTCGGCTGCAGTATGGGTGCAGTGGGTGGCCACTTCAGCGGCCGTCCGGGCAGCAGGTTCACTTGCTCCATGTGCTGGAAATACGGCGGCCGCGCCATCTTCTCCGCCAGCTTGTGGGCGACAAAATCGCGGCGGCTCTTGCAGAAGACCGGATTGGTGGCTCTTTCGATCCCGAGGGTGGAATCGTCGCGCTCGGATATGTTTCCACCGCAGGCGGATCCGGCTCCATGCGCCGGGAACAGCAGCACATGGTCGCCGAGTGGGCCGATCTTGCGGTGGATCGAGTCGTACAGGATGCCGGCGTTGTCGCCAGTCTTGTCGGGATCCGGCAGGTCGGTGCGCCCGGTGTCGCCGACAAACAGCGCATCGCCGCTGAACACGCCCCAGCACTTGTCACCGGAGTCCTCCACGTACACCGCGTAGGACATGCTCTCCGGCGTGTGGCCCGGTGTCGCCAGTGCGACGAAGCGGGTGCTGCCAAGCTTGAGTTCCTGGTCGTCTTCGAGCTTTACGTCGATCGCGCCGAACAGGGCGTGACTGCCGCCGACGATCTTCGCGCCGGTCATCTGCGCCAGAGTCCGCGACCCGAACTCGAAATCCTCCTGCCGATGCGTTTCCAGGATGTAGGCGATGGAAAGGCCTTCCTCCCGCGCCAGACACACGTATTCGTCGACATCGCGGCGCGGGTCGATCACCACAGCCAGTCCGTCGCCACACCCCAGAACGTAGGAGTTGTGTCCCAAGCCGGGTGTCTTCAATCGTTGAAAAAACATGTTTGCCCTCAGCGATGGACTTCCGGGAGACCAAAGTCGCCACACGAACGCCCCGTTCGCGCGGCGGCATGCGGGATGCGACAGCAGATCGACTGGAAGCGCGCAAGGCGCGACCACAGACAACGCATGCTAGCGATCGGTGAGCGGCGCGTATGTACGACGGCGCGCACTGCAAAGCGCACCAGTGGCGAAGGCTCGGCGCGGGTTCCCCGCTGACCGCAAGTGGAGAAATCAGGCTACTGCGCGCATTCGACCGCTACCCGATCACCCCAGCGGATGCTCGCGAAAGAATCGCAGCATTTCCCGGCTGGCATCCGGACCCAGCGCATCGGTATAGCTGCCTTCGCTGCTGCCGCCCGACCAGGCGTGGCCGGCGCCATGCACCAGCCAGTGTTCCGCGCGCACCAGGCCAGCGGAATCGGTGACCATGGTGCGCGTGTAGCGGCGCCCGCACTCGCCCGTCGCGCTGTTGCGGGTGCCTGACGCGCCCAGCACATTGGCGCCGTTGCGCGGATCCACGGTCTTGTCCTGATCGCCATGAAAAACAATCGTCGGCACCTTCGGCGTCGGCATTGCATCAGTCGAGGCCGTCTTCATTGCGGCAAACGCCGACGGAACATCGCGGGCCGCGCCCGGCGGCAGTCCCGAGTGCACACCAATTGAAGCGAACAGGTCGGGATACTCCTGCCCCAGGATCGCGGCCATCGCGCCACCGGCTGACAGGCCGGCGACATGAACACGACGCGGGTCGACCGGGTTGCTCGCGATGATATGGCGTGTCATCGCCGCCAGCAGCGCCGGCTCGCCCGCGTCGCGAGTCTGGTCGCCAGGTTGAAACCAGTTCCAGCACCGCGCGCCGTTCGAACGCTGCGCCTGGGCTGGGTAAAGCACCAGCGCACCGGTTTCCTGTGCCAGCAGATTCATACGCGTACCCCGTGCGAATTCGTCGGGATCCTGGGTACAGCCATGCAGCATCACGATCAAGGGCAGCTGTTGACCGGCGAAGCCTGCGGGCACGAACAGCTTGTAGCCACGCGAATCGCTACCCAGTGCGAACCCTGCCGCGCTGAAGCTGCCCGCGTCGGACTCAGAGGATTTCGAATCGGAGCGCTCATGCAAGGTGTCTGCACGGTCCTCAACCACGTGGCACTCACCCTCGATGACCGTGTCATCGTTGCTGGCCGCCGGTGTCGCCTGTGTTGCCGGCAGCAGTCCGGCATTACGCAATGAGCCTTCGATAACGGCTTTGACATCGATGGCATTGCGCGCAGCGGCACCTTTCAGAGGGGCGCGAAGACGCGCCAGCCACGTCTGGAACATGGATTTCATGCGGTTTCCTTTGCGCCTCAGCGCATGCGATCGGCCAGAGCGGCCTTGACCTCGGGACTGGCGTTCAGCGCGCCGAGCACAAGAATGGATTCAATGGTGGCAAGCGCCAATTCGACACTCACATCGTGTGCAACGCTGGCGAGACCCAATACGCGCAACTGCAAGCGTTCTCCAGCGGCGTGCACAGCCTCCAGATCAGTACGGCTGAAGTGGTGCAAGCCTAGCGCCAGGGTTCGCCGCGTGACTGTCTGCTGCAGCACCTCCGCGTGTTGCAGCAATTGCTGCCGGATTGCGGTGCGGATCAGATCCGTGCGGTTGGAGTAAAAGCCTTCCTTGACCAGAAGATCGATGTGTCCGAGGTCCACGAAGCCCAGATTGATGGTGATCTTCTCGCTTTCGGGAAGTGAGGTGTTCGAGCGGGAAAGTGATTTGCCAGCCATGTACCATCCTAGCACCATCTATATGGCTGGTCTATGAAAATGGCTGCAGACACTGGTTGCGGTCACCTTGTCCGTCCGCGCCGGTCGATGTTTCTGCTCGGGAATGTATAGTGCCGGGCATGGTGGGTACGGTGCCCAGCCACGAATCACGGAGTGAGCTCATGGGTCTTATTCAGGCAGTGACGGGTTCGATTGGCGGTGCGCTCGCCGACCAGTGGAAGGACTTCTACACGGTTCCGGACGGTTTGCAGGCGACGGCGGCCTTGTTCGCCGCGGTGCCGCGCGGCACCAATGCCGGACGTGGTTCGAATACCAAGGGTTCCTCGAACATCATCACCAATGGTTCGAAGATCGTGGTTCCGGAAGGCTATGGGCTGCTGCTGTTCCAGGATGGTGCGATCACCGGCTTCGTCACCGAACCAGGTGGCTACGAGTGGCGATCGGACGACCTCAACTCGAAGTCGATCTTCACCGGCGGTGGCTTCGTCGACTCACTCGTCAAGCAGAGCTGGGAGCGCTTCAAGTTCGGTGGCCAGCCGGGTTCGCAGCAGGCGGCTTTCTTCGTCTCGCTGAAGGAACTGGCGGACAACCGCTTCGGCACCCAGTCCGAGATCTACTGGGACGACGGCTTCCTCAACACCCAGGTCGGCGCGGTGACCCGCGGCTCCTATACGCTGAAGATCGTCGACCCGATCCTGTTCGTGAAGCACTTCGTGCCGGCGGCCTATCTGCAGCCGGGCATGGTCTTCGATTTCACCGACATCGACAACGCGGCGGCCGCCCAGCTCTTCAACGAGGTCGTCAGTTCGCTTGCGCCGGCCTTCAGCCTGTATACGAACGACCCCGGCAAGGGCAATCGCATCACCAAGCTGCAGCAGGATTCGATCGGCTTCGCCAAGAGCCTGTCCGATGCGGTGGAGAACGCCTACCAGTGGCGATCCGACCGTGGCCTGGCGATCGTCAAGACCGCGATCATTTCCATCGAGTACGACGCCAACACGAAGGAACTGCTGAAGACCGTGCAGCGCGCCGACGCGCTCTCTGGCTCGCGCGGCAATTCCAATCTGCAGGCCAGCGTCGCGGCCGGCATCCAGTCGGCGGGCGAGACCAGCGGTGCGGCGGGCGTCATGGGCATTGGTATGGCCTCGGGCATGCTGGGTGGCATCGGCAGCCTGCAGCAGCCGGTTGCGCCGGCCGCGCCTGCTGCCGAAGACCCGATCGCCAAATTGAAGAAGGCCAAGGAAATGCTCGATCTCGGCCTGATCACACAAGCCGACTACGACACGGCCAAAGCCAAGGCGCTGGGCCTGTAATCCGCCAACCACGGAACGATCATGTCGAACGCCAATCCACCGCGCCCGCCCCCGCCGCCCTACAGCGGTCCTGGCTCGCCGCAGGACGTGCCGCCCCTGCCAGGCAACGTCGGGGTCGATCCGTCGACCTTGCCTGACCCGATCCGCGACGAGTTCGAGAAACCCGACCCCGTCGCCATTGATACCTCGGCCGCCGAGCTGAAGGATGGCCAGAATCACTGCCCGAAATGCGGCGCTACCGACATCCGCCATAAACCGGGCAGCGACCTGCTGATCTGTCTGTTCTGCCGCAACGAATGGCAGGGAGCGCGGGTCGAGGAGGAATTCGGATTTGGTGAGGGACTCGATGAGCTGACGGGCACGATCGTCGCCTCGGGCGCGCAGGCCATCGCGGCCGACGCTGCCAGTGTGATGACCTTCAAGTGCACCGGCTGCGGCGCCGAGGTGGCAGTCAACACCGCCAACGCGATGACAGCACGCTGCCACTGGTGCCGCCATGTGTTCGGCGTCAACGAGCAGATAGCGAACGGCGCGGTACCTGACGCGCTGCTGCCCTTCCACATCAAGAAGGACGACGCCGTCGCGCGCATCCGCCAGTTCGTGGACAAGCGGCGAATGTTCGCGCTGAAAGAGTTCAAGGAGCAGTTCACGCCCGAGAACGTCGTCGGCGTCTACCTCCCGTACATGATCGTTGATGGCAAGGCGAGTGCCGACGTCATCGGCCAGGGCGAGATCGAAACGCGCCGCTACACGCGAGGCAGTGGCAACAACAAGAAGACTTACTACGACGCCGACGTCTATCAGCTCGACCGGCACGTGGATTTCACCGTCGACGACCTGCCGCTGGAATCCTCCGGCGAACGCGGCAAGCTGGACGTGCGCGTCAACACCAACAACATCATCAACACGATCCTGCCGTTCGACACCAAGAACGCGGTGAAGTGGAACGCGTCCTATCTTTCTGGCTTCACCTCGGAGAAGCGCGACCGCGACGTGGAGCACCTGCGCCCGCGCCTGGAAGACCAGCTGCTTTCCATCGCCCGCGCCCAGGTCGAGAAATCGGCGGACCGCTACGATCGCGGTGTGCGTTGGGAACAGGAACGCCTCGACGTGCACGGCACCCGCTGGGTGTCCATGTACCTGCCCGTATGGCTGTATTCGTATCACGAGCCCGGCAAGAACGGCGGACTCCTGCACTACATCGCGGTGAACGGCCGCACCGGCGAGACCATGGGCAGCATCCCGGTGCAGCAGTGGAAGCTGATCATGGCGGCACTCACAGTCGGCACCTTCCTCGAAGGCATTGCAATCTGGATATTGGCCAGCCAGTCATGAGCGACGACAGTTCACTCGCACTACTCCTGCTCGGCCCGGCCGGCGCGACCGGCCTTTACTGGGCCTTGTACCGGCACTACCGCAACACCGACAAGTCGCACGCCTTCGAGCGCGAAACAGTGGTCGAAGCCAAGCCAGTGACCGGCTCGGACGCGAAGGTCAGCGAAGTGAAGGGCACACAGGAGACACGCATACGGGGCGACAACGTGAGTGCGTATCGAACTCGCGTGCAACGTATCCAGGGAGATGCCAAGCCCGGCAAGTAGAGGGTCCTTGCGGACCTTTGGTGGTCCGCAATTTCAGCTCAGATCGCCGCGAGCTGAGAGCTCAAGGTATATGCAGGCTGAAAATTCGCCAGGGCATTCACCCTCTCACGGTGCGGTTGAAGCCGGTCTGAGCCTCCCTGGCGTCAGCCCGCAGGCCGGGGCGGTCGCGCGACGCTGACTACCAGGGTGACGATGGTGATCGGCACAACGAAACCGAGCATGACCTGGCTGTATTCGTCGAGCGCATCGTGTGACTGAGCAGCGAGAATCAGGTAAGCCGCATACGCCGCGTAGTAGAACAGGAACATCGCGCCTTCCCATCGCGCGATGGAGCGCCCGGCGATGAATACCGGCAGGCAGGCCACGGCTACAGCCAGCATCACCCAGATGTCGAAATTCATCAGCGACGGTGCCAGAGGCAGACCTGAGCTCGAGACCAGGCCGGCGATGCCGAGGCAGCCGAGGATGTTGAAGATGTTGCTGCCGATGACGTTGCCGATCGCGATGTCGCGCTCCTTTCTGAGCGCCGCCATGATCGACGTTGCGACTTCCGGCATCGACGTGCCGGCAGCCACGATCGTCAGTCCAATAACCAGGTCGCTGACACCGATCATCCGCGCGAACGCTATCGAGGCATCAACCAGCCACCCCGAACCGAGAACGAGCAAGGCAAGCCCGGCCGCGATCAGCAACAGTTGCCACATCAGCGACGGTTTTGCGCCCGGACCGATTGCAGGCTGGCCTTCCGCTGCGGCCTGCTCGGCGCGATGCTGGCGGCGTGACTGCACAATCAGGAAAACGATATAGGCGACCAGCAGCCCGAGCAGGATTAGCGAATCAAGTCGACTGAGCATGCCGTCCAACCCGAAACTCAGCAGCAGCATCGACGCGCCGATCATGATTGGCACTTCCTGACGGACGATCTGGGTACTGACCACCAGCGGGACGATCAGTGCAGACACGCCAAGGATGAACAGCACATTGAAAATGTTGCTGCCAACGACGTTGCCGACCGCGATGTCGGTCTGCCCGTTCAGCGTCGCGCCGACCGAGACGGCAACTTCCGGAGCGCTGGTGCCGATCGCGACGATGGTCAGGCCGACGACGAGCGGCGATATGCCCAGCGACAACGCGACCCGCGACGCACCGCGCACAAGCAGTTCGGCGCCGGCAATCAGCGCCACGAGACCGCCAACGAACAGCAACAGGTTAATCACGAAACAGTCTCAAGTGGACAAAGAGCTAGCCATGGTAGCGAAACGCCGCCGAGGCGCGAAATCAGCATGCACTCGGCTGCAATCGTGTGGTAAGCACTGCGTGGTCAACCATCGATCTCTCCCTGGGTTCGCGACTTCCCCGGCTGGGCGCGGTCTTCGCCAGGCGGTGCAGGTCGAACCCGCCGCCTGCGCTCCGTGGAGTAAGGCAGATGCTCGCGGGGCGGTGCTGTCAGACTCTTCAGTCTCTCACTCTCTTCCCTGACCACCTGGTAACACTCGCAGACGCATTTTTCGAGCGCCTTCCGATCAAGGACGGTAATCCGACCACGCCGGTAAGTGATCGATCCGGCACGCTGCATTCTTGCCGCGGCCAGACTGATGCCTTCCCGGCGCACGCCTATCGCGCGGGCCATCTCGTCATGGGTCATGAACAACTCATTGCCGGGCATCCGGTCCAGGTTGAGCAGCAACCGGCGGCAAAGTTGCTGTTGGACCGAGTGGTAGCGGTTGCAGATCGCCGTCTGCGAAGCATGGGCAATCAGGGACTGCGTGTACCGCAACAGATGGTTGCGAGTTGCCGCGGAGCGGTTGAACTCGTCCATCAGCACCTCAGCCGGGAGCCAGTGCGCGTAGCCCTCAGTCTGCACCCTGCCCTCGCTCGCCAAGGTGTAGTCACCGGTAAAGATCGCCACGCCAAGCATGCCATCGTTGCCGATAACAGCGCTTTCGATGGTTGAACCATCCTCCAGAACATGCAGCAGTGAAATGATGCCTGATTCGGGGAAGTAGGCCCGTGAGAGCTTTTGCCCCGCCGGGCAAACGATTTCTCCGCGATCCAGGGTGGTCAGCTCAAGCCGGGGCGCCAGCCTCTCGTAGACTTCCGGGTCCAGCGCTTCAAGCAAGAGATTGCGCTGCCCCTTGCTTTGCAATGCCGTTCCATCGTCCGTCTTCTCATGCCTGTCGGAGATCCTGGTCATCACCTGGGATATCTGCGCTCAGTTCGTGATCTTCGCTTTCTGTCCGGTCGCCCCAGCAAAACAGAACCGGTTACCGGCAGACCGCTTTGCCTCGAACATGGCCTCGTCCGCGGCTCTAAGCAGGCCGTCCGGGGATGTCGCGTGCTCCGGCAGCAAGGCGGCCCCGATGCTGGCGGAGACGTGCACGGATTGCTCCGCGATGAGGAAGGGCATTGCCAGTTTGTTGATGATCGACTGCGCTATCAATTCAACGTCGCGGCGCTGCGTCGCACCCGAGAGAATGACGGTAAATTCGTCGCCGCCCAGGCGAGCAACCGTGTCATCCTCGCGGATGCATTCGGAGAGACGCCCTGCTACGCCAACCAGCAACAGGTCCCCCACTTCATGACCCATGGAATCGTTGATTTCCTTGAAGCCGTCCAGGTCGATGAACAGCACAGCAAGCGGCTGATGGCGCCGCTTGGCATGTTTGAATTCCTGGTCCAGGCGGTCGAGGAAAAGCCGACGATTGGGCAGGCCGGTCAATTGGTCATGGTGGGCATTGCGGCGAGCCTCCTCTTCGGCGCTCACCCGTTCGGTAACGTCCCGGGAGATGCAGACGACGGCCTCACAGCGTCCTTCTTCATCCAGCACGGGCGCGAGCTCGTACTCGTACCGTCGTGTCTCACCAGCGGAGCACCAGTGGGTCGCGTCTCCACGGTGAGTCGTCTGGTGGGCGATCACCTGAATGACCTGCTGTTGGAACTCCGACGCCAAAGGCAAGTTGAGGTCGGAGTTGGTCTTGCCGATGATGGCCTCGCGTGACACTGCGAACATGCCAGCCATTGCCTCGTTCGCGTAGATGTACCTCCCTTCGAGGTCCAGAACACCAATGGGGTCGGGAGACGCTACCAGGACGGCGCCGAAAAGGCGGGTCTGCATTTCCTTTTCGTGCGAGTACTGATTCAGCGATTCGGCTACAGCCTGGTCTATCGCCTCGTTGAAGCGTGTGAGATCTTCCAGGTCCTGGCCTGCAACGTGGGTCGTGGCCTTGGTCCAGTGCATCAGCACACTGGCGCGAAGCGCCCGAAACTCCGAAACCGTCTCTTTGACGTCGAAGCCACTGGCGTGCCGGTCTCTACCGTGGATTTTGGCCCAGGAATCTGCTTCGACTTCCTCGACTTCGTTGCCTTTCGACTTGGCAACCTGTTCCGAGGCACTCTGTGCGCTGTCGATATCGTCGGCGATCGCCAAGAGCATCTCGCCGGCATGATCCCGCAGTTCCGCCTTGCTCATGCCTGGGGCGCAGAAGGTTTCGGCAAAGGCATCCCAGTCATGAAGGATGGTCTCGGTGTCGGAGCGGATGAAATCAGACAGTTGCACGGTATCTCCTGTTGGATCCAGCACCGGGAGCCGCATGAGCCGGCGGGCGTATACCCATCCTCACCCCAGGCCGGCCGCGCTTCTGTGCGCTAGCCGCCACCAGCGATCCCCTCATTGGCTCCGCATCACTCGTCTTGCCCATGGAGTGAGCGCAACAGCAAGGCCGTGACGCTTTCGACGCTGCGGGTTTACCTGGCGAGGATGCAGCCCCCAGCGGCCTTTCGCGACGAATTTAATCGTGCCACAGCCCGCGCAACCCTCGAAGTAGCGCGCAATCCGGAGACGCCACCCCGGCGGGTGCACTGCAGAATGGAGCAGACAGCCAGTTGGCCATCCCGTTTGAGCGACGCCCATATCGGGAAACACACGGAATATCGATCCGTACGTCGCTTCTCTATGGGATCTGGGTGCGCTGAACCTGCTGAAATCGTCGCCGCCAGTCAGACGGCGAGCGCTTGTGGGCGCTCGTCGGCTTCATGATTTTCAGTTCAATCCTCATCCACGGGATCACTGCCACGCCGCTGTTGCCGCGCTTGCGCAAGAGCCGGCCTGCGGAGCCTCGGCCAAAGATTCACGCGCGAGCCTGTTGTTTCCGAAGCGACGGCGTTTCCTCTGCCTGTCACTCAGTACACGCGCAAATACAGGCGCGTTGGCGGGCACGCACGTGCGAGAGCTGCAACAAGTCTATGGAGAGTGCCTCTGGCTGCGCAGCACGGCCGGCATTTCGCCACCCCGGGCCATTCCTTCGCTTCGGCCATCGTGGCACGCCCTGCAGGGCGTGCCACGTCCAGGCTCAGACTCGGCGACGCAGGAAGAATCCGCCGATCAGGCCGAACAGCAGCAGAAGCGCGAGCTGTGATGCTGGACCCGAGGCCGGAATCTGCTGGGGTTCCGTCACGCCTCCGCCGAAGCCAACCGCGACCGGATCGACGATCACCCCGTTGACCACACCGTCAGCGTCGAACGGGCCACCATCGACGATGGTGTAGCTCAAGGTGTCCGCCGCAGTGAGCGCGCTCTGCAGCGGCAACGCAGGCGCCGTAGAACTGAGTTTCCAGTGCTGCGGATTGGCGGCAAGCGGCGGCCAGGTGATGCTCACCTGCAGGCTGGCACCCGGCTGGCATCCGTGCGCACGGAAGCGAATCGCCCCGTGCGGGAACTGGACCAAGGGCGGCAGTCTCAGCCCGATCGTGGTCATGAACGCACTCTGGCTCAAGTCCAGGGAGCATCCGCCGCCCGTGATGAGCAGGCTGGACGGGCCGCTGCCGGTAGCAGTGGTGCCATCCATGCGGTTCGTGTCGTTGTCGTTGTTGGTCGCCGCGACATTGCCTCCGGCCATGCCTTGGTAAACCGGATCAGCCGACGTCGCCGGCGCACGAACCGCGTTGTAAGCAATGTCGCCGTCTAGCGAAACGTCGTCCACGCCCGTCAGCGTTACGATCTGGGCGTCGTTCCAGTTGGCGCCGGTGAAGACGACCTGGGCCGGCGACACCGTGCCTTCGGTGGTGTCGCTGCTGCTCAGGCCGATCGTCACGTCAGCGGTGGGCTGGCTGGCGAGCGCGATGGTGAACGTGGCAGTGCCACCGGCTTCGGTCGTGACCAGGCCCGAAAGCGGCGTGACGAGGATGCCGGCGCCGTCGTCGTCGGTATTGGTCGCCTGCACGTCCGGAGGGTTGACTCCGCCGTAACTTGAGTCGGCGCTTACCGCAGCCGCGGTCGTGATCGTGTAGGCGACATCGCCGTCGTCGAGCGCGTCGTCCACGCCGGTCGCGGTGACCGTACGCGGCACGTTCCAGTTGGCCGTAGTGAAGGTCAGCGAGGCCGGTGCGACCGTGCCCTCGGTCGTGTCGCTGCTGCTCAACCCGATGCTGACGTCGACGGTTGGCTGGCTGCTCAGCACGACGGTAAACGTCGCAGTGCCAGCCGCCTCGGTCGTGACCAGGCCCGCAGTCGGCGAAACCAGGATGCCGGCGCCGTCGTCATCAGTATTGCTCAACACGACGTCG
Source organism: Lysobacterales bacterium (assembly GCA_038257155.1). Taxonomy (GTDB): domain Bacteria; phylum Pseudomonadota; class Gammaproteobacteria; order Xanthomonadales; family Xanthomonadaceae; genus JANJTY01. The sequence goes on along the minus strand of JBBSJP010000005.1, from coordinate 50,163 downwards.
GCGGCATCGATCCCCGCGTAGCCAGCGTCGCTGCTGGTCGCAGCAGCGGTCAACACGGTGTAGGCGATATCACCGTCATCCAGCGCGTCGTCCACGCCGCTCACCGTTACCGTACGCGGCACGTTCCAGTCGACCACGGTAAAGGTCAGCGAGGCCGGTCCGACCGTGCCCTCGGTCGTGTCGCTGCTGCTCAACCCGATCGTGACGGCACCGAGCGGCTCGCTACTCAACACTACCGTGAAGGTCGCCGTTCCACCGGCTTCGGTCGTGCCCAGACCGACGGTAGGCGCCACCAGGATCGCGGCCGTGTCGTCGTCGGCATTGGTCACCACCACGTCGGGTGGATTGACGCCGCCATAGTTCGGGTCGCCGCTGATCGCAGCTGACGTGACAATGCTGTAACTCAGGTCGCCGTCATCGACGGCGTCGTCCACTCCGGTAACCGTGACGGTCCGAGCCACATTCCAGTCAGCCGAGGTGAAGGTCAGTGCCGCCGGTGCGACAGTACCCTCGGTCGTATCGCTGCTGCTCAGGTCGATGACCACGTCGGCCGTCGGCTGGCTGGTGAGTACCACGCTGAATGTCGCCGTGCCGCCGGCCTCGGTCGTGATGAGACCTGCGGTTGGCGTTACCAGAACGCCGGCGCCGTCGTCGTCGATATTGCTGAGTGCCACGTCGGCGGCATCCAGACCAGCGTAGGCCGCGTCGCCGCTCGCGGCGGGCCCAGTCAGCACGGTAAAGGCGATGTCGCCGTCGTCGACCGCATCGTCCACGCCGCTTACAGTCACGCTTTGCGCCACGTTCCAGTTACCGCTGGTGAAGTTGAGCGATGCAGGCGCGACGGTACCTTCGGTCGTGTCGCTGCTGCTCAAGCCAATCGTCACATCGGCCAGTGGCTCGCTGTTCAGCACCACGGTGAAGATCGCGGTGTCTCCCGCCTCGGTGGTGCTGAGGCCCACAGTCGGGGCCACAACGATACCGACGCTGTCGTCGTCGGTGTTGCTGGCAGCAACGTCGGCGCCATCCAGCCCGGCGTAGCCGGAGCCCGCGCCGGTCGCGGCCGCGGTCAGGATGGTGTAGGCGATGTCGCCATCGTCGACGCTGTCGTCGACGCCGGTAATCGTGACGATCTGCGCGACGTTCCAGTTGCCGCTGGTAAAGAGCAACGAAGCTGGCGCAACTGTGCCCTCGTTTGTGTTGTCGCTGCTCAAGCCGATCGTTACGTCCGCCGTTGGCTCGCTGTCGAGCACTACGGTGAAGGTGGCCGTGCCCCCCGCTTCGGTGGTGATCAGGCCAGCGATTGGCGTGACCGTGACGCCGGCCGCGTCGTCGTCGGTATTGCTGGCCGAGACATCCGCTGCATCGATGCCGGCGTAGCCGGAACCGGCCCCGGTCGCGGCCGCAGTCAGGATGGTGTAGCCGATGTCGCCGTCGTCGATTGCGTCGTCGACGCCGGTAACAGTGACGGTCTGCGCCACGTTCCAGTTGCCGTTGGTAAAGACGAGCGAGGCTGGCGCCACCGTGCCCTCGCTTGTGTTGTCGCTGCTCAGGCCGATCGTCACGTCCGCCGTTGGTTCGCTTTCCAGCACTACGGTGAAGCTGGCCGTGCCGCCGGCTTCGGTGGTGATCAGGCCAGCCGTCGGCGTGACCGTGATGCCGGCCGCGTCATCGTCAGTATTGCTGACCGAGACATCCGTCGCGTCGACGCCGACGTAGCCGGAACCGGCGCCAGTCGCGGCCGCAGTCAGGATGGTGTAGGCGATGTCGCCGTCGTCGATGGCGTCATCGAAGCCAGTGACAGTGACAGTCTGCGCCACGTTCCAATTACCGTTGGTGAAAACCAATGAGGCTGGTGCGACGGTTCCCTCGGCTGTGTTGTCGCTGCTCAGGCCGATCGTCACGTCCGCCGTTGGTTCGCTCTCGAGCACGACGGTGAAGGTGGCCGTGCCGCCGGCCTCGGTGGTGATCAGGCCAGCCGTCGGCGTGACCGTGATGCCGGCCGCGTCGTCGTCGGTATTGCTAACCGAGACGTCCGCCGCGTCGATGCCGGCGTAGCCGGAACCGGCCCCGGTCGCGGCCGCAGTCAGGATGGTGTAGGCGACGTCGCCGTCGTCGATGGCGTCATCGACGCCCGTGACGGTGACCGTCTGCGCCACGTTCCAATTGCCGTTGGTGAAGACCAGCGACGCTGGCGCCACCGTGCCTTCGGTCGTGTCGCTGCTGCTCAGGCCGATCGTCACGTCAGCCGTCGGCTGGCTGTTGAGCACCACGGTGAAGGTCGCCGTACCAGCGCCCGCTTCTGTGGTGGCCAGGCCCGCAGTCGGCGTGACCGTGATGCCGGCCGCGTCGTTGTCGGTGTTGCTGACCGAGACATCAGCCGCATCGATGCCCGCGTAGCCGGAGCCGGCCCCGGTCGCGGCGGCGGTGAGGATGCTGTAGGCGATGTCGCCGTCGTCGATTGCGTCGTCGACGCCGGTGACCGTCACCGTGCGCGCCACGTTCCAGTTGCCGCTGGTGAAGAGCAGCGACGCAGGAGCCACTGTGCCTTCGGTGGTGTCGCTACTGCTCAGCCCGATCGTCACGTCAGCAGTCGGCTGGCTGTTGAGCACCACGGTGAAGGTCGCCGTACCGGCGCCGGCTTCTGTGGTGACCAGGCCGGAAGTCGGCGTGACCGTGATACCGGCGGTGTCGTTGTCGGTGATCGTACCAAGGCCCTGGCTGTCGCCGACCGTCGCGCCGGTGACGTTGGTCACGTTGACGAAGAACGCTTCGTTCGCCTCGTCGATCGCGTCACCGTTGACCGTCACGGCGAAACTGTAGCTGCTGCTTCCGGCCGGAATGGTCTGGCCAGTGAGGATGTTCGTGACATAGTCGCTGCCCGCTGTCGCTGTACTGTTCTGCGTCGCGATGTCGAAGCTGACGCCCCCAGGCAGCGCGGGGACGTTAAGCGAGACGGTGAAGGTGGCCGTCACAGTGCCGGCGTTGCCCTCGGTCACCCCGACATCGTTGATCGACAGCACCGGAAGCGCGACACCAGTGCCGCTCAGGTTGATGTCGAACGGATTCTCGTCGGCGTCGTTGCTCGCGATGTGGATCGCGGCGGTGCGCGCACCAGCCGCGCCCGGTGCGAACTGCACCGTGAACGTGGTGCTGCCCGCGGGCGTAACCGGCGAGGTGGGGTTGGCAGTGATGGTGTAGTCGGCCTGGTGCGTGCCGTCCTTGGTGATGACCAGGCCGGTGAGATCGGCCGTGCCGGAATTGCGGATGGTGAAGACAAGGCTGGTGTTGCTGCCCACGTTGACCGAGCCGAAGCTCTGGCTGCCGCCGTCGGCTATGTTGGTGGCGGCTTGCTCGACGACGATCTCCGGCGCCGTGACCACGGCATCGCCGAAGGCGCGGATAAACAGGTCGTCCTTGTTCGACTCGGCCGTGCCGCTCAGCGCCGTGTTGGCATTGTCGTCGCGGATCAGCACCAGGTAGTTGGCGCCAGCTCGCACCAGTGACGAGGGATCCTGCTGGTCGTTGACGCCGGTCGGCTCGATGTTGTGGACGCGCACGGTGGCGTGCGACGCGATGCCGGTATTGGCGTAGAGCCGGGTCCAGGTGTCGCCGCCGTTGGTGGCGGAGAAGCCGACGAAGACGTCGCTGTTGGCGCCGTCGTCGCTGTTGCTGGCCGAGTTCCAGCTGACTGCAAAGCCGCCGGTGACCTGCGCCAGTTGCGGAATGTTCTGGTGACCGCTGCCGTTCGCGTTGATGTCGAGGTAGGGAAAGAAGGGTCCTTGGCGGTTGGTGCCGTTGGCATTCAGCACGCGCACGGCCGCGGCGAACCCGCCGCCATCGACCGACGTGCCGGTGCCGTCGCCGTTGCTGCTGCGCACGCGCAGGCCGACCGCGAAGCCGCCGTCGCCCAGCGCGACGAGTCCACGCGAACCGTGGAAATCCTCGAACAGATTGAGCGAGGCGGCGCCAGCGATCTGGACGCTGGCGCCCGCGGCCGCGCCCGCCGCGCTGTAGGCGCGCACGTAATGGGTGTCGGTGTTGGCGCCGGAAATATCGTCACCATCACGCCAGACCACGGCGTAGCCGCCTCCGGTGAGTGCGACTACGGCCATCGGCTCTTCGAAGTCGTCGGTCGTCGTGTCGTTGACGCGCACGGTGGTGCTGACGCCGGCGCCACTGTTGTCGAATACGCGGGTATAGGTGTCGCCGCCGCTGGTCTGGTTGGCGGGCGGCGCGCCACCGTCGCCGATGTCGCTGTTGCCGCCGTCGTTGGTGTTGCGTGCCGAATTCCAGACGGCCGTGAATCCGCCGCCGCTGAGCGCGGCGAGGCGCGGCTGGAACTGGTGACCGCTGCGGTCGGCGTTGATGTCGATATAGGGCGTGATGATGCCGGAGACCGCAGCACCGCTGGCGTTGAAGACCTGCACGAGTCCCGCCCAGCCCCCGGGCGAAGGGCCCTCGGCGCCGGTGCCGGTGCCGTCGAAGCTGGTATCGCGCACGCCCCACGAAACAGCCACGTTGCCGTTGCTTAACGCCACCAGGCCGTCCGTGCTCGAAAACGCGTCGAAATCCTTGAAGAAGCCGTCCTGCGCCACGCCGCCAAGCTGGGTGCTGGCCGCCTGTGGCGCGCCGGCAGCGTTGTAGACGCGGATGAAGAAGTCGTCGGTATTGCCCGAATCGTTGCTCTCGTTCTTCCAGACCACGGCAAATCCGCCACCGGTCAGGCCGATCACGCCGGACGGGGTCTCCTCGTCGCTCGTGGACAGGTCGTTGACCTTGAAGGTTCCACTGACCGCAGCACCGGTCGCGCTGAACACGCGTCCAAAGGTGTCTTCACCCGAGCCCAGATCGGTCGGCCCGCCGAACGAGCTCCAGACCATCACAAAGCCGCCGCCCGACAGAGAAGCCAGCATCGCGGTGCGCTGTGCACCGGTGCCAGCCGCATTGATGTCGAGGTAGGGCCGGGTCACCGGCGCGATGAAGGCACCACTCGGATTGAGGATGCGGAAGAACGCACCGTCGTCGGCGCCGTTGGTTCCATCGGGCGAGTCGGGAGTTGGGTTGGGAGGGGAAGTGTCGTCGCGCGCGCTCCAGGCCACGACCACGTTGCCGCCGGTCAGCGTGACCATGCCGCGTGGCGCGTTGTAATCCTTGAAATAGGGGTTGTGGTCGTTGACGCCGCCTAAGGCGACGTTGGTAATGCCACCGATGGGGTCGCCTGGCGCGGCAAGCGCACTGGAAGCAGCGAGGCAGGCAGCAACGGTAAAGGTCAGGCCAACAAGGCGGCCCGCGCGCGCGCGCGTCGTTTTCATTACGGTGTTCCCCCAATCAGGACGCGCGCAGCATACCTGGCGCGATCCCGCCCAGAGTGGTGCGAGGCCAGGGGAATTGCAAGTGCATCCTGTCACAGGTAGGACCGAGGCACTCTTCCATGCTCGTGGCCGGTTTATTTCCGAGCGAAGTCATGTTGAACGTCGCCCGATAAGTTGCGCCTGGCGAGTAATGGATCAAACGTGCATACAATCGGCGATCACGCTTGCGTCCGAGGGACACTGCTTCGGTAATGTATGTTGATGGCGGCAACGACATACCTGTCCATCAGATCAAATGCGGAGCGCATGCCGTTCGCCGCGGATATGGGCACCAATCAGCGGTCAGCGTTCGGTTGAGACTGCAGAGTGATCAGCAGCCGTTGGTGAGCGAGGCGCCACGCACAGCAACGGGTTCATTCGCGTAGCGCAGCCTGGTTGGGAGCCTGCACTGGACCTTCGCTTTTCAGGAATCCATGCGCCCGCCTGACGATCGCGTAGCACTCGCAGGCCCGCGCTTCGAGGCCCTGACGGTCGAGTACATCGAGATGCCCGCGGTGGCAACGCACCAGGCCCTCCTGCTGCAGCTTTCCGAGTTCCTGGGACACGCATTCCCGGCGCACGCCGAGCAGGTGCGCGATCACCTCGTGGGTCAGTGACAGCGCGTCGCCGTTTACGCGGTCGAGCAGTGACAGCAGCCAGCGACAGAGACGCTTCTGCAGCGGATGGTGGCGACTGCAGGCCGCAATCTGCCCGGTCTCCACCATCACCGACTGGACATGCCGCAGCAGCAACTCCAGTAGCGATCCGTGCGTGCCCAGCTCCCGCATCAGCAAGTCAGCACAGAGACGAAAGGCAAAGCCCTCGGCGACGACCACCGCCTGACTCGAGGTGCTGCCGCCACCGAGGCAGAGGCTGACACCGATCGCCCCTTCACTACCCGTGGTGGCGAACTCTGCACTCTTGCCGTCCTGGGTGATGCAGACGCGCGGCACAACCCCACGGGTGATGAAGTAGAGATGCGCCTGTGGCTGCCCGGTTCCGTAAACCGTCCAGCCCCGCGGCAATGGAAATGGCTCCAGCAACGGCAGCAGATGCCGATAGTCTTCGGCTGGCAGGGCTGCGAGGATTCGGTTCCGCAGCGGCTGCCGTGCATCGACGTCGATGCCTTAGACGGCCCATTCCGCAGGGTCTGACGGCTGGCCGGAGTACGCGGAAGCTTGACGAAGCGGATGCGTGCGACCCATGCATTACCTCCTGGAACGGCTGACCGTCCGTCGAATGATCCACCTGCCGGTTCGCCTCGGCGTTGATGGACTTAACCCCGGATGCAAATTCCACCAGTTTCAGAAGCGTTTCGCCCATGTTACGCCGCGGGCCGCTCCATGGGTGATACCCATTCCTGTCACCTCGTTCTCTCAAGCGTGAACATACGCGCGCGGAGGAAGCACCGGCAGGTCATGCGTCGGTTCGGGAGACGCCACGCCTGCTGCAACTGTGCCCTCGGCAACGCCAGGGTGTTCGGTATCGAACGGAGAAAGGTGCCAATAAAAGGCAGCATCGTGGCGACGCTCCCGAACGGCCAGACAGGCCGTCCGACCTGACAGGACCGCCGCTCGATGGATCCCGCGATGCCAACCTCGCTGACGCTTGACGTGCCGCCCCGCACAGAACGGGCGACCACGATCGAACGGACCGCGGCGATGGACGTGCAGCTGGTGACTTCGCATGCGACCTTCCTCGCACTGGCAGACGAATGGCAGGCTCTGTCGTCACGCTGCGGCGACGTGCTGTTCCAGCGTCACGACTTCCTGCGCCTTTGGCTGCAGCATTTTTCTCCCGGTGCGGAACTACGGCTGCTGACCCTGCGCGATGCAGGCCGTAATCTGGTTGCGGTGATGCCGCTGCTGGCGACGCGCCAAACCATGTACGGCATCCCGATGCGCGAATGGCAGTCGGCGGCCAACCTGCATTCCTGCCGTTTCGACCTGCTCGCCGACGAGCCACTGCAAGCCACGCACTGCTTCGTCGACTTCCTGCGCCGGCGCAAGGATTGGGACATGCTGCGCTTGATGGATGTGCCCAGCACGGGTCAGGCCCAGCGACTGTTGGTAGCTGCGGCGCGTGCCGGCCTTGCCGGCGGCCGATGGGATTCGGCGCGCTCACCATACATCCCTCTGCCACCACAATGGGGCGAACTTGAGGCCACGCTGCACAGCAAGTTCCGCGCCAACCTGCGCCGCCGCCGACGCCTGCTGGCGACTCATGGCACGGTCACTCTCGAACGATTCAGTGGCGGACCCGAGCTGGCGTCGCGCCTGGATGAAGGCCTGGCGCTGGAGGCCAGCGGCTGGAAGGGGCAGGCAGGCAGCGCGATCCTCCAGGACGCGCAGACTCATGCGTTCTATCGCGAACTGGCCGCGGAATCGGCACGCAGCGGTCGACTGGCGCTGTGGTTCCTGCGAGTCGACGGGCGCGCCGTCGCGTTCCAGTTCGCGCTTGAGCACCATGCCCGGCTGCTGCTGTTGAAACCAGCGTACGACGAGGCCTTCGCCGACAGCAGCCCAGGCCAGTTGTTGATGGAAGACGTGCTGCGCGATGCGATCGCCCGCGGCCTTCAGGAGTTCGACTTCCTCGGCCCCGACATGCCGTGGAAACGCGATTGGACCGTGCTGAGTCGGCCACACCAGTGGATCTATCTGTTCCGCGGCGCGCGCGGCACGTTGTTGCATGCACTCAAGTTCCGCATCGCGCCCTTGCTCAAGCGCCTCTTCAAGCAAGGCAGCGCATGAACGCCACCGTGTACGTTCCTGAGTGTCCGACGCTGTACCCGCATATGCTGCTGCAGCCATCGACAGCTCCTGCGGCCATGCCACCATTCAACTCGGAGCGCTGCTGGTGGTTCTATTTCGCCCGCAATGCGATCTGGCACATGGTGCGCCGGCTAGATCTTGTAGGCCGTGAAGTGCTGGTGCCGTCGTATCACCATGGCGTCGAGATCGCCGCCCTGGTCGATGCCGGCGCGATTCCGGTGTTTTACCGCGTCGGCGGCCGTTGGGATGTTGATGTCGGCGACATCGAGTCGAAGATCGGCCCACGGACCCGCGCGCTGTACCTGACCCACTACGCTGGGTTCCCGGGCCCGGCCCGCGAATTGAAGCGGCTGGCTGAACGGCAAGGACTCTTGTTGATCGAGGACTGTGCGCTGTCCCTGCTGTCGTCCAATGGCCCGCACGCGCTCGGCAACATCGGCGACATCGGCATCTTTTGCCTGTACAAGACGTTGCCCGTGCCGAACGGCGGCGGGTTGGTGGTGAATGGTCCGCTGCAATTCGACTTTCCGGAGTTGCCCGCGCCGCCGACCGCATCGGTCTTCAGCCATGTGGCGTCGGCGCTGCTGAAGAATGTCGAGATGCGCGGCGGCAACGCCGGGCGCTGGGTGCGCCAGGCAGCACGCCGGCTTGCTCACGGCGCGGTTCGCGCCGGCCAGGTCGAACGCATCGCCACCGGCACCAGCCAGTTCAATCCCGATCACGTCAATCTCGGCATCAGTCCGCTGACACTGCGCATCGCTCGCGCCCAGAACGCCGAGCGCATCATTGCCACACGCCGGCGCAACTACCTGCAGTTGCTGGACATCCTGGGGCCCCTGTCGCCGCCGCTGTTCGATGCGCTGCCGGTCGGCGTCTGCCCGCTGTTCTATCCGCTGCTGAGCCGCAACAAGCAGGCCATGCTGCAAGGCCTGTGGGCTGCTGGCATCGAAGCAGTCGACTTCTGGCGCGACCATCATCCAGCCTGTGATGCCAGCGCATTCCCTGAAACCATGCGCTTGCGCGACAGCGTCGTCGAGATTCCCTGCCACCAGGACATCGACCCCGACACCCTGCAGCGAATGGCGGCTGTCGTCGTCGACCTGCTGCAAAAGCTTGAACGCCCGGCGTCGGCACACAGGACGCATCACGCCTGATGCAGCTGCGCAGAATCCAGCACTGGCCCACCACGCCCGCGGCGCGCGAGAGCCTGCGCGCGCGCTGGGAAGCCCTGCTTGCCGATGCCGACGGCGCTTCCATCTTCCAGTGTTTCGACTGGCATGAGGCCTGGTGGGAAAGCTTCGGCGCCGGCCATGAACTACAGCTGCTGCTGGTCGAGGATGCCAGCGAACAATTACTGGCGATCGCGCCGATGATGCTGCTGCGCCAGCGTCTTCTTGGCATCGAGCAGCGCCAGCTGATGCTGATCGGCACCAGCAATCATGCGTCAGACTATGCCGACCTGATCGTGGCGCGCGGCCAGTCCCGCGCACGCCGGCTGCTGCTCGACTCGATCGCCGCCGACCGCGGCTGGACCACGCTGGAACTGCGCAACCTGCCAGCCGGCTCGCCGACTGCGACCTTGCTGGGCGAGCACAGGGGGCTGCCGTCGCCCTTGCTGCAGTTTGCCGCCGAGGCACCGGCACGGCGGTTGGGTGATCGTGCAGCCGATCTGCAGGCCGCCAACAAGAAGAGTCTGCGCCGCCATTTGAACGGCTTCGTCCGTGAGGGCGCCGTCACGCTGCAGCCGCTCGATGACATCGCTGCGATCGAGCGGCACATCGATGCGTTCTTCGACCAGCATCGCCAGCGCTGGGCCGGAACCCCGACCCCGAGCCTGTTCGCCGACCCCGCGCAGCAGTTGTTCTATCGCGGCCTGGCTCGACGCCTGGCCGGCAGCGGACGGCTGCGCTTCGATGCGGTGTGCTGGCAGCAACGTGTCATCGCCTATCACTTCGGCTTCGAACGCAACGGCGTGTTCACCTGGTACAAGCCGAGCTTCGATCCCGCCTTGCACCAGCGCTCGCCCGGCGAGGTGCTGATCAAGCTGCTGCTTGACGACGCACTGGCCCGTCGCCTCGACGAGTTCGACTTCACGGTCGGCTCGGAAGCCTTCAAGTTCCGTTTCGCCAATGTGATTCGTCAGGTGCAGCGACTGCGCGTGCAACGCCGCGTCTGGCAGCGCTGGCCGACACGCGCGCGGCACTGGCTGAAGCAGGCAGTGCTGGCGCTGCGCCAGCGTCGCGCTCAGGCCGCGTCGGGCGATTCGCCATCTGCCGACATGCCACCCGCGCGCTCCTCCTGTCGAAGCTGGGCCTCAGTAGCCTCGTGGTTGGCTTGCTCGTTCACTCCGCTTGCATTCAGATCCTCCGCGCGCCTCCGCGACCTCCGCGCTTCCGCGCTTCCGCGTTCAAGCATTGGCAGTTGATCCGCACAGCCTCCACCCCCCCGCGGCGGTGCGCCAAGGCGCACCCTACGGATATGCGCAGGCACCAGGCGTCGGGCCAGTTCAGGCCGTCACGAACCGCCGTCCCTTTTGCCGCAGAAACGCTTCGAGCCCACTGAGCTTGAAACGGAAGTCATTCAGCGTGTCACGATATTCGACCATGATGCGTGGCAATGCGAAGGGATGATTGCGGTGGCCGCTGTGCCAGTGACCAATGCGGGTCGTCAATGCGAACTCGAAGCCCTGTTCGTCGCACATCGCCATCTCGCGCGGGCCGGTTTCGCTTGGCCCGCCGAACGGATAGGCGAAGTACGGCACAGGATGCCCGAGCTGCTGTTCCAGCCGCTGGCGGGACTGGCCAATCTCCTGCGCGGCGAGCTCTCCGTTGACCTGCGCGAGGACGGGATGATTGACGGTATGCGCAGCGATCGTCACCAATGGATGGTTATCCAGTTCGCGCAGCTCCTGCCAGTCGAGGATCTCGCTGTCGTAGCTGAAACACACGCTGGAGCTGGCGCGCAAGCGCTCCAGCAACTGCGCTTGTGCCTTCGGGGTCAGCGGGCGGAACAGCTCGACGAGGGTATTGAACACACGCCACTGCGCAACCGTGCCATCGGGCACAAGATCGAACCGCTGCCCCTGCCACTCGAAGGCCAGCCTCTGGCTGCCGCGCACAAGGGCTTCGAGTTCGTCCCACCACAGCACCGCGCTGCGGTCGACAAACCCGGTGGTTACGAAGATCGTTGCGGGAATTCCGTAGCGCTCGAGGATCGGCAACGCAAGCTTGAGGTTGTCGCGGTAACCATCGTCAAACGTGACCGTGACGGTGCCCGGGCGCAAGCAGCCAATCTTCAGCTCGGTGACTGCCTGTGGCAAACCAATACATCCACCGCGACGCTGCAGTTCGTGCATCTGTTCTTCAAAGCGACTGGCGGCAACGCACAGGCACAAGTGCGGCTCGAACGCGCCGGCGGGTATCGCCAGCATCGGGCCGGGCAGCACGCGATGGTATAGCAGCGATGTGGCCTGACCGCGATACATCGACGCCAAGCCGCGCGACAACGGGCGCAGCCAGTCCGACTTCAGACAGTCCTTCAGGTGCTGGCGTAAACGTCGACGCCAGCCGTCGCTTCTCTTGCCTTCGAACAAGGGCGTCGGGTTTGGCGTCGATGGCGATCTGATGTCTCGCTGTGGAACCGCTGTCAGCTGCAAGACCTGCTCCTCCCGTTGACGTCTTCGGATGAAGACTCTTGGCGGCAATTGATGCTACCGCCCTCCGTCCGGGGCGCTCTGCTCGGTTGCGCACGGTGTCAGCGCGGCTGTGGTGGATAGGTTCAGGCTGGGTCTGGCGCAATGGGCGTTCGACCGCGACGCTGCAGAAAGCTTCGCTTTGCCGGGATGCGATGAAGGCCGGAGGATCAGGTGGGTGAGACCCTTCGGTACCTCATGGAACAGCAGACCGACCATCGCAAGACTCCGCGTGCCGGTTCGACTCCGCGTCGATACAGGTCGAATCGGGATGCAAATCCCACCGGATTCATATGCATCTCGCCCAGGGTGCGCCGCCCGGCGTACCATGGGGTCATCCCCACTCCTCGAGTCCGCTTACCCCATGTCCAAGCCCATCCCCGATCCGGACTCCCGCGCCACGCTTCGCCATCAAGCCCAGCAGCAACTGGTCGCTGGAATAGCGCCGGCGAGCCGCGGCTGGGGGGTCAGCGTCGAGGCACTGGCGATGCTGCACCGCCTGGCCAGCACACCCGCCAGCGCCGGCGATGCGCTGAATCTGCTGCACGAACTGCAGGTCCACCAGGTTGAACTGGATCTGCAGCAAGCCCAGCTTGAGGCGAATGAACACGAACTCGTCGACGAGCTCGCCCGCTATCGCGCCCTGTTCGAACAGGCTCCGGTCGCCCAGTTTGTGCTGGATGCCGGTGGCCGGATTGTGGAATGCAATCGCGCCGGAGCCGAGCTGTTTGGTGGCAGCGGTAACGACGTGTGCGGACGCCGCTTCGATGAATTCCTGTCTCCCGACAGCCAGCTGCCGCTCGCCGCGCTGCTGCGTGATGCGCGGGGTGGCATGGCGAAACCTTGCCGCACGGTTCAGCCGGGTCGTGACCCTTCCGCTTCACGAAGCTGGCGGATTGCCGCGAGTGCTCTTCAGGCAAGCGACGTGATCCAGCTGGTCGTAACGGACGGCGCGGGATCGCCTGAGACCTGATGTCTCCGAAGCCGCCCGAATCGCGCCGCAAGTCGAGGCCGCGGGGCGGGTTGATCGTGGCCCCGCCTGATACGCCGGGGTTCCATGAAGCGACTGTCAGCCGTGTCCAGGTTATCGGCATCGGCGCATCGGCAGGCGGACTGCAGGCGCTGGAGGAATTTTTTGGCGCAACCCCTGCCGATAGCGGCATGGCCTTCGTCGTGGTACAGCACATGGACCCGACGCAGCCCGCGCTACTGCCACAGCTGCTGCAGCGGATCACCCCCATGCCGGTGCACGAAGCCAGCCAGGGCATGCTGATCGCAGTCAACAGCGTGTACGTCATACCACCCAACACCGAGATCAGCGTGGTAGGGGATGCGCTGAAGCTGGAACCGCCGCTCGAAGCGCGCGGCATGCGTCTTCCCGTCAATGTGCTGTTTTCCTCACTTGCCAGCGCACGCGGTGATCAGAGCATCGCCGTGATCCTGTCGGGAATGGGATCGGATGGCACGCTTGGCATGCAGGCCGTGAAGGCTGCGGGCGGGTTGACCGCAGTCCAGGAGCCCGCCACTGCCCAGTTCGATTCGATGCCGCGCAGCGCCATCGCCGCCGGCTGCGCTGACATCGTCGCTTCCTGCGCCGAGTTGCCGGCTCGCATCCTTGCGGTTGCCAGGCACTCGCCGACGCAGCCGCGCGGCGGGCCAGACGAGCTGTGGCCGGATGCAGGCTCTGCACCGTTTTGGCAAATAATCGACCTGCTGCGGCTGCGCACCCGGCACGATTTCGCACTCTACAAGGCTAGCACCCTGCATCGGCGCATTGAGCGCCGCATGGCCATTCATGACATCGCCACGGTGCAGGACTATGCGGATTACCTGTCGCAAAACGCGGATGAGACCGACCTGCTGTTCAAGGAACTGCTGATCGGCGTGACGAGCTTCTTCCGCGATCCGCCGGTGTGGGACTACATGACCGCGACTGCCGTGCCCGAACTACTCGCGCGGCAAAGCGACGTCCAGCACCTGCGGGTCTGGAGCGTGGGCTGTTCGACCGGCGAGGAAGCCTATTCCCTGGCCATGGTCTTCAGCGAAGCACTTGATCGACTGCGGCAGCCGCATTCCTTGAGCGTGCAGATCTTTGCCTCCGACATCAGTCCCGATGCCATTGCCATAGCGCGGCGTGGCCGCTATCCGCTTGCGATCGATCAGAACGTTTCGGCGGAGCGCCTGAAGCGCTTCTTCGAGCCACACGAGACCTTTTTCGAGATCGGCAAGCCGATCCGCGACATGGTGCTGTTCGCCCAGCACGATGTGGTGCTCGACCCGCCATTTACCCGCCTCGATCTGATCGTATGTCGCAACCTGCTGATCTATTTCGCACCGGAATTGCAGCGCAAGCTCATCCCCTTGTTCCACTACAGCCTGCGGCGTGGGGGAATGCTGCTGCTGGGCGGCTCCGAGACCACAGGTCGGTTCACCCACCTGTTTGCGCCCATCCAGTCGAGGCTGCGGCTGTATGCCCGGCAGGACGATGGCGCCACCAGCGGCCCGGATCTCCTGCTGAAGTCGTTCCCGCCGTTAAGCCGCGCGTCAAAGGAATACGCCATGCCATCTCCCCAAACGCCCAACCCGCCTGCCGACCGATTGCAGCGGGCCGCTGACGAGATTCTGCTGAATTCGTTCGCTCCGGCGGCCATCGTGATCAGTGGCGATGGCGACATCGTCTACATCAGCGGACGCACCGGCAAGTACCTGGAACCGGCAGCGGGCAAGGCGAACTGGAGCATCCACGCAATGGCGCGCGACGGACTGCGCGAGCCGCTCTCCGACGCGCTGCGCTCACTTCCTGCAGTGCGTGAGCCGATCCAGCTGCCCGGCCTGCAGGTGCAGACGACAGCCGGAGTGCAGATCGTCGATGTGACGGTGCAAGCCTTCCAGGAGCCTGCTGTGCTGCGCGGCATGGCGATGGTGGTATTTCGAGATGTGGGCCCGACGCGTTCCCGACGCCGTCACAAGGCCACGCCCGAAACCACCCACGAAGCCGAGCTGCGGCATTACCGCGACGAGGTGGAGGCCCTGCGCGAGGAGACCCGCGCGTCACGCGAAGAGTTGCAGGCGGCGAACGAAAAGCTGCAATCGACCAATGAGGAATTGCAGTCGGCCAACGAAGAGCTGACCACCTCGAAGGAAGAAATGCAGTCGATGAACGAAGAGCTGCAGACGATCAACAGCGAGCTGCAGACCAAGCTTGACGATCTGGCGCTCGCTCAAAGCGACATGAAGAACGTGCTGAACAGCATCGAGATCGCGATCCTGTTCCTCGATCAGCGTCTCAATGTAAGGCGCTACACCGATCGCGCGGCGAAACTGATCAACCTGCGCGAGAGTGACATCGGCCGTCCGCTCAGCGACCTCACCAGCAGTCTGCAGTACCCGGCGCTGCATGAGGACGCACTGGAAACGCTAAGCACCCTGCATTCATCGGAGAAGCGTATCCAGACCGACGACGGCCGCAAGTTCCAGGTCAGGATAATGCCCTACCGCCGCATCGACAATTTAATCGACGGCGTGGTGATCACCCTGCTCGACCTGAGCAAGACGCCACCGCAGGCGACTTGAGGCGCACGTTGGTCCCTCTCCCTACGAGAGAGGGGTTGGGGAGAGGGGCAATACTTGCCAAGATCACACACGCTTACGACCCGACCCCGGTCTAGCGCACCTCATATGCGGTCGTGCAGTCTCTTTCGGACTCGACCGGCATCCGGGCCTTTGGCGCGAGATCGGCAAATTGCCTGGGACGGCAATCGGCCAGCACCACGGCTTCCCAGGCGATCATCTCGGCCTGTTCCGGAGAAACGGTCGCCTGTGCCTTTTTCATCGACAAGACAAGCGCGTCGCCGATGCCCCGCACCAGAATGCGACTGGCCGGTCGCGCGGTGGGATCCAGGCCGTATGCCTCAAGTATCCCGAGCAAGGCCTGCTCATGTTGGCGGGTCTCGTCGAGTTGCTCGGTCCACTCTGTCTTCAGTCCCGCGTTTATGGCGCAGGTAATCGCCGTCTCGTAGACCCTGATTCCGCCCTGTTCGGTTTCCAGCGCCTGATAGAACTGATCTTCGAGGCTTGCTGCAATGGGAAGATCGTCCACCATGGCCTTGCTCCGATGCGTTGACGGGATGGCAACGTTCAACGACGGCGATGAACGCGGCGCACATGCGCCCCGTTCAGCGCCGACCGCAGACGAGCTAGAGCACGCTGCCGTCTTTCTGCGGCTCGTCAACGGGGTCGTTGATGGTTGCAGCGTTGTCGTCGGAGTCGGAGTCGGAGTCGCCTGCTCCCCGATCACTGCCCGCAACGTTTGGCTGACCCGGTTCAATGTCATCGCCGCCCTTCGGCTGGGTGACCGGATCGCCTGCAGGCGAGTTGTGCGTAGGGAGGACCGCGGAGCCGCCGGTATCAGGCTGGCAGGAGCCGTTGGTAGCACGCTCGATCTGGTTCATGGGGACCTCGACTGCGATCCTGCGAGACGCGACATGCGGCCCGAGGGAATCGTTATGGCAACTCGACCTTGCCTGAACACGAATACGCAGTCGGTACGCTGAAGCACCTATTCAACTTCGCCCCCAGCTGATCCAGGTTCGACAGGTTGCTGGATGCAGCCTATCCGCGACCTCGAACCCACTCAGGAAACTGCTCGGCGGCCATTGGGCGGGCGATGTGGTAGCCCTGTGCAAGCACGCAACCCTGGTCGCGCAGCAGATCCCAGTCTTGCTGGGTTTCAACGCCCTCAGCCACCGAAATGATGCGCAACTTGCGCGCCATTTCCAGACTCGATTCAAGTATCAGCCGGCTGGCCTCGTGGCGAGTTGCATTGGTGACGAAGGACCGGTCGATCTTCAGCTCGGTGAACGGTATGCGGGTCAGCTGCTGCATCGAGGAATAGCCGGTTCCGTAATCGTCGATCGACAGGCCGAACCCCTTCATGCGCAAGCGGGCAAGATTCTCCAGGACGGGCCCAACCTTGGTCATCAGCGCCGACTCGGTGATCTCCAGAATGACGTGGCGGGGATCAAGACCCTGGCTCACCACCTCCGAGGTGATTGCATCGGCGATCGCGACGTCGTCGAGCATCGTCACGGAAATGTTCACCGAGACATCGAGGTCGAGCCCGGCGGCACGCCAGTCGCGACAGTGCGCGGCGCTTTTGCCCAGCATGAGCCAGGTGAGCTCTGCCATCTGGGCGTTGTCCTCCAGCAGTTGAATGAAGGCGAAGGGCTGAACCATGCCCTTGGTGGGGTGGCGCCAGCGCGCCAGCGCCTCGGCGCCTTTCACGCGGCCGCTGACGAGTTCGAGTTTGGGCTGGAAATGCGGCTCGAACTCGGCGTTCTTCAGGCCGGCCAGCACCTCTTCAAGGCTGAACGCCTGGCTCGGCGCCCTGACCTGCTCGGGCTTGCCCTTGGCAAGCTGGTGCACGGCAATCAGGTCGGCCAATTTCTCGGGCGATGCGGGTTTCTCGATGGTTCCGAGCAGGCGCATGCCGTACGCCGCGCTCATCTTCTCCACGGAATCGAGCAGTGAACGCTCGAGGCTGCTGGTGATGATGAGTGAGGTGCGCAGCTTCGCCTCGCCGAGACTGCGGATGAACTCGAGGCCATCCATCGATGGCATGTCGATGTCGGTGATGATGACATCGAATGGCTGCTCGACTTCGCGCACCACGCGCAGCGCCTCGCGACCGTCGGCGACTGCGTGCACGTGCATGACACCAAGCTGCTCGAGCATGGCTATCAGCATGCTGCGCTGGAATTCGTGGTCTTCTGCGACCAGCATGCGCAAGCCACCCACGGGTGCGCCAGCGGTGGGTGTGGTTTGCCCTGCCACCAGATCAGGGGTTTTCGGCATCGAGTCTTGCATTGAGCTTCTCCTGATGCTGTTGAAGAAGTGGAAGCTGGCTGACGACGGCTGCGGAATCTCCGCGTCGCCCAGCACGTTCGATCTCGGCGCAAATGTCAGCCAGCGCCCTGGCGCCAATCAGTCCGGCGGAGCCCTTGATGCGGTGTGCGTAGTGCACGGTTTTGTCGACTTCTCCGGCATCGATCGCCTGTTCCAGTGCCGCGATGTCGACGTCATTGACTCGCTGGAACTGCGCCAGCACACGCCGGGTTGCACTCTGGTCGCCGCGGGTCAGGCTGTGCAGCACGCGCTGGTCAAGCGTTGGCGTCACCTCACGATCCTCAGCTGCGGGCGAAACCTGTTCGGCTGGTTCATTCGTTTCTGCCGGCTCGACGGTGTCGCCCGTCAAGGGCAGCCAACGCCGCAGACACCCCTGCATCAGCAGCAGCCCGGTCGGCTTGACGATGTAGTCGTCCATGCCGGCAGCCAGACACTCCTGCACCACACCGTCCAGCGCGTTCGCCGAACAGGCAATGATCGGAACGCGCTTGCCGCCCGCAACTCGTTCGCGTTCGCGGATCAGGCGGCTGAGCTGATAGCCGCTGATTTCCGGCATATTGCAGTCGGTCAGCACCAGACCCACGTGGTGACGGTCCAGCAAGGCCAAGGCCTGCTGGCCGCTCTCGGCTTGAATGACGGCATAGCCAAGCACATTGAGCTGGCCTCGCATCACCAGCAGGTTGGTGGGATGGTCATCAACCACCAGGACCAGGGTGCCCTCGCGTTCGGCCTGCTCCACAGGCGGTGCGGTGCGACAGGCACCAGCCAGAACAGGCGTCTCTCCGCCCCTGCCGCAGCCGTCGGCGTTGAGCTTCAGGGTTTTCGGGTCGGCAATCGGCGCAGGAATTCGCACTGTTACCTGGGTTCCGACACCGAGTTCGCTGTTCAAATCGATTGCCCCGCCCATGAGTTCCGCCAGGCGTCGGCAAATGGCAAGGCCCAGACCGGTACCCCCAAAGCGCGCAGCGCCGACGCTGTCGCCCTGGTTGAAGGCCTGGAAAAGCTGGAGCTGGTCCGCTGCGGAAATACCGATGCCGGTGTCCTCGACGATAAACCGCACCCACTGTCCGTCGCCTCCGGGCTCAAAACGCTCCGCACGAATGCGAACCCCACCTGCACGGGTGAACTTCAATGCATTGCTGACAAGGTTGCTGAGGATCTGCCGCAGGCGCAGCCCATCGATCAGCGCGGCCCGACTGATCAGCGGGTCACACTCGCAACCCAGTGCCAGACCGAGGCTGCTGGCGGTACCGGAGAATATCCTCTGGACGCCGACGACAATGCTCTCGACTGAGGTGGGCTCGGTGCGGATCTCCAGCTTGCCGGCCTCGATCTTCGAGAAGTCGAGAATGTCATCGATGATGCGCTGCAGCGATGCGCCGGACTCGCGTGCCACCTCAAGCGCTGAACGCACCTCAGCGCTCAACTGCGCCAGGCTGATCAGCTCCAGCGTTCCGAGAATGCCGTTCATCGGCGTGCGAATCTCGTGACTCATGGTGGCAAGGAATGCGCTCTTGGCATGGTTGGCCGAATCAGCGGACTCCTTGGCCTCGCGCAGGTGGTTTTCCAGCGCCTTGCGTCTGGTGATGTCCTGCAGGGTGCCGCGCAAGGATCTGATCTGCCCATCGGCCTCGCGGCAGGGCACCGAGGTAACCAACAAGTGCAGATGACGACCGTCGACCAGGCGAGCGCGCAGCTCGTACTGCACGGGCTGGCCACTGCGCAGGACTTGCTGGTTTGCCTGAGCGATCTCCTCGGTACCACCCTCCTCGAACAGCCCTACCGCCTCGTCGAAGCCGGGTGGGCCCTGCGACGGATCGCGGCCGAACAACTCGTAGAGAAACGGCGACCAGGTGATGCGTCCGCTGTCGAGCTCGTGGGTCCAGTCCCCCATGCGCGCCACCCGTTGGGCGTCTTCCAGCCGCAGCCTCGCCTCCTGTAACGCCTGCTCGGTTCGTTTCAGGCCGGTGACATCCGACCAGTAGCCATTCCACAGCACGCTGCCATCTGCACTTCGGGAAGGAGTCGCCGATGTGCGCACCCAGCGCACGTCACCGTTCATGCCGATGCGGTACTCGACATCCAGGTCGGTTTGCGTTTCGCGTGCAGTCCTCACCGCCTGGTCATAGCGCTCACGGTCTTCGGGCAGGATGACCTCCCGGAGCAGTGTGGCATCGCGCAAGGCCGCGTCACGCGCGACGCCTCGCACCTTTTCGACATTACGACTGAGAAACTCGTACTGCGCGCGACCCTCGGGGGCGTCCCGAAAGACATAGACCGCGCCCGGCAGGTTGTCGGCGATACCAGCGAGGCGAACGCGAGTCTGCTGCAGCGTCCGCGATTGCAGCAGCAAGCCAAGGCATAGCGGTAGCAGCAAGGCAAGTCCAACGATGCCCGTTGCAATCAGGGCGCGGCGCATTTGCGCACTGCTGTCTCGCTGCTGCTTCAGGCGCTTGGCGAGCATCTCGGTCTCTGCCTCGGCCAGTTGATCGACCAAGGCCAGGACCTCGTCGCTGGCCTGCTGCGGCTGGCCTGAACGGAAGAGCGCTCGCGCCTCCTCAAAGGCTTCTGAGTCTGACGGTGAAACAGCCCGAAACAGCCGGATGCGGCTAGCAACCAGCGCGCCCAGCCGCTCCGCATCAGCCAGCTGGGTTGGCTCCTCGGTGAGCAGATCGCTGACCGCGTCGACTGCGGCTTGCATTTCCGCCAGCGCCTGATCAAGCCGCTTCCGGTATATCGGATCCTCGTCCAGCATCCAGCCACGATGGCTGGATTCGGCAACTGCCAGCGATTCACGCACCTGCGACAGTCGGATCAGCGCTTCCTTGTTGTGCTCGGTCCAATGCATTGCCTCGCTGGCGCGTTTGCTGGACGTGAGCAACGCAACAGTCAGCATTGCGATCAGCAGCAGTCCGAGGCCGACGCCCAGCAACCCGGCAAGGGGACTTTTGAGTGGTGGCGCCTTCATGGGGAACGCGCCTTGCGGACCCACCGCAAGCCTTGCAGCTTGCGGATTGCATCGGGCGCTTTCGTCGAGTCTTGATTCGCGATCATCGGGTACCCGCTTATCCCTTCGTTACCCACATACACGAGGTGTAGCGAAAAAAGGTTCAGGTCGAGGCGCTGCGCGGTGATCTCTACGAAGGCAACGACTTCCTCGCGGAAAATCCGAGGAGAGCCTTGTCAGCAGGGGCAAACCAGATGCCTGTCATCGTGACGATTTTCCCTGAAATTCATGACAATGACCGCGAGGCGGGATTCTTCGCACGCTTCACTCAACGGACGCCGCATGTCAAAGGCATGTGAAGCGGGTTGGTTCGGCCAAGCTCGGCTTCTGCGGGCCATCCAGCTCATCGCAGCATCAGTCCACTGCTTCACGGACGCTTCACTGGCATCCACACATTGCTTCATCACAGGCCCCTGTCGATGAATCATGCACTGGTAATCGCATGAGTTTCGAAGACGGTCAAGCCCCCATTTGTGGGGTATGGAAGTCAGGAGATTCAGTCCGCTGCAGCCACACATCTCGGTACCAGGCGGCCTCCGCGGCTTCACGTCCAAGGAACCAGACACCGTCCAGTCTTGCCTCGGCCGGGTTGGACATGCCGCCGGCATGCTCAATCACCAGCGATCACGATTCCCTCACGGGGCGAGCGGCTCAGGGCGAATCTGCCGCGCGCGTTGCCAGCAAAGGCATGCGTCACGTTTCGAAATGTTCGCGGGTCATTCAGGACTTTCGCCGCGATAGCGAACAGAATCCCGCGAGCCTGATGCGCCGCCTGCCCTGCCTGCCTGTTCCTCGTGCATCATGAGCAGGGACCACGCAGCGCAGCGGTTTCCATGGGCAAGAGAGTGATGCACCTGATCCTGCTGCTCGCCGCCATCTACGCGGCCTTCCTGGCCCTGCTGTACTTGCAGCAGCGCCAGATGATGTTCCCCGGCGCAGGCATGAGCGCCACGCCGCTGGCAACACAAGGCTTCGCAGCGCCGGCCGAGTTGGTGGCCCTGCCGGCGGAATTCGGAGAGGTGATGGCTATCTGGATTCCGACATCCACATCGCCTGCGCCGGCGGCGATCTACTTTCACGGCAATGCCGAGTTCGCGGCGCAGAACGTCGATGCATTGCGGCCGCTGGCGGCGTTGGGCGTGCATGTCTTGCTGATCGAGTACCCCGGCTACGCCGGCACCGATGGCACACCATCACGCGCGTCGCTGAATTCCGCAGCGCGTCTGGCCTTCGACTGGCTGGCCGCAAACCAGCTGGTCGACGCTGCGCGAATCTTCGCTATTGGACGATCGATCGGCAGCGGCCCTGCAGTCGAACTGTCACTCACGCGCCAGCTCGCAGGACTGGTGCTGCTCTCGCCGTTCGCCCGCCTGGATGCGTTTGCCCATCAGGTCGGAGCGCCGGCCTGGCTGATTCGCGATCGTTTCGATAACCAGGCGGTGCTGAGCGAGTACGACGGCCCCTTGCTGCTTTTCCATGGTCGCCAGGACGGCATCATCGGGTTTGAGCACAGCGAGCTGCTGAACACCCTCCGTCCCCCATCGCAGCTGATCGCGCTCGACTGCGGGCACAACGACTGTCCCTACTTCGATGCCGCGTTCTACGCGACGCTGCAAGGGTTTCTGAAGCGCGAACTGCACTGATTGGCGCTGGCGTCATATGCGGCGCCTCACGGTGTACATTTCCCATTGCCACCGCGCCCCGCTACAGTGCCAAGGGTCGCCTGTGATGGGTCCGGTTCATCGAGGCGGCCTGAAAACATGCCCAACAGGGGGGCAAGTGACAGATCGCATGGGTGCACAGGGCCGTGAATTGGCAGCGACGCGCTGCGGCAATGCCGTGCTCGGGCGAGTATTCCCGGTGATTCAATTCGCGCAGGAACCTCGGCGGGGGAGCGGGTTACGGAACCTGCAGGCCGCCCTGCTCGGCTTGTTGATTTTCGCGCTGTGTGCGCTGCCGGCCGCACAGGCAGAAACCGAATACACCCTGGCCGATGGCCTGTCGCAGAATTCAGTGCTTTCGATGGTGCGCGACGAGGATGGTTTTCTCTGGCTCGGCACCGAAGACGGCCTGAACCGTTTCGACGGCTACGAGTTCCGCGTGTATCGCCCCGAAGGTGGCAGCGCGCTGGTCGCGGGCGCTAATTACATCCGTGCCCTGCAGGCGGCCGGCCGCCACTTGTTCCTTGCGACCAATGGCGGAGGACTGGCGATCTTTGACCGCGAGTCCGAACAGTTCCGTCTGCTGGGTGTCGCCGACGGATTGCCGGCGGAACACCTCACAGCACTTGCCCTGGTCGGGCAGCAGACCTTGTACGTGGCATCGCGCAACGGCATGGGGCGCCTGCAGTGGCAGGGAGATCCGATGTCAGAAGACATCACGATCACGCAGCTTCCGTTCGGGGAGGATGCACGCCACAAGGACATCTGGGACCTGCACGCAGGCGCCAGCGGCTTGTGGATCGCTACCGGCGACGGCCTTTTCCGTGCCGACTCACAGGGCGGCGTCGAGCCGGTGCCGGTTCCCGGCTCGGAAAGCCCGTTCAACACCGATGCCTTGCTGGAATTTCCTGCTGGAGTGCTGTGGATCGGCACCTGGAGCCAGGGCCTGTTTCGCATCGATCTGGATTCCGGCGTCACCCGCCGGTTCCTGCCAGGACGCGAAGATACGCCGGGACTGCGCACCCCGCGCGTGCATTCGGTCAAGGCGGGGCCAGGCGGCACGGTGTTCATTGGCACCGATCGCGGACTGTCCTGGTTCGATCCCGGATGCGACTGCGTGAAACTACTCGAACATCGTCGCTCGGCTCGCGTTGCCGGCCGTGGCTTCACCCTGCTGGCGCTGGAGGTCGACGAACTCGGCGGCGTGTTCGCCGGTTTCTGGGGTGAGGGACTGGTGCGCTTCACGCCGCATGACCGGGTGTTCCATGTTGAACGTCATCGTGACGAAAGCCCGCCTGGCCTGAGCCACAACCGGGTGCGTGCACTGCTGGAAGACCGCGTCGGCGATCTGTGGATTGGCAGCAGCGGCGGCGGTGTGCAGCGCGTACCTGCGAAACAGCGGATTGCCGGGGCTCCCTGGCATTTCGAATCCCTGCCCTTTCCCGCAGAGGCACCGGAAGCGGCACGCCTGGTATGGAATGTGCTGCAGGATCGCAGCGGCCGCATCTGGGTAGGAACCGACGACGGCCTGTACTGGACCGATCCGGAGCGCATCGACTGGCAGCGCGAGCGCCCTTTCGGCGAAGACGTGCCCATGCCGGGGGTGCGTCACATTCTGGAAGACAGCGAGGCACGCCTGTGGGTCGCTTCCTCCGGCGGACTGGGCCGCATCGATGCGCCGGGCATGCCACGTCGTCGCATTCCCATCACCGACGAGAGCAGCGAAGACTGGTTCCGGCGCCAGGACGAAAGCGTGCATCGCCTCTACCAGGACCCCGAACAGCGCATCTGGATCGGCACCTCCGGTGGGCTGCACATCATGGATTCCGATGGCACGGTGTTGGCGCGCTATCGCGCCAGCGACGGGCTTCCGGGTCCGATCGTCTGGAGCATCTATCGGCACATCGATGGCAGTCTGTGGCTGGCAACCAGTGGCGGCCTGGCGCGCGTGCTGCTGGACGGCAAGGGCGTCGAGGGACTCGCGTTCGAAAACGTCACCGAGCAGGTCGAACTGCCGCATGGCGGAGTGTTCGGCATCCTCGGCGATCGCGACGGCCAGCTGTGGCTGACCGGCAACCGGGGACTGATCCGCTTTCATCCAACCACGCAGGAATACCGCACCTGGAAGCAGAGCGAAGGCATTGCCTCGGACGAATTCACCCTCAACGCATTGACCCGCGGTGCGGATGGTTGGCTCTATCTGGGTGGCATCGACGGCATCACGGCGTTTGATCCATCCCACTTGCGCGAGCAGCTGGAGCGTCCGCGGCCAAGCCTCACCCGAGTCAGCCAAAACGGCAAGGAGCTGCGCCCGAGTGCAGTCGATGATGGTGTGGCAGTGCTGCACCTGGACCACGCGCATGCGCCAGTGATCCTGGATTTTGCTGGCCTGGTGTTCGATGCGCCCGATTCGGCGCGTTACAGCTACCGTCTGGACCCTGCCGCCGGCTTCACTGAATTGGGCGCACGTCGCTCACTGATCCTCGACCGCCTCCCACATGGTTCCCATGTCCTTGAACTGGCGGTCGACAATCGTGGGCAACATGAGACGCGCAGACTGCTCGCCATCGACGTGGTTCCGCCGCTCACCGCAACCCTGCCTTTCCGCATTGCACTGCTGTTGACGGTGGCGCTGTTGCTCGCCTTGCTTTACCTGTGGCGGGTGCGCCAGCTGACCAGTCAGCGCCGCCACCTGGAAGCGCAGGTCGGCGCGCGCACCCGGGAACTGCGCGCCCAGAAAGAAGCTCTCGAAGCAACTGCCGAGGCCCTGGTGGTTGCCAATGACAAGCTGAAGTCACTGTCCCTGATCGATCCCCTGACCAGTTTGCCCAATCGTCGCACGCTGATCGAACAAACTGAAATGGCATTGCGCAATGCCACGGCAGTGGCTCAACCGGTGCTTGCCCTGATCGACCTGGACCACTTCAAGCGCATCAATGACGAATTCGGCCATCTCGCCGGCGACGACGTATTGCGCGATTTCGCGCGCATCCTGGCCGCGCAGGCGACGGCGGGCGTGGTGGTGGGACGTTGGGGTGGTGAGGAGTTCCTCGCCGTTTTCACCTCAGCCGAATCCGAAGGCGCGCGCCGCTGGTCCGAGCACTTGCTCGCCCAGGTCCGCTCGCGCCGCGTTCTGCACGGCCCGCATACGATCCCGTACCGCATCAGCATCGGCATCGCGCAGGCCGTGCCTGGCGACAGCATGAACTCCCTGCTCGGACGTGCCGACCGCGCGCTATACGGCTCGAAGGCCGAAGGCCGCGACCAAGTGCGGGTTGCCGAGCGCGAGGACGATCACCCGTGAATGGAGTGACCATCAACATCAACCAACCTCGCACTCATCCCATTCGTTGTCGCCTTCGCGCAACGGGGTTGCTTGACCGGAGGACTGGTCTGTCCAGCACATTGCCCCCGTCCTGCTGATGACTGGGTTTTCCAGGACACTGACCCCATCGCGTTCGCACTGAGCTTAGCCGGCCTACAGCCGGCGAAGTCCAAGTGCCCGCCGCGGGTCCTTCGACTTCGGCCCTTCGGGCCTACGCTCTGGACGAACGGGAATGGGGCGGACGGCTAGACTGTGTTGCGAGCGAGGCGGACGCCCAGGGCACTTTAGGACGACACACGATCCACAACACCAACCAGGGGAAAACGAATGTCTGACGCACCGCTGAGCTGGCAGTACCGTCCCACGACACAGTCCTATTACATCAACAGCGTGGCTACGAGCGCGCGAGCCGAGCGCGTGGTGACCGGCACCTTCTTTCACAGCTATTCCGAGGCCAGACGCCCCACCTTGTCGGACTCCACCGGTCGCTTCGGCACCTACCTGCTGGGCGGCCAGGGGGATCTGATCTGGAAGGATGAGTTCGACGGCTACGAGGGCGTGTACTGGGTGGCGATCACGCCGGCAGCAGACTTCGTCGCGAGCTGCGGCTGGTACAGCAACTCGCCTTACCAGGGCTTCGTCTTCATCTACGACGGCAGCAGCGGCGAGCGCCTGGTGAGCTTCACCGGCACATCATCGCGCGTGTCGATCTGCGCGTTTGCGCCGAGCGGCGGCGCGCTGGTTGCCGGCGGCGCCCAGGTCTTCAGCTTTCGGCGTGGCTCTGGCGGATTCGACAGCACACCGCTCATCGTGCCCTTGCCGGTGATCGATCCCACCCGCGCCGACGCGGTTCAAGGTCTGGCCGTGGACGTCACCGGCAGCCTGATCGCGGTCGGCACCGTGCAGGGCAACATCTTCCTGATCGACACCAGCCAGGGCAGCGGCAACATCGTCGCGCAGTTCCACTGCGGCGCCAGCGTGCATTCGCTCGCAATGGACTGGGTCGGCAGCAGCTTCATCGCCGGCGCCAGCGGCGGGCAGGTTTATTACTTCAACGTGGCGCAGTTTCGGGCCAGTGGCCAGCCGACGTGGACCCAGACCCTGCCCAATGCCGCGTCGGTTTATGGTGTGGCGATGAACATGGATGGCAACCTGGCCTCAGCGGTCGGCAACGTGGATAGTGCCGGCGTGCTGGGCGTGCTGGCGATCGGCGCCACCAGCGGCCAGTGGAACTGGACCGCGGCGACCCTGCACAACCCGAACTCCACCTCGATGAGCGGTGACGGTGGGTTGATCACCGTTGCCGATGGCCATCCCGACGGCACGCCCGGCGCGTTCTATCTGTTCAATGCGGACAATCCAACTGCCCTGTGGCGTTACGACACCGACAACATGAGCTGGCCGATGCAGATTTCCTCCAGCGGCAATGCCGCAGTGGCCGGCAGCGACAACGGCAACGTGTACTGCTTTGCGCCGCTGCGGGTGTTCTGAGGTTGTCGATGCGTGCGCTCCTGCATGGGGCGTTGTAGGAGCCGACCTGTCGGCGACCGCAGTGCATGGGCTCACCGAACCCGTTGGCGGAGCCACAGATCCCGGTCGCGCACGGGTGCGCTTCCATCAAACATAAGCTAACTCGTTGTTTTCTCTTGGTCTCAAAATGATGGAAAACTACCCGTTCGTGGTGAGGAGCCGTGGTTCGATCAGGCCGCCTCGACCCTTCGATCCGCACTGCGTGCGGCCTCAGGATCTCGCTCGGCCCGCCTCACCATGATCGGGTAGGCGCGCGCAGCGCGAAGGCGCGTAGCGCCTCGTAGCCGCCTTGGCGGCCGAACGAGAGGGCGTCTCGAACCACCCTTCGCCGGTGGTTCGAGACGCGCGGCCTCGACCCTTCGATCCGCACTGCGTGCGGCCTCAGGATCTCGATCCACGCTCCTCACCACGAACGGGTTCTATAACGATGCATGTGCCTCCATCAGAAGAAGCTCACCAGTTGCTTTTTTGTGGTCTTAAGAGAATGAAAACGGGATCTTTGGGCTTCCTGCACCTGTTTGCTCCGCGACAGCGGAACACCAACGGCGTGCTGAAAGCTCCTACAGGGGCCACTGGTGTCTTCCACGCACGCGGCGGCACTCCACAACATCAGCCCTGGATCGTCACCCGTTGTCCGCTGGCCAAGGTCTCGCCACCGCGCACCACCACGCGGTCGCCGGGCTGCAGGCCGCCGCTGACCGCGATGTAGCCCTCATGGCTCGCGCCGGTCTCGACTGCGATGCGTTCGGCGATGCCGTCTTCACCGATTCGGAACACGAAGGTGCCTTCCTGCCGCAATACCAGGGCGTCCTGCGGCACGGCCAGTGAACCCACCGGCGCAAGCACCGGCAGATCGACGCTGACCAGTTCGCCTACGGTCCACTGGCGTCCTTCTGCTGCGGCCGGCAGATCCAGATGCAGTTCGAAGGCCTGGCGCCGTGGGTCGATGCCGGGCACCACACTGCGCACCCGTGCGAGTGCATCGTGCCCGAAGCCCCGCACTCGCAGATTGTCATCCACAGCGATCCGGCCACTGTGCTGGTTTGGCGTCGGCACCCGCACCTCGAGTCGGCCAAGATCGATCACGCGTGCTACCACACTGCCGCGTCCCACGTCCTCACCCGTGTCATGCAGGCGCTCAATTACCACACCGTCGAAATCAGCCAGCACGGTGGCACGCCGCAGTTCATCGGCCACCTGCAGCAGACGCACTTCGGCAATGCGCAGGTCGCTGCCGGCAACGTCACGCTCGCTGCGGGTCTGGTCGAGGTCATTTACCGACAGGGCACGCGTGCTGGCCAGGCCCTGCTGGCGAGCCAGTTGCGCATCGAGGAATCGCAACTGGGCACGGGCCCGGTCGGCCTGCGCCTGCAGTTCGGCGCGCCGCAGCTCCAGGGCGTGGGTATCGATGCGCATCAAGGCGTCACCCGCCTTGACCGTGGTACCCGGTTCGGCGACGAATTCGATGCGTCCATCGACGCCCGCGGTGACCTGCAGTTCGCGCTGCGAATGTACGGTTCCGGTGACCGGCATGGTGGGCGCCACCGTCAGACGGACCACGTTCTGCACCACCACGGGCGAGGCCAGTGCGGTCGCACTGGCGGCCAAGGCACAGGCAATCATCACGAAGCGAATGTGGTTCATGAGCCTTCCTCCAGCAGTACATTTCGTTGGCGCCGCAGTCCGGGAAGCTGCGGCAAGTGGATCCCTTCGACCAGTCGCAGCATTGCCGGCATCAGGAACAGGGTGAAGGCCGAACTGAACAGCATGCCGCCGACGATCACCGTGGCAAGACCGCGATAGATGTCCGAGCCGGTGCCCGGCATCAGCATCAGTGGCAGCATGCCGAACAGGCTGGTCAGGGTGCTCATGTAGACCGGCCTCGCGCGCACCCGCACCGCCGCCTCGACCGCCTCGCGCAGCGCGAGGCCATTGGCCTGTCCGTGACGGGTTTCACTCACCAGCAGGATGGCGTTGTTGACCACCAGGCCGAGCAGGATGATGAAGCCGACCATGGTCAGCATGTCGAGCGACTGGTAGGTGACCAGGTTCAGCAATTGCAGGCCGATCAATCCGCCCGACAGGGCCAGCGGCATCACCAGCATCACCAGCAGGGCGTCGCGCAGGGAACGGAAGATCGCCGCGATCACGATCACCAGAACCAGCAGGGCAAGCAGGAAATTCTTGAGCATCGCGCTCATCGCGCCTTCGATCTGATCGGCGCTGCCGCGGTAGGCGATGCTGAAACCGCCCGGCGCCAGTGCCTGGATCTGCGGCCCCAGCTCATCACGCAGGATCGTGAGCGCGTCTTCCACCGTCATGTGATCGGGCGGCACCACGACCAGGCTGATGGTGCGTTGGCCGTTCACGCGACGCAGCTGGGTCGGCCCCACGCCACGCCGTATCTCGGCCAGTTCACCGACTGTCTGCGGCCCGGCCAGTGGTGTCCAGATCGGCATGGCGGCGAGCTGCCCCGGATCGTTCCAGTTCGCACCGCGCAGGATCACGTCGTAGCGGTCATTGCCGTCGAAGTACTCGCCGGTGAACAGTCCGCCGGTCATGGCGCGCACTGCACGAGCCAGGTCCTGCGGATTGAGGCCCGCTTCGACCAGGCGTCGCTCGCGCGGCAGGATCTCGATCTGCGGCTCGGCCAGCGAAGCGCCGGGCACGGGCCGCACGATCGCACCGGGCAGGCGCTCGCTCACCAGTTCGGCACCGTGGGCCGCACTGGCCATCAGCAGGGCCACATCCGAACCGCGCAGATCGACGCTGATCGAGCGCCCGGTTTCCAGGCCAATGCCGAGCAATGAAGCCCGCACGGTAAAGGCCTGCACATCGGGGATGCCCTGCAGCAGCGGCCCGCGCAGCAGTTCGATCCAGGCTTCGGTTTCCTCGGGCTTCTCGGGATAGAGATAGAGGATGTTGAAGGCGCTCGACATCGACAGGTTGTAGCCGCGGATGTAGGGCTCGCGTTCGTGGTCCATGTGCGGCTTCAGGCGCGCGATGATCTCGGCGCCGAGCTCGTGCTCGAAGGTCTGTTGGCTGATGCCGGCCGGCAGGTTGAAGAACACGTTCACCGCATCGGCGCGGGCCGACGGCAGGAAATCGGCGCTCGGCTTGATCGCGATCGCAATACCAACCGGCAGCACGATGGTTGCCAGCAGCCAGCCCCAGCGCCAGCTTGGGCGATCGGTGGAGGCAACCGTCAGGCGGGCCAGCTTGTCCCACCAGTGCGCGTGCGGATCGTGCGGGACTGCGTACTTCAACCAGCGCCGGCTTAGCACGGGAATCACCGTCAGCGCGGCCAACATGGAAGCCAGCACCGCGACCGACAGGGTCAAGGCCAGGTCACGGAACAGCTGGCCTTCCACGCCGTCAAGGAACAGCACCGGCAGGAATACCGCGACCGTGGTCATGGTGGCGGCGAACAACGCGCCCTTGACCTGTTCGGCGCCCCGCTCCACGGCGATCTCGCTCGATTCGCCCTGCTCGCGATAGCGCAGGATGTTCTCCTGCACGATGATGCCGGCATCCATCACCAATCCCACGGCGAAGGCCAGCCCGGCCAGCGAAATGACATTGAGCGTCATGCCGAACAGCTGCACGACCAGCAAGGATCCCAGCAGCGAAATCGGAACGATCAGGGCGATGATCAGGATCGAGCGGCGGTCCGGCATGAAGAACCACAGGATTCCCAAGGCCAGCAACATGCCCAGCACCAGGTTGCCCTGCACCAGGTTCAGTGCGCGACGAACGTAGACAGATGAGTCGAAACTCAGGTCCGCCGCCAGTCCAATCGTTGCCAGCGGCCCCGCATTGAGTTCGGCCAACGCAATGCGGGTTTCATCCAGAATGGCGACGCTGTTGCCATCGTTGCTGCGTTGCAGGGTGATGTAATAGGCGGGAAAGCCGTTGCGCACGTTGATACCGAATGCATCGGTCGGGGCGAGCGACACCTTGGCAATTTCGTCCAGCTGTACCGGACGACCCGCATTCCAGGCAACGATCAGCTGACCGAGCTGCGCGACATCGTACTGACCCATCACGCGCACGGTGTATTGGCGGCGACCGACATTGGCCGAGCCCGCCGAAGAATTGGCCGACTGGTTCACGGCCGAGGCAATCGACTGGATCGGAATGCCGAGCGCTGCCGCGCGATAGGGATCGAACTCGATCAGCACCTGCTGCTGGCGCTGGCTGTTCAATTGCACGGCGGCAATTCCCGGGATGCGCGCCAGGCGCGGTTCAATCTGATCGGCGATCACCGCCTGGTAGCGCGGCGAGTAGATGTCCTGGTCGGGGTTGTCGGGCAAGGGCCGGATCTGGATGCTGGCAACCAGCTGACCGTTGTTGCCACTGGCGCCCGAGAAGACAAATGGCTCATTCGCATCCAGTGGCCGGGGCGGCGCCTGGTTGAGCGCACTGATCACATTCAGCAGCGCCTGATCCATGTCTGCGCCCAGCTCGAACTCCAGCGATATCGAACCGAATCCCTGGTTGATATTGCTGGTGATCTCGCGTACGCCGGGAACACGCCGCAGCATCGCCTCCTGCGGCTCGATGATGTAGGACTCAAGATCAGCCGGCGCAGCCTGCGGCCAGCCATTGTTGACCGAGATAACCGGGCGCGTGGTCTGGGGCAGCAGCTGGATCGGCAGGGACCACAGTGACAGGCCGCCGAACAGGCAGATGATCGAGACAAGGGCAGCCAGCAGCGCGGGTTGAGCCAGACTGCCTCGCGTCAGATTCATGTCTGTCTCCTCCTTCGAACCTGTTACGGTTGAGCCCGCCTTGCATACGCCCGTTGCGCAAGACTCGTTCTTCACGAGCACGGTACAAACCAGCCTGCTCGAACGCGCGCGACGTCCCTGCGTTTCAGCGAGCAAAGGATTTCCTGACATGGCTTCGCCGCGCCAGCAGCAAGCCGCCACGCTTCGGGTCGTGAGCCCGGAAAATCCTTGGGTCGAGTGCAGCAGGTTTCGACAATCCGATCATCCGCTTTCGCGGCCGAGAGTCGATAGGGCGGAAGTCATGCGCCTGCAATGCGCAGTTCCGGCACAGCGAATCGCCGCCTCCAACGTAGGTTGGCGCTGAGCGAAGCGAAGCCCAACGCGGCGGGATGGTGATTGTTGGCGAGTTGATGAATCGCGCAACGTTGGGCTTCGCTACGCTCAGCACCAACCTACCAGAGCAACTTGCGCCCTGAACTTGCAGCGAGAAATTGGGCGAAGCCACGGCGCATCACGATGCGCCTTACATCAGCACGAGGCGCTGGATACACCGAATCGTAGGGCGGATCTTGATCCGCCATGGCCGGATCCCGACACCTCGCAGCGGCGCATCGAGATGCGCCCTCCAAAGGCGCGAGGCATCGCATGCCTCGCACCCGGAGAGCCGATCTCGATCGGCCGTGCTTTTGACTCAGCGCTTTGCCGTCAGTTGCAGACGCTCTGATAGATACAGGCGACCCAGTGCGGGTTGTCGACAAACGGATTGCGGTTGCCCTGGTAGCTCTGGATCGCGTCGTTGCGCAGGCGCTCGGCTTCAGTGACCGGATCCTCCGCGTGCCATTGCAGCAGCACCGACAACGATCCCATGTAAGCCACGCTGGCGTTGCCGCTGGACTGGGTGACCAGGCTCATGTCATTGGTCAGGCGCAGGTCTGGCTCGGCGGTTCCGCCGACGCCGTGGGTGCCACCTTCATAGCGCACATCCATGTAGAACATGGCGCGCGCGACATTGCCCTTGAGGCGGGTCCATACCTGCCAGATGCTGCCATTGCTCCAGTTGGAATTACCCGGGAACACACCGCTGCCGCCGCCCTGACCGGCATAGCTCGTGGTCGGGTATTCCGTGCAGCTGGACGAACAGTTGCCAAAGGGCAGGTTGCCGCGCGAGCCGTTATAGGCGATGTCCGAGAGCATCAGCATGTGCACATCGGTGTGCGGGTAATTGCTGGATCCATCATCAGGGAAGCCCAGCGACTTCGGCCAGGTGTGTTCGCGGTTGTAGAAGGTGTTGCCGCCGCCGACCTTGGCATAGGACACGTTCTTGTAGATATCGAGGATGCGTGCCGTGTTGAGCGGGTCCTGATCAGCGAACTCGAGCACATCCCAGGTATCCGTCGTGGACGCGGTGTAGGGAATCTTGACGTGATCGTCGATCACCGCGTGCAGCGAACTGCGCAAGGCGCTGGCGCTGCTGGTGACCACGCCGGCGTAGTAGCCGGTGCCGCCACCGCCACCCGTGGCCGGTGTGTAGTCGCCCACCAGGGAAACACCGCTGAAGCTGGTGTAGGCGCGCAACATGACGTGCCAGGTGCCGGCCTGCGGGCTTGCGAAGTTGCAGGTCTCGTTGTTGCCACCGGCGTAAGGACGGCAGTCATAGCTCGACGTGGTGGGCGCCGATCCGAACTTGACGTACATGTCGGCATCGCCGGTTCCACCGCTGCTGGCAAAGCTGAGGCCCGTTGCACCTGCCGGCACCGCCATGGTGAAACTGACACTGTTGCCTGTGCTGGCTGCAAGACCGGTCTTGGCAACACCCTTGCTCAGCTCGCCGGGCGCGGGCGGCGGCGGATCGCCACCTCCGCTGGCTGGCGTGAAGCTGCCGGTGAGGCCCAGGCCGCTGAAACTGCTGTATGCCCTTATCAGGACATGCCAGGTACCAGCCTGCGGCGCGGCGAAACTGCAGCTCTCGCTGTTGCCCGACTTGTAGGGTCGGCAGTCATAACTGCTGGTGGTGGGTGCCGAACCGAACTTCACATACAGATCGGCGTCGCCGGTGCCGCCGCTCATCGTGAAGGCAAGGTTGGTCGCGCCGGCCGGCACGCTCATCGTGAAGCTCAGGCTGGCGCCGGTTGCTGCAGACAGGTTGCTGAGCGGCACGCCATTGCTGAGCGTGTTGCCGCTGCCACCGCCACCACCTGACAACGTCTGCCCGGGATTGCACGCCCCGAAACTGCTCGATGCCGCGTTCTGCCAGGCAAACTGCGAATAGCTGGTGCCCGACCCCGCGAGCTGAAGCGAATGGCCTACCGGAGTGCTGGTGGTTTCTGACTTGGGAATTGCCGTGGAAGCGGTGCCGGCTGCCGGGCCGTCAACGGCTGTGAAGGTTCCCTCATAACTCAGGAACTGCACGACCTGCCCGCTGGCATTGACCAACGCCATGCCGTCCGGCGCGCCGTTCTGCATGCCCGGTGCGGCCACCGTAACCGTGCCGTGTCCACCGCACTGGTTGGCCGTGGTGCCGGAAAGCGTCAGCGTCGAGTAGCGCCGTCCGTCTCCGCCGTTGTAGAGCGCGATGCTCCAGCCCGCCAGGCTGGTACCGGCTGGTGCGATGACTTCAATACGTTCGTTGCTGTCGGTATTGACGTTGTCGTAGTGAAACTCGTTGATGAAAACGTCAGCGTGTGCCAAAGGCGCGAGCGCGCACAGCAACAGGCCAGCCAGCGGCCGGCAGAGAGAGTGGATCATGGTGCGTAAATCCCCGGATGGTGGGTCGCTCCCTGACCCGGAGTTCATGCGTACCAGCATCCCCCTTGGCGCTGGCCGGCGGATCATAGATCAGATTTGTGACGGAGTCGCTACTTTGGCGATTCACCTCGGTGTCGGCTCCACCGCTTCGCGGCTTGAGCCGACCTACGCTGGCACCGGCCCGCCACTTGCACGACGCGATTGAACCGCAGCAGGGTCGCGACCTTTCGTAGGGTGCGCCTTGGCGCACCGTTGGTGGATTGAGGTGCGCCTTGACGCACGATTGGTGGATTGTGGTGCGCCAAGGCGCACCCTACGGGAGCATGAGCCGTTGCGTCAGCCGCCCAGCACGTGTCGATGACTGGGCAATTGCCTGGCGGATCGCGTTTTCGCTACCCCACAGCTCGACGCTATCGCGGGCGCGGGACAAGGCGGTGTAGAGCAGCTGTCGCGACAGCATCGGGCTGGCTTCGTCAGGCGGCAGCAATACCGCTACGCGGCCGAATTCGGAGCCCTGGCTCTTGTGCACGGTCAGGGCAAACCCGCCCTGATGTGGCGGCAGGTTGTCCGGCGCCAAGGCCCGATAGCGCGTGGTCGAACCCGGCGCGGATTCGAACCAGACCGTGAGCCGGGAACCACCCTGCGCGTCCTGCTGCATCAGACATAGCCCGACATCGCCATTGAGCAGATCACTGGCGTAATCATTTCGGGTGATCATCACGGCGCGGCCGGGGTACCAGACCTGATCGGCATAAGCATCGAATTCGGCCCGAAGACCACGCTCGATCAGCGCATTGGCCTGCTCGGCGCCAAACTCGCCTTCGCGCAAGGCGCATAGCAGTTGCTGCTGGCGCAATCCGGCGAAAGCGCGCTGCACGGCAGAAAGATCATCATGCTCGATCGCATGCAAGGCGCCGTGCAAAGCCAGGCTGTCGTGCAGCCGCTTGCACCACTCCGCCAGCAAGCCCGCCAGCTGGCGCGTATTGCCCGCTTCACGTCGCCGCACGCGCTGTGTGCCTGCGGCATCGCAGGCTTGCTGGAACGCCTCGACATCGCCGCGCTGAACGGCCTCGTTGACCGGCACCAGGGCCATGTCGGAGCGGAAGCAGTGACGCAGGCGAACCAGTTCGGTCGCGTGCTGTTCCTGCATCGCGGCGACAATGTCGAGCAACACCGAGCCGGTGCCCACCGAGGTGAGCTGGTCGGCATCACCCACCAGCACCAGCAGGCTGTCTTCGCGCAATGCCTCGAGCAGCGCGCGCAGCAGGGCGAGATCCAGCATCGAGGCCTCGTCCACCACCACGATGTCGGCGGCGATCGGGTTGTCGCGATGGTGGCTGAAGCCCCCATGCCGGCCACGGCTTCCCAGCAAGCGATGCAGGGTGCTCGAAGGTGCATCAAGCACACTATGCAGGTCCGGAATCCACTCTGACGGCAGCGGCTGCCAGTCCGGTGCGGCCTGATCCAGTCGCTCCTGCAGCCGTCGCCCACCTTCGCGCAGCGACTCGGCCAGCCGTTGCGCGGCCTTGCCGGTAGGTGCAGCAAGCCGGATCAAGGGTGGACGCGCATGAGACGCTGCATGCTCTCTGCATAGTGCAAGCAGCATGCGCAGCACGGTGGTGGTCTTGCCGGTTCCCGGGCCACCCGTGAGCACGAACAAGCGCTTGCCCAGCGCGACCGAAACCGCGAGGCGCTGCGCGGCCTCGGCCTCGCCCAGACCGCCATTGAACAGCGCGCGCAATTGCACATCATCCAGTGCAAGTCCGGGAGACGTAGCCTGCCGTCGCCTCGCGTGCAGATGCTGCGCGACAGCGACTTCATGACGGAAGTTGCGCCGCAGGTAGCAGTGCTCGCCATCCAGCACGAATGGCGTATCGGTGCTCGACACCGCCTCATCGGCACGACCGAGCAGCGGCTGCTGCTGCAGTTCGCCAATGGCCTTCGCGTCCAGCGCCTCCATGCCGTGCCGCGTGTCGCCACGCAGCAACAGCGCGCTGTCGCCCTGGCCTTCGGCGAAGCTGGCCCACGCCGCCACTTCGGCCAACAGGGACGACCCGCCGTGTGCCATCACCCAGCGCGCGACGGCGTGATCCAGCGCGCGCCAGGGCGGCGCCGGCGCGGCGGGCGTTGCGATCCAGGTGTGTGTTGCGCGCAACCCGCCCACGGCGCGGAAACCAAACCGGCTTCCAGCAACCAGCGGTTTCATGCCGTTTCCCCAATCAGACCGCGAGACAGTTCTGCATCCACCGCATTGAGCAGGTCCACGTCGAAACGGTGTCGCCAGATGCCAATGCCCGGTGCCAAACCCACGGCGCGGACGAACAGGTACCAGCAATCACCCAGATGCACTTCGCGGCGGTAGCCGCTGATGCGCTGGCGCAGGTATCGGTCTACCGCCACGGTATAGATCAGGGCCTGGAAGCGGTAGTGTTCGGCATCCATTTTTTGCAGCAGATTCTCTGCCCGGTAGTCGGCCAGGCTGTCGCCCAGATAGTTGCCCTTGTAGTCGAGCACATGCACGCGCCCGTCGTGGCGGAAGCAGAGGTCGATCTTGCCGGTCATCAGGCCAGCCAGGGTGCGTTGGCTTTGAGGCACAAGGGTGCTGCCATCGGGCTGCCGGCAGATGTCCTGCAGGCGACGCATCGACGCGCCCTGCAGGGCGAAGTTGAATTCCATCTCGGCACGCAGGTCTGCAGTGCGAAGGGTGCCGAGGGAGAGGTTCGACGCCGCGTCGAGCGGGGCATCGAGGACGGCCTGCAGGCGTTCGGCGAGGCGTTCATGCAGTTGCTGGCTGGTGAGTTCTCGGCTGGTGACATTGTGCAGCGCGAGCTGATGGCGGATCAGGTCGCGCTGATCCCGTAGGGCCAGACCAATGGACCGTCGTTCGAGTATCGCGTGTACGGCGTTGCCGAAATCCGCGCCGCGTACCGATGACAGGGCGAGCAATTGCGGATGTGGCTCGGCCGCGGTCTCCATCGCGGCTTCGGGTAGTTCGGGCGCTAGGCCTTCGGCCTCGTCGAGCGCCGCGGCCTCGGGGTCGAGCTGTCCGCCCGATGCAAAGCGCGACAGCGTGGTGAAGCTGTGTCGCGAGGGCAGTGGTACGCTCGCGGCTTCAGGCATGGCACGGGCCTGGCGCGGGCCGTCCAGGGCGGGCTGCGAATCCCGATACGACGCGCCCGAAGCAAGCGGCCAGTGGTCCAGCCAGGCGATGTGCTGGTCCTTGAGCGGATCATCGCCACGGCGGCGCGCCAGCATGGCCTGCAGTGCGCTCTGCTCTGGCGTGATCACGCCAGACTCATCGTCCGGCAGTGCGTACACATGGCAGGCATGGATGGCGCGTGTCAGCGCGACGTAGAGCACGCGAAAGCTCTCATCCTGCAGCTCCAGCAGGTCGCGTGCGGCGGCCTCGGGCGTGGATTCGATGCGGCGCTCACCGCTGTCCGGATCGGTGAGCATGCACAGGCTCCTGGCCGGCTTGCCAGCGTGATCCCACATCAGCGGCAGGAACACGATGGAAAACTCCAGGCCCTTGCTGAGGTGCAAGGTCATCAGCCGCACCCGCCTGGCATCGGACTCGATGCGCAGCTGGCGCGCCTCGACCGCATCGTCTTCGCCAGTGGCCATGCTTCCGGCACGCTGTTCGGCCAGCCACTCAAGCAGCTCGGCAAAGCCGGTGCAGTGTTCCGCCTGCTCCTGCAGCTGCTCGCCTAGGTGACGCAGGTCGGTGAGGATGCGCTCGCCGTCGGCGCGCGCCAGGCAGTCCATTGCGATGCGCCCGATCAGACCGTCCACCACCGTCTGCACGCCGCGCAGGCGCCAGCGCTGCTGCCAGTCGCAGAACACATCGCCAATCGCCTGCCAGCGGGCAGGATCGTCGCCCAGACCGCGCAGCTCGGCATAGTTCATGCCCCACAGGCGCGTAGCCAGCGCGGCGCGCAGCGCACCCAGATCATCACAGTGCGCCACCGCGTGCAGCAGCACCTGCAGTTCGCGTGCGGTTTCCGTGTCGAACACACTGGCGCGCGAACTGGTCACGCAGGGCACGCCACGCGCGCGCAGCAGCTCACGCAACTGGTCGAGTTGGTCGTTCTTCGGCAGCAGCACAGCGATGTCCGAGGGCATCAGGCGCGCCTCACCAATACGATGTTCATCAGACTGCAGCAGCGTGGCGATCTGGTCGGCGCAGGCATTCAGGGCCAAGGCGCGTCGATCGCCTACCAGATTGGGCAGCTGCATTTCGACATGCACCTGCAGCGGCCGTGATACGGGCTCACCGTCAATCGTGTAGGGCTCGGCGTCACGCCGACCGCTGGCCTCAACTGCGCTGTATGCGATTTCCGCTCCCTCCGTGCGCGTCGACAAGTCTTCTCCGCACAGCGCATACAGCGCATTGCACGACTGCACCATGGCACGCGAGCTGCGCTGGTTGACTGCCAGGCTGAGATGATCGGAAGCTTTCACGCACGAGGCCGCGCGCAGGTAGGCGTGGATGTCGCCCCCACGGAAGCGGTATATGGCCTGCTTCGGGTCGCCGATCATCACCAGACG
Organism: Lysobacterales bacterium; assembly: GCA_038257155.1. Lineage (GTDB taxonomy): Bacteria > Pseudomonadota > Gammaproteobacteria > Xanthomonadales > Xanthomonadaceae > JANJTY01. The sequence continues at coordinate 10,900 of JBBSJP010000005.1, read as the reverse complement.
ACCGCGCGGATTGGCGTCGGCATCGCGATAGATGCGATCGAGGATGCCGTACTGCAGGGCATCGGTATCCTGGAACTCGTCGACCATGGCAACAGGCCAGGCATGGAACAGTGCATCGGCAAGCTGCGCGGCACGCACAGGGGCTTGCGCGTCACACAGGATTGCGTGCACGCCTAGCAGCAGATCGTCATAACGCAGCTGATTGGCAGCGGCCAGCCGCTGCGTCATCAGGCGGCGCGCGGCCTCGGCCAGTGCAACCAAGGCGGCCGGCGGCACCCGCGGTGTGAGGTGCACGCGCTCGGCGATCAGTGGAATGCAGACATCCACGGTGAAGGCGATGAGTGCCTGCAGCGCGGCATTCGACTTGAATTCCTTCAGCACGGTGGTGGGCTTGGTCGCTGCATCCAGCTCGTCAAGCAAGCTGCCCGGAATCGCCTGCGACTGGTCGCGCAGCCAGGCAGCCAATGCGGGCCAGCCGCGCCGCAGTTTGCTGTTGGATCGGAGCACGCCTTCAGTTGCGGCAAAGTATTCGAGCCGATCGGCACAGCGTGCATCGAGCGGCGCTTCGTGTGACAGCGCAGGCGGCTGCGCAACCCGCGTGCCCGGCGTCAGCACCATCGAAATCATGCGACGCAGGCCTGCTTCGTCGAGCTTGGGATCGAGCTGGCCAAGCATCTGCACCAGCTCGTTGTCGCCATCACCCTGCTGGAACACCCGCCACAGGTCGCGCGTCACTTCACTCAATACCGCAGCACCATCGGCCAGTTCGCCCAGCACGAAGGGCGTGCCGGACGCGAAGGGATGGTCGGCAAGAATGCGTCTACAGAGACTGTGCAACGTACCGATCGGTGCCAGATCCAGCTCGGCCAGGGCGAGCTTCAGGCGCGTGGCATCGCGGTTGCGCTGGCTTGGATCGGCCTGCCAGCGCTGCAGCAGCCAGGCCAGATCCGTCGCGTTTGAACCTGCGTCCTGAGGGATTCCTAAATCGGCGCCGCTCAGGGCCCACAGCAGACGACCGCGCAGGCGTTCACGCAGCTCTTCGGCAGCCGCCTTGGTAAAGGTTGTCACCACGATGCAGCGTGGCGAGAGGCTCGGCTGTTCCAGCAGCAGGCGCAGGTAGAGCACGCTGATGGTCCAGGTCTTGCCGGTACCGGCGCTGGCCTCGATCAGGCTGCGCCCGGCACCCTGCAGCGGCAGTTCGCGCCAATCGCGCATTGTGGAGCTCACGCGACCGCCTCTACTACGCCGGCATCGAGGCTGATGCAGGACTTGAGTTGGTAGGCGAACAGCTGCAGGTCGTGCAGGTCATCGCTCTCGACCTCGAAGTGCAGTTCACCACCCAGCAGGCGGCTGTAGCCGGCGCCGAAGTCCCGCTCGCCCGTCGCGCGATTGCCGCCGGCCCAGACGTCGCGGATGCGCTTGACCAGCTTGTGGTCGGCTTCCTGTTGATCGTCACCGGCTACCGCCATCCAGCTGCTGCGCGGAAAATACAGTTCCGGCCGTTGCTGCGCTGCCTGCCACCAGCCCAGCAGACGCCGCAGGCGCTGGCGCAGATCGTCCAGCATGATATCCGCCTGCCCTGCCTCAGCCGCTAGCCATCGCGCATCCCAGGCATTGATCGCATCGCACCAGGGCGCGGCGCCCTTCACCAGGCTGGTGATACGAACGGGCATTGCTGCGCCGTGATTGCGCGCCGACTGCAGACGCAGTGCAGTCCAGTCGATGAACATCGGCACACGCTCGCCAAAATGCAGCTCGGATTCGGTTTTCAAGGCGCCGGGTTTGCCTCCGGAAGCCGGAAAGACGCGCAGGATCTGCAGACCCTGGTGGCCGTTCAACTCAAGCGGAAACACCCAGGCCACTCGCCCAGTGAGACGCGCGACTGGCTCGGCCATGCCCGTTTGCAGGTCAAGAGCAAGATCAATGTCGGCGCTGCTGCCAAGACGCGCAGACTCGCGGCCAACCAATCCAGAATCGTGTGCAGCCTGCGCCAGCGCATTGATCGTGAGCACTTCGGCCTGCCAGGCCGCCTCGCCCAGACGACCCGTGGGCAGCAGACCACCCAGCCTGATCCAGTCGGGTGCCTGAGCGGGTTGCCAGACGCCGTCCTGCCAGTCGGGGCCTTCAAACCACTGCGGCAACACCGTGTCGAAAAACAGTCGTCGCGCGACGCTGGCGAGCCGCTCGATGCGCGCCTCCAGCGGCTCGGTATCGCTCAGGCGATCTTCATCCAGCGCATCCAGGCGCAGCTTGAGACGTCGCTCCAGCAGGTTGCGCGCCGGGTCGCGATAGAAGTGGCTCAACTCGGCCAGGGACATCGGCAACGGCAGTGCATCGGGCGGCAGCGCGCTGGCCTGCAGGAATGGCAGGGCTGCTGGTGTGGAGCCGGCCTGACCCGGTGACTGCATTCCGGCGTAACGCTGGCTGTAGGAAAACAGCCGGGGGTCTTCGTCGGAAAAATAGCGCGCATCGAATGGCTGCAGTGGATGTCGCACCAGCCAGGGGCGCAACGCAGCGTCCGAATCGTGTGTCAGTCCGGCTTCACGATCCAGTTCGGCGATCAGCTCGGCCAGCGGTGCGGCCGGGTTGCGTGGCTTGCCGTCTTTCACGCCCTCGCCGATGAAACTGAGGTGCAGACGACTGCGCGCCGACATCAGGGTTTCAAGGAACAGGTAGCGGTCGTCGCTGCGTACGTCGCGATCGCCGACGCGACGCAGGCGGCTCATCAGGTCAATGCCACCATCACTGCCGCCGCGTGGAAACTCGCCCTCTGCCAGACCCAGCACGGCCACCAGACGGAACGGAATGGCGCGCTGCGGCACCATGCCGCAGAACGTGATGCCGCCGAGCAGGAAGCGTTGACGCTCGGGCACGCTGTCCAGGCGTTCGACCAACAGTTCCCGCACTACGGCAAAATGCAGCAGCGGGTTTTCGTGCACCGGCAGGGCTTCGGTCTCCAGGCTGCGCACGAAACGCTTCAGGGCATCCCAGGCCTCGCGCGCTGCCGCATCACGTCGATCGATTCGGAAAAGCGCGTCGAGCCGGGTATCCAGAAGCTGCGCCCATTCGCTCGCCGGGCATGTACTGCCGGCCAGATCGCTCCAGGCCTGCAGCTCTTGCAGAAGCCCATCCAGCGCGCCCAGCGCTTCGGCGGCATTGCCCTGGACGGCACTGATCGGCAGCAATTCCGTGCCATCGGGAAGGTGGACGGCACACTCGCGGTCGCCCTCCGCCGCATCCGACATCAGATAGCCGGCCAGCAGGCGATCCATGGCCCAGGCGAAACTGTGCTCACTCAATGCAGGAACGCCGAAGCTGGCGCGATGCTCGGCATCCAGCGCCCAGGCCACGCGGCTCTGGCGCAGCCATTCGCCCAGCGTATCGACCGCATCGGCATCGAGGCCGAAACGCCGCTGGATCTCCGGCATGGCGAGCAGATCGAGCACTTCCGGCGCGCTGATGCGCTGGGTGGGCAGGTCCAGCAGGCGCCGCAGCGCGGTGAACAGGCGGTGGCTGCGCGCCACAGGCACATCGGCAAGGTGATAGGGCAGCAGGCGCTCGCGCGCATCGCCCGGCTCGCCGAAAACGGCCGGAATCAAGGGCAGATAGGCCTGGATGTCGGGTGCCATGACAACCATCTCACCCGGCCGGATCGCGTCCTGCTGTTGCGCGTCCAGCAAGGCGTCGCGCAGCACTTCCAGCTCGCGCAGACGGGTGTGGCAGGCGTGCACACGCAGCGATGCATCGTAACGCTCGGACTGCTGCCATTCCGCATCCTCGGGTCTGCCGCTGACAGCTGGAAGGCTCAGCATGCGGATGCCCGACTGCAGCCGCTGCAGGCGATTGCCGCCGGTGGTTTCCTGCTGGTCGCGCCAGTGGCGCACATCCTCCAGCACCTGGCCTTCCTGATCGGCCAGGGCGCTGAAAAAGTGCTGACCGAGCCGGCCCCAGCGCGCCAGCAACGGGTGATCCTGATCGCGCCAATAGTCGCCCTCGCCGGCCTGATCCAGCGCCAGTTGTTCGGCCTGACGGTAATCGTGCAGCGGCTGCCTCAAGCCGCCCCAGAATTCGCGACAGGGGTCGGGCGCATACAGCGCCACCAGGGCGGTCTCTGAATACGCGCGCAGCACCGCCAGCTCACTGTCGGGAAGATGGGACAGCCCGAATACATGCAGCGCCTGGCGCGGCTGCGGGTCGTCGCGCAGGGCGCGCACCAGACGCGCCACCAGGCCACCGCGATGTTCGCCGAGGCGGTCCGCGATGTGTCGCCACAATGGGCCGAGAAAGCGCGACTCCAGCTCCCGTGTTGCCGCGTCGCCCCGGCTCGCCGCGTCGAATCGACCCTGCTCCCAGGAGCGCAGCCAGTCCGGCCGGTACACCAGATAGCGGGAGTACTGGGCAGCCAGTCGATCGGCCAACTGGAATCGGCGGATTGCCTGGCCGGCCGCGTCAGACGCCTTGCCGGGCAACGCCGCCAAGTAAGCCGCGACGCGCGCATCGGAGAAACCTGCAACCCGTGCCGGATCGCCCAGCAGGCCATGGATCACCCAGCGCAGTTGCTGGCGCCGATAGCGTGGCAATGACACGGCCTGCGCCGCGAGACGCTGCTGCGCCTGGCGCTCGATCCAGCTGCTGGCCAGGACTACCTCGATATTGGCCACCACGCCGCGCGGCGTACGCCGCGCCAGTTCGCCCGTCAGCCACTGCCGCATCGCCGGGTGCGCAGCGATGATCGTTTGCGATTCCAAGGGATTTTCAGGCCAGGTGACCTGCAGCAGTCCGGCCAGCGGTGGCACCAGATCCTCCAGCCGGCTGGCGCGATAGATCACCAGGCCAGTGGCGACGCCCTCGCCTGCCACGTCGCGTCGCTGCTCGGCTTGCCTGCCTGTCTGCACGTCCTGTTCTCCCCCGTCACCTTCGCCAACCGTCACCCGCCGGGACGCGCCCGATGGTGGCCATTCGCTGCTTGCATGGCAACCAGTACAGCCGAAAGGTTCTTCCACTGGCGTCGCAAGATGCGCGACTGCAGGCCGCGAAGGCCCCAGCGTGCCCCCCAGCGGGATGCACTTGGGTCCGAAGCGGAGCCTGGTGCATCATCCAGCTTCGGTTTCCCGTTCCGGCGGATCTTGATTCATGCGCACACTTACCTTGGCCCTGCTGGGCGCCATTTCCCTCGCGACTGCCGGCTGCGCCACATCGGCCAACGAGCCCTGGGTTGAACTGCGTGGCCAGCGCTTCATCGTGGAAATCGCCGACGACGATGCATCGCGGACGCGCGGGCTGATGTTTCGCAACGAACTGGCGCCGGATCGCGGCATGCTGTTCATCTTCGATCGCGAGCAGCCGCAGGCCTTCTGGATGCGAAATACCTACATACCGCTGGATATCCTGTACTTCGACAGCCAGCGCCGCCTGGTTTCCATGTCACAACGCACGCCGCCTTGCCGCAGCCAGCAGTGCCCCAGCTATCCCAGCAAGGGTGCAGCGCTCTACACCCTCGAGATTGCCAGCGGTCGGGCCAGCGAGCTGGGCGTCAAGACCGGCGACGAACTGCTGTTCGGGCCGACAATCGTGAAGTGAGTGGCTTGATTCGCCGCACGACTGGGCCCACATTGGCAACATGAGCAGCGAAAGCAACACCTTCTGGAACCAGCTACGCGGCCGCAGCGATGCGGACTTTCCGCTGCTGCACGCCTGCCTGGTACTGGCGCAGGACGAGTACCCGACGCTGGATATCGCCAGCTACGAGCAGCGTTGCGACGCCTATGCCCAGGACGTGGCACCGCGCCTGGAAGGGCTGGAAAGCCAGCAGGATCGAATTGCGGCGATCAACCGCTTCCTGTTCGAGGAAAAAGGCTTTGCCGGCAACGACGATGACTACTACGACCCGCGCAACAGCTACATCAATGATGTGTTCGACCGCCGCCTTGGCATCCCGCTTTCTCTTGGCGTGATCCAGATCGAGCTGGCGCGTCGCCTGGGCGTGCCGCTGGAGGGCGTGTCATTTCCCGGCCACTTCCTGGTGCGCCTGCCGATCGACGACGGCATCATCGTGCTTGATCCTTACAACGGGGGTCGCCCGCTTAACGTGCAGGAACTGCGCGATCGCGCCAAGCCGCATCTGGGCGGCCAGACGCCCGATGACCAGCAGTTGCTGCAGATCCTGTCACCGGCCAGCCATCGCGACATCCTGATGCGCATGCTGCGCAACCTGAAGGGTGTCTACGCCGAACGCGAGGATTTCGAGCGCGCACTGCGCTGCAGCGACCGGCTGGTCGGGCTCGACCCGAGCCTGCCGGATGAATACCGTGACCGCGGCCTGATGTACCTGCGCGTCGAACATATGGCGGGCGCGCGCAGCGACTTGGCGCAGTACCTGAAGCTTGCGCCGGAAGCCGAGGATTCCGGAGACATCCGCGATGCCTTGCTTTCAGCCAGCAGCGGCGGCGGCGGCGTGATTCATTAGCGCGTTCCACTGGCGATCGAATTTGCGGCCTGCGTGATCGGTGCGATCAGGCACCGGTGGATCAAGACCCGCCCTCCAACGGCAAGACGTTGCCGCGTCTGTTTGAGCCGCCCGTTCGCCCAGCAGTTATCGCGTTTGGAGGGCGCATCTTGATGCGCCACTGCATGAAGCGCTGCTGCGCCAGCGGCGGGATCGCGATATGGCGGATCAAGATCCGCCCGGCAACGCATGGCTTTCAGCCGACCGTGACCATCTCGAAATCGTCCTTGGTGACGCCGCAATCCGGGCAGCACCAGGTGTCCGGCACATCGTCCCAGCGCGTGCCAGGGGCGATGCCCTCTTCCGGCAGGCCGTCAGCCTCGTTGTACATGAAACCGCAAACGACGCACATCCAGGTGCGGTAGGCGGCGGTGGGCGGAGCGGCAGTGACAGACATGGAAACGCGCGATGCTTGGGGTTGACCGGTTATTCTCCCATCTCCGCAGCCTTCGATCCAAGCCGATGCCTGAACAGTCTGCCGCTGCGTGGTCCGGGCTCTATGCCATCACGCCGGACATTCATGACACCGCCGAGTTGGTCGCGCGAGTGGGCGTTGTGCTGGCCGCGGGCGCCACATGGCTGCAATACCGCAACAAGACTGCCGGCGCTGCGCTGCGGCGCGAACAGTCGCAGGCCTTGCTGCCGCTGTGTCGCGAGCACCGGATTCCGCTGATCATCAATGATGACTGGCAGCTGGCTGCCGAACTGGGTTCCGATGGCGTGCACCTGGGTGAAGACGATGGCGAGATCATGCAGGCTCGCGCCGCCTTGGGGCCGGGAGCGCTGATCGGTGCGTCCTGTTACAACCGCCTGGACTTCGCCGAAGCCGCGGCCCGCGCTGGTGCCAGCTACGTCGCCTTTGGTGCGTTCTTTCCTTCGACCACCAAGCCGCATGCGCGTCGCGCATCGCTGGATCTGTTGACTGACTCGGCTCATCTTGGCCTGCCGCGCGTGGCGATCGGCGGCATCACGCCGCAGAATGCCTCGGCGCTGATTGCGGCAGGTGCTGATCTGATCGCAGCCATAGACGGCGTGTTCACGGCGCCAGACCCGGCCGCTGCAGTGCGTGCGTATCGCACCTGCTTCGAATGACTCCTTTCGTGCGTCGGATCCGCGCCGACAAGCTTCATCGCTTGGCGTGGCATTTCGGCGGCGCTTGATCCGACCTACGAGCGACCACCGTAGGTCGGCTCAAGCCGCGAAGCGGTGGAGCCGACGCCCTTCAAGGCAAACGGGAATCGCGTTTCGCGCGACCCGTGCAAGAATCGCCACTTCCACCGACAAGTTGTTGCAACATGCTGACCATGACGGACATCGACCTTAGCGAAGCGCACGCCCTGGCCCTTGATGCAGCCGACCCGCTGCGAGGATTTCGCAGCGAGTTCCTAATTCCGCAGCACGAAGGCGTCGAGCAGCACTATTTCTGCGGCAATTCGCTGGGGTTGCAGCCGCGCGCCACCCGCGCCGCCCTGATGCAGGAGCTCGACGATTGGGCGAGGCTGGGTGTGGAAGCCCACTTCAGGGGCAAGCACCCCTGGATGCCCTACCACGAGGAACTGCGCGCGCCGCTTGCCACGCTGGTTGGCGCGCAGCCGCAGGAAGTGGTCGCGATGAACTCGCTGACTACCAATCTGCACTTGATGATGGTGAGCTTTTACCGGCCCACCTCGGAACGACCGGCTATCCTGATCGAGGCCGGCGCATTTCCCTCGGATCGCCATGCGGTGGAATCACAGATCCGTTTCCACGGCTTCGACCCGGCGCGGGACCTGATCGAGCTGGCACCAGACGAGCCTGGTGGCACGATATCGATGCAGGCAATCGAACGGGCGCTGGCCGAACATGGACATCGCATTGCCCTGGTCCTGTGGCCTGGCGTGCAGTACCGCAGCGGACAGGCCTTCGACCTGCGGGGGATCGCGCGGCTCGGGCATGCGCAGGGCTGCATCGTTGGCTTCGATCTTGCGCATGCGGCCGGCAATCTGCGCCTTTCCCTGCACGACGATGGCGCCGACTTTGCCGTCTGGTGTCACTACAAGTACTGCAACGCCGGACCAGGCGCCGTGGCGGGCTGTTTCGTGCATGCGCGCCATGCGCAGACCAATCGACCGCGCTTTGCCGGCTGGTGGGGCCACGACAAGGCGACGCGCTTCCGCATGGGGCCGGAGTTTATGCCCACACCCGGTGCCGATGGCTGGCAGCTATCGAACCCGCCGATCCTCGCACTGGCGCCGCTGCGGGCTTCGCTGGAACTGTTCCAGCAGGCTGGCATGCAGGCCCTGCGCAGCAAGTCGGAGAAGCTGACGGCCTACCTGGAAGCCCTGGTGCGCAGGCAGCTGTCCGATCGGATCGACATCCTCACCCCCAGCGAACCCGAGCGTCGCGGCTGCCAGCTTTCGCTGCGTGTACGCGGCGGACGCGAGCGCGGCCGCGCCCTGTTCGAGCATCTGGAATCGCAGGGCATCATCGGCGACTGGCGCGAACCCGACGTCATCCGCATCTCGCCCACACCGCTCTACAACCGCTTCAGCGACATCTGGACCCTGGTTCAAGCCATCGAATCCTGGCCCTGACCGCTCGCGGCTCTCCGCTCTTCCGCTCTTCCGCTCTCCCGCTCTCCCGTTCTCCGCTCTCCGCTCTCCGCTTTCCTGTTCCCTGTTCCCTGTTCCCTGTTCCCTGTTCCCTGTTGTTTCTCCCCGTTCCCTGTTGTTTCTCCCCGTTCCCTGTTCCCCGTTCCCTGTTCCCTGTTGTTTCTCCCCGTTCCCTGTTCCCTGTTGTTTCTCCCCGTTCCCCGTTCCCTGTTCTTAAATCCCCGTTCCCGGCTTTCCATCCATGACCCCAGATACCGACTCCCCCATCCTCATCGTCGGCGCCGGCCTGGCAGGCGCCCTGCTCGCCACCCTGCTGGCACAGCGCGGCTGGTCGGTACAGGTGCTCGAGCGCCGGCCCGATCCGCGCCAGCGCGGCTTCGAGGGTGGCCGTTCGATCAACCTGGCGCTGGCCGAACGCGGCCTGCATGGGTTGCGCCTGGCAGGGCTGGAAGACGTGGTGATGCGCCAGGCGGTGATGATGCGGGGCCGCATGGTGCACTTCATCGAGGGCCAAGCCGAACTGCAGCCCTACGGGCGCGACGAGCGCGAAGTGATCTGGTCGGTGCATCGCGGACGCCTCAACCATGCCTTGCTTGATGCTGCCGAAGCCGCTGGCGCCAGCTTGCATTTCAATCGGCGCGTGCAGTCGGTCGATTTTGCCAACCGCAGCGTCGAGATTGTCAGCGACCTGGAGCGCAGCGCGGCTGCCAAACGCTTCAGCGCGCTGATCGGCGCCGACGGCGCGGGCTCGGCGGTGCGTACCGCCATGCTGCAGGCCGGTCTGACTACAGAACGCTGGGAATCTCTCGGACATAGCTACAAGGAACTGGAGATTCCGCCCGACACGAATGGCGGATTCCGCACCGAGCCGAATGCCCTGCATATCTGGCCGCGCGGCGTGCACATGTGCATTGCCCTCCCCAACACCGAGGGCACCTTTACCGTCACCCTGTTTCTGCCCAATGAGGGTGATCCGGGCTTTTCCCAGCTGCGCACCGTGGACGATGCGCGCGCTTTCTTCGAGCGCGATTTTGCCGATCTGCTGCCCCTGGTGCCGGACTTCGAACAGGACTTTGTTGGCAACCCGACCAGTGCCTTGTCGACGCTCTACATCGATCGCTGGCATGTCGATGGCAGCGCGGTACTGATCGGCGACGCCGCCCACGCCATGGTGCCTTTCCATGGCCAGGGCATGAACTGCGCCTTCGAAGACTGCGTGGCGCTGGCTGAGCACATCGCCTCAGCTGACGACTTCGCCGCTGCCTTCGCCGCGTTCGAGGCTGAGCGTGCACCGAATGCGCTGGCGATCCAGCAGATGGCGCTCGACAACTACATCGAGATGCGTGACCGGGTGGACGATGCCGACTACCGCTTGCAGCGTGAGCTCGAACTGCTGCTTGCCAAGCGCCATCCGGAGCGCTTCGTGCCACGCTATTCGCAGGTGATGTTCCAGCGCGTGCCCTACGCGCAAGCGCAGGCCGCCGGCCGCCGCCAGCGCGCCATGCTGGCCGAGCTGACGCGCGGCTGCGAGCGCATCGAACAGGTCGACATGGCCGCGGCCGATGCGGCGGTAGCGAAACTTTAGCGCCGCCGCTTCCGTAGGGTGGGCCTTGGCCCACCGATCTCTGCCACCACGGCGATCATGCTGCCAAGAATTCCTCGCGCGGTGGGCCAAGGCCTGAGGTCTCCCCACTTTTTCATCGCTGTGCCATTGCTCGACTCCACACTTCATCTGGGTTTTCACGGCCCAAGCGTGTTTGGATACCTGGCGGAAGCACGGTCCGTCGAAGCCATTCCATTCCAC
>JBBSJP010000004.1:0-185310 GCA_038257155.1 Lysobacterales bacterium | reverse complement strand
TGCGGGACCCGCCGGGCCAGCCGGACCTTGCGGACCAGCTGCACCGTCAGCCCCATTTGTTCCGTCGAGACCCGGAGCCCCGTCAATGCCGTCAGCGCCGGCTGGGCCCTGTGGACCTGCGGGGCCTTGCGGACCAACCGCTCCGTCAACGCCATTGGCACCTGCAGGACCTGCAGGACCCTGGGGACCAATTGCACCGTCAATGCCATCGGCACCTGAGGGACCCGCCGGGCCAGCCGGACCTTGCGGACCAGCCGCACCGTCCGCCCCATTTGTTCCGTCGAGACCCGGAGCCCCGTCAGTACCGGCTGGTCCTGCTGGCCCTTGTGGACCTGCCGGACCCGGATCGCCCTGCGCGCCAGGCGCGCCGTCAGATCCATCCAGGCCATCCGCACCCGCGGCGCCATCCGTTCCAGGCAAGCCCTGCGGACCTTGCGGTCCCGCCGGACCCGGATCGCCCTGCGCGCCAGGCGCGCCGTCAGATCCATCCAGGCCATTCGCACCCGCGGCGCCATCCGTTCCAGGCAAGCCCTGTGGACCCTGCGGTCCCGCCGGACCCGGATCGCCCTGCGCGCCAGGCGCGCCGTCAGATCCATCCAGGCCATCCGCACCCGCGGCACCATCCGTTCCAGGCAAGCCCTGCGGACCTTGCGGTCCCGCCGGACCCGGATCGCCCTGCGCGCCAGGCGCGCCGTCAGTTCCGTCCAGGCCATCAGCACCTGCGGCACCATCCGTTCCTGGCAAGCCCTGCGGACCCTGCGGTCCCGCCGGACCCGGATCGCCCTGCGCGCCAGGCGCGCCGTCAGATCCATCCAGGCCATCAGCGCCCGCGGCGCCATCCGTTCCAGGCAAGCCCTGCGGACCCTGCGGTCCTGCCGGACCTTCATTGCCATTTAGCGCCCACTGCGCCACCGGCGCCGTCGAAATCGGCTGGCGTGGCATGGTCACGCCGTCAATCTTGATTTCCAGATACAACTGTTCGCCGACGAAGGCGCCAGGGAATCCCAGATTGATGGTGAACAGTCCGCCGATTACGGGGTAATCCGGTTCGACAATCGTCGAGCCAACCTGTGTCCCGCCCGATGGCGCGTTCCACAGCGAGAACTCGAGGTCGTAGGTGCCGTTGCCCAGGAAGCCGTTCTGCTCCAATCGGCCTTGATAGATGAAATCGGGCAGTTGGGCGGCTTCGGCGCCGAAGTTCGCCGGGATTGCCGGCGATGCCGCGATGCAAAGACCGAGGGAAATGGCGAAGAACAGGCTGTTGCGATTCATGGGGTTGATCCCTGGTATTTGTGCGTCAAAGTCAATCGAGTGCTTCAAAGCCGTCGTAGAAGATGTCGCCGTCTGGCAACGGATCCTGCTGCCCGACAAAGGTCGCTTGCAGTCCTCCGACCACGGTGAATTCACCCGCTGTCGTTCTGCCGGCAGCCGGTTCGCCAATCGTGAAGTAGACCCGGAACTGACCAGCCTCCATCACGCCGCCGCCGCCAGCGACGGTGGGGTGGGCTAGCGAGACGCCCGCTTCACCTGCAACCGCAGGGAGCCCGGCCATTGCCAGGGCCAGCAGCATGGCAGACGAACAAGCACGCAAAGACGGCTTGCGGGTCATGGAATTCAGCGTGCGCATCGTGGTTGTGATCCGCTGGACGGGCCGGTTTCGCGCGTGTCGCGCATGACATGCAGACAGAAAAGTGGGACCCGGATCGCGGGTCCCGAACTCATGACAAGTAATGACTGCGCCATGGCGCCCCCCCGATGAAGTCGACCTGGACGCGAGCTCTGCTTCCTGCAGGTATCGCGACCGGATGCTGATGATTGAGCATGAGCCTAGCGCGATTCTTTCACCTTGAAGCAATGGATTTCATACCAATCTTCAAAAATGAGCAGTGGGCACTTGACAGGCCAGATTCGATGACGCTACCGGTACAAAGGCCTGTCCCAGCGCGTCACATTCCGCCACTGAACGGCGTCACAGTTCGGCCTGGCCCGAGCTTGCTACGCTGCGTTGCGCTAAATGCGCGCCTGGAGTGTTGCCCGCCGCAATATCAACACGATCACGATTGCCCCTGCGCCAGGTGGCAGCCGGTCGGCGTGGATAGCTGCCAGGAAACGTCAACAAATTTCCCGCTGGAAGCGTAACCGGGGGTGCCCGTCCGTCGTGACCATCGGGATTTCAGGGTCACTGGGGCCGGCCAGCATGGCTCCGTCGACCGAGCCCGGCATAGACCATCGTCCAACCTGCAACCCAGCGAAGCCGCCGCCGCTTGCGGCATAATGGCGGGGTTGTTCCAGCCGCGCTGCGCCGCACGCGCCGCGTGTTTCCTGGTGAAACACGCGCCGGGTTCACGCGCTGGCTGGTATTCGCTTTCTCCCCTTCAGCCCGGAGCCTTCGATGCGCGACTCCTTCGCCACCCGCAGCCGTTTGGACGTCAACGGCCAGTCTTACACCTACTTCAGCCTGCCGAAGCTTGGCGAGCGCTTCAATCTGGCGCGCCTGCCCTACTCGATGAAGGTCCTGCTGGAGAACCTGCTGCGTTGCGAAGACGGCGGCCAGACGGTCGGGCCCGATCACATCGAGGCGGTGGCCACCTGGAAGGCAGCAGCCGAGCCCGATACCGAGATCGCTTTCATGCCGGCACGCGTGGTGCTGCAGGATTTCACCGGCGTGCCCTGCGTGGTGGACCTGGCGGCGATGCGCGATGCGGTCACGAAGCTGGGCGGCGACGCCAAGCGCATCAACCCGCTGATTCCGTCCGAACTGGTCATCGATCATTCGGTGCAGGTTGATTCCTTTGGTTCGGCCGATTCGCTGGATCTCAACGGAAAAATCGAGTTCCAGCGCAATGCCGAGCGCTACAGCTTCCTGCGCTGGGGCCAGAAAGCGCTGAAGGATTTCAAGGTGGTGCCACCCAACACCGGCATCGTGCACCAGGTAAATCTGGAGCACCTCGCCCGGGTGGTGATGACGCGCGAAGTGGATGGCGAGCTGCTGGCCTTCCCGGACACCGTATTCGGCACCGACAGTCACACCACGATGATCAACGGCATCGGTGTGCTGGGCTGGGGCGTTGGTGGCATCGAAGCTGAAGCCGCGATGTTGGGCCAGCCGAGCTCGATGCTGATTCCCCAGGTCGTGGGCTTCAAGCTGACCGGTCGCCTGCCCGAGGGCGCTACGGCGACCGACCTGGTACTGACTGTTACCCAGATGCTGCGCAAGCACGGTGTGGTCGGCAAGTTCGTTGAATTCTTCGGCAACGGCCTCGATCATCTGCCATTGGCCGATCGCGCCACCATCGCCAACATGGCCCCCGAGTACGGCGCCACCTGTGGAATCTTTCCGATAGACGGCGAGTCGCTGACCTATCTGCGCCTTTCCGGACGCAGCGAGGACCAGATCGCCCTGGTCGAGGCCTATGCCAAGGCCCAGGGACTGTGGCGCACCGATGTCGAAGCCGAGTACAGCGCCGTTCTGTCGCTCGACATGGGCATGGTGCTGCCCTCGCTGGCTGGCCCCAAGCGTCCGCAGGACCGCGTGCTGCTGTCCGACGTCAAGCAGAACTTCCATGACAACCTGGCCGGCCTGATCAGCGGCCGCAAGCCGAAGTACGTTGAAGTCGAGGAGATGGTCGCCGAGGGTGGTGGCCAGGAACAACGCGAACACCTGGCCGCCAAGCCGGTATCGAAGATCCGCATCAAGGAGCAGGACGCGCACCTAACCGATGGTTCGGTGGTGATCGCCGCCATCACCTCCTGCACCAATACCTCCAACCCTGCGGTCATGCTCGGCGCCGGCCTGCTGGCGCGCAACGCGGTGAAGCTGGGCATGAAGGTCAAGCCCTGGGTGAAGACCTCGCTCGGGCCGGGCTCACTGGTGGTGACCGATTACCTCAAGAAGGCTGGCGTGCTGGACGATCTGGAGCAACTCGGCTTCTTCGTGGTCGGCTACGGCTGCACCACCTGCATCGGCAACTCCGGCCCGCTGCCGGACGCGGTTTCGAAAGGCATCGCCGAGAACGACCTGGTTGCCGCATCGGTGCTGTCGGGCAATCGCAACTTCGAGGGCCGCGTGCACGCCGAAGTGAAGATGAACTACCTGGCCTCGCCGCCGCTGGTGGTGGCCTATGCGCTGGCCGGCAGCGTCGACATCGACCTCACCAGCGAGCCGCTCGGCCACGACCGTGACGGCAAGGACGTGTTCCTGAAGGACATCTGGCCGACCAACAAGGAAATCGGCGACATGATCGCCGCCACCGTCGGGCCGGAGATGTTCGCCAAGAACTACGCCGACGTGTTCAAGGGCGACAGCCGCTGGAATGCGATCGCCTCACCCGAAGGCGAGATCTTCGCCTGGGACGCCGCCTCGACCTACATCAAGAATCCGCCCTACTTCGACGGCATGACCATGGAAGTCGGCACGATCAAGGACATCCATGGCGCGCGCTGCCTGGCGATCCTGGGCGACTCGATCACCACCGACCACATCTCGCCAGCCGGCAACATCAAGAAGGATTCACCCGCCGGACGTTTTCTGATCGAGCGCGGCGTGCAACCTGCCGACTTCAACAGTTACGGCAGCCGCCGCGGCAATGACGATGTCATGGTTCGCGGCACCTTCGCCAACATCCGCATCAAGAACCTGATGCTGGACGGCGTGGAGGGCGGCTACACCCGTCATATCCCCAGCGATGAAGAACTGTCGATCTACGATGCGGCGATGAAGTACAAGGCCGAGGGCACGCCGCTGGTGGTTCTGGCCGGCAAGGAATACGGCACCGGTTCGTCGCGCGACTGGGCGGCCAAGGGCACCAACCTGCTCGGAATCAAGGCGGTCATCGCCGAGAGTTTCGAGCGCATCCACCGCTCCAATCTGGTCGGCATGGGCGTGCTGCCGCTGCAGTTCGTCGACGGGCAGAACGCCCGTAGCCTTGGTCTGAAGGGCGATGAAGTGTTCCAGATTGCCGGACTGCAGGATGGCGCGGCGCGGCAGATCGGCGTGGTAGCCAGGCGGGCCGACGGCAGCGACCTTCGCTTCGACGTCCAGGTACTGCTGCTGACTCCCAAAGAGGTCGAATACTTCAGGCATGGCGGCATCCTGCATTACGTGCTGCGCCAACTTGCGGCCAAGGGCTGATCTGATGAAATCCATCGGATTGATTTTGCTTGGCTTGCTCATCGGGACCCTGATCGGCGCATGGGCGCTGAAGGCGCTGTCTGCAGGCAGCGAGTTCCCAAAGGGGGTGATGGCGATCAAGGCCTATCACGTCGGCCAACTGCGCGAGAACCTGAAGGCGGGTCACTGTGATGCCGCGGCGCTGTCGCCGCATCTCGACACCTTGGCGGCGGTGGCGCGCGATATCGAACCCGCGTTCCTGCTGCCAGATTCCACCGACGGCATTTTCCGGCAGTACGCCGAAGACATGCGCAGCCGCATCAACAAGGCAAACGATAGCCTTGGAGACTGCGACAAAGCGCGCGAGGCTGCAGGCGCGATTTCCGATGGCTGCAAAGCCTGCCACCGCGACTACAAGGGTTGATCACCATGCGAACGGTCTCTGCTGCACTGCTGCTGATGTCCGGATTGGCGATGAGCGGGTGCTCCAACCCGGCTCCCGGTTCTGCGGCGACCAGCGCCGAAGGCCTGCATGGAACCCACTGGTCGCTGGTGTCCTGGAGCGGCCAAGCCGATAGCGAGCATCTGCGACGCGTGCAGCTGAACTTCGAAGGCAGCGGCATCAGCGGCGAAGGCCCCTGCAACGTTTACAACGCCAGCTTCACGCTCCAGTCGGGTGCGTTTCGAGTCGGTCAGATCGCCTCCACCAAACGCGGCTGCGAGCCGCAGCGCATGCAGCAGGAGCGAGCGTGGTTTGAAGCACTGGGCAAGCTGGATCAGCTCACGCTTGAGGGCAGCACCATGGTGCTCAGCGGTGCAGATGGGGTCCGTCTGGAGTTCGTCCGCAGCGACGCAACACCGACCGAATCCTGAACGCAACACCTCGGCTTTGAACTTCCATTCAGCAGCACTCACCTAGCGTGATACTCCAACGCGGGCAAACAGCCCGCGCCAAGAGGAGAACGCCATGAGATTGCGCAACCTGCTGATCGCTGCCCTGACCCTGCTGATGCTCAGCGCCTGCGCCACCGGCCCCTCGCAGCGCAGCTACGGGCACGGCGGCTATGTTTCGCGCTGCGCCGATTGCGGTGTTGTAGAAGGCATCGAGCGAGTCCATGGAGATCGTCAGTCCACCGGCGCGGGCGCCGTGGTAGGCGGAATCATCGGCGGCGTTCTGGGCAACCAGGTTGGCAGTGGCTCAGGCCGCACTGCCGCTACCGCGGCGGGTGTCATCGCTGGCGGTGTAGCGGGCAATGCGATCGAGCGCGACGTACGCTCTGCGCCACGATACGAGATCTTTGTGCGCATGGATGACGGTCGCCGGCTGGTTGTAACCCAGCGGGAGCTACACGGCATCCGCCAGGGCGCCGCCGTGCAGATCCGCGGCAACCGTGTCGTGCTGCTGTAGCAGCTCCCCATGGGCCGCGCACATCCAGTGCGTGGCCTTTGGAGCGGATCAGATGGATACCCGGCCTCGGAGGATGTCCCAGAACATCACCCAGTCTCCCGCCAGACTGTAGAAAGGGTGCTTGAAGGTCGCCGGTCGGTTCTTTTCGAACAGGAAATGGCCGGCCCAGGCAAACCCGTAGCCAACCACCGGCATCAGCAACAGCAGCCAGGGGTTGGCGGTCCACATAGCAGCGCCGATCACCATCAGCACGATCCAGCTGCCGACGAAATGCAGGCGACGGCACTGCACGTTGCGGTGTTCTGCCAGGTAGTAGGGATAGAACTCACGAAAGCTGCTGAAACCTGACACTCGGGGACTCTCCTGCGGGTGACCCGCGCAACCTGATCCACTGGGGAAAGTCTACTCCGGCAGCGGGATGAACTCGGTCTCGCCGGGCACGCTGGCAAAGCGCCCCGCCTGCCAGTCCTGTTTGGCCTGTTCGATGCGCTCCCTGCGGCTGGAAACGAAATTCCACCACACGAAGCGAGCGCCCGACAGCGGCGCACCGCCGCACAGCATCACCCGCGCGGCTGCTTTGGCGTGTAGCTCAACTTCGCCGCCGGGCTGCAGAATCGCCATTTCTCCAGCCGCCAATGGCGTCGTCTCCCCACCAACGGAAAGCTCGCCTCCGACCACGTAGGCCGCGCGCTCGGCGTGTTCATTGGGCAGGCGGAGAGTCGCACCGGGCTGGAAGTCTGCAGCCAGATAGAGCATGGGGGAATAGGTGCGGGTCGGCGACTGCCGGCCGAAGCATGTGCCAGCGATCAGTACCAGATCGACGCCATTTTGGTTCCAACGCGGAAGGTCAGCGCTGGGGTAGTGCCAGAAACCCGGCTCGATCTCCTCGTCAGCTTCGGGCAGGGCGATCCAGGTCTGGATTCCGTGCAAGCCATGTCCCCGGCCGCGCAGGTCCGCCGGACTACGCTCTGAGTGCACGATGCCGCGCCCCGCGGTCATCCAGTTCACGTCGCCTGGATGGATGTCCTGCAGCACGCCAAGACTGTCGCGATGGGTGATCACGCCCTCGAACAGATAGGTGACTGTGGCCAGGCCGATATGCGGATGCGGCCGCACGTCGATGCCCTGCCCCGGCTCGAACTGCGCCGGCCCCATATGATCGAAGAACACGAAGGGGCCCACCAGGCGGCACAGCGCATGCGGTAGCACGCGGCGCACGCTGAAACCGCCAAGATCGTGCTCGCGCGGTTTGATCCGGACGCTGATCGGTGAGGTCATGGCGATGGCTCCATCAGGTTCAAGATGAGCCTCAGTCTCACAGAACTGCCGTTTCGATAGCGCGAACGCCAGGTTTGTACGGTTAGACGAAGTCCATTGCCAGGCCCGCAACAACGACAGCGACAAGGTCAGGGCTGGGCGTCGCGGATTCAGCCCCGCGGGCCCACCGAAACGCCAGACATTGACACTGGCGCCGAATCCGGCAGGCTTTGCAGCCCTTCCCCCGGATTCACCCTCACGCTCATGAAGTTGTTCGGTCTGCTGCGCAAGCCCGATTGGGAAAACAAAGACGCTGCGGTTCGCCTGCGCGCCGTTCAATCCAGCCACGCCGAGGCTTTGCTGGCGCTGCTGCCCGAGCTGTCACAGCGCGATCCGGATGCCGAGGTGCGCATCGCGGCCCTGCGTCGAGTCGATGACCTGCCCCTGCTGGCCCGACGCCTGCGCGGGGAGAACGAGGTACGCGTGGCAAATGCTGCGCGTGAGCGCCTGCTGGAGCGGCTTTGCGCCAGCGACCAGCCGCTCAACGCGCGGCTCGCAGCGCTCGGCGACGTACTCGATGTCGAACTGATCGCGGCGGTCGCCGAGCGCGCGCCGGAAAGCGCGCTGCGCCGCACTGCGCTGGAGAAGATCAATCGTCCCGGACTGTTGTTTGATCGCTGCGTGCAGGATCCTGATCCCGCGATTCGCCGCTGGCTGCTGACCCGCATCGACTCACCCGAAGCGCTGACGCGACTGGTTGAAGCGGCGCGCAAGCGCGACAAGTCCCTGTCGCGCGCGGCGCGTGAGCGCCTGGAATCGATGCAGCTTGCGGTCGGCGACCCGCAGGCCCTGGCGCAACGAGCCCTTCAGCTTTGTGACCAGCTTGAACGCCTGGCACGCGAGCTGCCGGCCGATAGAGACGCCCAACTGGCCAGCATCCGCGGCAATTGGAGTGAACTGCAGGCACGTCTGGCCCCCGACATGCAGCGTCGAGTCCAAGGATACCTTGACTCCGCCGAACTGGCCTTTGCCGGCGCGCGCGGTGAACTGCCAAAGGCTGCGGCTCCGGTGGCCGAAGCGATTGACGCCACGAGCGCGTCCGAAGCCAGCGTGCCCGTCCCGGCGTCTGAGCCTGACGCCGAGCTTGAGCAGTTGATCGAGCGCCTTGGCGCCCTGCTGCCAGCCAACTCTGCCAGCCTGCGTGAAATCGAGAAACTGGCCCAGGCGCGTGCCTCATCCGCCAAGGGAAATTCGGCCGTTGACGCGCAGATGCAGCGGTTTGTCGCGCTGGCGAGCTCGCTACACGCCGACCTCGCCGCACAACGCGATCGCGAAACCCAGCAGCGGCGCGACGCGCAGTTGGCCCTGCTGGAGCAGCTCGAGCAGGCACTCAAGGCAGGCAGCCTGTCGGCGGCGCGTGCCGCCCGGGCCGAACTGCCCGACAAGGGCTTGCCCGGCGATCTGAAGCGTCGCCTGGGCGCTGCCGATGAAGGTCTCGAGAAGCTGGGTCGCTGGCAGCGCTGGTCCGGCAACAAGGTTCGATCGCGGCTGTGCGACGAGGCCGAGGCGCTGCACGGCAGCGGTCTGCATCCCGATGCCATGGCCACCCGGGTCAAGGAGCTGCAGACTGAGTGGACCCGTCTGGACGGAATCGAAGGCGACGCAGCGCCGGCGCCTGACAGCGGCCTGGCACGGCGTTTTCGAGCGCTGTGCCATCGTGCCATCGCGCCAACCCGGCCCTATTTCGAAAAGCGTCGTGAACTGCGCAGCGAGCGCTCGGGCCAGATCGAAACCCTGCTGCAGGAAATCGACGGACTGATCGAAGGCAGCGACATCAAGGCCCTGACGGCACTGCGGCGGCGCATCGGCGATGCCATGCGTGAACTTGCCGATGTCGCACCCGAGAAACGCGCCACACAGGGCCGTGCACTGCGCGAGCGCCTCGCCACCATCGATGCGGCATTGAATGCCGGGCGTGAGGATGCTGCGCTGGCCAAGCGCAAGCTGCTGGCCAAATTCAAGCGGGATCTGGGCGGCCACGTGGAACTGGAGGCCGCGCTGTCCCTGGCTCGCCAGGCACAGGCCGACTGGAAGCGCCTGCCGCGCGCCGAGCGCGAGGTCGATCAGACGCTCTGGACCGAACTGAGTGGCCTGATCGATCCGCTGTTCGTGCGCCAGCGTGAGGCCGAGGGGCAGTCGCGTGAGCGCGAGGCCGAAGCCGATGCCGCGGCGCGCGCCGTGCTGGACGAGCTCGATGCGCTGGCCAGCGCCGATGACGAGCGACTGGCGCATGCCGAAGCGCACCTGGAGGCACTGGTGGCGCGCTGGCGAGCGCTGCCGGTGCCGCAAGCTGATGTCGATCCGCGCGCAACTTCTGCCCGAGGCGCGCGTGATTCGCGCGGCGGACGGGATTCCCGTGATGGTCGCGATAGCCGCGGTGGCCGCGAGGAACGCCGACCGGCGCCGCGCCGCGCGCATCCGCAGGAGGGCCGCTTCGATGCGGCGCTTGCCCGGGTGCAAACGGCGCGCGAACGCGCCGCCGCACAGCGCGAGCGGCGCAGCCTGCAGGCGATCTGCGTCGCGGGCCAGCTGCTGGATCAACATGCGAAGGCGAGCAACGACGAACGTGACGCCTTGCGCGCCCAGTTCGAGGCGCTCGAACTGCCCGCCGATGCACGCAGCGCCCTACAGGCAAGGCTGAGCCCCAAGCCTTCAGCAGATGCGGCCAAGCAGGCCGAACAGCTGGCAGTGCGCGCCGAGCTGGCCGCGGGACTCGAATCGCCGCCCGATGCCATCGACATCCGGCGCCAGGAGCAACGCCTGCGCCTGGCCGCCAAACTGGGCGGCGAGGCCCTGCCCGATGCCGCCGTCGAAATCCGCGCGCATCTGATTGCGCTGCAGTCTCTGGACGGGCTCTCGCCTGCCGGGCGTGAGGCGCTGCAAAGCCGGATCATGGCCGCCTTCGAGAAGGCCGGATAGCCCCTCGCAATCACCTTGATTTGGTCCGGCTGTGCCTGGGACTGACGGGCGCTGCCGGGCCACTTCGGGCAAGTGACCGGCAGAAGCGGAGTCCCGCGCTGCCGAGTGACCTGTTGCGCACTTCGTCAGCGTCCTGCGTGCTAGATTCAGGGCGCACCCGGGCCGGCCCTCATTGCTGGCAAGGGGGCTAGGGGGGCAAATGGCGACGCGGATTCCTTTGATGATGCTGTGCCTTGCGCTGGGCGGTTCTCCAGCCACCTCGACTGCGGCTGCCGACCTGGCTGCGCGTCTCCAGGAAATTCACAGTTCTGAACGTGTCGATGCAGCGGCCGCCCTGACCGCGCTCGACGCCGTGATTGTCGATGCCCGGCGCATTGGCGATGTCCTGACCGAGGGCACTGCCGAGCTGCATCGGGCTCACGCCTTGCTGCTGCGCGGGGAATTTCAGCCGTCGCTGGAAGCCGCGGTGCGGGCCCGGTCCATTCTGACCGAGTCGTTTGACCAGACGCCGGCGATGGGTTCGACGCTTGCCACGCTGGCACTGATGCACGAACTGGCGGGTCTGTATCCCGAAGCGCTCGGATTGCACGAAGATGCGATTCGCCGTCTGCGCGCCCTGGACGACCCCGGCCGGCTCTCCGCTGCCTTGCTCAACTACGGCAACCTGCTCGATTCGGTCGATAACCTGGAAGGCGCAGAAAATGCCTACCGCGAATCCCTCGCGGTCAAGCGCAAGGCTGGCCTGCAACGCAGCGTGGGTTCACTGCTGGGCAACCTGGGACTGCTTCGGCTGCGCCAGAGCAGACCGGAAGAAGCTGCCGCGCTGTTCGAGCAGGCGCTGGAAGAACTGGAGAAGGAAGAGAATCCACAAGCCACCTCGAATGTCCTGCGTCACTCAGCGCGAGTGCTGCACGGACAGGGCCGCTTGGAGGAAGCCAACCAGCGCCTGCAACGCGCTGAACAGATCGCCAGCTCGGCCAACTACCGCCCCGGACAAAGTGCGCTTGCTGAGGTCCGGGCTGAACTGATGATGGGCGGCGAGCACGGCAAGCCCGACCGGTTTGCCGCCTTGCGTGCCCTGGCGCTGAACCAGCAGGCGCTTGATCTTGCCGAGGGCGCCGAGCCGACGCGAATCGCAAGTTTGCTGCGGCAACGTGCCTGGATTGCCGAGACTGCCGGCGAACCTGCGCAAGCACTGGCGGCCTTGCGGGAACTCGACAAGGTCGAAGCGACGAAACGCAGTGACGACGCGGCACGACGCTACGCACTGCTGTCGACGCGCTTCGCGTTTGAACGCCAGGTCAACGAGATCGCCCTGCTGAAGGAGCGTGCCGCGACCCAGGCGGCGGTACTGGAGCAGGCACAATGGACGCGCAACAGCCTGATTGTTGGCAGCGTGATGCTCGCCCTGTTGTTGCTGATGCTGGTGACGCGCTTCAGCCAGCGACGCCGCGATCAGGCCCTGCTCGCCAGGCACAACAAGGAACTTTCAAACGCATTGGCCGAAGCGGAAACCCAGCGCTCGGCAGCCGAGGAAGCGGTGCGCCTGAACCGGGAACTGATGCGCATTGCCGCCGAAGACCTGCGCTCCCCACTGATGCAGATGCTCGGCAACAGTGAACGCCTGCTGATGCGCGCCTCCGCCCAGCCGGAATTGCGCCACGAGTCGGCGGTGATCGCCGACTCGGCACAGCATCTGGTTCAAGTGGTGAGCAACATGGTTGATTCAGTCGAACTGGAAAGCTCCGAGCAACTGCGGATGCAGGTGCAGGACATGGCGTTGATCACCAGTGAATGTGTCGAGGTCTACACCCCGCGCGCCGCAGAAAAGCGCCAGAACCTGAAACTTTCAATCAATGGACCACTACCGGTGAATGGCGACGGACTTCGCCTGCGCCAGGCAGTCGAAAACCTGCTCAGCAACGCCATCAAGTTCAGCCCGCCGAATCGCGACGTGACGATCAGGGCCCATGCCGAAGACGGCAACTGTGTGATCGAGGTGCGTGATCAGGGGCCGGGGCTCAGGAAGGAAGATGCGCATCGTATTTTCGGGCGTTTCCAGCGGTTGTCGGCACGTCCAACAGCGGGCGAACGCGCTACCGGACTGGGACTGTCCCTGGTCAAGCGGATCGTGGAGCTGCACGGCGGCAGTGTCAGCGCGGAAGGACTGGACTCGGGCAGCGGCAGCCTGTTCTCCATCCGCATTCCACTGCGATCGCAGCCCTGAGCTTGGAAACCTGCTTAGCCGGGCCGGTTTACCGCCCGCTTCAGGGCAGGTCAGCGGCAATCGGAAATCCAGCCCGACGCAAGGCCTCGATCAAGCGCGAAGCCCATAGTGCGCAGTCGTGAGGCTCCATCAGCAAGTCCTGCCGCAACTCGAACAGCACATGCCGCAGGCCGCGTGCCAGCGCGTGCGATTCCAGCGTGTGGCCCAACGCGGCGCGCCCGTCATATGGCTGGTTGTCGCCCACTTCAAGGCCCTGATCACGCAAGCCGTCCAACAAGTCGGGGAGCCAGGGTTCTGGCTTCTTCCACAGCACTCCGACCGACCAGGGGCGCTGTCGGCCGGCCAGTGCAGGCGTAAAGGTGTGAATGGAGACCACCGCCGGCAGCACGCCTTCGTGCTCCAGGCGCAACAGGTGCGCCTGGATCGCCAGATGATAGGGCCGGTGATACTGTTCGATGCGGCGTAACCGTTCGGCATCCGGAAGCTGCAGATTGCCGTGCACCATGATGCCGTCGTTCTCGAACAGAATCAGATCGCCGGCATCCGGAGTGCGATTGAGATCTGCCACGAGTCGCGACCAGCCGCCAAAGAAGGCCGGGCACTGCAGGCGTTGGCGCAGCGCTTCGGTGACCTCGGCCGCGCCGGGATCCCAGGCGATGTGGCTTTCGCGCTCGCTCGGGCTCAGCCCCAGATCGCCCAATTCTGGCGGAATCCGGTTACTGGCGTGATCGCAGAGCAGCAGCAGATTGCGGCACGGCCCATCAATGAAACGCTCTGCGGTGGGAAACTGGTCGACAAGCGTCATGCGGCAATTCTGACGCATGCGCGCGGCGCTTGCATCGCAAGGACATTCGCTATGATCGAAGCACGAAACAGTCGTCTGATGGCGCGGCCATGCATTCTCCCGATTCCATACCCGTAGCGGGCAGCGATGCCGAGCGCGTCGCGTTTCTGACCTTGCAACAGCGCCTGCCTGCGCTGTTCAAGGAAGTCTTTCGTGATCGGTCCACGCCTCGCACGGTGGTGGTGTCGCCCGGCCTGAGCCTGGATCCCGAGGTGCTCTGCAAGGTCGCTGGCGCGCGCTATTACGAGGAGCGCATGCTCAGCATGCTGATGTTGCTGCGCCTGCCCAATACCCGGGTTGTGTTCCTGACCAGCGAGCCCATCGCAGCAGTCATCATCGACTACTACCTGAGCCTGCTGTCCGGCGTTCCCGCCGGTCACGCCCGAGCCCGACTTACCCTGCTTTCAGCGCACGATGCCTCGCCGGTGTCGCTCACCCGCAAGCTGCTCGACCGACCGCGCCTGCTGGCCCGCATTCGCAGCGCCATCGGCGATCCACATATCGCCCACCTCTCGGTATTCAATGCGACCGCCGATGAGGTATCGCTGGCCGTGTCGCTGGGCATTCCGATGTATGCCTGCGACCCCGCGCTGGAATATTGGGGCGGCAAATCCGGCAGTCGCCAGGCATTCCGCCGGGCTGGTGTTGCGCTACCTGACGGTGCCGAAGCGCTGGGCGACCTTGATCAGGCCTGCGCGGCCCTCGACGCCCTGATGCAGCGCAATCCCGGACTGCGACGCGCCGTACTGAAGCTCAATCAGGGCTTTTCCGGCGATGGCAACGCGGTGGCCGACCTTTCCGGGTTCGGCCACTCGCCGGGCGTCGATGCAATTCGCGCCGCCCTTCCGGACATCCTGCAGCCAGAGGCCGACGGCATGTCGGTTGCGGATTTTTCCACCCTCTATCAGCGCCACGGCGGCATCGTCGAAGCCTGGATCGAAGGCCAGACCAAACGCACCCCGTCGGTGCAATTGCGCCTCAATCCGATCGGTGAGGTAGAACTGATCTCGACCCACGAGCAGGTCATGGGTGGCCGATCCGGACAGGTATTTCTCGGCAGCACCTTTCCTGCGGACCCAGCCTACGCCAGCGAACTGCACGCCATGGCCCTGCGCGTGGGTGAGGTACTAGGGCGCGAAGGCGTTCTTGGGCGTTTCTCGATCGACTTTGTCAGCGTATTGCAGGATGGCGGTTGGCAGCACTTCGCCATCGAGATCAACCTGCGCAAGGGCGGCACCACCCTGCCCTACCAGATGCTGCAGTTCCTCACCGACGGCCGCTACTCGGGCGAGAGCGGGCGTTTCCTTACGCCGATGGGCCAGCCGCGCTGCTATTACGCAACTGACAATCTGGTCAATCCGGCTTACCGCAGCCTGGTGCCGCAGGATCTGATCGATATCCTGGTTGAGCATAGCCTGCATTTCGACGAAACCCGCCAGCAAGGCCTGGTGTTCAATCTGATCGGCGCGCTGTCGGAGTTCGGCAAGCTGGGACTGGTTTGCATCGCGGAAACGCCCGAAGCCGCCCTTGCGCTGTTCGAGCAGGCACGCGATCTGCTGGACCGCGAAGTGGGGATCGCGCGCGATTGATCGCGATCAAGGGCCGCGCTGCCCGCAGGGCGCAACATGGGTGCATCCAGTCAAAGGCCCTGCAGGCCAAGGAGCACCCGTGATCCGATATGTGAGTGGCGACATCCTGATGAGCAGCGCCAAAGCCGTGGCGCATGGCGTTGCGCCCAACGATTCGTTCAATCAGGGGCTTGCGCACACGCTGCGTGAACACCTGCCGGCGATGTACAAGGATTTCCGCCATTACTGCCTGACCCAGCACCCGAAGCCCGGAGATCTGTGGACCTGGGGTGGCGTCGACGGCATGCGGCTGGTGGCTTTGTTCACCCAGGAGGGCGCCTACGAACATGGTGCCAAGCCGGGAAAGGCCAGCACGGCCAACGTCAATCACGCGCTCAAGGCCTTCGCCAGCGAGATCCGCAAGGAGGGCTGGGCGAGCGTGGCGCTGCCGCGCCTGGCCACCGGAGTTGGCGGGTTGGACTGGACCGAGGTCAAGCCGCTGATCGAAAAGCATCTCGGTGAGCTCGACATTCCGGTGATCGTCTACGAGACCTACCACGCCAACCAGCCAGCCGACGAAGGTCTGCCCGACTGAGCGGACGCTTCCCGCAGCGTCCATCCGGTGCGGCGGGTAGCCTTCTTCACAGTCCGGACAAGGCCTCTCCGACAAAGTCGAAGATTGCCTGCAACGCGTCGCCCCCCGACGATGCAATCTCGGTGGGCGATGCGGCCTCGACCAGCCCGTCGAATGCGGCCGAGCTCGGGGCGCTGTGTGAAACGGAAGCCTCCACTGGCTGCAGTTCCATTTGCAACAGGAGCTGGGTCTGCTGCTGGTCCATCGGAGGCATTGGCACCGGCTTGCTCGACAAGCCGCGCGCGCCAACACGTTCGACCAATGAATCAACGACATCGATACCCGTTTCTGCTGCATCGCCCAGGTCGAATTCGTCGTCCTCGTCGCGATGCGCTTCGAGGATCTGCTCGAGCTCACCCCGATCCAGCCACACGCCGCCACAGCGGCTGCAGATGTCGATCTCCGCTCCGCGCAGGTGCAGGGCCAGCATCGCGCTACCGTCATCCGGGCAGCACAGGCGGGTAAAACTCGGCTTGCCCGCCACGCTGCTGACGCGCGACGTGTCCGGCCGATGGCCGATGATGCTGGAGACGACCTCTGCAGGTAGCCAAAGCCCCTCGCAGTGGCCGCAACGATCCACATGCTGACCGCCCGGCGCCCTGAACGCTGTCAGGGCCAGCGTATCGCGCGGACACAGGGTGCCGGAAATCATTGCAATGCTCCTTTGACTGGGCGGCTTCAGCGTTCCGTGCGGCCTTGCCGGCGTCAAGGCCCGAATGTCACGCCGAGGCCAATGCCGCGGCCAGCGGCTATGCTTCGCGCATGAACTTCATGCATCGAATCGCGTGGTCAGGCTTTGTTGCCGGCCCGGGTCTGGCCTTGCTCACTTACTTGATGTTGCCCGATGTCGACGCGGGCGGGCTGGCGCATGCCGGCCGGGCCACGGCTGCCATCGGGGTGTGGATGGCAGTGTGGTGGATGACCGAGGCGATACCGCTGTCCGCCACGGCGCTGCTGCCGGTGGTGCTGTTTCCGCTGTTCGGCGTATTGCCCACAGCACAAACCCTGCGCCCCTACGCTTCGGAGATCGTCTTCCTGTTCATGGGAGGCTTCATGATCGGCCTGGCCATGCAGCGCTGGAACCTGCATATCCGCATCGCGCTCCGCATCGTGCGCCTGGTGGGCACCGCGCCACAGCGCCTGATCGCCGGCTTCATGCTGGCGACCGCTGCGCTCAGCCTGTGGATATCCAATACCGCGGCCACGGTCATGCTGCTGCCGGTCGGCATCAGCGTCATCGAGCTGTTGCGCCGCCACGTGGATACCGAGAATCCAGACGTGGCGCTGGCACTGCGCAACTTCGCCACCTGTCTGGTCCTCGGCATCGCCTATGGCGCGTCGATCGGCGGACTGGGAACCCTGATTGGTTCACCGCCCAACCTGGTGCTGGCCAACTATGCACGCGCCGAACTGGGGCAGGACATCACCATGCTCGACTGGATGCGGATTGGCATTCCACTGGTGGTGCTGCTGCTGCCGCTGACCTGGATCTATCTGACGCGATTCGTATTCCCGGTGCAGCTGCAAGTGGGGCCGGCAGTTCGCGCCGAGATCCATGACGACCTTGACCGCCTCGGCCCGATCAGCCGCGGCGAGGCCATCGTGATGACGGTGTTCGCCTGCACCGCGCTCGGCTGGATATTTCGTCCGCAACTGGCCGCCTGGACCGGGCTCGCGGACTTGAGCGATACCTTGATCGCGATGACAGGCGCGCTCGCCCTGTTCCTGATTCCGGTTGACTGGCGCAAGCGCGAGTTCGCACTGGACTGGGAAACCGCACAAAAACTGCCCTGGGGCATCCTGCTGCTGTTTGGCGGCGGACTCAGTCTTGCGGCTGCGATTGGCGCCAATGGCGTTGATGCCTGGCTGGCATCGGGATTCAGCGGCATGTCGGGCGTCAAGGCCCTCTGGGTGCTGCTGGCGGCCACCACCCTGGTGATCTTCCTCACCGAACTATCCAGCAACACGGCGGTGGCCAACACCTTCATACCGATTCTGGCTGCCGCGGCCATTGGCCTTGGCACGGACCCCATGCCGATCCTGTTCGCCGCCGCACTGGCAGCAACCTGCGCCTTCATGCTGCCGATTGCGACGCCGCCCAATGCCATCGCCTACGCGTCGGGCATGGTCAGCATCGGGCAGATGATGCGCGCCGGCCTTGGGCTGAACCTCATCGCGATCATCGCTATTGCGCTTGTCATCAAGATGTTCGGCGACTGGCTGCTGCCGACCTGAAAAGAAAAAACCCCGGCGCTGTGAACGCCGGGGTTCTGGAATCCGCCGCGAGGGCAGAGTTACATGGCCTGCACTTCGTCGGCCTGCAGGCCTTTCTGGCCCTGCACTACCTTGAAGCTGACCTGCTGGCCTTCCTTCAACGACTTGAAACCATTGCCCTGGATGGCGCGGAAGTGCACGAACACATCCTCACCATTGTCGCGGCTGATGAAGCCGAAACCCTTGGCATCGTTGAACCACTTTACGGTACCGACCTGACGATCCGACATGAAACTGCTCCCTCGAGACTCATTGGATTCCGGCTGCGGCCGGCGCGTTGCTGGTTGCAAGGAGAATCTGTTGGAAGCTGATGAAGCGGATCGCATGGATCTACCGCATCGGGCCACGATCCACAGTGACCTCGGCAAACGCAGCGGGTAAAAAGTTACCCGGGTTGTTTTTCAAAATCAATCGCGAAGCTGCCTGCATACGACCCCGACTCTTGCCAAGTGGTGAGCCGCGTTGGTAAGTACGCAATCCTGCGCCGTTGCTCTGCGGCCTTGTATGGCGCGCGGCCGACAGCAGGGACGCAGTCGTGGCGCCCCCTTCCAGTTGCACATGCACGCGTGGTGCAGCACCCAGTGATACGTTTTCCTTCACGTGCGACTGGCGGGCGGGGCTTGGCAAAGCCCTTGCGTTTCATCCACGCTGGCCGGCAAAGCCCGAGCAAAGGTCGCATGCACCACAGGACACGAACCCTGCTGCTCACCCTGCTCGCGCTGCTGGCTTTCGCTGCCAACTCGCTGCTCTGTCGTACCGCCTTGCGTGACGGCGGGATTGACCCAGCCAGCTTCACCGGCCTGCGGTTGGCTTCCGGCGCGATCATGCTGTGCCTGCTTCTGGCCTGGCGACGCCAAACGTGCGCGCCCCTGCTGCAGCGCGGAACGGTCGCCGGTGGCGCCCTGCTGTTCGTCTACGCGGCGGGCTTCTCGTTCGCGTATCAGCAAGTCGGCGCAGCCACAGGCGCGCTGGTGCTCTTTGCCACGGTGCAAATGGTCATGCTGGCAGTCGGCATGGTTCGTGGTGAGCGGCCAGGAATTCAGGGCTGGGTGGGCATCGCGCTGGCCTGCTGCGGACTTGCCGTCTTGCTGATGCCGGGGTTGCAGTCTCCGCCCCTCGGTGGTGCCCTGTTGATGGCGCTCGCAGGATTGGCCTGGGCCGGCTACTCGCTGCGCGGTCGAAACGGGGTCGATGCCCTGCAGTCGACAGCGGGCAGCTTTCTGCTCAGTCTGCCGCCTGCTGCATTGTTGCTTCTGCTCACCCTGCCCGCAGCCCGTATCGATGCACAGGGCGCGGTGCTGGCAATCATTTCCGGTGCCCTTGCTTCTGGTTTGGGCTACGTCATCTGGTATCGCGCCCTGCCGGGTCTCAGTGCCACCCAGGCGGCGACCGTGCAGCTGTCAGTTCCCCTGCTCGCAGCGCTTGGGGGGATCGCCTTGCTGGGAGAGAGCATGAGCCCGCGACTGCTGCTCGCTGGCACAGCCATTGTGTTGGGAATCGCCGCAGTGATCTATCGCCGGGCCCCGCGTTGAGGCGCGAGCGCCAGGCTTGCGGCTATCATTTCGCCCATGAACGAGCCGACCAGCGCCTTTGCATCCCAGTCATTGACCCAGGCTTTCGCACTGCCGGCCGCGTTCTATGTTGATGCCGGATTCGCCGAGCGAGAGCAGGCACGGATCTTCTCCCGTCACTGGCAACTGTTTGCGCGCAGCGAGCAACTCGCCGACACAGGCGACCATGTAGTGGGCGAGATCGCGGGTGTGCCGATCCTGGCGGTACGCGACGAAGCGGGTCAGTTGCACGCTTTTCACAATGTCTGTCGGCATCGCGCCGGTCCCTTGGCACTGTGCGACGGGCGCAGCGCCAAGGCACTGCGCTGCCGCTACCACGGATGGACTTACCGTCTGGACGGGCAATTGCGCAGCGCGCCGGAAATGGACGAGGCCGAGAACTTCGATGTCGGCAAGATTCGCCTGCCCGAAATCTCGGTCGCCGAGTGGCAGGGGCTGGTTTTCGTTGCACTTCAACCGGTGCACCCGCTGCACGAGCTGCTGGCTGGCATCGAGCAACGCCTCGGCGAACGCCGACTCGAGCACTTTGAATTTTCCGGACGGGTGAGCTACGAGATCGCCTGCAACTGGAAGGTCTATGTGGACAACTTCCTCGAGGGCTATCACGTACCGCACATCCACCCGGCCCTGAACCGCATGCTCGACTATCGCAGCTACCGCACGGAATTGGCCAGCTGGCACTCGCTTCAGCACAGCCCGCTGGAAAACGCTGCCACTGTCTATGGCGAGGGTGAGGCCTTGTACTGGTTCGTCTGGCCCAACATGATGCTGAATGTGCTGCCCGAGCGGCTGCAGACAAACCGGGTGTTGCCACTCGGCGTGGGCCGTTGCCGGGTTGAGTTCGACTACTACTTTCTCGCCGGCAGCAGCGCAGCGCGAGCCGCCAGTGACCTGGATTTCAGCGACGCCGTGCAGCAGGAAGACATCGGTATCTGCGAAGCAGTGCAGAAAGGCCTGACATCAGGCAGCTACGTGGCCGGGCGCCTGTGTCCACGGAGGGAAAGCGGCGTGCATCACTTCCACGAGCTGCTGCGCGCGGCCTGCCGGGCCGAGGATCAGCGCTGCTGAGACACCGCCAAGGCTCGCCGGATCGCGAGCCATGCATGAAGCACAGCCAACCTGTAACCAGAAATGGATGGAATACTCCAGCGCACAGCGTAGGATGGTGCTGGCACGCGTCAGCAGTCCCTGGGAAATTCGATGCAAGTAGTTCCGCACCGGGAAGAACTGGTCAACGCCCTAACCCATGGCGCCGGGGCTGTCGCAGGGCTTGCAGGGGGTGCAGTTCTGATCACCCTGACCGCCATTTTCGGCGACGCCAAACAGATTGTGGCGGCTTCGGTATTCGTCACCGCCATGGTGCTGCTATACACCGCGTCCACGCTGTACCACGCGGTGCGCCACGAGCGCATCAAGAGCCATCTGAAGATCCTCGACCACTGTGCGATCTTCGTGATGATTGCTGGCACCTATACGCCATTCACCCTGATCAGTCTGGGAGGCAGCCTCGGCTGGACCCTGTTTGCCGTGGTGTGGGCAATCGCAGTCGCTGGAATTATCTTCAAGCTGTTCTTCACCGGCCGCTTCACGCGCCTTTCGACGCTGATGTACATCGCCATGGGCTGGCTGATGGTGGTGGCGATCGGTCCGCTATCCGAAGCGCTCGATGTCTGGACCCTGTTCTGGCTGTTTGGCGGCGGCGTGGCCTACACCCTCGGCACAATTTTCTATCACCGTCCGCAATTGCGCTATTCGCACGCTATCTGGCATGGCTTTGTCTTGCTCGGCACCGCCGCGCATTTCGTCGCAGTTACGGCGGCAGTGCTTGCTGATTGACAGCCTCACGCAGCGCGCTGCCGCGGTCGGGCTGATCGATGAAGAATCCGGTGGCGCCGACGTCAAGCAAACGCTGGATTTCATCCTCGACGCGCATCGGTTCCCCCAGTTCATCACGGCAAAGAAACTGCGCCTCGGCGCGCAGCGTGTAGGGATGCACCTGCAGGCCCAGCTCCCGCGCCTGACTCATCACCGGATGCACGGCGCCGCTCAATCGCTGCGAATGCGCTGAACCTGACAATGAATCACCCTGGTGGCGAAGCAGAATGCTGTTCTTCCAGGGACCAATTCCGGCCACGTGGCCACTCAGCCAGGCAAGTCCCCGACGCGATGCCAGATCCGCGTAGCGTAGCCCGGCATCCAGCTGACCCAGGGCGGCGCGAAGGCCAGGGTACACGTCGTCCAGGACCGCGTCGGCCAAGGCATGCGAACGCAGATCAGCAGGACATGATGATGCGCGGGCGGACTGCGGATCGAGCTCACCCAGCAGCTGTATCAGCGGCAGCTGCACGCCACGCGCGGGCATCAGCTGGCGTGACAGGCGCAGCAGGTTGGCCAGTTCGAAGCTCTGGATGTAGACCCGACGCGGGTCGGTAAAGCGTTCAGCCAGCAGCACATCCAGCAGCTTGGCGCTGGTATCGCAGCCAATCGCGCTGCCATCCAGGCGTCGACCATCGTGCTCGAAATAGCGCGGGTGCTTGGTTTCCGGGTACACGCCGATCGCCCGATGAGCCGGCGATCCGTCGCGCGCCAGCGCCACCACCTGGGCGAAACTGGGAATCCGGTAGCGACCGTCATGCGCGGCATTGGCCGGGCGGACATGCGGGATTCGTTCACGCGCGAACAGCGTCTGGATTTCGGCCCAACTGAAGTCCTCCGAGAACCAGCCGTGTCGCTCAACGCCGTCGACGGTCTTGCGCGTCTTTCGTGCGGAAAATTCCGGCCGCTGCGCGACATCGGTGCTATCGGAGAGTTCATTCTCGTGGCGCGCGATCAGTACCCCATCGCGACTCGGCACCAGATCGGGCTCGATGAAATCCGCGCCTTGGTCGATGGCCAGGCGATAGGCTTCCAGGGTGTGTTCCGGCAGGTAGCCGCTGGCGCCGCGATGCGCGATGACGATGGGCATGCGGGCATCCTGCGCTGTGAGGTGAACTCTGTCGAGCAGCTTCCAGGCCGTTGCGCAAGATCCGCTCATGCCGCGAGTGGATGAATGATCAGTACCTCGACATGACCTCAGGCCGAGGCGATCGGGCGTGAGTCGTGCAACACTTCGCGCCCCTGAACCAGGAGCCGGGCTTCAATGAGCTGGGATTTACTGTGGTATGTACTGGCCGGACTGCTGATCCTGGTCGGCATCGCCGGAACGATCCTTCCCGCCTTGCCTGGACTGCCACTGGCCTTCGCCGGCATGCTGCTGGCCGCGTGGGTCGACGATTTCCAGTTCGTTGGCCCCGGCATGCTGGTGTTGCTGGCGGGGCTTGCCGTGTTGGCGATGGTGGTCGATTTCATCGCCTCATTGATGGGCGCCAAGCGACTCGGGGCGAGCAAGCGGGCGATGGTGGGCGCCGCGCTCGGCACCCTGGTGGGAATCTTCTTCGGTATTCCGGGACTGCTGCTGGGTCCATTCATCGGCGGACTGGTAGGTGAACTAACCGCCGGCAGCACCATGCGTCGCTCGGCGCATATCGGGCTTGGCGCCTGGCTGGGATTCGTCGTGGGTAGCGTCCTGAAAATCACCCTGGCATTCACCATGCTGGGCGTCTTCCTGCTCGCACTGTGGCTATGATCAGACAGGCGCCTTGCCGCGCTTTCCCATCGGCTTGGCCTTGACCGCCTGACTACGGGCGCGCGAATAGACGTAGACCGTTGCCGGCGGCATGTTCCACCATGCGAAGCGTGCGCGACGCGAATTCAGGCCCAGCTCCTGCAGCACGTCGCGCGGCACCGGACTGGTCGGTCCATAGGTGAACTGGATGAAGCGGCCATCAGGCCGAAGCACCGAGAACGCCGAATCCAGGATGCCGACCTGCATCGCCCGGTTCATTGACAGCAGCCCCAGTCCCGACACCACCGCGTCGGCGTGACCATCCGCCAGCCAACCGCTGCGCTCAGCCACCAGTGCCAGGTCGCGGGCATCGGCACAAACCACGTGGACACCCTGGAAGCGCTGCTTGAGGTGCTGGTGCAGTTCTTCGTTCAACTCGACCACCATCAGGTTCTCGGCCTGAATGCCGTGCTCAATAAGAGCTTGGGTGATCGCGCCGGTACCGCCACCCAGCTCGACCACACGCCGCGTAGCTTCCGGCAGCTCTGCAACCATGCGGCTGGCCAACTGGCGGCTGGAAGGCGAAATCGCTGCCATCGACAACGGATTACGCAACCATTGACGGAAAAAGGTCCAGCCTTCGCTGGATCTTATTGCGCCAAGTGGGCGTTGGCGGCTGCGTCGGCTCTCGTTCACCAGGGGGCCGTCCTTTGTACGGGTCAGGGTGGCGACTGTATCAATTTCGGCGGCGAAACTCGCTACCAACAGCCTGTCGGACTGGGGTCGGCCGGCTCTTCGGCTGTTTGGAGCGACTCGGCTACGCCGTTCAGCGACCGCTTGCACTGCAAGCTTGTCTGGCCGGAAGCCCCGGTCAGCAAGCCTGACAGAACCCCGAGAATGCGCGAAGCGAAGACCAACCATTGCCGACAGCGATGAAATCATGGAGTTGGCCGCCAGCAAAACCTTTTCAGGCAGCCGCGATGGCTGCCTGGGATGCCGCCCTACGAATGCGCCAACGTAGGTCGGCACCCCCGTTCCGACGGCGATGAAATCATGGAGTTGGCCGCCAGCCGCTAATCCAATCCAGGGGGCCTGGATAGTCCAGTTGCTACGACCTTGATCGGGGCAGCGGCGACCGATCGGCCCGGCTCACCTCGCGGAACGCGCGCGGGGTTTGGCCGCACCAGCGCCGGAAGCAACGACTGAAGTTCGAGGGGTCGGCGTAACCGAGACGCTCGGCAATTGCCGAAATCGTCGAATCCGTCTCGCGCAGCAGGCGCTGTGCGCGCACGTAGCGGGCCTCATCCAGCAACCCACGGTAACTGCATCCGGCGCCCGCGAGGCTGCGATAGAAACCACGCAGTGAGATGCCAAGGCGTGCCGCGCTGGTCCTGGCGTCCGGATAATTGCCTTCGCAATGCCAGAGCTGGCGACGAACACGACTTGCCAGGTCCCGTTCGGCTGCGCCCGACTGCAGGCGCCGCTCGCACTCCTGACGAGCCATTTCAAAGGCTTGCGGATCGGCACTCAGGCAGGTCGAGTCCAGCACGACATTGGGAAAATGCGAAACCAGCTTGCGGGCCCCGAAACTCAGCGTGCCCGCGAGATACGCGGTGTAGTTTCGCGACCAGGTTGGTTCGATCCAGGGCAACTGGTGATGCACGCTTCCCAGGCTGCTGCCTGACATGCTGTGCAGCAGGCGCTCCAGCATTACCAGCAGTGCTTCCAGCACGAAGCGGCGAGCCCGACCAAGCTCGCTCTGCTCGTGCACGATCAGGCGCGTATGGGTGGTTCCACGCCGCAATTCCAGTCGCAGTACCGGCGCGCGCAGCGCGATGAACCGGCAGGCGACCTCAAGCGCCTGCAACAGGTTGCCGCTGGCGATGGCGGCATAGCCGACCGGCCCGTGGCTGAAAGCCTGCACTGCAGCGCCCAGCTGCAGGCCAAGCCAGGGGCTGCCGCTGTGACGCAGGGCCGCGTCAACCAGCGGCTTCAGTCTCGCGACATCAATGGCGGCTTCGCCCTCCTGCAAGTCTTCGGCGGACAATCCCGCCCCACTCAGTACCTGCTCGACCTCGACACCCTGCTGCTTCAACAGCACTGCCAGATGACGCAGATAGATCGGATGAATGCCCGGCTCGGGACTCGAAACGGACGGGACTTGGGGTTTCACGGGATGCATCCCGGCATGCTGGCACAAAATGACGATTCGCGACCAGGCCGAGCGCTGGTTGCAGACCGCAGGCTGCAACATGCTGATGACATCGGGCTCGCTGCGTGGCCCTCGCTCGGTTCGCTTTGGCGGTAACGCGCCATTGCTGCCTTTCCGTGTATTGCCCATGTCTAGCACTGCTCCTGCTGCCAGTTCCCCCTACCGTGATCGAAAGCGCCATGCCTGGCTGCTGTCGCTACTGGTGCCTTGCCTGGTTGGTGCCGGGCCACTGCTGGCCAGTGCCAGCGGCGACTGGCGCCTGCTCTGGACACCGTTGCTGCTGGTCTACGGGTTGCTGCCACTGCTGGATCTGCTGCTGGGCGAAGACCGCAGCAACCCGCCGGAGACGTCGGTCGCGGTGCTGGAATCCGACCGCTACTACCGATATGTGACCTGGGCGCTGGTGCCGATGCTGTGGGCGTGGTTCGTATTTGGCGCCTGGTTCGCCACTCGCACCGCTCTGCCGCTGCACGGCTGGCTGGCGCTGGCCCTGTCGACCGGCGTGGTGGGAGGTTTCTGTATCAATGCCGGGCACGAACTCGGCCACAAGAAGGAACGCGTCGAGCGCTGGCTGGCCAAGCTGGTGCTGGCGCCGACCGCCTACGGCCACTTTTTTGTCGAACACAATCGCGGTCACCACCGCGATGTGGCAACGCCTGACGATCCGGCTTCTGCACGCATGGGCGAGTCGATCTGGCGTTTCATCATTCGCGAATGGCCCGGCGCCTGGCGACGCGCCTGGATCCTGGAGCGCGAACGCATGCAGCGTGAAGGCCGCGCCACGCTCAGTCTGCACAACGACATCGTGCAGACCAGCCTGATCACCCTGATGCTCTGGACCGCCCTGGTCGCCTGGCTGGGCGTCACGGTGCTGCCCTTCCTTTTGCTGGCCGCGGCATGGGCGAACTTCCAGCTCAGCTCGGCGAACTACATCGAGCACTACGGCCTGCTGCGTCTGCGCGACACGCAAGGCCGCTTCGAGCGCTGCCAGCCACGCCATTCCTGGAACAGCAACTCGCTGGTCTCGAACTGGGTGCTGTTTCATCTGCAGCGACATTCGGATCATCACGCCAATGCCGCGCGCCGCTATCAGGCCCTGCGCCATTTCGACGAGGCCCCGCAATTGCCGACCGGCTACTTCGGCATGTTCCTGCTGGCCTACGTGCCGGCGCTGTGGTTCAGGGTGATGGACCCGCGCCTGGTGCTCGCTGTCGCTGGCGATGCTGCGAGGGTCAACTTTGATACCTCGCGGCGTGAGAAATTGACTGCAAGGCACTTTGCTACCGCACAAACGTAAGTGTAGGCGCCGCACTGCGCCCGGACGGCCTCCTACGCAGCTGACTCGCCTCGAGTGACTACGCCGCGCCGGTCCCCATCGTTCTCAGCTAGCCATTCAGGCTTTCGCCTGATCATCTAACGTCGCGTAGTGCTCCTCGCTGCGCGCCACGCGCACTGCGTTTC
Organism: Lysobacterales bacterium; assembly: GCA_038257155.1. Lineage (GTDB taxonomy): Bacteria > Pseudomonadota > Gammaproteobacteria > Xanthomonadales > Xanthomonadaceae > JANJTY01. The sequence goes on along the minus strand of JBBSJP010000004.1, from coordinate 158,161 downwards.
GACTATCGTTCTTTACCGCATACATCAGTGCATCAGCCTGTCGGATCAGATCATCGAGCGCGACCGGGCCATGCTGGTGAATGATGCCACCAATACTAGCGGAGACGCCCGTCGCAGCCACTTCGGGGTTCGCCAGCAATGCGCTACGCGTTTCTTCCAACAAGCGTGTGGCGACCGCCTCGTCGATACCGGGCAAGAGCGCCGCAAACTCGTCCCCACCGACCCGCGCAACCAGGCCGCTGCCGCCCAGTTGCGCCTGCAACAACGCCCCAATCGCACTCAACAATCGATCACCAGCCTCGTGTCCGAAACGGTCGTTGACCTGCTTGAATCGATCAAGGTCGAGATACGCCAAGGTCACGGCTTGGTCACGCTGCTGGGTGTGAACCAGTGCTCGCGTGGCATGTTCGTGGAAGGCTCGACTATTCAGAAGACCAGTCAGTGCGTCGGTACGGCTGAGCACCCGTTCGCTCACCAGGCGAGCCTCCAATCTGGCCACCAAGATTGAGACCACCACAAAAGCCGTGCCCTGGGTTAGAAAATTGATCGACCAGTAGATCGGGTGTGGATAAACGCGTCCGCCGAGATGCTGCGCGACAATCCAGGCGATGCTGGCCAGCAAGCTGGCAAACAGCGCTCCGCGCAAGCCGAGCCGCTTGGCAGCCAGTGCCAACGGCAGGAAGTACAGCGGAAAGACCCGCACATTGGTTCCGGTGTACAGGTCAATGATCCATACGCCAGCAATTCCGACCAGCACCAATGCTGCGATTGTGGGCCTGCCGAGCTGTCGCCAGAAAGAACGTGACTCGGGCATTGTCCTGCTCCTTGTCGGGACGCGTGGTGGCGCCTTCGTCGAGTGTAGTGCCCCATGCCGTTTGGAGCTGATCAATCTCCAGGCACCCAGGAGCGCGTCTACAAGAGAGCGATGCCCTCTTTCTGCAGGAGCCAAGCTTGTAGACGACTGCAGGCTGCGGCGATCCAAAGCCACCCAGCGTGATTGAAGCATCCCGGTCGCGCACAGGGTGCGCTCCACAGTAGAGCGCGCCTTGCTTCGGTGACATCGGGGATGTTCACACCATCCTGCTACGCCAGCGCCCGCAGCTCCCAGCACCGATGAATCTTGGCATCGCGCGCAAAATCGGTGGGGATCGTGTCGCGGCTGATCTCGCGGATCTCGGCGAATTCGGCCACGCCCTGCTCGTCAAGCCGGAAGCGACGGAAGTTGTTGCTGAAGATCAGCAGGCCGCCCGGTGCAAGGCGAGAAACAGCCAGACGCAGCAGGCGCAGCTGATCCTTCTGCACGTCGAAATCCTGCGCGCGCGCTGAATTGGAGAAGGTCGGCGGGTCGCAGAATATGAGGTCATATTGCGTGCGCTCGGCCTGCAGCCAGGCCATCACGTCGGCCTGCACCATGCGGTGTTGTCCGCCCGCGAAACCATTCAGCGCAAGGTTCTGCGTGCACCACTCCAGATACGTGCCGGACAGGTCGACCGTGGTGGTGCTCGCGGCGCCGCCCAAGGCTGCATGCGCTGTCGCCGCGCCGGTATAGCCGAACAGGTTGAGGAAGCGTTTGTCCTTCGCATCGCGCGCCAGGCGCAGGCGCATCGGGCGGTGGTCCAGGAACAGGCCGGTGTCGAGGTAATCGAACAGGTTCACCCGCAGCTGCGCTGCGCCCTCGCGCACCGTGACGAACTCACCGCGCGTGTCCATGCGACCGTACTTCTCGCCACCGCGGCCGCGCGAACGCGTCTTGATTGCGATCTGCTCGCGCGGCAGTGCGAACACCTCGGTCGCGGCGCGTACCAGTTCGCCCAGGCGCCGCCTCGTATCGGCCTCGGGGATTTCCTTTGGCGCCTCGTACTCCTGGATATGCAGGAAGGTGCGCGACTCCCCGCCGTCCTCGACATAGACATCGATGGCGGCGGAATACTCGGGCAGGTCGGCATCGTAGGCGCGGTAACAGGTCACCCCCTCGCGCTCCCTCCAGTTCTTCAGATTGCGCAGGTTCTTGCGTAGCCGGTTGGCCACCATCTGCGCGCCTTCGGACAGCGGCTGCGGCGGGCGCGCCTCGCGCTGCGGCGGTTTGATGGGACGACAGATGATCAGGCTGCACTCCAGCGCACCATTGAACATCGGATAGGACTTTTCGGCGCGCAGGCCCGTGGCGTGCGCCAGCTCGCGATCGCCACACAGCAGGGCCGCGCTCCAGTCCGGCACCGCGTTCATCAGGGCCTTGCCAATGCTTCGATACAGGGCCGGGTCGGCGGCCAGGCGCGCGTCGTAGGGCGGATTGCAGACCACCAGGCCGTTCGGTACCGGCGGTGTCCTCAACTGCGCAATGTCGCAGCGATCGAAATGGATCAGGTCGCCAAGCCCGGCCGCCATCGCATTGTGGCTGGCGGCGCGGATCGCGTGCGGGTCCAGATCGCTGCCGTAGAAAACCGGTTTGAGCGCGGCCAAACCGTCCTTCGCACGCACCTCAGCCTCCTCGCGCAACCGCTGCCACAAATCGGTATCGAAGCCTTTCCAGCGCGTCGGCGGTGAATTGGCGTGACGCGCCAGACCCGGCGCGACATCGGCGGCCATCAGCGCTCCTTCAATCAGAAGAGTGCCCGAGCCGCACATCGGATCGAGCAGGGCGCCGTCCTCGCGCGCGATGGCCGGCCAGCCGCCGCGCAGCAGCACGGCCGCGGCCAGGGTTTCCTTCAAGGGCGCCTCGCCCTGCTCGCGCCGCCAGCCGCGGCGGTGCAGGCTGCCGCTGCCCAGGTCCACCGACAGTACGCCGCGGCCCTTGCGCACGGCCAGGTTGATGCGCAGATCGGGCTCATCGACATCGACCGAAGGGCGCGTTCCGCAGCGCTCGCGGATCTGGTCGACGATGGCGTCCTTCACCCGCAGGGCGGCAAAGCGCGCGTGGGTGATGCCGGTGCCCGAGACATTCGCATCGATCGCCAGCGTGCCTTCGGGATCCAGATGCTGCTGCCAGTCGATCTCGCCCGCTGCAGCGTACAGCGCCGCTTCGTCAGGGCATGCGAACTCGGCAAGCGGCCAAAGCACGCGGCTGGCGAGACGCGAATGCAGCAGGGCGCGATAGATGAACTCGTCCTCGCCATCGGCATTGGCACCGGCGCGCGCGGCGGTGGACTTTTCGGCCCCCAGGGCAGCCAGTTCATCAGCCAGCAGGTACTCAAGACCTTTGGCGCAGGGAAGAAAGAATTTCATAGCGATGCCAGGAAGCGGCCGAAGGCCTGCGCGCAATAGTCGACATGCCTTTCCAGGCGATGCCCGTCGGGAACCAGGATCAGGCGCGCCCCGCGTGCCTGCGCCCAGGCAATCACGTCGGCGGCAGGAATCAGTTCGTCGTTCCAGGCGTGGATGATTTCAGTCGGCACCTTGGCCGCATCCAGCATCAGGGGAAAACCCTGCAGGCGCGGCGGTGGCACCAGCAGGTGCAAGCCGAGACAGTCGACCTGCAGCGACGCCAGGGCCGAAATAAAGGCACCCATGCTGGAGCCTGCCAGAACCAAGGGGCCCTTCACGGCACGCGCATGCTGCACAAGGCGCTCCAGGCGGTCGTGCAGCTTGAGTATGTCGCCACTGGCGTCGAGGTCGCTGTAGTCGGGGCGCTCTGTGGTCCAGCCAAGCGACTCGGCCACTTCCGCCATGGCGGTCACCTTGGTCGCGTCCGGACTGCTGTTCAGCCCGTGCGAAAGAATCACATGTCCCTTGCTCATTCCTGCTGCTCCTTCGCTACCGAATCGCCCAACCTTATCCAACCGCCCTCCAGCACCCGCGCTGTGATGCCGCCATGGCCGCGCATCGCGTTGTAGCCACCTTCGCCAAGTGCCACTTCCATGCGCGAGCAGGGGTCGCAGGGGCCGGTGCCCTCCAGCAGGGCTTCGCCGATGCGGAAGCGCATGCCCTTCAGCGCCAGCAGCGGCAGTCCGGCCACCACGATATTGCGACGCAGTATGCTCGGTGCTACCCGCTCAAGACCGCTCAGCGCAGCAACGGCTGGCAGATGTTCGGCCTGGATAAGGGTCACGCCGCGCTTGCCCGAAGCCGACGCGTAGCGATCACCAACGAGGCCCTTGCCGGTGATGGCTTGAACCGCCTCGACCTCGTGCATGGCCACCTCGCGGGCGGGGCGCAGGCCGATCCATTGCACCCGGCCGGCACGCGGCAGGCGCGCCATCAGGCGCGAAAGTTCGGAATCGGGAGCAGGCGGCATGTCGCGGTCAAACCATGAAAAATCCGCGCGATGCTAGCATGCGGGCCGATGCTGCCCGACCTGCCACCGTTGCCACCGATCCAGATCGACGCCCTGCCCTACGAGTTGCGGCTGGAGGCGCGCCCGCTGTCGGATATCGACCTGATCGTGATCCACTGCACCGAGCTGCCGGATCTGGGCGTGGCGCGCGAGTACGGCGAGCGCGAAGCGTATGCCAGCGGCACCGGAAACAGCGGCCACTACTACATCGACCGCGACGGCAGCCTGCACCGTTGGGTAAGGCCCGAACGCGTCGCGCACCATACCCGGGGCTACAACCCGCGCTCGATCGGCATCGAACTGGTCAATCGTGGGCGCTTCCCTGACTGGCTGGACTCGCGCCAGCAGGCGATGGAAGAGCCATACAGCGAAGCGCAGGTCGTGGCCCTGATAGCGCTGCTCGGAATGCTGAAACAGGAGCTGCCGGCCCTGCGATTCATTGCCGGGCACGAAGAGCTGGACACCACCGAGGTGCCGGCCACTGACGACGCCACGCAACAGGTGCGTCGCAAACGCGATCCGGGGCCGCTGTTTCCGTGGGATCGGGTGATCGAGGCGAGTGGGTTGGAACGGCTGCAGCCCTGACGCTAAGTAGGGTGGGCCTTGGCCCACCATTGCCGAATGATCACGGAATCGGTGGGCCGAGGCCCACCCTACCAGCGCGAAAACGCGGCGTGCCGCGGTGGGCCAAGGCCCACCCTACGTGAGCTCAGCGACCGCCGGACGCCGCCAACTGCGCAAGTCGGCGCACCGCCACCTGCACCATGGGGTAATCCATGGCGCGTTGGCTGCGCATGTCGGCAAACATGTTGAGGGTGTAGCGCAGCGACGCATCGCCGGTCTCCAGCCAACGCGAAACGCGTACATCGGCATCGATGTCGGCATGGCTGACAAGTATCTGGCTGACCAGGGCGCTTTGCTGCGACTGCAGTTCATCGCGCAGCACGCCGCGTGCATGCGCATGCCATCGACCCTCGACCGGCAGCTCTTCGATCTTCTCCAGCAGCCACTTCAGGTACAGGGCTTCGCCCAGTTCCGAATAGACCCGCGCCACGCCACGCACTTCCAGGTTCTTTTCCAACGCGACCTCGATCACATCGAGCGCCGAGACCAGGAAACGCAGCGACGCGACCTGCTCGGCCAGATCCTGCGGGAAGCCCAGCTCCAGCCAGCGCGCGCGGTCGTCGCGCAGTTCGTCGCGCACCGAAGGCGCAAGCACGCCGCCGAGGTTCTGCCGCAGGCGGTCCATGCCCGGCTTGTAACGATCCACCAGGCCGGCGATGCCCGGCCGACCGCCGGGACGATTCAAGAGCCAGCGCGTCATTACGCGAAGCACCGACCAGATCTCGTTCAGGGCATCGAGTTGGGCAGTCTCATGCACCTGCTGGTCGAGCGCATCAATCCCGGCCCACATGCCGCGCGCATCAAGAATCTCGCGCGCCGCAGTGAACGCCTTGGCGACCTCGGCGGTGCTCTCGCCGGTATCTTCCTGCATGCGCAGCATGAAGGTGGCACCCATGCGATTGATGGTCGAGTTGGTCACCGCAGTGGCAATGATCTCGCGGCGCAGGCGGTGACGCTGCATGTGCTCGCCAAAGCGCTCGCGCAGCGGCTCCGGGAAATAGCGCGCCAGTTCGGCCGAGAGATAGGCATCCTCGGGCACGTCGGAGTCGAGCAGCTGCTGGAACACCACGATCTTGGCGTAGGACAGCAGGATCGACAGTTCCGGCCGGGTCAGGCCCTGGCCACGGGCCTTGCGCTCGGCAAACTCGGCGTCCGAGGGCAGGTACTCGAGCTGGCGATCCAGCAGGCCCTGCGCTTCGAGCATACGGATGAAGTGCTGCTTGGAGCCAATGCGCGCCGCACTCATGCGCTCCATCAGGCTGATCGCCTGGTTCTGCCGGTAGTTGTCGAACAGCACCAGCTGCTCGACCTCGTCGGTCATCTGCACCAGCAGGGCGTTGCGGTCCTCCAGGCTGAGCTCACCACGCTGCATCGCGTCGTTCAGCAGGATCTTGATGTTGACCTCGTGGTCGGACGTGTCCACACCGGCCGAGTTGTCGATGAAGTCGGTATTGAGCAGCACGCCATGCAGCGCGGCCTCGATACGGCCAAGCTGGGTGAATCCCAGGTTGCCGCCCTCGCCAATCACCTTGCAGCGCAGTTCGCCACCGTTCACCCGGATCGCATTGTTGGCGCGGTCGCCGACATCGGCATGGGTTTCGCCGGCCGACTTCACATAGGTGCCGATGCCACCGTTCCAGAGCAGGTCCACCGGTGCCTTGAGGATCGCGCTGAGCAACTCGTTCGGCGACATCTGCTGCACCGACGGGTCGATCCCCAGCACCGCCTTGGCCTGGTCACTTAGCGGAATCAGCTTGGCCGAGCGCGGGTAGATCCCGCCGCCGACAGAGATCAGGCTGGCGTCGTAATCGGCCCAGCTCGAACGCGGCACGGCGAACATGCGCTCGCGTTCGATGAAACTGCGCGCCGAATCCGGATTGGGATCGATGAAGATGTGGCGGTGATCGAAGGCGGCGACCAGGCGGATGTGCTTCGAAAGCAACATGCCGTTGCCGAACACGTCGCCCGACATGTCGCCAATGCCGACACAGGTGAAGTCCTGCTTCTGGCTGTCGCGACCCATGGCGCGGAAGTGGCGCTTGACGCTCTCCCAGCCGCCCTTGGCGGTGATGCCCATGCCCTTGTGGTCGTAACCCACCGAGCCTCCGGAGGCGAATGCGTCACCCATCCAGAAACCATGTTCCTCGGAAATCGCGTTGGCAATGTCGGAGAAGGTCGCGGTGCCCTTGTCGGCTGCCACCACCAGGTAAGGATCATCGCCGTCGTGGCGCACGACACCGTCCGGGTGAACCAGAGCGCCATCGACCAGGTTGTCGGTGATGTCGAGCAGGCCATTGATGAAGCTGCGGTAGCAGGCAATGCCTTCGGCCAACTGCGCGTCGCGATCACCACCCTGCGGTGGCCGCTTGACGAAGAAACCACCCTTCGCGCCCACCGGCACGATCACGGTGTTCTTCACCATCTGTGCCTTGACCAGGCCGAGCACCTCGGTGCGGAAGTCCTCGCGCCGGTCCGACCAGCGCAGGCCGCCGCGGGCCACCGGCCCGTAGCGCAGATGTACGCCCTCGACGCGCGGCGAATACACGAAGATCTCGCGGAACGGGCGCGGCTTGGGCAGCTCGGGCACCTTGGCGGGGTCGAACTTGAAGCTGATCCAGTCGCGCGGCTTGCCGTCCTTGAGCTGGAAGAAGTTGGTCCGCAGGGTGGCGCCGATCATGCCCTTGAAGCTGCGCAGGATGCGGTCCTCATCGAGGCTGGCAACGTCGTCGAGCAGGATGCAGATGGCATCCAGCGCGGCATCGTTCTGCGCCTCGCGATCCAGGCCGCGCGCATAGGCGACCTCTTCGATGATGGTGGCGACCTGCTTCAGGCGATCTTCCGGTGTGACCGCTTCCAGGGACTTCTGCAGCGCACGCTTTGCCGCTTCGCTGCCCTTGCCCGGCTCGTCGCGACCCGGCTCGAAGCGTGCCTCGAAATATTCCACCAACAGGCGAGCAATAAGTGGGTAACGTCCCAGCGCCTCTTCCATGTAGGGCTGCGAGAAGGGCACGCCGGCCTGCTGCAGGTACTTGCAGTAGCCGCGCAACATCGCAACCTGGCGCCAGTCCAGACCCGCGCTGAGAATCAGGCGATTGAATCCGTCGCTTTCGGCCTGGCCGCGCCAGACCTTCTCGAAGGCGTTCTCGAAACGCTCACGCGACTGCTCGACGTCGACGTCGCCGCCGACCGGCTGCACTTCGAAATCCGAAATGAAGATCGATCCACCGGACAAGGCCATCTCGTAGGGATGCTCGGCCAGGATGCGCAGGCCCATGTCCTCCATCATCGGCAGCGCATCGGACAGCGGAATGGCAGTGCCGAGACGGAAAAGCTTGAAACGCAGCAGGCCATCCTTGCGACGCGAGCGATAGAGGCTGAGACGCAGCTCATCGGTGTGGCGCAGGCTGGCGGCATGTTCCACGTCGGACGCTGCCACCCAGGGCGTGACGTCTTCGATGTAGCCGGTCGGCAGCGCCTTGCCGAAACGATTGGCAAGCTTCAGGCCGCGCTCTTCGCCGTGCCGCGTCACCAGCAGCTCGCGCAGTTCGTCGTGCCAGTTGCGCACGATCTGGGTGAGTTTGGTCTCCAGATCTGCGGTGTCGACTTCCACGGCCTCGCCCGATTTCGGGCGGATGATCATGTGCAGCTGGGCCAGCGGCGATTCGCCGACCTGCACCGTGGTGTCCAGGCGCTCGCCGTGCAAGGCGCGCTTCAACATGGCCTCGATCTTGAGGCGCACATCGGTGTTGAAACGGTCGCGCGGAATATAGGCCAGGGCCGAGAAGAATCGACCGTAGCGGTCGCGGCGCAGGAACAGGCGCGGACGGCTGCGTTCCTGCAGGTCGAGGATGCCCATGCAGGTCTGGAACAATTCTTCCTCGCTCGACTGGAACAGCTCGTCGCGCGGCAGGCTCTCCAGGATATGGCGCAGCGCCTTGCCGCTGTGGCTGTTCGGGCCCAGTCCGGAGCGACGCATCACGTACTCGTGACGCTTGCGCACCAGGGGAATTTCCCAAGGCCTGCGGTTGTACGCCGCCGAAGTGTAAAGGCCGAGGAAGCGTTGCTCGCCCACCGGCTTGCCATTGGCATCGAATCGCAGCACGCCGATGTAGTCCATGTAGCCCGGACGATGCACCGTGGAGCGCGAATTGGTCTTGGTCAGGATCAGCGCATCGACGCTGCCGCTGCTCTGCAGCTTGTGCGCCGCCATGCCACGCAGCGAACGTGGCGCGGAAGCGCGCTGCGCCTCGCGCAGGATGCCGCGACCAGTGCCGTCGATCGCCTGCAGGACACGCTCGCCCTCGCGCTCGACCACCTCGTACTCGCGATAGCCAAGAAAGGTGAAATGATCATCCGCGATCCAGCGCAGGAACTCCTGCGCCTCATCTGCGCCCTCGGATACCTCGGGCATTGGCCGGTCGGCAAAGTCTTCACTCAGGGCCTGCATGCGCTCACGCATCACGGCCCAGTCCTGCACACACACGCGCACGTCGGCCAGAGCGGCGCTGATGGTCTGCTCGATGCGGGCCAGCTCGTCGGGCTCGGACTGACGGTCCACTTCCAGGAAGATCAGTGACTCGTTTTCACCCTTGCCCAGAGCAAGCAGGTTGCCTCCCGGATCACGAGCCAGCATCAGTACCGGGTGCATCAGGGCGTGCACCTGCTTCTCGCACTGCGCAACGGCCATGCCCACCGAATCGACCAGGAAGGGCATGTCGTCGTTGACGACTTCGATCACCGTGTGGTGACTCTCCCAGCCATGTTCATCAAGTGTGGGATTGAACACACGGACCTTGGCAGAGCCGGCACGGCGCTCGCGCATGAAGGCGAGGAAATCCGTCGCCATGGCCGCCCAATGTGCCGCCGGTTGCGAGCGCAGCTCGTCGTCTGGCAGGCGCCGGTAGAAGATCTCGGAAAACGCCGCGGCCTCCTTGAAACGCGGCCCAGGCAGGGCCTGCTTCAGCGCGTCGAACACGGGATCCAGTCGATGGGCGACTGGGGCGGAAGCATCGGCGTGCTGGCTCATGGAGCGGGGCTCGACAGGTCGTCAATTAAACGCGAAATGATACGCCCCGCGGTGGGTAGCGGGCCAGCGTGAAGGCGCTGTGTTCAGCCGCCATACGCAAGCGTACCGTCAGCCTGTGTTCACGTCACAACGGCCCAGACGGTGACCTGGCACCCCAGTCGGAGCTTTCAGCACGCGTTGGCGTTCCGCTGTCGCGGAGCAAACTGGTGCAAGAAGCCCAGAGATCCCGTTTTCATCTCTTGAGACCACATGAAAGCAGCGGGTGAGTTCTTTCTGATGGAAGCACATGCATCTTTTAGAACCCGTTCGTGGTGAGGAGCGTGGATCGAGACCGAAGATCGAGGCCGCGCGTCTCGAACCACCGGCGAAAGGTGGTTCGAGACGCCCTCTCGATCGCGCTGCGCGCGCCTCGACGGCTCCTCACCACGAACGGGTAGGTGATGGATGACGATAGGAGCTGCAAGAAGCCCAGAGATCCCATTTTCCATCTTTTTGAGGCCAATAAAACCAGCGGGTTAGGTCATGTTTGATGGAAGCGCTCCTGTGAGCGACCGGCATCTGTGGCCCGGCCATACAAATTGGCAGGGCCATCGATCCCGGTCGCCGACAGGTCGGCTCCTACAACAGCAGCAGCCCTGTAGCGCCGCAGGTGTCCCTCAACGAACACCCGTCTCGTTGCGCGCGATGACCAGGCGCTGGATCTCACTGGTGCCCTCATAGATCTCGGTGATCTTGGCGTCGCGGAAATAGCGCTCCAGCGGCATTTCCTTTGAGTAACCCATACCACCGTGGATCTGCACCGCCTGATGGGTGATGAACATCGCCGCTTCGGAAGCAAACAGCTTGGCGACCGAGGCCTCGGTGGTGAAGCGCGCGCCCGTGGTGAGCGACTGCTGCTTTGCCCAGGCGGCCTTCAGCACCAGCAGGGTGGCGGCATCGAGCCGGCACTTCATGTCGGCGATCTTGGCCTGGATCATCTGAAAGCTGCCGATCGGCTGGCCGAAACTCTTGCGCTCCTGCACGTAGGACACCGAGGCATCGTAGGCGGCACGCGCCAGACCGACGGCCTGGGCGGCGATTCCGATGCGGCCGGCATCCAGCACGCCCATGGCAATCTTGAAGCCTTCGCCTTCCGCGCCGATACGGTCATCGACCGGGATCACGTAATCAGTGAATTCGATTTCGCAGGTGGCCGAGGCACGGATGCCGAGCTTCGGCTCGACCTTGCCGCGATGAAAACCCTCGCGCTCGGTGTCGATGATGAAGGCGCTGATGCCCTTGGCGGCCTTGGCCGGGTCAGTAAGGGCGAACAGCATGATGTACTTGGCAACAGGCCCTGACGTGATCCAGCTCTTCTTGCCGTTCACTACGTAATGCGTGCCGTCGGCCGACAGCACCGCGCGGGTGCGCATGGCCGAAGCGTCGGACCCGGACTGCGGCTCGGTCAGCGCGTAGGCGCCAATGGCCTCGCCGCTGGCGATCGGGGTGACGTACTTGTGCTTCTGCGCCTCGGTGCCATTCTTCAGCAGACCGTTGCAGTAGAGCGTGTTGTTGACCGACATGATGGTCGAATGCGCACAGTCGGCGGCAGCGATCTCGAACATCGCCAGCACGTAGCCAATCGCATCCATGCCGGCACCGCCGTACTCATGCGGCACCTCGATGCCCATCAGGCCGTTCTCGCCGAGGATCCTGATGTTTTCCAGCGGAAACTCGCCGATCCTGTCGAAATGCTCGGCGCTGGGCGCGATCTTTTCCTGCGCGATGCGCCGCGCAACATCCTGGATCATCAACTGCTCTTCGGTGAAGGAAAAGTCCACGCGCACACCCCTTGGCTATCAATCAAGCCGCCTATTCTAACGGGTGGGCGTGGTTTTCATGTATCGAGCAGTTTCGCGAAACAGGCCATCTGGGTTGGAGCGCCGAATCCAGGCTCGGGTTGGCCAATGTCCACGAAGCGGACGCCGTAGCCCTGGCGCGTCGCCACGCCACGCGCCCAGGTGCGGAACTTGGCCCGGGTCCATTCGAAGCGATGGTCGGGATGGCGCATCTGTCCTGGCTGCATGCCGTAGACGGCGTTGAACTCCTGATTCGGGGTGCTGACGAATACGTTGCGGAGTGCAAAAGCACCAAATACCGCGCGCTCGATGTCGGACAAGCGATTCGGATCGACGTGCTCGATGGTTTCCACCAGGGCTGCCGCATCGAAGCCTTCGAGACCGGCGCGGGCATCGGTGAATGAGGCCTGGCGGAGCTCGATGCGTGGCGTGCTGGCAGTCAGATGCAGCTGCAATCTTTCTCGCGCAATGGCGAGTTCGGCTGCACTCAGGTCAATACCCAGAATGCGCTCGAACTGTGCCTCCTCGACCAGCCGCACCAACAGATCGCCCGGCCCGCAGCCCAGATCCAGCACCGACCTGGCGCCGCTGGCCAGCAGTTCGGCCAACACGCTGCGCATGCGTTCATCCTGCAGGTCTTCGTCCATCGTGGCTGCTACTAGCTCAAACGGCGCCTGAGAATGGCATGTGGGTGGTCTTGCTCCAAGACGATGACGCGTCTCCATGATCGGCGGTGCTCTTGGTCCCCTCTCCCATAGGGACTGGGGCTGGGCGATAGGGTTCGATGTTACGAAGCATCTCGCTCCGCCCGAACCCTCTCTACTTCTCCTCTCCCGCGTGCGGGAGAGGGTGGCCCGAAGGGCCGGGTGAGGGGCTCTGACTCTGGCTGGCTTTGGCGGATCCAACGCCATCAGCTAGAGCCCCTCTCCCCAACCCCTCTCCCGCGATGCGGGCGAGGGGCTCAAAAGCAAAAAAGCCCCCCTATCCCCAGAAGGAGAGGGGCTTCTGCACCACCCTGAACAGCCCCCACGTCCACCCATGCCTTCCGCACAGAATAAACACAGCGTCCTGATACCATCATCGGCTGCCCCAAATGCGACCCCGCATGGACACCATCCGCATCCGTGGCGCCCGCACCCACAACCTGAAGAACATCGATCTCGATCTGCCGCGCGACAAGCTGATCGTGATTACCGGCCTGTCGGGCTCCGGCAAGTCCTCGCTCGCCTTCGACACGATCTACGCCGAGGGCCAGCGGCGTTACGTCGAGTCGCTGTCGGCCTATGCACGGCAATTCCTGTCGGTGATGGAGAAGCCCGATGTCGACCACATCGAGGGCCTGTCGCCGGCCATCGCGATCGAGCAGAAGGCCACCTCGCACAATCCGCGCTCGACCGTCGGCACCATTACCGAGATCTACGACTACCTGCGCCTGCTGTATGCGCGGGTCGGTACGCCACGCTGCCCGGACCACGGCCAGCCGCTGAGCGCGCAGACCATCAGCCAGATGGTCGATACGGTGCTGGGAATGGACCCGGAACATCGCCTGATGCTGCTGGCGCCGGTAGTGCGCGAGCGCAAGGGCGAGCACCAGCAGGTTTTCGACCAGTTGCGTGCGCAGGGCTTCCTGCGCGCCCGGGTCGACGGCACCGTGTACGAACTCGACCAGGTGCCGAAGCTGGCGCTGCGCACCAAGCACACCATCGAGGTGGTGGTTGACCGCTTCCGCCCGCGCGACGACCACAAGCAGCGCTTGGCGGAAAGCTTCGAAACCGCGCTGAAGCTGGGCGACAGCCTCGCCATTGTCACCAACCTCGACGACGAAGTGGCGGCGCCGCTGCTGTTCTCCTCCAAGTTCAGCTGCCCGGTCTGCGACTACTCGCTGCCGGAACTGGAACCGCGTCTGTTCTCGTTCAATTCGCCAATGGGGGCGTGCCAGGCCTGCGACGGCCTGGGCGTGACCCAGTTCTTCGACCCCGGCCGCGTGGTGGTGCATCCGGAGCTGAGCCTGGCGGCCGGCGCGGTGCGCGGCTGGGATCGCCGCAATGCCTATTATTTCCAGCTGATCGCTTCGCTGGCGCGGCACTATGGCTTTTCGGTCGACACCCATTGGGACCAGTTGCCGGAGAACGTGCGCCAGGCCGTGCTGTATGGCTCGGGCGAAGAGATCATCGCGTTCACCTACCTCACCGACGCCGGCGGTCGCGCGCAGCGCAAGCACCGCTTCGAGGGCATCATCCCGAACCTGGAGCGACGCTACCGCGAGACCGAATCCCAGGTCGTGCGCGAGGAGCTGTCCAAGTACATCAGCCAGCGTCCCTGCCCCGACTGCAGCGGCGCCCGTCTGAATCGCCAGGCACGCAATGTGTTCGTCGGCGATTCCCCATTGCATGAGGTGGTGCGCCTGCCGATCGACCGCTGCATGGCCTTCTTCGAGGCCCTCGCCCTGCCCGGCTGGCGCGGCGAGATCGCAGTGAAGATCGTCAAGGAAATCCGCGAGCGCCTGCGCTTCCTGGTCGATGTAGGTCTCGACTACCTCACTCTGGAACGCCAGGCCGACAGCCTCTCGGGCGGCGAGGCGCAGCGCATCCGCCTGGCCAGCCAGATCGGCGCCGGCCTGGTGGGCGTGATGTACGTGCTGGACGAGCCCAGCATCGGCCTGCACCAGCGCGACAACGAGCGACTTCTCGGCACGCTGGTTCGCCTGCGCGACCTCGGCAATACCGTGATCGTGGTAGAGCACGACGAGGATGCGATCCGCGCCGCCGACCACGTCGTCGACATCGGTCCCGGCGCCGGCGTGCACGGCGGCGAGATCGTCGCGCAGGGCACCTTCACTGACTTGCTGGAAGCACCGCGTTCCTTGACCGGGCAATACCTTTCCGGCAAGCGTCGCATCGAGATCCCCGCGGCCCGCAAGAAGCCGGATCCGAAAGCCATGCTGCGGCTGCAGGGTGCCACAGGCAACAACCTGCAGAACGTCGATCTGGAAATTCCCGCCGGCCTGCTGGTCTGCGTCACGGGCGTCTCAGGCTCGGGCAAATCGACCCTGATCAACGACACGCTGTATGCGCTGGCTGCAGCCGAGATCAATGGCGCCAGCGCCAAGCCTGCGTCGTATCGCGAGATCCACGGGCTTGATCTGTTCGACAAGGTGGTCGACATCGACCAGTCGCCGATAGGCCGCACGCCGCGCAGCAATCCGGCCACCTATACCGGCCTGTTCACCCCGCTGCGCGAGCTGTTCGCCCAGGTGCCCGAGGCGCGTGCGCGTGGCTATGCGCCGGGGCGCTTCTCGTTCAACGTCAAAGGCGGCCGCTGCGAGGCCTGCCAAGGCGACGGCCTTATCAAGGTCGAGATGCACTTCCTGCCCGACGTCTATGTGCCCTGCGATGTCTGCCACGGCAAGCGCTACAACCGCGAGACCCTGGAGATCCTCTACAAGGGCCACAGCATCCACCAGGTGCTGGAGCAGACCGTCGAAGACGCCCTGAAACTGTTCGAGCCGGTGCCCTCGATCGCACGCAAGCTGAACACCCTGATGGACGTCGGACTTTCCTACGTCAAGCTGGGTCAGAGCGCGACCACGCTGTCCGGCGGCGAAGCGCAGCGCGTCAAGCTGTCGAAGGAGCTTTCGCGGCGCGATACCGGCCGCACGCTTTATATTCTGGACGAGCCCACCACCGGACTGCACTTCAACGACATCGAGCATCTGCTGGCGGTGCTGCACCGCCTGCGCGACGACGGCAACACCGTGGTCGTGATCGAGCACAACCTCGACGTGATCAAGACGGCCGACTGGGTGATAGACCTCGGCCCCGAGGGCGGATCGCGTGGCGGCGAGATCATCGCCTGCGGCACGCCGGAGGCGCTCACCGGGAATTCCCGCTCGTATACCGGCCAGTTCCTGGCGCGCATCCTGGGCAGCAAGAAGCGCAAGGCGGCGGCATGAACCAGCCTGTTTCGAAGCTGCTGTTCCGGCTCGAGCTCGCGGTGCGCTGGCGCGATCTCGATGCCTTCGAGCACGTCAACAATGCCAATTTCCTCACCTACCTGGAAGAGACGCGACTGGCCTGGATGGACTCGCTGCCCGGCCCCTGGCTAAGCGACAGCTTTGCGCCGCTGCTGGCCTCGGTCCAGATCGACTATCGCCGCCCGATCGAGTGGCCGGCGCAGATCGCCGTCGAGTTGCGCGTCGAGAAGCTTGGCCGCTCCAGCCTGCGCCTCGCGCACCGCATCGTCGCAGCGGACGATTACGAGTGCGTGTACGCCGATGGCAACACCACGATGGTCTGGGCGGCGCGCGATGGCTCAGGCTCGGTGCCGCTGCCGGACGCGGTACGAAAAGCCTGCGAGGGCTGACTCGCGGCTTTCAAGGCTTCATGTGTCCACACAACTCGATGTCGGCTCCACCGCTGTGCGGCTTGAGCCGACCTTACGACAGATCGGGCCGACTTGCGCCTGCTTGCGAATGCGGGCGGCAACACGGCCTTGGTCTGAGTCTCACGATGGTTTCCGCGTAGGTCGAATCAAGCGCCGCCGGCTTGCCCGTCAAGGCGATCCGCTTCGTCGGCGCGGATCCGACACGTAAACCATCACCTCGATGTCGGCTCCACCGCTTCGCGGCTTGAGCCGACCTACGACAGATCGGGCCGACTTGCGCCTGCTTGCGAATGCCGGCGGCAACACGGCCTTGGTCTGAGTCTCACGATGGTTTCCGCGTAGGTCGGATCAAGCGCCGCCGGCTTGCCCGTCAAGGCGATCCGCTTCGTCGGCGCGGATCCGACACGTAAACCAGCACCTCGATGTCGGCTCCACCGCTGCGCGGCTTCAGCCGACCTACGACAGCCTTCCAGCAGACCGAATCAAGCGACGCCAACTGAGCAGGAAGCGATGACGCATGGCTTTGTGGACCCGACGCAGAGTGATGGCTAACGCTTGCGAACCAATCCGTAGATCACCAGCAGTACGATCGCGCCAACCAACGAAGCGAGAAAGCCGACCGGTTCTTCCGGGCTGAACCAGCCCATCGAATCACCGACAAAGCGCGCCAGCAGGGCGCCGCCGATACCAAGCAGGATCGTCATGAAAAAGCCCAGCTTGTCCCTGCCGGGCTTGAGCGCGCGCGCCAGCAGGCCGCAGATGAATCCAATCAGGATCGTCCAGAGGATGCCACCGCCGAACAGTTGTTCCATGGTCCGTCTCCAGAAGCCAGCAAGTGAGGCGTCGAGCTTAACAGGCGCAACCCGAACCCGGACTCCCGGACGCCGAGATCAGTCTGACGGGGTGCGTTGGACGACGAACTCGACCGCGAGCTCCAGGCCGTCGTCGAACACCAGTCGGAATGCGATGCGCTCGCCTTCGCTTATTTCCGCGGCCGGCCGCATCAGCATCAGATGCAGCCCGCCCGGCTCGAGTGCCGCCCGGCCGCCCGCGGGAACGTCAACACCATCGACCTCGCGCATGCGCGCGATGCCATCGATCTGCACGGTCCGATGCAACTCCACCAAACCGAATCGTTCGCTGCGCGCAGACACCAGGCGTCGAACTGCTTCGCCGTCGTTGATCAGCACGACGTAACCGGCCAGCATGGGAGCCCCAGGCGGTGCGGCGCGGATCCAGGGGGATTCGATGCGCAGATCAGTGGCCGACGCCAATAGTGGCAGTGCCGCAAAAAGCAGGGCGAACAGTGATTTCTTCATGTTGCCGATGCTATCTGCTGGGTGATGAAAATTTCCACAATGGCACAGACTGCCTCGCGCGACAGCGACAGGCTTCGCCGCTGCGCCGGACTGCGGTATGGTTTCGATCCTTCCATGCCTGCGCAGTGCCGCCCCAATGATCGAGATCACCCGCCACGGTTCCATCCATCAGTTGCAGCTGGCCAGACCACCGGTCAACGCCCTGAATTCCGAGCTGTTGGCTGCGCTGCGTGACTCGCTGCGACGCGCTCCGCAGGAAGGTGCCGAAGCGGTGATCCTGTCTGGTGGACCAAGCGTGTTCTCGGCCGGACTGGATGTGCCTTATCTGCTGACATTGGAAGCCAGCGCCCTGCAGGCCGCCTGGGAACTGTTCTTCGATGCGGCGCGGGCGCTGGCGGAATCTCCCGTTCCGGTGGTGGCGGCGATCGATGGCCACAGTCCGGCCGGAGGCTGCGTGCTGGCGCTGTGCTGCGACTACCGCATCATGGCGCGCGGCGACTATCGCATCGGATTGAATGAGGTTCAGGTCGGGCTTCCGGTGCCCAATGCCGTTCAACACCTGCTGCAACGAACCATCGGCCGTTATCCGGCCGACCGGTTGATGCTGGTTGGCGCGATGCTCGATTCACAGGCCGCGCTGCAAGTCGGCATGGTCGACGAACTGGCAGACAGCGGCGCGGTTCTGGCCGCGGCCAAGACCTGGTTGGAGACGCTGCTGGCGCTTCCGCGCCTTGCCATGCTGGAGACCCGCCGTTTCGCACGCAGCGACCTGGTTGATGCGCTGGCCAGCCCGGAACGAATCGGCATCGCTCGCTTTCTGGAAGTCTGGTTCCGCGAGGAAACCCAAACCATGCTGCACGCGATGGTGGCGAGGCTGAAGGCGCGCAAGTCCGGTTGACCAGCAGCCTTCAACAATTCCCGACCTGCACCCGGTAGTTCAGTCGCGCAACCAGAGTTCAACGTGAGCGGACTGTGCCGCCTGATCCGTCTGAGCACCGCGCAGGGCCTGCGGGATGATTCCGGCCTTGCGCAGGCGTCGAGCGACGGCGTCGGCTCGGTCATGCGCCAGCACGTTCAGAGGCAATCCATGCGATTCGCTCGGTGTGGCAAAGCCGATCACAAGAAGCCCTTCACCATCCAGCCCGATGACCTCGGCGCAATCCAGCAAGTGTGCCAGCGCCCGACTCGCCTCGGCACCAAGTTCGGACTCGCCCGGTACGAAGGCCAATGACAGCGGAATGCGACGCGCTTCACGCAGTTCGTCCATTGCTGACACAGGCCCGGTAGCCTCGACAGTCGCTCCGAACTGGCTGCAATCTTCCGATACCTGTCCTGCCGTCACTGCCATCGGCAACAACAGACCCAAGGAAAGCATGAAGGTAGGGGTGGAACCGGGCATGCACGAACCACGCAGGTAGATGTCTTCTGCCTGCAGTCTGGATTCGCTGTGTTACGGGATTCTTGCGTGTCTGTTGCAGTAATGCGTCCTGACCCGGCTGGCTTGAATCAGCGTGGCGGTCAGGCGCCGCGCGCAACCGGCCGGGCCGGATCGGAAATCCATTCGCTCCACGATCCGGGATAGACACGCGCACCCTGCAGACCGGCGTACTCCATGGCCAGCAGGTTCTGGCAGGCTGTAACGCCGGAGCCGCACATCAGGAACGCGTTCTCCGGTGCATGCACGCCAAGCAGCTTGCTGAACTCCTCCGCCAGTTTCTCGGCCGGTTTGAATCGGCCGTTGTGCAGGTTTTCGGAGTGCGGGCGATTCAGGGCGCCGGGGATGTGTCCGGCAACGGTGTCGTAGGGCTCCACTTCGCCGCGAAAGCGTTCCGCCGAGCGCGCATCAATCAGAACGCCGTTGGCAGTTGCCATGCGAGCGGCAATGACGGCGGTCGAGGCAATCATGCGCACATTGAAGCGACCGCGGTAGCTGGTGGGCTTGGGTTTGCTGGCCGTGGTCTGCAGTGGCAGGCCTGCCGATACCCAGGCACCGGTGCCACCGTTGAGCACGGCGACACGCTCATGCCCGAGCAGACGCAGCATCCACCACAGGCGGGCAGCCAGTCCGGCATCACCTGCGTCGTAGCAGACCACCTGGTGCGTCGGGCTGATGCCAAGCGCGCCAAGCCGGGCGCAGAAGGCATCGTGCGTAGGCAAGGGGTGACGCCCCAGCCCGTGCCGGGTCAGATCGGAAAGATCGTTGTCGAGGTGCGCATACACCGCACCGGGAATGTGCCCGGCAGCATAAGCGCGCGCGCCTGAGCCTGGATCGCGGAGGTCGAAACGGCAGTCCACGATGGCCAGATCCGGCTGGCCGCTGGCTGCATTCAAATCCTTTGCTTCGACCAGCGTGGTCCAGTGCATCAGTTGCCTTCCCCGAGTCGTCGCGACAAGTCGGTAAGGATAGCCGCAGTTGCGCCCCAGATGAGGTGCGGCCCGTAACGAAACTGGACGTAGGAGCGGAGGCGGCCCTGGTACTCGACTTCGCGGCGCTCGAGATTGCCTGGATCGCGCAGGAAGCTGAGTGGCACCTCGAACGCTTCGGCGACCTCGGCCGGCTGGATCCGAGGCTGATAATCGGGCCGCAGCGCTGCCACCAGCGGGGTGACGCGAAAGCCGGAGATCGTGTCGTAGCGGTCAAGGTAGCCCAGCGGCGAGAGCCAGTCCGACAGCAGACCGACTTCTTCCATGGCCTCGCGCAAGGCAGTTGCCAGGGGGCCGTGATCGCCACTGTCCGCTCGGCCGCCGGGAAAGCTGACCTGTCCGCCGTGATTGCTCAGCCCTTCATGGCGTCGCGTCAGCAGGACATGGGTATCCCCGTCACGCGGAATCAGCGCCACCAGCACGGCTGCCGGAGTGCGGCGTTGCTCGAGCGGCAGCAGATCAGAAAGTTCGTCGAGATTGACCGGCGGAGCGCGATGCAATTCGGTCAGCGGATACAGTCTGGGGGCCAGGCGTCCGAACAGGTCGGGCGGGGTCCCGCCGCTCACACCCGAGTCGCCTCGCGCTCGGGCAGGACCTGGATCATCAAACGCAGTCGCTCATCGTCACCCATCAGTGACCATCGGGCGATTTCCGCGGAACTGCGATGGCATCCCTGGCACAGGCCTTCCGCATCCAGTTCGCAGATGCCGATGCAAGGGCTCAGTACCGCCTTGTAGGTCGATGCGTACATCATGGAGCGAGCGTCGCTGCGGAGCGCCCAAGGGCGCCCCGCAGCGATATGCTTACTTGACTTCGACCAGACGAACGTCGAACACGACGGCCTGATTCGGACCGATCGGCGAACGCGGACCGTCACCATAGGCCTTGTCCGGCGGCATGTAGACTTCCCAGCGTGCACCCTGGTTCATCAGCGGCAGAATCTCCTGCAGGCCGGCAATCGGCGCTTCGGCGACCCGCAGCGTGACAGCCTGGTTGCCGGTATAGGTGCTGGCAAATTCCTGGCCGGTGGCAAGCGAACCACGGAAGTGGATCTGCACCTCGCTGTTGGTGTTCGGGCGCGCGCCGCTGCCCGCATCGATCACCTTGTACTGAATACCGCTGGGCAGCACGGTTACGCCCTGCTTGGAACGGTTCGCAGCCAGGAATCGGTCGCTGGCGGCCTTGTTCTCCGTCGACACCTTGTCGAACTCGGCCTTGGCCTGGCTCAGCAGCTGCTCCTGCATCTTGGTGAGAGCCGCACGCAGCTCCTCTTCCGGCACGCTCGGATCACGCTTGGCGTAACCGTCCTGGATCGCCTTGATTACCGTGGCCAGGTCAATATCGAGCTTCTTGTCGTTGAAGTCGCGGCCGATTTCGAATCCGACGGCATAGCTCAGCTTGGCCTTGTCGGTAGACATATCCTGGGCAGCAACAACACCCATGCTCAGAGTCGCGAGTGACGCGACCATCCAGCGCAACATCATGGAAAACCTCCTGGGGGAACGACGATTGCCGGCCAATGCCGGCCTCGAAAAGCGGGTAAGCATACCCACGCCAGCTCTGAATCGCCACTGAGCGCCTCGCTGGCTGCTTCCGGCAGGCCCGCCAGATACACTGCCGACCCGCCTCCTGGACCCGCTTTCCATGACCTACCAGACACTGATCTGCACCGACCACGGCGCCGTTCGACTGATCACCCTGAACCGCCCCGACAAGCTCAATGCGCTGAATCGCGCGACGCTGGAAGATCTGCATCGGGCGTTCGACAGCGCCGCCGGCGACGCTGCGGTACGCAGCGTGGTGCTGCGTGGTGCCGGCGAAAAGGCCTTTGTGGCGGGCGCAGACATTGCCGAGTTCTCGGCCTTGAGTCCGGTCGAGGCACTGGCCTTCTCGCGTCTCGGCCAGCAGCTGATGCTGAAGATTGAACACCTGGGCAAGCCCGTGATCGCCCAACTGCAGGGCTTCACGCTTGGCGGCGGCATGGAGCTGGCAATGGCCTGCCACCTGCGCATTGCCAGCGAAAAGGTCAAGCTGGGGCAACCCGAAATCAAGCTCGGCCTGCTGCCTGGTTTTGGCGGCACCCAGCGACTGTTGCGCCTGGCTGGACGCAACGCAGCGCTGGAACTTTGCCTGCTGGGCGAACCGATCGATGCACAGCGCGCGCTGGCACTTGGCCTGGTCACGCGCGTGGTTCCACCCGATCAGCTTGAAGCCGAGACCATGGCCCTGGCTGCGCGGCTGGCCGACTGCGCCCCGCATGCACTGCGCGGCATCCTCGACGCGGTGATCATCGGTGGCGAGTGTGGACTGCAGCAGGGTCTGGACTACGAGAGTCAGGCCTTTGCGGTGTGCTTCTCCACCGAGGACATGCGCGAAGGAGCCAGCGCGTTCCTCGCGCGTCGGCCGGCTCAGTTCGTCGGAAGGTAGCGCTTCTCGCCTGCCCGCACCGCCAGATCCAGCCGGTTCTCCGGTGGCGGCAGCGGGCAGGTCGAATATTCGGTGAAGGCGCAGGGCGGGTTGTAGGCCAGGTTGAAGTCCAGCACGGTGCGCCCGTTTACCGCCGCATCGGCGTAAAGCATGCGTCCCGCACCGTAGCTTTCCTTGCCGCTGGTGCGGTCGGCGAACACAAAGAACAGACGGCCATCGCCCTCATCCAGCGCTTCCAGACTGTAGCGGGTGCCCGCGTAGGTGAAGCTCACCTTGCCCGGGTTGGGCGTCTCGGTGGAGTTGCCCAGCACATCGACGATCGGCATGGTGCGCGGCGGGTCGTGTGCTTCGAACGTGGCATCGAAACGCCAGTCTGGGTCCGTCGCGAATCGTTCAATGCCAGTGAAGCCGGTACGCGTGGGTGCCTTGGCGTCGCGCACTCGCAGCCCTGTACGTCCGCCTCGCTCGATCACCTGGATGCTGGCATCACCCCCATTGAAGCGCAGGCGCCCGACCACGCCGTCCTTGCCTGGTTCGTGCCAGCCGCCACCTTCCTCGCTCGGATCGATGCGGATCTGGCCATCCTCCAGCAAGGCCTCGGCCAGATAGTCCGGCCCGGTGGCCAGGACAATGTCGTTGTCGGGGGCGCGACCGATGCGCTGCAGCCCGGGCTCGACCCAGTGCAGGCCGACCAGGGACAGCCAGCCATCCGGCGCGCGGAGGCGCTCGAGGCGCTGTGCGTGACGCCCGTCGATCTCGGCCTGGTAGATGGATAACTCCTGCTCAGTCATCGGGGGCGTTTCGGGTGTCCCACCACTGCAGGACATCAGCAGCAGGGCTGCACTGGCGAAGCTGGCACGGCGCAGGATTGGCATGGGTTCATCGTCCTCTCAAAAAAAGTCGATCCAGCTCGGCGCGGCTGAGCTGGACCCAGGTGGGTCGACCGTGATTGCACTGACCGGAACGCTCGGTGGCTTCCATGTCGCGCAGCAGGGCATTCATTTCCGGCAAGGTAAGACGCCGGTTGGCGCGCACCGAAGCGTGGCAGGCCATGGTGGACAATAACTCGTTCCTCTCGGCTTCAACACGCTGGCTGCTGCCGTGTTCGATCAGGTCGGTCAGCACGTCCAGCACCAGTTGACGCGGATCGACACCCGCCAGGATCGCCGGGCTTGCCCGCAGCGAAACCCCGGCAGGACCGCTGCGGACCAGTTCAAAGCCAAGGGCACGCAAGGCTTCAGCGTGCTGCTCGGCAGCATCGGCTTCGCGCTCACTGACAGCCAGTTGCATCGGCACCAGCAAGGGCTGGCTTCGGATGCCCTCGCCGTCCTGCGCGGACTTCAGTCTTTCGTAGGTGATGCGTTCGTGTGCGGCGTGCATGTCGACCAGCACCAGTCCCTCGCTGCTCTCGGCCAGAACGAATATGCCGTGCAACTGGGCCAGCGCGTAACCCAGCGGCGGCGCCTCACCCTCGTTGCCACCGGCCATGCTGCTGGCGTGCGCGTGCGCTTGCACGGCGACCGACTGCTCACCTGGTGCGGGACCGTAGAGCGCCGAGTAAACCGCCGCATGCTCGCGTAATGGCATACCCAGACCAGCCTGGCGAGGGGCGTCCACCCAGCCGCTGCGTTGCATGCCTGGCAATGGCGCAGCAGGCTGCGAAGCCACGCTGCCGGCGCGCGTCGCGGCGAGTGATTCATGCAGGCTGCGGTAAATGAAATCGTGCACCAGGCGGCCTTCGCGGAAGCGCACCTCGTGCTTGGCCGGATGCACATTGACATCGACACGGCGTGGATCGATTTCCAGGAACAGCACGAAGGCCGGATGTCGGCCATGAAACAGCACATCGCCGTAGGCCTGACGCACCGCGTGTGCCACCAGGCGATCGCGCACTGCGCGGCCATTGACGTAGAAATACTGCTGATCGGCGCTGGAGCGCGCCGCGGTGGGCAGTCCGATCCATCCGCTCAGTCGCAGACCGGCCAGTTCTGCTTCAATGGCAAGGGAGGCCTCGGCGAAATCACCGCCCAGCGCCTGCGCAAGCCGTTCGCGCACGCCCGCCTCGCCCTGCCCGGCCCGGTAATGCCGCACACTGCGGCCATTGTGGGCGATGCGCAGGTCCACATCGGGCCGCGCCAATGCCAGCGAACGCAGCCATTCCTCGATGTGCCCAAGCTCGGTGCGTTCGGCGCGCAGAAACCTGCGCCGCGCCGGCACATTGAAGAACAGCTCGCGCACTTCGATCGTGGTTCCGACTGGATGCGCATGGGGCGCCAGCGGCGCAGGCTTGCCACCATCGATTTCCAGCACGCTTCCATGTTCGGCAGCACTGGTCCGCGACACCATGCGAAAGCGGCTGACCGATGCAATCGAGGGCAAGGCCTCGCCGCGAAATCCCAGCGAACGCACCTGTTCCAGGTCTTCCAGCGAGGCGATCTTGCTGGTCGCGTGGCGCGACACTGCCAAAGACATCTCCTGCGCCACGATGCCCGATCCATCATCGCGAACCCGGATCAGGCGTGCGCCGCCTTCCTCCAGTTCTATCTCCAGGCGGGTCGCACCGGCGTCGAGCGCATTCTCGACCAGTTCCTTGACCACCGAGGCAGGGCGTTCAACGACTTCGCCGGCCGCAATCTGGTTGACAAGGACATCGGGAAGCTGGCGGATCATTGCAGGCGGCATCAATGCGGCAAGGCTGCCGATCATAGCAACGCCCACAGCTTGCCGAATCGATCAGCGCGGTGAAGCCGCGGCCACGGTGCTGCTTGCGCCGCCAATCGTCTGCGGCAGGCGCAGCTTGTCGCCCACCTTGACCACATCGCCCTTGAGCGAAGGATTTGCGCTGCGCAGTTGCGCCAGACTCACGCCATGGCGCACGGCGATTGCCGACAGCGACTCACCGCGCCGCACGATGTGCTCACTCGGGCGCCGTTGCTGTCCGTTCGCTGCAATCCAGGTGCCGGGCGGAGGCTGGGTGTAGAAGTAGTCACGCACGCCGTCGAGAATCGCTTCGGCCAGTGCGCGACGGTACTTCGGGTCGCCCAACTTGCGTTCTTCTTCGGGATTGCTGATGAAGGCCGTCTCGACCAGCATCGAAGGTACGTCCGGAGAACGCAGCACCACGAAGTTGGCGGCCTCGACCTGCGGTTTGTGCGTCTTGCCCACCCGCTTCAGCGCTGAAAGCACATTGTTGGCGACGTCGTCCGAGGCCTTCAGCGTAGCGCTTTGCGAGAGGTCAAGCAGCACCGCGGCGAGGGTATTGTCCTTGTCATCGAGTGACACGCCGCCGACCAGATCGGCAGCATTCTCGCGCTGTGCCAGCCAGCGCGCCGCCTCGCTGGATGCTCCGCGCTGCGACATGACAAAGACCGAGGCGCCGGCCGCGGTCGGCTTGTTGAAGGCATCGGCATGGATGGAGATGAACAGGTCGGCCTTGGCCTCGCGTGCCTTGCGGTGACGCAGGTGCAAAGGAATGAAGTAATCACCGGTGCGCACCATCTCGGCGCGCATGCCCGGCTCGGCATCGATCAGGTCAGCCAACTGCTTGGCGACCGCCAGAGTGATGTTCTTCTCGCGCGTTCCGGACGGACCGCTGGCGCCGGGATCCTCGCCTCCGTGGCCCGCATCGATGGCAATCACCAGATCGCGTTCGTCGGAGGCCACCGCTTCGGCCACCGTGCGCACTACCGGTGCGGCGGCCTGTTCTCCAGCAGCAGACTGCAGGTCGACCACCAGGCGATAACCGAACTGCTCGGCCGGCGCCAACAGGAAACTCTTCGGGCGAACCTTGGCACTCAGATCAAACACCACGCGCAGCCCCGACTCACCCTGCTTGCCGGTGCGCACACCCTGCAACAGGCCGCGCGTTTCGCCGGGTTCGAATGCCTTGCCCAGGCTGGCGCCCTGCAAGTCAAGCACCAGTCGGTCGGGATTCTCCAGCGTGAATACCTTGTACTCCAGCGGTCCGGACACATCGAATACCGCGCGGGTGTAGTCAGGACCTGCCCAGACGCGCAGCGCCTCCACTTCGGCCGATTCGGCCACGCCGACGCAGCCCAGGAGTAGGCCAATCAGGACGCGGGAGCGAGAGAAAATGCGGCACATATCGGTGATTGAAGCCCATTCCGGCTGGATTGGCAAGCATTTTCCCTTTCCAATCCGCTACCTACGGTCCTTTCCTAAGGTAAAACCGAGCAAAGGAGCCTCTGATTAAGTCAGAGGTTCCGCCGGCCATGGATGGCCGGCCCGCGAGACAATCGCGCAAGCGATTGATTTCGCGAAGTCGAGTCCGGACATGTGCCGGACTCGACGTGGGCTGACAAGCCTGTCCTGAGCCTGACGAAGGGTCCAGGATGGACTTGTTCAGACCTTCCCTAAGAACTGCAACTCACCTTGTCGTGAACCCATCCATGCCAGCCAATCCGACGGCTTCAGACTGCAATCTGGTGACCTTGGCCAGGCGTGGGCCGTGCTGCAACCAGGCCTGCAAGGTGTCGAGCGCGCCAATCTCGCCTTCGGCCCATACCTCTACCCTGCCGTCGGGTAGATTGCGCGCGTAACCAGCCACGCCAAGGCGCTGCGCCTGCTCGCGGGTTGTGGCGCGAAAACACACGCCTTGCACCCGGCCCTCGACCAGGAAACGGCGCGCTTCCAACTCGTTCATCCAGCGTCTGCAGTGCCGTCGACCACTTCGAGCAGGTCCTTGGAAGTTACCGGCCCAAGAAACTTGCGCGCCACGCTGCCATCCGGGGCAATCAGCCAGGTCATGGGCAAACCACGCGGCGTATCGAAGTCTTCCGGCGGTGCATACACATCGATGATCGCGATCGGATAGGTCGCCGGATGTCGCTCAAGGAAGGTGAGCAAGTCGGCGATCTCGATCTCTTCATAGGCCAGGCCGATGACAACCACGTCGTCGCGCGAATCGTGCAGCTTGGCCAGGTCGGGAATCTCCTTCAGGCAGGGCGCGCACCAGGTTGCCCAGAAATTCACCACCACCCAGCGACCGCGCTGGCTTTCGATGTTCCAGGTGCTGCCATCGAGCAGGCTGACCTCTAGGCCCGGGCGCTCGACAGCATCAGCGGACTCATCCGACTTCTCCGGTGACTTTGCGTCGCAGGCAAGCATCGAGGCAGCAAGAACGAGGGCAAGGACGAGTCGCAACAGGGTCTGCATGGTGAAGGGCTCAATCGGACAAGGAAGGCGTGGGTGACATCACTTGCGCAAGGGTAAGCGAAAGCGCGTCATCCATTGGCGACCGCAGTCGCTCCATGGCCTGCAGGGCACGGCGACCGAGTTCGTCGTTGGCTCCCGGCAACTCGGCGGCCGCCGCTGCGGGCAGACGCAGTTTGAAGGTTTCGTATAGCTCCAGCAGGCTGATCGATTCCGGGGCCCGGCTCAGCAGCCAGCCGCCCTCTTCGGCGCGTTGCACGACTTCAATCTCGTCAAGTCCCGCCAGCAGACGCTGCAGCAGGTCGTCGCTGAGACACGGCTCAAGTGCCTCGATCTCGGCTGACTGCAGGGTCTTGCCACTCTGCCGCGCAGCGTCCAGACGGCCCAGCAAGCGCAGCAAACCATACAGTTCGTAGCCGGGCGGCAAGCGCAGTGCTCGCGGCTGGAAGCGGAACGCACTGAGCGACGCGGCAATCGACGCGCCAAGCAGGATCACCACCCAGCTCAAGTAGACCCAAATCAGGAAGATCGGCACCACCGCGACCGCGCCAAAGATCTGCGTATACGAAGGCACCTGGCGCAGATACAGGGCGAATCCGAACTTGGCCAGCTCGAACAGCGTCGTCGCCAGTACGCCGCCGATCAGGGCATGGCGATAGCGAATCCGTCGATTCGGGATGATCATGTAGGCCATGGTGAATCCGACCAGTTCGATCAGCAGCGGCGCAAGCCTCAGCAAACGCTCGCTGAGGCCGGGGTCGCGCCCGGCATCAAACAACATCGGCAGGGAAATAAGGTAGGACCAGATGGCGAGCCCGGCCAGCGCCATCAGCGGCCCCATGGTCAATACAGTCCAATACACCAGAAAGCGCGACAGGCGCGGCCGCGGTTTGCTGACTCGCCAGATGCGATTGAAGGTGTCCTCCACCGCCGCGAGCATCAGCAGTGCGGTGATGATCAGCGCCGCTACACCGATCGTGGTGAGACCGCGCGCGCCTGACGCGAACTCGCGCAGGTACTGTTCCACGACGCGTGCCGCCTGCGGGACAAAATTGGAAAAGATGAACTCGGTCAGCTGGTCCAGCCAGATCTGGAATGCAGGAAACGCCGCGACGATGCCAAAGATCGCCGCGGTCAGCGGAACCATTGCAAACACCGTGGTGTAGGCCATGGCGCCGGCCGACTCGAAGCAGCGGTCGTCGAGGAACCGACGCCAAAGGAACAGTCCGAAGGCCTGCAGGCGCTCCCGGTCGACCTCGTGAACAGCTTCCCGCAGTTGCTCGATCAATTTCATGGCACTACGGTAACGCAAGCCGTGAGGCGGTGGATATGCGCTGCGTGCTACCTTCCGCGCCCATGAGCGAGATCCTGATCCTGTACTACAGCCGCAACGGTTCGGTGGCCAACCTGGCACGACAGATCGCGCGCGGCGTGGAAGAAGTCGAGGGCATGCAGGCGCGCCTGCGCAGCGTGCCGCCAGTCGCCGCGGCAACCCAGCACGTTTCGCCACCTGAGCCGGATGAAGGCGCGCCCTATGTAGCAAAGGCGGATCTCGCCGAATGCAGCGGCCTGATTCTCGGCAGCCCGACCCGCTTCGGCAACATGGCTGCGCCGCTCAAGCACTTCATCGATTCACTGGGTGCCGAGTGGGCCTCGGGCACGCTGGTGGGCAAACCCGCTGCCGTGTTCACCTCCACCGCGAGCCAGCACGGCGGGCAGGAATCCACACTGCTTTCAATGCTGCTGCCGCTGCTGCACCACGGCATGCTGGTATTGGGCATTCCGTTTACCGAGGAACGGTTGAGCACGACGCGCAGCGGCGGCACACCCTACGGCGCCAGCCACGTTGCCGGCGCGCACAGCGACAGTGTATTGAGCGACGACGAGAAGCACCTGGCGCGCGCCTTGGGCCGACGCGTGGCGCATACCGCACGGAAGCTTTCCACATGAAGCCGGAATTGATCGCCAAGCTCGCCCTGGCCGCATTGCTTGTGCTGCAGCTGGTCTGGTACGCCTGGCTTGTGCCGCCGCTGGTCATTCCGATCTGGCTGGCACTGCTGCTGGCGGCAGGCCCGCTGGTGATGCCGGTAATCGGATTGCTTCTGCGTCGCCCGAATGCGATGTTTCTTGCCGCCACCCTGGCGCTTCTGTATTTCAGTCACGGCGTTATGGAAGCCTGGGCGGATCCGGCGGTGCGCGAGCTGGCGCTTGCTGAAGTGCTGCTCAGCGTCTTGCTGATCGGGTTCGCCGGCTGGCCTTCCTGGCGCGATGGCATGGCGCGACGGCGCGCCAAACGCGCAGCGCAGGCGTAGCCGGCATTTCTCACCCCGGCGCACGAGGTCAGATTTTCATGGCCGGCGTGTACCTGAGCGCTCGCTTCCACCCATTGCGGACGTCGTCGCGAGAAGTGAGAGTGCCCGGTCAGGTATCGTGATGACCGAGAATTCGCGGCAACGACCTGCCGCAGCGTCCCCTGTCGGGCGCCCCGATCCCGCCGAGCCACGTCCTGGAGTTCACCATGCCCGCCCTTTTCACGCCCGGCCGTCTGCGATGGTTTGCGGCGATCCTCGCCGCAACGTCGTCGTCGCTGCCGGCAGCGAACGACGAATTCCGCATGACCAGGTTGGCGCAGCCCATCGAACAGTCGATCTGGCTGAAACTCGATCCTGCGCAGGAGGGCTTCGAGGGGCGGGTGAAAATCACGTTGGAACTGATCAAGGCGGGCAGAGAGATCCAGTTCAGCGGTCGCGACTACCGCATCGACAGCGCCAGCGTGAGTGGTGCCGCCGAGTGCGAGCTGAGCACGACGATGGGGGCGCAGGGCGTGGTCACGGCGACCTGTGCGGAGGAGCTTCCTGCGGGGCGCTACGCTTTGGAGATCGCCTATCACGCGCCCTACAACCGCCAGTCGGCCGGTCTGTTCAAGACCATCGCCCAGGGTGATCCGTATCTCTTCACCCAGTTCGAGACGAGCGATGCGCGACGCGCCCTTCCGGTGTTCGACGAGCCCGAGTACAAGATTCCGTTCACCCTGACGATCACTGTGCCGGATGGGCTGAAGGTCTACGCCAACACGCCGGAAACCGCGCAGAGCAGCAAGGAGGGCTGGACCACGCGTGAGTTCGCGCCGACGCTGCCGATCCCGTCCTACCTGCTGGCGCTTGCCGTGGGCCCATTGGAAGAGTATCCGGTGACGGGCCTTTCCGTGCCCGGGCGCATCATCACCACACGCGGCAAGTCGGCGATGGCGGCTTACGCCGCGCAGGAAATGCCGCGGATCCTGGAAGCATTGGAGACCTATTTCGGGCGTGCGTATCCCTACGCCAAGCTCGATTCCGTCGCCTTGCCCGAGTTTCCGTTCGGCGCGATGGAAAACGTCGGACTGATCACCTACCGCGATGACCTGTTGCTGCTCGATGCCGAGCACGCCAGTCTGGAGCAGAAGCGCTCGAGCCTGCGGGTGATTGCGCACGAGATCGCGCACCAGTGGTATGGCAACCTCGTCACCATGCGCTGGTGGGACGATCTGTGGTTGAACGAGGCATTTGCCACGTGGATGGGCGAAAAGATCATCAGTCAGGTGTATCCGGAGCTGGAGATGCAGCTCAACCTCGGACAGAACGGCGCCATGCTTTCCGATGCGCTGGTGACGACCAAACCCATCCGCAAGCCAATCCGTTCAGAAGCGGATGTCCTCGACGGCCTCGGGCTGGCTTACAGCAAAGGCGGCGCGGTGCTCAGCATGGTCGAGCAGTGGATCGGTGAGGAAACCTTCAAGCACGGCGTGCGTGCCTACTTGAAGGCCCACGAGTTCGGCAATGCACAGGCCGATGATCTCTGGGGCGCCCTCGGCACCGCGGCAGACAAGGACGTGGCGGCGGTGCTGCGCGGCTTCATCGAGCAGTCCTCATTTCCGCTGCTCGATGTGACGCTGACCGGAAAGACGCTGACGATTTCGCAGCAACGCTTTCTCTATCCGGGCGCCAAGGCGCCGGAGCAACGCTGGACCGTGCCCGTCAACCTGAGCTACGGCAAGGGCGAGCGCCGTCGCCTTCTCAACGTGTTGCTCGAGGAGCCGAGCGCGACGATCGAGCTCGAATTCGAACCGGAATGGGTCTACCCGGACACCGACGCCAAAGGCTATTACCGCTTTGCCCTGGCCGATGACCTGCTGGCGCAGTCGCTGCCTCACTTCAACGCCAGTACGCTCAACGTGCGCGAGCGGCTCGCCTTCGTGGCCGGCAGCAATGCACTGTTCCTCGCCGACAAGATGGACGCGGCGGCCTACCTTCGGATCATTGCGCCCTTTCTCGACGATCCGCACCCGCGCGTGGTCAGCAGCGCACTCAGATACCTGACCGACATCCGCGAATCGCTGGTCGACAAGACACTGGAACCCGACTGGTCGCGCTATGTCGCAGCGACCACGCAGCCAGCATTGAACCGGCACGGATTGGTCAGTCGCCCCGACGACCCCGCAGGCATGAACGGCCTGCGCAGCAGTCTGATCCGGCTGGCAGGGCTGGAAGGCAACGACGAAAAGGTGATCGCCGAGTCGCGCAGGCAGGCCGAACTGTTTCTCGCCGATCCCGGCCAGACCGACAGCGGGCTGATCAGTGCGCAACTCGCTGTCGCGGCCTTCCATGGCGACCAGGCCCTGCACGCGAGAATGATCGAAGTATTCGAATCGACAAAGACACCCGACGTGCGCAGCCGCCTGCTCTCTGCGCTGTCGATGTTCGGCTCCGCCGACTTGCAATCGGCGGGGCTCGACTACGTGCTCACCAGCCATATCACGGCATCGGACGTCACTGGGCTTCTGTCAGGCATGTTCCACACCGAGGCGCGCGCCGCGCGCACACGCGAATGGGTTTACGGGCACTACGACGAGCTGGCAAACAAGCTGCCGCCACACATGATCCCGTTCATGCCAAGGATGCTCGGCGGAGGCTGCGAACTGGCCGTACTGGAGGCCGCCAACGACTTCTTTCAGCCGCGTCTCTCGGAAACGCCAGCCTATGCGCGGACCTTGGAGAAAACTGCCGAGAGCGTGCGTCAGTGCGCCGACCTGCGTGCGCGCGAGTCCATGGCATTGGCGGAGTACCTGAAGCGTTCCCGGCAGGAAATACCTGAAGTCTGACCGGCCCAAGTGAGACTGTTCGCCGCGCGTGCGGCGCTAGAGTCTTCTGGCGGGGCGAGCGTGCGTTGGGCAAGACGGAATCGGTTAATGGCCAGCGCATGCGAGCGCACTTTGCGGTTCCGGATTACCCGTCCTCAACGCGAACGGGTCGGTGTTCACTCATGAACTCTCAGTTCGACACACCCTCGCTCAGCGCTGCTCAATTGTGGATGAGCCATATGGGTAATGACCTTGCATTTTGACGACCGAGAATTCGGCCACATTGCTTCTCTGATGCCTTCCCGGAGCCGAGTAGAATCGCCGCATGTCCTCGTCGCGCAAGCCTACACAGCCCGAGATCCCACTCCCCTTCGTTTGGCATCCAGGCAATGGACTTCATGCCTGCTGCATCCAGCGCATGCGCGACCACTTCCGTCGTCCTGCAGGTCCGATGGGCGAAGCGTGGTTCATGGGCGACACAAGGCGCGTGTTTGATTTGCTGCTCGGCAATATCGAGGAGCTTTCACTCGAAGAACTGCGGGAACCGCTCGAGGAGATTGCGTCCGGAAATTCCAGTTTCGGTCCCAGGGACGAATGGACCGTCTGGTATCGCTTCCTGTTGGCACAGCTCGTCCACCGCCACGCAGAGCGGTCGTTCGACAGCCTGTACCAGCACCTCGTCACTGCGTTCATTGCAGTGCATCCGCGTCGCATTGACGAGCCATACCCGGGTTTCGCCGATGACGCGAGGCAGACCCTGGGTCGCTGCCTGATGGATCCGGTTCGCTGGACGGGAGATCGGCTGGCGGTCCCGGCGCCAGAGGACCCGTTCGCCGGCGGGAGGCGCGCTGCGTTCGAGTGGAGCGTGGCATGCGGGGATTTCTCGGCGGGCATGTTCTTCTGCGCGAAGTACCTCAATCACGACGAGTTCGACTCCTGGCTCGACTCGGTTTTCGCAATCCGCTGCCCGCTGTGGACCACGCAGCTCTATTGCTGGCTGTTGGCGGCCCATCCATTGCTTGCGGGGCACGTTCAGGAGCTGGCCGCCCTCGATTCCGACCCGTCAACAAACCTTGTGTGGCCTGGGGCGCACGTCGTGAAGGGCGACTTCTCCGGCGTCCACGAACCAAGGCCGTCGCCACTGCCCCTACTGTCGCCGGAGCGTTGTGAGGCGGTAATGGCCGGTGCGCGAAGGCACGTGTCGGAAGCGAGCTATTTCGCCTGGCTCGACGCGATCAAGCCGTACACCTATCTGGAGACGATGTTAGGTGGTACGCCGAGCCGCTTCGCCGATGTGTTCAATATCGCCTGACAGGCCCGCTCCGCTGTTGCCTGGCAACAGCCTACCCAAAACGGATGTGCGCTGCATGTTCGGCTCTGAAGCGCAGTCGCTCGACCTCGGCTAGCCTTTCTGGCGCGATGGCATGGCGCAACCGCGAGCCAGACGCGCGGCGCCTGCCCAACCTATGTACCCAGACGTGAATTGCGCGAATCGACCTGCGGATTCGCGTTGCGCTGGGCAGGATCGAGCCGGCCGCGGTAGTCTCATGCCAACCGACCATCCCGGTGATTCCGCCGATGAGCACAACTCCGACAAGCGACAGCACGCTCCAACCCCCACGCGGCGAGGGCAACAATGGGTTTGTCGGCCCATACAGGCTCCTCGGCCAGATTGGCGAGGGGGGATTTGGTCTGGTCTTCGAGGCCGAGCAGACGCACCCGGTCAGGCGCCGCGTCGCCTTGAAAGTGGTCAAGATCGGTATGGACACGCTCGATTTTGTCGCCCGCTTCGAGGCCGAGCGCCAGGTCCTGGCGCTGATGGACCACCCCCACATCGCCAAGGTTTTTGGCGCCGGCGCAAGCGATGACGGCCGGCCATACTTTGTGATGGAGCTGGTCAAGGGAGAGCCCATTGACAGCTACTGCGCGAAACACAAGCTGTCGATCAAGGCCCGTCTGCAGTTGTTCGGGCAGGTGTGCGAAGCCGTCCAGCATGCCCACAGCAAGGGCATCATTCACCGCGACCTCAAACCAAACAATGTGCTGGTAAGCACCCAGGACGATCGCCCCTGGGCGAAGGTGATCGACTTCGGCGTTGCCAAGGCAATGAGCGGACGAGTGGGCGACCGCACGATCTTTACCGAGCAGGGCATGCTGATCGGCACCCCGCTTTACATGAGCCCGGAACAGGCCGAGGGCTCGGCGGACATCGATACGCGTGCCGATATCTATGCCTTGGGCGTCATTCTCTACCAGTTGCTGACCAATACCACGCCCATCGAGTCCGACACCCTGCGCCAGGCAGCACAGGCAGAGATCCAGCGGCTCATTCGCGAGGTAGATCCCCCTCGCCCAAGCACGCGGCTGGATCGCTCCGCCGAGACGCTTCGTCAGCTGGCTTCCGAATGTCAGATGACGCCGCACCGATTGCGCAACTCGGTGCGCGGCGAGTTGGACTGGATCGTCATGAAGGCGCTCGAAAAGGAGCGCTCCCGCCGCTACGCGACCGCGAACGGACTTGTGCTCGACATTCGCCGCTATCTGGATGGGGATCCGGTGCACGCGGCCCCGCCCGGCACCGGCTATCGCATGCGCAAGTTCCTCCGCCGTCATCGTGTGTTGGTAGCAAGCGCGAGTCTGGTGATGGTGTCACTGTTGGGCGGCGTACTCGCCTTCGCCTGGCAGGCGCGCATTGCCGGTCAGCGGGCGCAGCAACTGGAAGACCTCACGCAGATGCAGGCCGAGCTGCTGGGGCAGATCGATCCGGAAGTCGCCGGCAGGTCGCTGACCGACGATCTCGCGGCGACCCTGCGCGAACAGCTCGTGGCAGATGGCGTGGAGGACCCCGAGCGCGAGCGCCGCGTCGCCCAGTTCCTCGGCGATTGGCAGCGCGCGAATCCCACGGACACGGCTCGCCGGCTGATCGACCGCGACCTTCTGACACCGGCGGTTGTCGCGGTTGACGAGCGCCTCGACGACCAACCCGAGGTGGCCATCGCCTTGCGCCTGGTGCTGGCCGGTCGTTACCGTCGCATTGGTCTGCCGACAAAGTCGCTGGCGCTTTACGTGCGCGCCGCTGAGCAACGCGAAGAACTGTACGGGATCGATGACGAGCGCAGCATCGAGTTGCGCGTCGTGCAGCTCGGCCAGCTGGTTGAGAACGGCATGCTGGAAGAGGCCGATGAACTTGCACCGGTGCTTGCCGAACGCAGCCAGCGGGTGTTGGGAGCCGGGCACTCCCTGAGCCTCGACGTGCGCAACAATCTGGGCGCGGTCGAGTGGATGCGCGGCCGCCACGAACCGGCCGCAGTGCACTTTCAGGCCACCCTGCTGGGCATTCGCGCCTTGCTCGGCGACGACCATCCGAACAGCATGAGCGTGATGTCCAACTACTCGACCCTGCTATACGAAATGGGCCGTATTCCGGAGGCAAGCGCGCTGCTTGCGGATCTGGTCGCCAGCCAGCAGCGGGTGCTGGGGGCAGAACACACATCAACCCTGACCTCGCGCAACAACCTCGCCTTCATGCTGCAGGCACAGGGCCGCCACGTCGAGGCAATAGCAGAACTGCGAACAGTTCTCGAGTCCTACCGACGCACACTTGGCAACGAACATCCGGATACGACCACCTCGATCAACACCCTGGCGTGGATGCTGCAACAGCAGGCGCAACTGGATGCGGCCGAACCGCTTTATCGCGAGGCGCTGACCCTGCAGCGACGGGCCTTGGGAGCGACCCACCGCTCAACCCTGACCACCTCGATCAACCTGGCTTCGCTACTGCTTGCCAGCGGACGCCCCGAAGAAGCCAGAACCCTGCTGGAACCCTTGCGAACAGCGGCCGAAGTGATCGCGGACGACCATCGGATCGGGGCTCGGCTGCTGCTATACCTCGGCAGTGCGATGCTGTCCCTGGGCGACCGCCCCGGCGCACGAGTCATGCTCGAAGAGGCTTGCGCGCACCTCGAGCGCACGCGCGGATCGGAGCATGCGGAAACCCGCCTGTGCGTGCATCGCCTGGCCGAACTGGATGGGACCTGAGTTCGACCCGCCAGGTCAGCATCCTGAGCTTGATTGTTCGATCGGCAGGTCCTACATCGAAGGGATCGCGCGTGCAGCAGTCGCGCAAAGTGACCATTTCCGACCATGATTCGTAGACGCCCATGAGAACTGAACGCAAGGCCCGGTGGGGATCAAGTGTGCGCGCAACCTTGGTCTTGATGGCGATGGCACTGAGCTTCTCCGCCCAGTCCGACTTCGCAAGAAGCAGCTCCCTGGAAAGCGTCGACGCCATTGACAGGCAACTGGTGCGGCAGTCGGTGATCGACACGGTGAAGGTACTGAACGACGTCTACGTCTATCCCGAGCTTGCGCGCAGGGTCGGAGTCGAGATGATCAGCCGCCTCGATGCGGGTTCGTATGATCGGATATCGACCAAACAGGAGTTCGCTGCCCGCATGGAGACGGAGCTGCGTGAACTCAGCGGTGACGGGCATCTCGGGGTGCTTCTGGCCGAAGGTGACGAGCCTCCGACGCATGTATTGAAGGAAACCGTTGACCGGTTCCAATTGAACAATGCGTTCCAGAAGGTGGAAATTCTTGACGGAAATATCGGCTACCTCAAGTTCAACAAGTTCCATCAGGATGTCGAGGCGGAGTCGGTAGCTGACCATGCCTTCGGCTTCCTGAGCGGCGCTGATGCGATGATCATCGATCTGACGGAGTGCAAGGGCGGCTCCCCCGAACTGGTCCGCCACATGCTGAGCTACTTTTTTGCCGAAGAGACCTTGCTCTGGAGCGTCATCGATCGCAAGGGTGAGTCGGTGCACGACGCCGTCTCGACATCTGACATGGGTCCCGCGCGATTCAAGAATGACTTCCCGGTGTTCATCCTGACGGGCCCGGACACTGCAAGTGCGGCTGAATTGTTTGCCTACACCCTGAGAAGCTTCGGGAAGGCAAGAACGGTTGGCCAGGTGACGACGGGTATCGCCCACGCGGTGGGCGCGCTTCCCGTCAATGAGCACTTCGTGGCACGGTTTTCGACATACAGGAACGCCAATCCCGTGACCGATTCCGACTGGGAAGGCGTAGGAATTGAGCCGGACACGTTTGCTGAGCCGGAGGATAGCCTCAGCACTGCTGTTCGTTTGGCCACGGCGTCGATAGAGCAGCAGTGACCCGCATGAGTCGCCTCTGATCGTCTACTTCTGGCTGGCAGCCATCGACGCATTGCAGTCAATGCAACCGAGCCTTTTGACTTCTCCCCATGAGAGAAGGTGCCCGAAGGGCGGATGAGGGTCCGAACTCGCGGTGCGAGGGGCCATGAGTCGAACCTGAGGACACCCGGCCCTCTCCCCAACTCAGCCCGGCCGACGCGCCTGCAGACGCGCCAGCGTTTACGGGCTCGTCTCGTGTGACTCGAAAGCCCCGCTCCACCCCATGGGAGAAGGGCTCAAGCACGTGCAATGCATTTTCTTGACCGATTCCGGTTTACCGGCCACCGTTACGTAATGTTGATCGAAAGCCCGACGCGCCGCACCTTCCTGAAGGCGACCGCAGCTGTGGCCTGCTCGCCGATTCTTGGGTGCTCACGAGACCCTGACACCGGTGTGTTCGTGACCGATGTCGCCCAGCTCGAGCGCATGGCGGTCGCGGGAATTGTCCGCCCAGAAAGCTCAGAAGGCGTTGCCGAGACGCTTCGACAATGGCGGGGGCCGATCTCGATCGGTGGTGGGCGCTACAGCATGGGTGGGCAGATCGCCGCATCGGACTCGCTGCATCTCGACATGCGGTCAATGAGCCGGCTGATCAAGCTGCTTCCCGATCAGCGCATCGTGCGCTGCCAGGCGGGCATGCGCTGGCGCGACCTGCTCGATCACATCGATTCGCACGAGCTTTCGATCGCGACGATGCAGAGTTATGCAAACTTCACGGTCGGTGGTTCCGTTTCGGTCAATTGCCACGGGCGTTACGTCGGTAAAGGCGCCATGGCCGGCTCGATTCGTGCCCTGCAGCTTGTTACGGCTGAAGGACATGTGCTGGAGCTGGATCGCGCTCACGAGCCCGAACTGTTCGCTGCCGTGATCGGGGGCTATGGCGGCCTCGGGGTGATCACTGAGGTCGAGCTTGATCTCAGCATCAACACGCCGCTCGAAAGGAAGATTGAACAAGTCTCGCTGGCTGACTACCCGGACTACTTCGCAAGCCAGGTCGCCGCGAATGCGAGCCTTGTCATGCACAACGCGGACCTGGTTCCGCCGGACTTCGATCAGCCAACTGCAGTCAGCTGGCTTCGCAGCGAATCAAGGCCGACGATCGTCGATCGGCTCATAGCACGAGATGTTGACTACAGCCGCGACCAGAACCTGGTCTGGGCCGTGTCCGAACTGCCTGGAGCCGAGTGGCTCCGCAAGCGCCAACAGCAGCAGGACCTGCGTGCTCCAGCTCCCGTGGTCTGGCGCAATTATGAGGCCAGCCTGGATACGGCTTCACTGGAGCCGCGCACACGGTCCATGTCGACCTACCTGCTGCAGGAATACTTCATTCCGACCGACCACTTTCACGCGTTCGCGCGTGGCATGGCAACTATCGTGCAGCGTGCTGACGCAAACGTGCTGAATGTGTCGATCCGCCACGCGGTAGCCGATACGCTCAGCCTCATGCGCTGGGCCGCGGAACCGGTGTTCTGCTTCGTGCTCTACTTCAAGCAACGGAGCACTCACGCGGACACTCGCCTCAGCGACGCATGGACTCGCCAGCTCATCGAGCTCTCACTGAGCCTCGGCGGTCGCTATTACTTGCCCTACCGGCCGGCAGCGACATTGGAACAGTTTCGCCGGGCATACCCCGAAGCGCAGCGGTTCCGGGAACTCAAGACTGCGGTCGACCCGCTAGGTCGCTTCCGGAATCGAATGTGGGATCGGTATT
The DNA here is from genome assembly GCA_038257155.1 of Lysobacterales bacterium. Lineage (GTDB taxonomy): Bacteria > Pseudomonadota > Gammaproteobacteria > Xanthomonadales > Xanthomonadaceae > JANJTY01. The sequence goes on along the minus strand of JBBSJP010000004.1, from coordinate 118,629 downwards.
TGCGTGTTTAGCGGGCCATGGGCGAACGACCGGCCAGCCGCGATGCTCAGATCGCTCCGCGCGCCTGTCGATGCACTGGCCCTGCCTCGGAAGCAGAGTTTCGGATCCCGGCGGAGCGCAACGCAGGTCGCGTCTGCAGTGCAGAAAGGATTGCGCAGTGCGCACGCTCGCCGCCGCCGCAACCCTGAATTGTCTTCTCGAGCTCCCTGGCCATCCGCTTGAGCGCCCGCACCCGCTGGCGGATCTCCGCCAGGTGTCCGTGTGCCAACTGGTCGACCTCGGCACACGACAGCGATGCGTCTTCAGCGAGCGCCAGCAGGCTGCGAATCTCATCCAGGCTGAAGCCCAGTTCGCGACCGCGCGCTATGAAACGCAAGCGGTCGACCTCGGCTGGCGTGTACACGCGATAGCCACCGCCGGTGCGTCGGGCACGCGGCAGCAAACCTACGCGTTCGTAATATCGGATGGTTTCGATGTGGCAGCCGCTGGCCACGGATGCTTCGCCGATCTGCATGATTTGACTCTGTAGCCGCTACAGGCTTTAGCCTAGCTCGAACCATCCTCAAGAGCGAACTCGCATGTCCGATGACCAAGCCCGCGCGGCGCGCGCTCTACGGCTGACCCGAGCCTTTGAAACGCGACTCGCCAGTGGTCATGCACTGCTGGCGAAGCGTGAACTGGACGATGCCCTGGCCCACTTCGAAGCCGCGCACATCCTTGGACAGAGCCATACGCTGCGTCATCTGCGCAGCCATGTGGCCTTGCTGCGCTGGGGATGGAGGGCACAGAGCGCTCGCGAGATCGCGGGTCAGCTCGGTCGCCTGGTTGGCGCGGCGCTGTTCACCTGGCTCTGGGTGCCGCGGGGCAACCCAGGCAGCACTCGTGTGGGCGCATTCACACCGCAGCCGATCCCACACGATCTTGCATCCCTTCTGGGTTGCGACGCGTAGCACTCCACCGGGGCCGTTGCTATCGGGAAAGGCCGCCGCAATGGCAAACTCATCGGGACCCACCGAGGCGAGCACGCCGTCCACTGTTGCGTTCCCCGAGACGCTGACCTCCCCCAGTTCGGTCCGCGCAACACTTGAGGAGATCGACGATGAACAAGAACACGATCTGTCTTTGGTACCAAGGCGACGCTCGCGAGGCCGCCGAGTTCTACGCCTCGATCTTTCCTGATAGCAAGGTGATCGCGGTTCATACCGCGCCCGGCGACTATCCAGGGGGCAAGGCAGGCGATGAGCTGACGGTAGAGTTCACCGTTTGCGGCATACCTTGCCTAGGACTCAACGGGGGTCCGCAGTTCCCACATACCGAAGCGTTCTCGTTCCAGATTGCAACTGACGACCAGGCGGAAACCGATCGCTACTGGAACGCCATCGTCGGCAATGGCGGGCAGGTTTCGGCCTGCGGCTGGTGCAAGGACAAGTGGGGTCTCAACTGGCAAATCACACCGCGCGTGCTGATCGAAGCAATGGAAGCCGGCGGCCAACGGGCGCAGCGCGCGTTCTCGGCGATGATGGAGATGAGCAAGATCGACGTCGCCACCATCGAAGCCGCGCTGCGGGGGGACTAAGCTCATGCCACGCAAGATCATCGGCGCCGCATTTCTTTCGCTCGACGGGGTGATGCAAGCGCCCGGCGCCCCGGCCGAAGACTCGACCGGTGGCTTCGTCCATGGTGGCTGGTTGGCGAACCTGTTCGAGGAGGCCATAGGCAATCAGATCGACACGCTGTTCCAGCCGCCGTTTGATCTGCTGCTCGGTCGGCGGACCTATGACATCTTCGCCAGCTACTGGCCGTTCGAGCCGAATGACAACCCGATCGCCGCGTCATTTGCCAAGGCAGACAAGTTCGTTCTCACCGGCTCGGACACGCCGCTCGCGTGGCAGGGCAGCCATCGCCTCGCCAATCTGGAGGCACTGGCCGCCCTCAAGCAGCAGGAAGGACCAAATCTCGTGATCCAGGGCAGCTCCACGCTCTACCCGCAGCTGCTTGAACGCGGTCTGCTGGATCGACTGGTACTGATGGTCGCCCCAGTCACGCTCGGGTCCGGCAAACGGCTCTTCGGCGCTGGCACGCCGGCGGGCGTATTCAAGCTGGTCGAGCAGCGCCTTGGCGCGGGCGGAAGTGTGCTGTCCACTTACGAGCCGGCCAAACCGCTCGAGACCGGAACCTTCGCGACCCAGGCGCCGAGTGAGCAGGAAATCGACCGCCGCAGAAGAATGGAAGCGGGGACCTGGTGAGGCTCGCGAACTGCGCCCCATGCACGACCCAGCCTTTCACGTCCCACACGTTGCGGCCTGCTTGCGTCCGATCAGCTTTGCACTTGCAAGTTGCACGAATGCACGCGGCCCGTGCGAAGGCCATGGTGGGCCCGGAAAACTGCGCTTCAGGTCACTGACCACGTTCACGCCGGAGTAATCCCGGATCGTGCCAACTGGTACCCGCGCGCCGAGCACTCCGCTCGCGCTCCGGCCTTCGGGCAGCACGCCGGCCGCCGTCGACGTGGGCTAACACGGCTGGTCGAGGCTGCCTGTCGGACGTTGGGCCAGCCGCGCTGCAGTTCCGACTGCGCGATCCATACTTTCCGCCAATTCCTGGCCCAAATGGCTGTTGCAGGCCTGCACACTGTCGAAAGTCTGGCCTCACGCAGCCAGACTTTCGCCTCGACTTCCTACACCCGACAGGCTGCTAGTCTCACGCCATGAATGCACCCGCTGCCGCCGCACCGCCGCATCCGATCGCACCGCCTGCCGGCGATGCGCCGCTCCTGATCGTCATCAACGGCGCCTCGGGGCACCAAGACTCGGATGTGGTCTGCGGGTCGATCTCGGGCATGCTCGACGCGGTCGGTCGTCGGCATGAGTTCCTGCGCATCCCTGATCCGGCACGCATCGGCGAGGTAGCTACCGAGGCGGTCCGGCGGGCCAGGGCGAAGCAGGGCATCGTGGTGGCTGCAGGTGGCGACGGCACGCTCAACGCGGTCGCCCAGGCAGTGATCGGCAGTGGCTGTGCGTTCGCCGTCTTGCCGCAGGGCACATTCAACTATTTTGGCCGCGCGCACGGCATCTCACAGGACATCGAGAGCGCCGTGCGCGGATTGCTGCATGCCAGCGTGGAGCCGGTGCAGGTGGGCCGGGTCAATGGCCGGATCTTTCTGGTCAACGCCAGCCTGGGGCTCTATCCGCAGCTGCTGGAGGATCGCGAGGCTGCCAAGCGGCAGATGGGCCGCAGCCGCCTGGTCGCGCTGTTTTCAGGGCTGCGCACGCTCATGTCGGGCGCCCGGCAGCTGCACCTGGACATGGATGCGGGCGGGCACCGCCGACTTGTGCACACGCCCACCCTGTTTGTCGGCAACAACCGGCTTCAGCTCGAGCGCATCGGCATCGCCGAAGATGTGCCGCTGGAGCATGGCCGCCTGGCCGGCATCATGGTCCGCCCGACCAGCACGCTGGCGATGCTGGGCTTGGCCTTGCGCGGCGCCCTGGGCAAGCTCGGCGACGCCGATCGGGTGCAAAGCTTCGCGTTCAAGTCGCTCACGGTTTCGCCGCGAGGGCGGCGCCGGATCAAGGTGGCGGTCGACGGCGAAGTGCTCTGGATGATCTCGCCGCTGGTGTTCGACGTGTCGCCCGAGCCCCTGCCGCTGATGATGCCGCGGCTTGAAGACCGCGTGGAAATCGAATGAGCCTGCTGCTGCAGGTGTCGGACCCGCACTTCGGCACCGAACGGCCCGAGGTGGTGGAGGCCCTGGTCGCCCTGTCCCGACTGCATAAGCCCGGCCTGTTGGTGCTTTCGGGCGATATCACCCAGCGCGCCCGCCGCGCGCAGTTCGAGGCGGCGCGGGCCTTCTGCGACCGCCTGGAAATCCCCGCCTGGCTGGTGCTGCCGGGCAACCATGACATCCCGCTGTTCGACCTGGCGACGCGTGTGCTCTCGCCCTACCGGGCGTATCGACGTTCGTTCGGCGACGAACTCGAACCGGTGCTGGATACGCCGGAAGTGCTGGCGCTTGGCGTCAACACCACGCGCGCCTACCGGCACAAACATGGTGAGATATCAGCGGGCCAGCTCGACCGCGTGGCCTTGCGCCTGCGCGAGGCGAACCCGGGCCAGTTGCGCATCGTCGTCACGCACCAGCCGGTGGACGTGCCGTCAGAAACTGACGAGAACAACCTCGTGCGCGGCCACGCCGCGGCAGTCCGGGCCTGGGTCGCTGCCGGCGCCGACATCGTGATGGGTGGCCATATCCACCTGCCATTCATCCGGCCGCTGTCCTTGCGCTACCCCGACCTCGCGCGGCGCGCCTGGTGCGTGCAGGCCGGTACCGCGGTGTCGCACCGGGTGCGCGCCGGCATGCCCAACGCGGTCAACCTGGTCCGGCACGAGGCCGGGGCCGGCGTTGCCTGGGCCGAGCGCTGGGACTTCCAGGGCGGGGCAGGCTTCCAGCGCGGTGAGCGGGTGCAGCTGACACTCGATCGTGGTCCGGCCTGAAGCGGTCTGACCGCCTGCTGCGCGGGATCCGGGTCTCCATCCGTACGCCGAGGAGAGCCGCGGCACGCGCCCACATCGAGCGCACGCTGGTTGCCGGTTATTCAATCGCATAACGCCAGCACCGATCATCAGCTCATGAAATTATTGATCCAGACGGTCGGAGACATGCCACCTGCGGATGCCCATTTGGCGAACTCGCCCGGGGCAAAAGGCAAACTCGTGCAGTCTTGTTGCAGGACCGGTTACCACAGCCACCGAGTTGCTCTCGACGATGCAGCGTCCTCAGCGACCACTGCCGCCCTGCCCCGCTATACTCGGCGCCCCCACGCTTCTGCGACCGGCCATGGAATCGCTCTGCATCGTCACCACCGGCGGCACGATCGACAAGATCTATTTTGACGACAAGTCGGACTACCAGGTCGGCGAACCCCAGATCGGCCGGATTCTGGAGGAACTGGGCGTAGCCTTCCGGTTCACCGTGATCCCGATCATCCGCAAGGACAGCCTGCACATCAATCAGGCAGACCGCGAACTGTTGCGCCAGACCATTGCTGCGCAACCTGCCCGGCACGTGCTGGTCACGCATGGCACCGACACCATGGTCGACACCGCCAAGGTGCTGGCCGACATCACTGAAAAGACCATCGTCCTCACCGGCGCGCTCAATCCGGCACGCTTTCGCGGTTCGGATGCCGAATTCAACATCGGCACCGCCGTGGGTGCGGTGCAGAGTCTGCCACCGGGCGTCTACATCGCCATGAACGGGCGGGTCTGGGACCCGCGACTGGTGCGCAAGAACGTTGCGGCGAACCGCTTCGAGGCAATCGGCTGAAGCCCGGAGCGTTGCGGCGCCTTTAGCCCGAAGATTTCATGAATTCGCACGATCATCGCGCAGGATGTTGTTCGCACAAGGGATTTCCCGAGGGAGCGGCGTATTGGACATACGCCCGACTGAGGGAAATTCCTTGTGCGGACAAGAGACTAGCGAGGGCGCGCGCATTCATGAAATCTTCGGGTTAATGCCGCCCGCCAAAGGTTCGGAGCGGTTGCGGCGTGGTGGCTGACAGATACAGCCCGACCAGCAGCATGACCACGCAGCCGTAGTAGCTCAGCTTGGCGGTTGCAGTCCAGTGCGTGAAGAGCGTCTCCACCGCAGCTCCCGGGTTCTCGCGCATGCGCGGATAGCCGGCTCCGAACCAGCGTTCAGACTGGAGTTCGGCCCGTTCCTGCAGGCCGAAGGCCCGAACGATGCTCCGTCCTGGATAGATGTAGATCAGGGCGATCGGCGCCTGGGTGACCATTGAATCGAGCACCCGCGGCGCGAATTCGCGATGGATCCCCAAGCCCCCCCATGCCAGCAAATTGAATGCAAAGCTGACAAAGCAAAGTGACCAGACGACGACCTTCAGTTTCTTTCGCATGTTCTGCTCTCCCCGGCTGAACCGCACATACGCTACATCATTCCGGTCTGCAATCGTGCGGCTTCACTCATCATGCTCTGGTTCCAGGGTGGATCAAAGACCAGTTCGACGTCCGCGCCCAATACGGTCGGAATGCGCTCCAGCTTGCTGCGCACATCCTCGACCAGGAATTCGCCCATGCCGCAACCCGGCGCGGTAAGCGTCATGTCGACGGAAATCTGCCGCTGGCCATCGGCCAGTCGCTGCACGTCGCAACGGTAAACCAGTCCCAGCTCGACGATGTCGACCGGGATCTCCGGATCGAAACAGGTCCGCAGCTGCTGCCAGGCCAGGCGCTCGATTTCCTCATCGTCATCGGCATCGGCCACAGCAAGCGGCTCGGGCGTCTCCTTGCCAATGGCATCGGCGTCCTTGCCGTCGATACGGAACAGGTTTCCCTCCACGAACACGGTGAAGCTGCCGCCCAGCGCCTGAGTGATATACCCGGCGCTGCCGGCTGGCAGGGTTACCCGCTCACCCTGAGGCACGAGCACGACCTCACAATCTCGCTCAAAACGTACCGGTTCACTGCTGCGGCTATACATGGAGTGCAATTCGTACCGATTAGGTACGTTATTCTAGCCTGAGGGCCACCAGCGGTGTAGCTGCCCAGGACACACCCGCCCTTGCGACGACCAGCTACCATGACGGCCCATCTGACAACGGACAAGCAGTGACGCCATTGGCAAGGACCGCCCAAACCGCAATCCCACTGTCCGTCTGGGTGCTTACCGCAATCTGCGTGGTGGTGGGGGTGTTGGGACTTGCGGCTGGCTGGACCGGCGCTGCCTTGATCACCCAGTCGCAGTGCGGCTGGTTGGCCCTGATTGCGGCTGTTGACGCCGCTCTGCTGCTGCGCCTTGCCGGCTTTCCGCCCAGCCGCGCCCGAGCCATGATTTCGGTGCTCATGACCCTGGCTGCCATTGGGCTGGCCAACTACTTCCTGGTCGCCGCCCGCCTGGGCTCACGTCTTGGCCTGGAGCCTGCCGAATCGGTTCAGCTGCTCAGCGTGGAGATGGCCTGGGTGCTGGCGGGCTACGCCAACAGCGCTCTTGATGTCGCCATGATCGCCGTCGCCGCGCTGTGTGCCTGGTGGTGGGGCAGATAGTGCAAGGCGATTGGTGCGGCGGACACGTCGAAACCGCATCCCCCACCTTGTAGGAGTCCAGGTCGCCCCGGATCGGGGCGCTTATTCGCGCATAAAACGTGGGGCGGCCTGATGCGCTGCGGTGGAGAAAGGGATGTTCTGTGAGAGCAGACCCTGTCGGCGACCGCAGACCTCGGCGCTTCGACGTGACTGAATATGACAGTCACGCACTCACGCGCGCTTCTACACGGGCGCGGCGGCACTCCCCGAACCTGGCGCCTGCTTACCTCGCGCGACAAGCACCCGTGGCGGTCTGCTCGCGATCGCCATCGTCATACTCGACCGTAATCGAGACGCCATCCGTGCTCATGGCTGAGATGCGGCCTGGATACCACTCGGCCCCACCCTTCCAGCGGCAGGAGATGCTGGTTCCCACTCGCCAGTCGTATGGCTTCACCTGGTTTGCCGGGCGTGTCTCCCGGGTGCCGTCGTCATAGATGATCGTCACGCTGTCGCCCGAGCGACTCTCCACTACACCAGGGAACCAGTACTGCGCGCCCTTCCATTGCGCCAGCACCCAGTCTCCGGTCTTCTGTGCGACTGCGCCGGTTGAGCCGAGCATCAGCAGCAGTGTCGCTGTAGTCAGTACATTTCGCGTCTTCATATGGTTTCCCCTTTTCCTGCTGCGATGGTTGCTGGTTTGTAGATCGTGCAGTCATGGCGTCGCGCCCATACCAGCCAGATTGCGGCCCCCGAAGCCAACCCGCTGAGCATAGGGTGTTCCAGCGACACTCGATAGCATGGAATTGTGAGCAAGCTCCTCGGCTCTGCATCCGGCCGCACCGAGAGACCGACGATGGGGCGCCCAGGCCAATCGCGCCGCTTCAGGGGCACGCCAGTCGCAGCCGACGGACCCGGGCCTACTCACCAGAGAGTCGTGTTCCTGCCAGCGACATCCGCCAGGGATGCTGCTCACCATAGGCCTGGCCAAGGGCCCGAGCGGCCCGCTCGGCCCAGATTTCTGCGCTCTGTGGGTCTTGCTCGCGCAGCGCAACTGAAAGCCAGGCCGCCGCCTGACCGACGTGACGTCTGGTGGGTGCTTCATCGAGCTTTTCAACAGCCAGCTGCAAACGCTCAAGTTGCGTGGCATCGCGACCGAGCATCCAGGCAGCGAATGCGGCTGCGGCGCGCATGTGGATGCTCAGGTAATGGTCTGCACCGCGCCGCTGGGTAGAGTCGGCCTCCGCGAGATTGGCAAGCGTCAGGGCCTCGTCATAGTGCTTCGCGATCAGCAGACTGGTGATTCTGGGAGCAGTCTGGGTGGCGAGGTCGGGCTGGTGTGTACCCGTGGAAGAAATCGACCAGCTTCCTGCGTCCACTGCCAGTGCATCGGCGAAGCGGTTGGCCAGCAAGGCCACTGCGGCATCCGTGCGATGCAGGATGCTGTGCAGATCGGCACGCTCGGCCATGTGCGTGTCGAGCAGCTCGCGCAACTGTCGCAGATAGTGGCCTGCGTTGCGGTCTCCGCCCAGGCTGGCATGCACCAGGGCAAGCGATGCCCACAGGTAGACACGTCGTGGCGACGCCAGCTCACCCTGTGGCGCCATGATCTGCTCGGTACGCTGCAGCGCGTCCAGTGCTTCGCGGTGTCGCTCGACCTGCAGATAGCTGATGCCGAGGTTGTACCAGGAGGTAGCCAATTCCGGGTGGTTGGACGTCAGTTCGGCGCTACGCTCCTCCAGATCGGCGCGTCGCAGATCGAGCGCAGCATCACTGCGCCCGCTCAGGTTGTAGATCAATGCCAGGCTGGTGTTGACGGCGCGACGCCGCTGACGATTGCCTGGCGAGTCGGCAAACTGTTCGTAGATCGACTCGGCCTGCTGGACAAGACCTTCTGCCTCGACCAGGTCGCCGCTGTCGACAAGCAACGACCCGTGGAGGTGCAGGGCGGCGGCCAAAGGGTTCAGTACGGCGCTGTCTTCCCGGGGAATCTGCTGCAACTGATCCAGCGATTTCCTCACCAGCTGCAGGCTGGCTTCGCGCTCACCGTAGCCGCGCAAGGCCTGCGCAATCGCGCTGCGCAGCTCGGCCTGAACCACCGGCTGGTCCGCCAGACTGGACTCGAGCCGCGCGTCGGCCGACAGCAGCACATCGCGAACGGTGCGCGTTGCGTCGCCGTCCACGTTGCCGGGATTGGCAATCTGGAACAGGTCAACCAGGAAGTCCTTGGCGGATTCGGCCCGTTCGGCCTCCTGTTCGGTGCGCTGCATCTGGATCTCCAGCCTGCTCAGCGCATCGCGCGCGACCTGGGCCTGCCAGAGCGCCATGACCAGTCCGATGCAGAGTGCAGCGATTGCCAGAACCGCTGCACTGACAGCGGCGCGATGGCGACGCACGAAGCGCCCGAGTCGATAACCAAGCGAATCCGGCCGGGCGGAAACCGGGTGCCCGGCCAGGAACCGGTTGAGGTCCTCTGCCATTGCCGCCGCCGAGGCATAGCGCCGTACCGGATCGCGGCGCAAGGCAACCAGCACGATCGCGTCGAGGTCGCCCTGTACTTCGCGCGCCAGTACGCGCGCAGGTTCGGCCAGCACGGCCTCGTCCTCGAAGCGGCGCAGCACCTGGCTTGGGCGTTGGCTGATGTCAGCGTCGAGGTCCACTTGCATGGCCTCGATACTGCTGCGTCGACGCTGCTCCGGCAGATCACCGGTGATCAGCTGGAACAGGATCAATCCCAGCGCGAAGACATCGGTGGCGGTGGTGATTGGCTCGCCATAGAGTTGTTCGGGCGCGGCGCAGGCCGGAGTCAGCGCATTGGTGCCGGTTTCGGTCAGGGCAAGCGTGTTGTCTTCGGCCCGCAGCAGTTTGGCAATACCGAAATCGAGCAGCTTCGGCTCGCCACTTTCATCAACCAGGATGTTGGACGCCTTGAGGTCACGGTGCACTACCAGGTTGCGGTGCGCGAAATCCACCGCGGCACAGATCTTGATGAACAGGCGCAATGTGTCGCGCAGACCGAGGTGATGTTCCTGCACGTGTTCATTGATCGGCCGTCCCTCAACCAGCTCCATGACGAAATAGGGCAGTCCCGACTGGGTCACGCCGCCGTCCAGCAGGTGCGCGATGTTGGCGTGCTCCAGCCGCGCGAGGATGCGGCGTTCCTGCAGGAACCGGGCGAGTACTGCATCCGAATCCATGCCGCGCTTGAGCAGCTTCACGGCGGCTACCTGTTCGAAGTCGCCCGTGGTTCGCCGCGCCCGCCACACTTCGCCCATGCCCCCACGCCCGATGATCGCGTCAAGCTGCCAGCTTCCGGCGGTGGGGCCGCGGCGTCCAGCGAGATGATTGCTTGCGGGGTCAGGCTCGGAATCCTGCGTACCACTTCCATCGGTCACGACGGTAGCGTCGAGCGCATCGCGGTCGAGCAACCCTGCCAGATAGTCAGCCAAGGCCGCATTGCGGGATCGCAGTTGTGCAATCACCGCGGCGCGCTCATCGGCAGGTCGCCCGCACAGGCGCAGGAAATGCTCTCGCGCCATCGGCCACAGTGGGTCGCGCTGGCCCATGTCGTCAGGCACTGACTTCATCGCGACATCCAGCACGGGGCGCCATCCCCGACAGAATCGGCGGCGGCCCGCTGTGAAGCTCGCTGCGCATACTGCTCGCCCTCAGCATTGGCGTTGTGAAGTGTGCGACGCCCACCCGGACGGAGCAAGAGGAGCACGTGCTCTATCGATTGTCAAAGCAGCGCGCTTGTCGGCCATAAAAGCAGCTCTATCGTTGCAAAGAGCGCCTCGCGGGACCGCGGCGCATGAACTGGTTCGCCTATCCCCTACCCCTTCGCGCCGGCCGTGCGGCCTTGACCGCGAACACGCCATCGAGGGCCCGCTCTGCGGTAAATCCGGCGTTCTCAAGGCGTTTGATCACCTCTGCGGGCACATCGCGGCCGCTGGTCTTGGCGTTCGGGGTACCGGTGTAGTGGAACAGGCGTCCCTGCGGGCGCAGCACCCGAGCCAGTTGATCGTAGAACACCTGCGAATAGAGTTCGCCGGCGATACCGAAGCGTGGCGGATCGTGCAGCACGGCGTCGAAAGCATGCTCCGGCAACGTCGAGATCCTCTCGGCGACGTCCGCATGCGTTAGCTGCAACCGGCCTCCTGTTTCGGCGCTGTCCGGATCGGGCGACCACGGGTTGTGTCGACGCAACCACAGCACGTTGGCATTCTTCTCGAAGCTCTGCACCCGAGCGGAACCCTGAGCCAGACACCACGCCGCGAAATAGCCAAGGCCGCCGCAGGTATCGAGGACCTGCTTGCCACGCGGCTGCACCAGGGCAACCTTGCGCTGCGCGTCGGCATACGGCGACACCTGCGCCGTCGGCAGCATCTTGATGCCGTCGATCTCGAAGGTCGGTGCGCCCCACTCCGTCGGCACCAGCTTGATCAGCGAGCCTGCATAGCGCTGCAGCGGTGCGAAATCAGTGCCATCCCAGAAGTACAGGCTGCGTTCCTTCACGCCCTCGGGCCAGGGGAAGGTCACGCCATTCCACTGCCAACCCTCTGCGAGAAGCTGTGCGCTGCTGGTCGAACGGCCCAGATCGAAGGAGCCTGCAACGCTCGCCTCGCCCGCAGCGCGTCCGACGAGCAGAGCCCTGGCCAACGCAAAGGTCAGGACTGGGCCTGAGTACTGGGACATTCTGGAAATTCCGCAGAGAAAGAATGCGAGCGCTACCCACCGGGCCCATCGAACCGCATCGCCGGCGATGAGTAGCGCTCGTCGCGCCGAATGCCGCCGATGGTGCATCGGACCCGGCGTCGCGGCAATGGCCGCAATCCCTCCCACGACCTGCCGCACGGTTCGCCAATCGGGCAAACGACACGCCAAGGGCACCTGCAAGGCACCTGCCGGGGCTGGCCTGAAGCGAAATCGCCACACAGGACCGGTCAAAGGGCAAATGTGACACATTGTGACGCAAATCTCATTTTCGGCGTATGGTGACTCGGGGACTTCGGGGACCCCGGCAAATCAACCACCGCATTCAACGAGGGGAACACACATGAAATACGTATCTAGTGCCTTGGCTCTGGCTGCACTGTTGCTGGCATCGCCATCGGCCTGGTCGCAGCTCAAGCCCTACCACGACTACGACATGAGCGACGAGATCACCCATGTCACCACGGTCAAGGTCAATGCGAACATGATCGACGACTACCTGGAAGGCATCCGCAAGACCTGGGCTGCAGCTGCCGACACGCGCAAGACGCTTGGTCAACTGAAGGACTATTCAATCCTGGTCAGCGAACTGCCGAATTCGGGGGACTTCAACGTCGTCCTGGTCGAGTACTTCGAGAACCGCGCACAGGCCGAGCCGTCCAAGGATCGCTACGACGCCTTCATGAAAGCCTGGGGCGAAGACACGGAGGCGAAGAACCGCGAGATCACCAAGAACTACCCATCGATGCGCGAAATATCCGGCGAGTACAGCCTGCGGCGCATCACGTTCAAGAAAGCAGCTGAATAGCCTGGTGAGCAAGTGAGCAAGTGAGCAAGTGAGGAAGTGAGTGAGTGAGTGAGGAAGTGATGCTGCGGCGAGGTCTTCTGGCCTCGCCGCTTTGCTGTGCTCGAGCTGCTTGCGGACCGCCCGCGTGCCCGGCACGTTGACCCTTTTACCTCTCCGACCGAGAATCGAAAGGAGATACCGAACCGAACAGCAAGGGGAACGGCGCAATGAAGGCATCAGATCTGTTCGTGCGCGCGCTGGAAGCCGAGGACGTCGAGTACATCTTCGGCATTCCCGGCGAGGAGAACCTAGATCTGCTGGAGTCACTGCGCACCTCGACCATCAAGCTGATCCTCACCCGTCATGAACAAGGCGCCGGCTTCATGGCGGCGACCTATGGACGACTGACCGGCAAGGCCGGGGTCTGCCTGTCAACGCTTGGACCCGGGGCCACAAACCTTGTCACTGCAGCGGCCTACGCCCAGCTTGGCGCGATGCCGATGATGATGATCACCGGGCAGAAGCCGGTGAAGGCCAGCAAGCAGGGCCATTTCCAGATTGTCGATATCGTCGACATGATGAAACCGCTGACCAAGTACACCCGTCAGATCGTCTCGGCCGACATCATCCCGGCGCGGGTACGCGAGGCCTTCCGTCGCGCCGAAGAAGAACGTCCTGGCGCGGTGCATCTGGAGCTGCCCGAGGATATTGCCGACGAGAACAGCGATTCCATGCTGATCCCGAAAAGTCATGCGCGGCGACCCGTTGCCGACGACAAGGCAATCGCCTACGCGGTGGAAGCGATCACCAATGCCAAGCATCCCTTGCTGATGGTGGGCGCCGGCGCAAACCGCAAGACCACCGCCAAGATGCTGGGCGAGTTCGTCGACAAGCTCGGCATACCCTTCTTCACTACGCAGATGGGCAAGGGCGTGCTCGACGAAATGCATCCACTCTGGCTCGGCAATGCCGCGCTCTCGGCCGGCGACTTCGTGCATCGTGCCATCGACGCTTCCGACTGCATCATCAATGTTGGCCACGACGTGATCGAGAAGCCACCCTTCTTCATGCAAAAGGGACTGCGTACCGTCATCCACGTCAATTATTTCAGCGCCGAGGTTGACACTGTCTACTTTCCGCAGGTTGAAGTACTGGGCGACATCGCCAACTCGGTGTGGCGCATGAAGCAGCGCATGGAAAAGCAGGCGCACTGGGACTTCGCATTCTTCGATCGGGTGCGCGAGCGCCTGCTGGCACATCTGGCCGAAGGTGCCGACGACGACCGGTTTCCGATGTATCCGCAGCGTCTGGTAGCCGACCTCCGCAAGGTGCTGGGGCCGCAGGACATCCTCTGCCTCGACAACGGCATGTACAAACTTTGGTTCGCACGCTATTACCGCTGCCGCACACCCAATACCTTGCTGCTCGACAACGCCTTGGCCACCATGGGTGCGGGCCTGCCCTCGGGCATGGCGGCCAAGATGGTGTTTCCGGATCGCAAGGTGGTGGCGCTGGCTGGCGACGGTGGCTTCATGATGAACTCGCAGGAGATAGAAACTGCGGTGCGGCTAGAGCTCAACCTGACCATGATCGTAGTGCGCGACAACGCCTACGGCATGATCAAGTGGAAGCAGGCCAACATGGACTTCCCCAACTTCGGCATGGACATGGGCAACCCGGATTTCGTCAAATACGCTGAAAGCTACGGCGCGCGCGGACACCGCCCCGCCTCGGCCGCCGAGTTCATTCCATTGCTGAAAAAGACCCTGTCCGAACCGGGCTTCGACCTGATCGAAGTGCCGATTGACTACTCCGACAATGACCGGATCTTGAATCGCGAGATCAAGGAGTTGAGCGCAAAGCTGTAGGGTGGGCCTCGGCCCACCGGGTGCTTTCACACACCCACTCTTCCCTCATTGCCATGGTGGGCCAAGGCCCACCCTACGAGTTGCCCACATGCTCAAGCAAAGCTACCCCTATTACCTCGCCAGCGAAGCCGTGTTTGCCAACGCGGACCTCGAAGTCACTGACAAGTACAGTGGCGAAGTCGCCACGCGCGTTGCCCTGGCGGACGCCAAGGCCATCGACGCCGGCATCACCGCCGCGGTGGCAGCGCAAGAGGCGATGCAGGCCTTCCCGCCCTACAAGCGCCAGGACGTACTCAACCACTGCGTGGCGCGCTTTCGCGAGCGTTTTGACGAACTGGCCTTGGCGCTGTGCATCGAAGCTGGCAAGCCGATCAAGGACGCACGCGGCGAAGTCACCCGCCTGATCGACACCTTCCGCGTCGGCGCGGAAGAGGCGGTGCGCATCGGCGGCGAGGTGCTGAACCTGGAGATCGCCCCGCGCGCGCAGGGTTACCGCGGCATGTGGAAGCGCGTGCCGATCGGACCGTGTTCGCTGATCTCGCCCTTCAACTTTCCGCTCAACCTGGCGGCGCACAAGATCGCGCCGGCCATCGCGGCCGGCTGCACCTGGGTGATGAAGCCGGCTTCGCGCACCCCGATCGGCGCCTTGATCATCGGCGAGATCCTGGCGGAAACCGACCTGCCCAATGGCGCGTTCTCGATCCTGCCCTGCGCGCGTGATGGTGCTGACCTGTTCACTGTCGACGATCGCCTGAAGCTGCTCAGCTTCACCGGCTCGCCTGGCGTTGGCTGGGAACTCAAGGCCAGGGCCGGCCGCAAGAAGGTGGTCCTGGAACTGGGCGGCAATGCCGCCTGCATCGTCGATGCCGACCAGGCCGACCGCCTCGACCACGTGGTCGAGCGACTGGTGTTCGGCGCCTACTACCAGTCCGGCCAGAGCTGCATCAGCGTGCAGCGCATCATCGTGCACGAGGACCTCTACGACGCGCTGCGCGACAAGATGGTCAGCGCGGTGAAGGCACTCAAGATGGGCAACCCGCGCGACGAGGACACCTTCATCGGCCCGATGATCTCCGAGAGCGAAGCCAAGCGACTCGAAGCCTGGGTATCCGCTGCGGTGGATGGCGGCGCCACCCTGCTCTGCGGCGGCGCACGCAAGGGTGCGATGCTGGAAGCTGCCCTGCTGGAGAACGTTCCTGCCGGTTCGGAAATCAACTGCGAAGAGGCATTCGGCCCGGCCGCGGCGCTGTATCGCTACCGCGATTTCGACGCCGCACTGCGCCAGGTCAACGACAGCAAGTTCGGACTGCAGTGCGGCATATTCAGTACCGACATTCGCAAGGCGATGCGCGCCTGGGACATGCTGGAAGTGGGCGGCGTGGTGATCAACGATGTGCCCAGCTGGCGGGTCGACAACATGCCCTATGGCGGGGTGAAGGATTCCGGCCTCGGTCGCGAAGGCCTGCGTTACGCGATCGAGGACATGACCGAGATTCGCCTGCTGGTGATCCGCGACTGAGTGGGTTGGACCTGACCACCTCAAAAACGTTGAGGGACGCGCTCCTGCGCGGCTTCCATGGCGTCTGACTGAAGAGCCGCGCCTCGGGAGCTGCGCCCTCCCGATTCACCAGAGCCTGACCGCGCCAGTCATGAAGGTTCAGCTTTCCAATCGCCCGGCATCTCGCGGAGATCCATCTCGCATCGATCTGGCCGGATTCGACTGCGGTGGGGCCGGCGCCAGTTGCGTCGCGTGTCGCACCAATCGCTTATCCTTACGGCGGCAATCAGGATTCGGAATCCTCCACGCACATGGCTGGCGAGCAGGCGAGTACCGACACCGTGGTGACGCCAGCCCCGGAGACCGGGCGCAGGCTCGCGCACTTCGAGATCATCGCGACACTGGGCTCTGGCGGCATGGGATGCGTGTACCGCGCCCGCGACCTGACCCTGCAACGAACGGTCGCCCTGAAGACCCTGCACGCGCAACACGGCGCCGATCAGCAGCAACTGCTCGCCGAAGCGCGTGCGGCATCCGCCCTGAATCATCCCGGCATCGTCACGATCTTCGAAGTCGGCACGGCCGAAGGCACCGATTTCATTGCCATGGAACTGGTCGAGGGCGAGAGCCTGGCGACGCGGCTTCGGCAGGGACCCGTTCCTGCCGACCAGAGCCTGAGCTGGGCGATCGAACTGGCCGAGGCACTCGCGGCCGCACACCGGCGCGGCATCATCCATCGCGACCTCAAGCCAGACAACGTGATGCTTAACGAGGATCGACGACTGAAGATCCTCGACTTCGGCATCGCCAAGCGCGTGGCGGGTGACGGGGCAACGCAGGGCATATCCGACAGCACCCTGACTGCGGGCGGATTGATTGTTGGAACTCCCGCCTACATGTCGCCGGAGCAGGCGAGCGGGCGTCCGATCGACGCCCGCAGCGACCTGTTTTCACTCGGTGCCTTGCTCTACGAGATGCTCACCGGAGTACGGCCTTTCAGCGGCAGCACACCGATCGAGCTGGCTTCGGCAATCCTGCATCAGCAAGCCACGCCCCCCTCACAGCAACGGCCTGGACTCGATCCCGCCTGGAACCCGCTGCTGGCCCGCCTGCTGGCCAAACGTCCTGACGATCGCTATTCGAGCGCGGAACAGTTGCTGCAGGATCTGCATGCGCTCGCTGCCAGCCGTGCACGTCCGGCGTCGGACCGTTCGCGGCGAGCGCTGGTGTTTGCCTTGCTGGCGCTCGCGGTACTGGCGCCGCTGGCGTGGTGGCTCGCCACGCAGCAGGCGCATGACCCGGCCCCGATCAATGCGGTTGCCGGCGATGGATTTCCCGACTTCCACTTTCGCCTGCTGTCACGCGGCACGTCATCACAGAGTGCTCCAAGTCTCTCGCCCGACGCGTCCACCGTTGCCTTCGTAGCCCGGGATGAGGCCGGGGTGGGACAGATCTGGGTAACCAACGTGAATGGCGGCGACCCGCTGCAGATCACTCACGGCTCGGCGGACGCGAGCACGCCGCAGTGGACTGCGCGTGGCGATCGCATCGTCTTTGCGCGCCGCGGATTGGGCATCTGGGATGTTCCCACCCTGGGGGGTGATGCCCGCCAGTTGGCCACGACTGGATTTGCTCCAAACCTTTCTCCAGATGGTCGGCAACTGCTGTTCGTCGCCGATCGGCAGCCCTGGATCGTCGAACTCGACGGTGGCAAGCCGCGGCCCTTGCCTGGATTCACTCAAAGCTTCTTCGGCGCTCTGGCGCGTCCGGTGTTCTCTCCTGATGGCGAGCAGATCGTCACGTTCTGGCCGCATGACCGACGTCCTCTGGGTGAACTGTGGATTGCACCGAGCGACGCCAGCGCCGCGCCGCGAGCGCTGACCGATTTGCAGTTCACCTCGAACGGCACGGCACCGGTGTGGTCGGGCGATGGCAACTGGATCCTGTTCAGTTCAGACCACGGCGGCAGCACCAATCTGTGGCGCATTCCGGCAGCAGGCGGCGAGCCACGCGCCGTGACTCGAGGCGCCGGCAGCGACCTGTCGCTCGACCTGTCGCGCGACAACCGTCGGCTGGTCTATACCACCACCCGCAGGGTGGCCCGGCTTGAGATGCTTGACGCCGCAAGCGGCGAACGACGATCGGTTTTCGAGCGCCGCGAAATGATCCTGCGCCCGGAAATTTCGCCGGATGGGCAATACGCTGTCTACTTCGGCCGCGTCCCGCATGCCTTCCAGTTGTTGCTGGTGGAACTGGCCACCGGCAGAGAGCAGCAATTGACCCATGGCCTGGGAGAGATCAACAGCCAACCGCGCTGGGCGCCAGACGGACAATCCGTCTACTTCTATCAGGAGGCGCCCACCGTGTCCCTGCGCAAGCAGGCGATTGCAGGCGGGAAGGACGTCCTGATAGCGGACGGATTCAGCTGGCCCGAGCAGAACGCCGCCGCCCTTGCGCCGGACGAAGCGCATCTGGTTTACACCTTGCGCGACGGAAACCGCCCACTCGCTTCGCGGATCCGCACTCTTGCCAGCGGCGAGGAGTGGTCCCTGCCCATGCCCTTGTTTGCCTGCCGCTGGAGCGCAGACGGCCAGACCATTTGGGGTAACACCGCGCATCCCGAGCAGATCTACCGTTGCGCACTGCACGGCGCCTGTGAACCGGTCACCGCCGGGGAAGAAGCGCACCCGGCAAGCGATGGAAAATCGCTGCACTTTTTCCGCGATGACGACCTGTCAATCTGGCGCCGCGACCTGGTGACGGGAAGCGAACAGCAGGTCGTGAAACTGGACAATTACGACGGCCTCAGCTTCAACTGGGGCGTGACACCGGCCGGCGACATCGTTTACCACGAGCAAGATCCCGGTCACCCGGAATTGTGGTTGGGAGACGCCGTCGATTGAGCGGCTCGGGCAACGATAGTTTCGCTGGACTACCTGCTTTTGCTCCGCCCTGCCGCCGCTGGCGCACGGGACGGGAAGAAATGCGAATCACCAGCCGTGCGTGAGCCCGCACTTACTGCGGGCTGCCGCTGCGCAGCAGGTTGGCGCGCCCGGTCGGCCAGGGCAAGCAATTGAGCTGCGCACCCGGCACTTCGTAGACCAGCACCTGGCGCACCGCCGTGATGCCATCCTTCATATTCAGAATAATGTCGAGCGTGCCGTCGCCGTCGGCATCCGCCAGGGTCGGCACCGACATTACGCCGCGATCCGGCAGCGGAGTCGTGTGCAGTCGGTTGCCGAGCGCATCGAGCACGAACAGGTTGCTCTTGCCGGCGTCGGGCGAATAGCTGGCAAACACGACCTCCGGCCGGCCATCGCCGGAAAGATCGCCGATCGCCACGCCACTGGTCAGCACGCGCGCATCAGTGGTGTAAGTGTGCTGCCACAACGGCAAGCGCGCGGAATCGACCGCGTGGATGCGGCCGTCGAAGGCAGCGAAGACGAATTCCGGCCCTGACCTGAGCGGATCGAGCTCAGCGACCGACACCTGGTTGGTCGCGCCAACAATGTTGGTGCCGTCGAAGTCCCACAACCCGGAAAGATAGCCGGGAGCGTGGTAAGGCAACAGCCAGGCCACCGGACGCGTACCGTCCGGGCGCATAACCCACAGCGCCACGCCGCGCTCGCGATCGCTCTGCGCGGCATTCTGCACCGAGCCAAGAATCACCAGTTCGCGTGTGCCGTCGCCATCGACATCGGCAAAGGTCGGTGCGGAATTGGTGAAGTGGGCCTGGTTGTCGACCTCTTCATCATCGGCATAGCCCTGTTGCGCCAAGGCGTAATCGAGCATCGAACGCACGCCGGAAATCTTGTCGCGACCATTGAAGATCACGGCGGCATCGAAGGCACGGCCATCGCCGTCATGCAGGCTCAGATAGGCGTTGTCATGCCCGGCGAACACCTCCAGCGCGGCATCGGCATCGACATTGCCCAGCGCGACGTTCTGGTCGTAGCCACCGGTGACGAAGCAGGTCGTGCTGCAGCCTGCTGCGCCGCTGGTATTGGGCGGAAACCCGGCGACCGGCGCGCCGTCGTGATGCACGGCATACAGCAGGTCACGCTGGCCGTTGGCTTCCAGGCGCTGGGTGGTTGCTGCAACCAGTTCCAGATCACCATCGCCGTCGATATCGCCCGCTGCCAGCGATCGCATCTCGTCTCGCCAGGTGTGTGGAAAGCCGGGCATGGCGTCGCCGGCCGCATTCCAGACATGGATCTGGCCGCGCGCTGCAACCGCGACCTCGAGTCCGGGCTCAGAAACAATCAGATCCGCAACAATTGGCGATGACCAGATCCGCCCGGTCACGCTGGCACGAAAAACGACCTCGCCATCGCCATGCCAGCCGAGCACAAGGCCGTGACGCGCTGCCAGGATTTCAGGCAGCTCATCGCCATCCAGGTCGGCCACGGCCGGCGATGCGAGCCAGGATTCGTGAAAGGAATCGTGCAGAGTGGCAATCAATTGCGGTTCGGCAACCGCGCTGTTGCCGGGCAGCGCCACACTGCAGGACGGACTGCCGACATCTGCAGATTCAAAGTCGTCGGCAAAGATCAAGGGGCCGGGAAGGCCGCCCAGCACCGGTGAAGCAAGGGTGCCGGAAAGTAGCAGCGCAAGTGGGCGGAGTGCCATGCAGACAGTCTAAACCGACTGCGTTGCAACTGCCCCAACGTGTAGCGCGCGCTTCACGAGGCTATGCGCAGCCGCGCGATCAACTGCTGCGAGAGATCCGCCAGCAGGCCTTGGTGACGGTGGTGGAACCAGGCTCGGTGAAGTCTGCCAGCAGCTTGTAGTGCCCGCCCGCTTCAACCCGGTGCAGCACCCGGCTCCAGCCCGGCTTGCCAACGGCCTCGTTGAACGACCAGACGCGATCGTTGACCCGAACTTCGCCGATCGTCAGTTCGCCACGCGACTCGGTATTGACCCGCGTGTCGTCGGCGAAACCCGACTTGCATTGACCAAATCCCTGGCCGTTGGCATGAACCGACGAGGCCATCAGGCCGATGGCAGCGAGCGTGGCGACTCGAAGTTGTAAGCGCATTCGCATTTCCCCTTGCACGATCAGCGGTTGGCCAAGATCCTGGCCGTCATGGACGTGCAGGTTCAAAGCTTCCGGTTCCCGCAGCGTGATGCAGTTGGCAGTCTTTCGATGCGGGCGGCGCATGATAGCCCCCAACGGTCGGATTGGCGTACGAACGGCATGTAAACAATTGCAAAGATGTGCTACCGCGGTTCGCGGCTCAAGGTGCATCCGCGTTTCGGGAGGTCGTCGAGGCCTCGAAACCATTGAAAAACGTCGGCCCACAACCATGGTAGCGGGCGACGGCGAGGTCGTTGATGCCGTTGGCGGCATCACTGGTGCCCGCGACCAGCAGCTTGCCGTCGTCCAGTGCCAGCACGGCGCGGCCATAGTCTGAGGAGCTACCCTTGTTACTCCAGTCGGTCCGGACCACGCCCCCGCCGGCGAAACCCGGATCGAGCTCGCCTTCAGGGGTGAGCCGCACCAGCACCATATCGTGGTTGTCTCGAGAATCTGTCTGCCCAACCAGCACGATGCGGTCACCGCAGGCCACAACGATGTCGCGCGGAAAATCAGTGCCACTGTCTATGTCGATCAGCGTCTGGCCAGCGTCGCCGAATCCGGTATCGGGGTTGCCGTCGGTGTCGAAACGCAAGACGGCGAAATCAATGGTCTCGGCAAGATCACTCGCACCGATTGCCAGCGCACGCCCGGCATGATCGAGGGTCAGACGATAAAGCACCTGCAGGCCGGGATCGGAGACCAGCACTCGCCCACCCTGGCCATAGCTGGCGTCGAGCGTGCCATTGGCGAGCAGGCGTACCACGGCAAAATCGTAGTCTCCTGCAGAGTCCGAAACGCCGGCCAGCAGAATGCGACCGTTCGCTTGAAGGGCCATGGAGTAGGCCTGGTCAAACGAGCCACCCGAGAAATCCAGGCTTAGGCGACCGCCCGATCCGAAGCTCGGGTCCAATGTGCCATCGGGAAGATAGCCTGCCACGGCAATGTCGTAGCCACCGGTCGAGCTGAAGCCGGCGGCCAGGATCCTGCCATCTGGCGCGACGTGCAGCGAGTACACGGCCTCGCCGCCACCGAAATCGGTAGCGACCATGCCCTGCGTTCCAAAACGGCTGTCAGGGCTGCCATCGGGCAGCAAACGGACCAGGGTGAAATCGAAGCTGCCTTGTCGATTGCTGGTACCGGCGAGCAGGATCTTGCCGTCGGACTGCAGGGCAATTGACGTGACCTGCTCGCTGGAACCGGTGCCGCTCAGGTCCAATCCAACCCAGCCATCCGTGCCGAACTGCATATCGCGCTCACCATCCGGAAGCAGGCGGGCCACAACGAAATCCTGATCGCCCTGGCCATGAATATTGCGCGATCCCGCGAGGTAGATTCGTCCCACGCCATCTACCGCAAGTGCCTGGCCGTCGTCGTTGTAGCCTTCAAGATCGATCGAGACCAGCCCGCCAACGCCGAACTCGACGTCGAGTTCGCCGTCAGCGGCTAGCGCGGTCAGCGACGCCGGCCCAGCCAGCAATGCGACGAGCGCGACCCACACACCTGCGAAGCGGGTTTTTCCTGCCTGCTGCCTCGCTCGGTGCGACTGCGCGTGGGTGTCGCAAAGAGATGCGCGGATCGGGGACATAACAGGGTTCCATTCGGGAGTTTCTGGTACATACGCAAGCGGGCGCGCTTTTCTTCGCGCAGGCATCGCAGGATGCACGCTGTGAGCCAACGCCTGCCCGGGAAAATGGGTTCATTTCATTGATCCGGCGGAGAGCTGCACGAGCCCGCCGGATTGCGGTAGCCTCGCTGCCTGACGCCCGGGTCGGATCAACCCCGGATGTCCTTTCGATCCGGGAGAGATCATGAAGACCGTACTTCTCAATATCGCTGCTGTGCTCTTGGGGCTGGTCATCGGCAGTGTCATCAACATGGGCCTGGTCATGGCCGGCGGCGGACTGATTCCTCCTCCCCCGGGAGTCGACCTGAACTCAATGGAAGGACTGGCAGCCGCGATACCGCAGTTCGAAGCGCGGCACTTCCTGTTTCCGTTCCTCGCTCACGCATTGGGAACCCTGGCTGGCGCCTATGTCGCGTGCCGCGTCTCAGCGGGACGACGCGCGGTCTACGCCTACGTCGTCGGCTGCTTTTTTCTCGCCGGCGGACTGGCCAACGTCGTGCTGCTGCCCGGCCCGCTGTGGTTTGAGATCACCGACATGCTGCTGGCCTACCTGCCCATGGCCTGGCTCGGTGCGAGTCTGGCGAAAAAATTCTAGGAAGTGCCCAGGCAAAGGCAGAACTGTGGTTGGCAGGCAGGGGCCGGGCGACTTGCTCGAGGCAAGGCCGTGATCGGTCGAGCACGGCGGAGGGTCCTGTCATGTGCTTCAGTCGATACGCAGTGCCTTGCACCAGTTCTGCGGTCCGGGCTCACCAGGACGCGATTGGGCCATCGCAATGAGGTGATCTGCCTGGGTGGCGCGACCAGCCAGGCGCTCGCGGCAGGCGCGCAGTGCCAGGGTTTGCGGATGATCGACACGCCAGCTCTCCGCGCGACCAATGAGTGCATCAAGCCCGACGGTATCGCCGCGCTGCATTTGTCTGCGGGCGATCTCAAGCGCCAGTAGCGCTTGTTCGCGCGGGTCGCCGCTTCGCCCGGCTGCGCCAAAGGCGCGATCGAGACCCTCGGGATCCAACCCGAGCCGCTCGGCGACCGCGTGGGCCTGCACTTCGAGAAGTACGTCATGAGCACCTTGGGGCCCCGACAGCGCAGCAGCGATGGCGACTTCGCCTTCGCCCTCACCAAGCTCGGCGAGGGCGAGACGCGCGCGCAGTTCGCTGCCACGATCACCGAGCTGAAGCGCGAGTTCAAGCGCGCGCCTCAGGTCGCTGCGCGCTGTCTCTACATCCTCGCGCAGGCGCGTAGCGCGCATCAGACGAAGGCGCATTTCTCCGAAGCCGTTGCCGAGCTCGACATAGCTGGCCAAGGCTTCGGTTTCAGCGCGTGCGGCGCCGCCATGATCGCCGACATCAGCGGACAGGGCCGCGCGGGTTGCCGCGATGTCGGCTGCGCCGAGGCGATCTCCTGCGCGTCCTGCTTCAGCACTCGCCGAGTCGAGCAATTCAGCGGCATGTTCCCAGCGTCCGCGACGGCGCTCGATCTCGGCAAGATGAGCCGCGCTGAACACACGCATCTGACCGAGACCTGCGCTGGTCTGGATATCCAGTGCCCGCCGCTGCAACTCGGCGGCGCGGTCGAGCTGGCCACGCTTGCGCGCGATCACTGCGAGATTCGAATAGACCGCAGATTCGCCGGCGCGCTCGCCCTGCTCGCGGTACAGCGCGAGCGCCTGCTCGTAGAGGCCGCGGGCGACGTCAAGCTCGCCCCGGTTGTCTGCCAGGATACCGAGGTTACCGATCGCCGCGGCGAGGTTGGCGCGGTTGCCGGCGGCTTCGAACAACTGGCGTGCGCTTTCGAAGCGCCGGCGCGCGTCGTCCAGACGTCCGGCGCGCCAATCGATAAGGCCCAGGCCGGTTTCTGCAACGCCTACCAGATTGCCGTCGCCCTGCTCGGCGGCCAACTCCAGCGCCTTCCCATAGTCTTCTGCAGCTTCGTCGAAACGACCCTGCTGACTTCGCGCATTGCCGCGCTCGTAGTGAATCCAGCCTGCCTCCTTGGCATCCTGCAGGGCGGTGCCAAAGTAGTTCTCCGCCGCTGGAAGGTCACCGGAAAGCAGGGCTTGCAGGCCCCGGGCAAAGGCTTCGTTCACGAACTCGTCGGCCGACAGGCGCCGCACCCGAATGCCCGCCGCGTAGGCCACGTCAAGCTCGCCGCTGAGCGCACTGGCGGCCTCGTCGAGCACGGCGCCGATGCCTTGCGCACTGGCGCCGCCGCGCGGCTCACCCGGGCCTGACGGATACAGGCGCCAGGCCAGGGCCAATCCTTCATCGCGACGATCAAGCCGGGCGAACAGCACGTGGTCGACGCCGAACAGTTCACGAATCGCGCGCGCGCGCGCAGCTTCGTCCATGCCCTCAGCGAGCTCAAGGTTGGCAAGTCCGCGGCGCACCCGTTCCGGTGGCACCACCGTCATGCCAGCGCGCTCTTCCAGCACGCTGCCGAGCAGCTTGGGCAGGGCCAGTTCGCCGTAGTCGAGTCCACCTGCTCTGGCGTCGAAATCAAACGGTGCGATCGCCAGACTTGGCGGACCGGGCGCGGGCTCGTTGCGCCACAGGCCGTAGGCAACGAGTCCGAGCAGTGCAGCGATCACCACAAGAATCGGAGACACGCGACGCACGCTCGGTGGCACCGGAGCCAGCGCAACTGCGGCATCCACCGGCGCAGCGATTGAAAGCGGTCCGTCGAACGCATAGCCGACGCCGTGAACGGTACGGATCCAGCCGGGGTCTGCACCACAGCGGGCAAGCTCGCGACGAATTCGCGCGATCGCCTGGCTCAGCGCAGCGTCGCCAACAACGCGCGGCCCCCACACGCGCTCGAACAGCACGGTCTTGCCAAGCACCTCGCCCGGATGCGTGGCCATCTCGGCCAGCAGATCGAAGGAGCGAGGCTCCAGCTCCAGCTCGGAATCACCGATGCAGGCGCGCCGCGCGCAGCGGTCGAGCGCCAACGGACCAGCGGAGTTGGCTGAGCTGACTTCACTCATGGCCCGAGGCTAGCACAGCATTCGGGCGGGTCGGTAAAGCCGCTACGCGAGCTTCCGTCATGTTTCGTCAGCAACCGGTTCCGATTCCGTCGGGGTTTCGTCAAGCAATGCGGCTGTGGGCGGGGGAATCTGTGATCGGTTCCCAGACGCATCGAGGCCCACCATGCGAAGTCACCATACCGTGCTGCTGCTCCTGCCCCTGGCCGCCACCGCTACCGCTGTCGCCCTCGCCGGCGGACCGTCGGGCGGGGTCTATGAAATCACACGAACAAGCATGGATGGCGGCGGAGGCCGCTCGGCGGGCGGCAACTACACCCTGACCGGCAGCATCGGCCAGCCTGACGCCGGCGCCCAGTCCGGTGGGATCTATTCCGTGGCTAGTGGCTTCTGGGCCGACAGTCAGGGTCAACAGGGCGGCAGCGAGCCGATCTTCTCCGACAACTTCGAATCCCAAGGAGACTTACCATGAACACACTCTTGCGAATGATCGCCTGCGGCTCACTGTGGCTCGCAACGAGCGCCGTAGCGGCCCCGCTGGATACTTCCTTCACCTATCAAGGCGAACTCCGCGTGTCGAGTGTTCCGGCCAATGGCGAGTTCGACTTTCAGCTACGAGCCTTCGACGCGGCCGATGGCGGCAGCCAGATAGGCCCCACGGTCACGGCCGAAGACATCCAGACCCTTGGCGGCGTATTCACCCTCGAGGTAGATCTGGGTACTGAAATTGCTGCCGACCGCCAGCTCTGGCTCGCAATCGACGTGCGCGATGGCGGAAGCGCCGGAAGCTACACCGCGCTGTCGCCGCGCCAGAAGCTGACCCTTGCTCCGGCTTCGGGCTATGCACTTGGCGCTGGCGTTGCCGACCAGGCCTTGACCTTGGCAGCCGAGAACGTGCTGCTGGTCTCGCCCTCGGGCGCGCCATTCAGCACCATTGCCTCGGCGTTGGCGGCGGTCAGCAGCCCCGGCCCCACCAACCGCTGGCTGATCCTGGTTGGTCCCGGCGTTTATGAGGAAACCGGGCCGCTAACGGTACCCGGCAATGTGCACCTGCGCGGTTCCGGCCCGGAAGTGAGCGTGATCCGCACCAGCAACAGCGCCGGCAGTCCGGGGTCGGCGGCGGCCTCGGTGAATGTCGAGGGAGGCGCTGTGCTCAGCGGCATTGCGGTCGAGAACACCGGCACAGGCACCTTTGGCATCGCGATCTACGCCGCCCTGCCAGTCGACCGCGATTCGCGGATCGAAAACGTGCACGCGTCCGCGATCGGCAGCGGAGGCGTTGGTCATTACGCGGTCTATCTCAACGACGCACAGCCGACCATTCGGAATTCGCGCCTGCAGGCCTCAGGTGCCGTCGGCTTCGGCACTTCGGTCAACAGCGCCATCGGCATCGTCAATATCGCCGGCGGCTTTCCGCAGCCGTTGATCGAGAACAGTGAACTCAACGGCGGCAACGGATCGATCCTGACCTGCGCCGGAAACTCGGGGACAGGCTTTGCGATACAGGCCGTCAATGCCGCGCCCGAGATCCGCGGCAGCCGTCTTTGCGGCGATCATCGCACCCTGTTCTTTGGTACGAATGGCATCACCCGAATAGATGACTCGAAGCTGCGGGTGAGCGGGACCGGCGGGGCCTTCCTGATCGAAACCACCAGCGCAGCAAACGTGCTGATTGCGAACTCGCAGGTCTGGTATGTGGGCAACAAGTTCACCGGCACCGGCGGTCTTGGTTGCGTGCACACCGTAGCCGCCAACCACACTGCGCTGAGCGACGGCACGACTTCGGGAACGGCCTGCAACTGATCCCCCTTTTCAAACCAGAAATACGGTGGGGAGTGAGGCCTGGATAGCGCATTTCGGGGGTGTCGGGGCCTGCCAAAAGATAGGGGACGGCGCAGGTCGAATCGGGTCAACTGCGCCTCTCACCCTGCTCCAGGCACTCGCCCGGAGCCTCAGCCCCAAAAGTAAGGAGCCCCCCCATGAGAACGTTTCTGTTGCGCGGCGCACTCAGTGCCACGGCGGCAGCCTTCCTGCTAGGCGCGCCGTTGCTGCATGCGGCAACCAGCGCTAGCTTCGCTGCCGGAGTACTGGAAATAGCCAGCGACACCGACGATGCCCTGGTGGTCGATTGCGACATCGGAAACGTGCGGCTCAACGGCACTCCGGTGGCCGGTCCTGTTGCCTGTGCCGCCGTGGTGCAGGTGCAGGCCACCGGCGGGCCCGGGACCAACCCGATCGATCTGTCGGGCATGTTGTCGGCGGACTTCAGCGCACTGCTTGGAAGCACGCTCGTCGGTGCGGCCGGCGCAGATTCCTTCATCGGCTCGTTCGCCGATGACGAGATCATCTGGAACCCGGGCGACGGCTCGGACACGGTCGACAGCGGCGCCGGCATTGACCGGGTCGTGGTGAATGGCAGCGATACCGCCAACACCTTCAGCGTGAGCGATGCGGCAGCGCCGGGATTCGACCTGCGCTTCGTCGGCCCCTTCACCATCGACATCCTTGCTGCCGAAGTGCTCGAGATCAATGGCAATGGCGACAATGACTCGATCAATGCCAGCGCGCTCCCGACCGGACTGATCGCACTGGAAATCACCGGCGGCACCGGCACCGACACGATCATCGGCAGCGCCGGTGACGACCTGATCACCTGGAATCCGGGCGATGGCTCGGACACCGTCGATGCTGGCCTCGGCAGCGACCGCGTCGTGGTGAATGGCAGCGATACGGCCAACACCTTCAGCGTGAGCGATGCGGCAGCGCCGGGATTCGACCTGCGCTTCGTCGGCCCCTTCACCATCGACATCCTTGCCGCCGAAGTGCTCGAGGTCAACGGCAATGGCGACAATGACTCGATCAATGCCAGCGCGCTCCCGGCCGGACTGATCGCACTGGAAATCACTGGCGGCACCGGTACCGACACCATCATCGGCAGCGCCGGTGACGACCTGTTCACCTGGAACCCGGGCGATGGCTCGGACACGGTCGACGGTGGCCTCGGCAGCGACCGCGTCGTGGTGAATGGCAGCGCCGGTGCAAACACCTTCACCATGAGCGATACGGCAGCGCCTGGCTTCGACCTGCGCTTTGTCGGCCCCTTCACCATCGATATCCTTGCTGCCGAAGTGCTCGAGGTCAACGGCAATGGCGACAATGACTCGATCAATGCCAGCGCGCTCCCGGCCGGACTGATCGCACTGGAAATCACCGGCGGCACCGGCACCGACACCATCATCGGCAGCGAGGGTGACGACCTGATCACCTGGAACCCGGGCGATGGTTCGGACACCGTCGATGGTGGCCTCGGCAACGACCGCGTCGTGGTGAATGGCAGCGCCGGTGCAAACACCTTCACCATGAGCGATACGGCAGCGCCTGGCTTCGACCTGCGCTTTGTCGGCCCCTTCACCATCGACATCCTTGCTGCCGAAGTGCTCGAGGTCAACGGCAATGGCGGCGATGACTCGATCAATGCTGGCGCTCTGCCGGCAGGTCTGATCAACCTCGAGTTGAACGGCGGTGATGGCATCGACACGATCACCGGCAGTGCCGGCGACGACGTCCTGCGCGGCGGACCGGGCAACGACAGCCTGGTCGGATTCCTCGGCGCCGATCAGGTGTTCGGCGATGCAGACGACGACACGATGATCTGGAACCCCGGCGATGGCACCGATTTCAACGATGGCGGTGATGGAAACGACGTCAGCCGGGTGTTGGCCGCCGGCGCGGCAGAAGACTTCTCGATCGCGCCGCTGGTGTGTGGTGAAGCCGACCCCTGTGCGCGTATCCGCCGCAACCTGCCCAGCGTGTTCGACGTCGACCTGGTGCGGGTCGAGCAACTGGAACTGGAAGCTGGTGCTGGACGCGACACGGTCTCCACTGAGCCATTGCCCGGCGTGATACAGCTGCTTGACGGCGGTGGACCGGACCTGGGCGACGTCGGCGTGGATTTCTTCCCGGTCGACGATCTGCAGGTCGCGGGCATCAGCGATCCGCGCACGTCACCCGTCGTGCTGGCCGGCTTCGGCGACATCCATCACGCCAACTTCGAGTTCGCACCCACCATGGTGCTGGCCGCACTCAATGGCGAGGCAGGTCACACCGCCGCACTGAGCGGCGCGCAGGAAGTGCCGCCAGTAAACAGCGCAGCGTCGGCACGCGGCAGCGTGGTACTCAGCACGGACGAAACCCAGATCACCGTGCGCCTGTCGTTCTCGGGCCTGAGTAGCGCCAACACCCTGACTCATATCCACGGGCCGGCGCTGCCCGGCGTCAACGCGCCGCCAATCTTCGATCTCGGCAACAGCGGCGGCACCTCGGGTGAGCTCGGTCCACTGCAGTTCGCCGTCAACCCCGACCAGGTCGCCGCACTCAAGGACGGCCTGTGGTACTTCAATATCCACACAGTCAATCACGATGGCGGCGAAGTACGTGGCCAGATCCAGCCCGACCAGGTGTTCGAGGCCCACCTCACCACCCAGCAGGTCGTCGGCGACACGGTCGTTTCCGCAGCCTCGGGTTTCGGTACCGTCATTCTCGCCGGCCCGCAGGACAGCGTAGTGGCCACCCTCTCCTACAACGGTCTGACCGGTGAAGGCGGCCCTGGCGTCAGCACGGGCGTGCGCCTGCGTGGCCCGGCACCGCGCGGCGCCAACGGCGTGGCGCTGGATGATTTCCCGCTGCGTCTGTCGGCCACCGCCAGCGACAGCTTTTCTACCCAGGAGTATCCGATCACGGCGCAGGAAGCGGCTGATCTGAAGGCTGGTCTGTGGTATTTCGAAGTTCAGTCGGTGGAATTCCCCGACGCGGAACTGCGCGGCCAGCTCGACGGCATCCTGTACTGCAGCAGCTTCGAAGACGTGGGTTGCTGAGCGACTGAGTACCGACAAGCATCAAGTCGGGGCCGGCGCGGTGACGAACCGCGCCGGCCCTTTTTTATGGTTCGGCTGGCCGCACTGCAGTGTTCCTACTGCCAGTCGGAGGCCAGCCCCGGATCAGCGGCGCCCGGACGGACGGCGCCCATCGAGCCAGGGACCTTGGACAGCCGCAAATGGAAGTCGCTGCGCCTCCCAACCCTCTGCGCAACGCCCCGCTGTTGTAGGGCGCATCTTGATGCGCCGTTACGCGGTGTCGGGCGACTCGGTGCCATGCCATACGGCTACGCCGCGGCGGATCAAGATTCGCCCTCCAGGGGTGGCCTGATCCGTTCGTTGCCTTTCAGGTTTCCGACATCGAACTGCAGCGCCGCGCGAGCCGCGCCCTCCACCAACCCACAGCGCAACGCCCTGCTATTGGAGGGCGCGACTTGATGCGTCCCTGCACAGTGCAGGGCGACTGGCGTTTTTTCTTTGCAATTGTGAGCAAAGCGTGTAGGACCTCTGGACAATCTCAGAGCGAACATGACACGCTGTTCGAAGGCGCGGTTCCGCGCCAGGGGGAAAGCCAATGACGTTCACGCACTCAAAAGTGCGCGGCTTGGTGCTGCTCGGGATTCCGACAGCGCCACAGTCTTGTTCGGCCAGTCCATCGTGCGCGTTCGCAGCCGCAACGCGAATCACGCATCGAATTCTCGGTCCCCCCGATTGAAGACAGGTTGGACATCCTGCTGACGCCCCTCGCGGGGCCAGTCGTGCAGGCTCTGCGCCACTTTGTCGGAGCGTCATGCAGGACATCTGTCGCATCGCACCTGCGATGGGCGGATCTGTCTTATCGGCACCCACCCCAACCATCGAGGCCAACATGCCTGTCCGCTTCCATTCGAGAATTCGGAGCGCATCGCCGGGTGGCTCACGCACCCGGATTCGGCAATTCCTGCCCGAGACCGCACTGATCCTGGGCGCTCTTGCCCTCGCGCTTTGCCTGACGGCACCAGCGAAGGCCGGAGATCCGGCCTTAACCCTGTCCAACCCGACCATTGCTCCGGCCGGCGGCGTCATCACCTGCCCCGGATTCGAGCTGACATACACCATCGGTGAACCTGCCGTGGGGTCGGTGTCGGAAGCCGATTGGCGCATGGTGACTGGCTTCCCGGCCACGCTTCCCGATCCACCACCGCAGTCAGACAACATTTTCGAAGATGGTTTTGAAACCGCCGTCAACCTCAACGCCATTCCCAAAGGGGCTTGCGCACCATGAAAAAGAATCGATTGCTCATCGCGTTGCTAATGGGTCTCGCCCTGCAGACGGCCACGGCTGGCGTCGTGCCGCCACAGTTGCCTGACTTCGTCTATCAAGGCCGCCTGGAACAGGCCGGCGTGCTGGCCAACGGGGGCTTCGACCTCGAGTTCAGACTGTGGGATGACCCGGTCGCCGGCGCTCAGGTTGGTGCCACCATCACCGAAGCGGATTACCCCGTGGTGAACGGCATCTTCAGCATCAACCTGGCGTTTCCGGGTGCATTTACCGGCAGTCAGTTGTACCTGGAAACCGTGGTTGACGGCGTAACCCTGCCGCGTCAACCAATCTCGACCGCGCCGGTGGCGCAGTGGGCTCTCGACGGCAACTCCGGGCCGCAGGGCGATACCGGGCCTGTCGGTCCACAGGGCGACACTGGACCCATCGGCCCGCAAGGCGACTCCGGACCTATCGGGCCACAGGGCGACACTGGACCTATCGGTCCGCAAGGCGACACCGGGCCCATCGGTCCGCAGGGCGACACCGGGCCCATCGGCCCACAAGGCGATACCGGACCCATCGGCCCGCAGGGCGACACCGGGCCTATCGGCCCACAAGGCGATACCGGACCCATCGGCCCGCAGGGCGACACCGGGCCTATCGGCCCACAAGGCGATACCGGCCCCGTCGGGCCGCAAGGCGATACGGGCGCCGATGGTCCCATCGGTCCTGCCGGCCCTGCCGGTCCCCAAGGCCCTGCGGGTCCCGGCACCGCCAACGGCACGACCAATTATGTTGCGAAATTCACTGGCACGACCAATCTCGGCAATTCCCTGATGCAGGACAACGGCACCAGCAGCAGTATCGGCGCCACGTTGCCACTGGCTACAGCTCAGCTCTATGTCTACCGGCAGCAACTGACAGCCACCGGCGACGGTCAGCACTCAGTGTACGGTTATCGCACGCGCGACTCGCAGAACGACGGAACCGGTTACACCCCCAGCACGTCCAACTCCGCCACGGCAGGCTACAACTTCTGGGGCGACGTCTACACCTTCGGCGTGGCGGGTTACAGCTACAACGACTACAACCGCACTGGTGGCGTACTGGGTGCCGATCAGGGGGGCACCTATTGGGGTTCCCTGGGCTACAGGTCCAGCGCATCCACCAACTTTGGCGTCTACGGCAGCTCGGCCTACGCCAGCGGCGCCGGACTGGTTTCAGGAATGCCCAATGAAGGCGTTGAAAAGCAGGGCATCGGCGGTGGGTTCTTCGGCGGCACCATCGGCTCCTGGTCGCATGGCGAACTGATGGGCAGCGTCAGCAGTGGCAAAATGTTCGCCACCTACAACGTCGGCAATGTGTTCACCAGCGGTTACTCGGCCGACATGGTGCCCACCAGCAACGCTGAAGGAGCCGAGCGTGTCGCCGCTTACGCGGTGACGTCGCCCGAACTCAAGGTGTACGACAACGGCAAGGGGCAGACCCGCAACGGCACGATGTTCGTGGGGTTCAGCTCGGCCTATGCATCGATGCTGGGTGCCGCACCCGATGTCACTGTCAGCGCCGTGGGCTCGCCAGCCCAGCTCTATATCAAGAGCATCGAGCGCAACGGCTTTACCGTGGTCGATGCCAGCGGCAAGGATGCAGTGAACTTCAGCTGGATTGCCGTGGGCAGCCGGATGGATGCCAGCAAGGTCGAGGCACTGCCTGCCGAGCTAGCCAGCGGCGATTTTGATGCGCAGCTGAAAGCGGTAATGGTGAACGATGGCGATCCCTCGGTACAGGGCAAGCAGGTCTGGTGGGATGGCCAGCGCCTGCGCTTCGACAAGGCACCGGAAGTGAACCACGCCGCCAAGCAGGAACCCTGATTCCAGCGCAGTGAAACCACCAGCCGCGGACGGTGCTACCGTCCCCGGCAGTTCTCGATTCCAAGCACGCCGCTCATCGGGAGCGGCGCGGTGACGAACCACGCCGGTCCTTTCTTTGTCATGCGCTGCGGCTTTCGCTGCGTAGGGGAACGGGTTTCATTCTGTGGGAGGGCACCGTTGCGGGGTGCCAGGAGGCTAGGTGCCATGCCGTGCATCGACGCGGCGGCGGATCAAGATCCGCCCTACACCGGCAGCGCCGCGGCCTTTGCCGCCCAGGCCACTGGCGCCTCCCCGCGCCACCCCCGTATCGACACGTTACCCGTCTCGGCGCTGCCGTCAATTGGCGGCACGGGTCAGCGGCCTGAATTGCCGGCTGCGAATCGTGCATGAAAATGCTCTGTCCAGGCCACAGCCTCGGCTATTGCAGGACGTCAAGCCGGCGCGAAGGATCCGGCGCGAACCACCTTGCAGGAATAGCATCCCGCCCCCGCGTTGTGCAGATGAAGGTACTCCACCGCGGGATCTTCGAACTCCTGCAGAATCACGGCCGTAAGCCTGCGGCCTTCGGCGACGTGGGCCGACACCATCTCATGGTTCGCGTCATAAGCCCGCAGTGAGATCAAGCGGCGAATCACGCAGTCCGGCAGCTCTCCCGGCCCCAGTTTGCGCGGTGGTGCGCGGCGACGGATGTAGATGGGGCCTGCGGCCCGGTACGGCGAAGCCACCGGATGGTGCGCGAAGTTCAGCAGAATCACCTCTTCCCCGACTTCGGCATCCTGCAGGCTGACCCGACACGGATAGCCGGGATTGCTGCCGGCAGTGCGGCGTGTCGCACCCATCGCCTGCAGCTGCTGATCCGACAGGTCGAACAGATGCGAGAACGGCTGAGGATCGAGACCAAGAACCTGAAACGACATCGTGGTGCACTCCGGCGGGACTGGAATTCCATCCTGCTCTGCTCGATGCGAATGCGCTCGCCGTTTTCGGTCGGCGAACTTTGCGGCACGGCCTGGGCTTCCTCAAAGAACAGCAGGCACGCCAGAAGTACCTCTTCCGCAGGAAAATCAAGCAAACTCGGGTCCTACCCATCGCAAGGCGCCCGCCCAATGCACGACGCCTACCGTGCCTCGTCAGCCCTCTCCCGCGGCTGCGTGTCTGGATGGCTCGGAGAAGCCAGCGTGCTGCCCATGCGTGACATCGTCGCTTCAAAGTCAGCCAATGCGCTGCCCGAATCCGGGCACACTCCGAAGTCCGCACCTGGCGGGCAACCGGAGTCAGGCCGTCTGGGCCAGGTTCTGCTGATGATGCTGGTCCTGGTGCCGGCTGCCGGTTTCGCCCTGGAAAGTGAAACTGTGCGGCAATCGCCTGCGACGGAAGCAGACGCGAATCCGTCGACGGCCCAGCCGCACACCGAAGGGCCGCCGCGAAAGCCTGGCGCGAGTGCCGCAGACCAGCCAGACGCTCGCCCCGATGCACGCGAATCCATCGCGCTGAGTCTGGGCGATGGAGAGTGGCAGCTTGTCTGGAACTCCAATCGCGCGGGCGATTGGGACGTGATTCGCCAGGACCGTGATGGCAGCGAACATCGCATCACGCCCGCAAGCAGCAACGAATGGGCCTGGAGCGCGCGAGGCGACATGCTGTACGCGCTTTCAACCGCGCGCGCTGGCGAGGAACCCAAGGGGTGGCGAGGTCAACGCCTGCGCAGCGATGGGGAACATGCCGAACGGCTGGCTTCCGAGGTGCTTGCCGACGGCTTCATTGATTGCCACCCAGAGGGCACACCGTGCCTGGCCGAAGTCCGGGTCGATGGTCGCAAGCGCATCGCAAGGCTGGAGGACGGTGGTCTGCAGGATTTGCTGGAAACCGGCGCGGGAAACGCGGCCGATCCACAGTACTCGCCCGATGGAAAACACCTTCTATTCCGCTCTGACCGCGATGGCCCCTGGGAAATCTGGCTGGCCGATGCGGATGGAAGCAATGCCCGCGCGTTGACTGCCGATACCTCCAATGACCAGCTCAGCCCACATGAGTACGGCGGCGAGGGGCCTGCGCGTTTCTCGCCGGATGGGACGCAGATCATCTGGATGCGCAAGTTTCCCGAGCAGGACTACGACATCTGGACGCTCACGATTGCAACAGGAGAGGCCCGCAACCTCACCGCCAACAGTACGGCAAGCGAGGGTTATCCCAGTTGGTCTCCCGATGGCCAGTTAATCGCGTTTGATTCGGATCGCACGGACGACAACAGCGAGATCCATGTCATGCGCGCGGATGGCAGCCAGGTGCACCGCGTGACCCGGAGTCCGGGCGCCGATCTGGCGCCACTCTGGGTTCGTGTGCCGGATGCGCAATGAGCAGCGTCAGTGCGGCACTACCTGCCAGACAATGAGGGATGATCTGGTTTGATCGCCGTGCCCTTGCCGAGGTGCTGCATACTCGCGCTTTACTGATTTGTCGCATGCACCATGTCGATCGTCCTTACCCGCTTCGCCCGCACCCGCCTGTTCCCGCGTGAGCCGCGTCGCAACACGATCCAGGACTGCACCCCGGAAGCCTTCGAGAGGCACATCAACACCTCGCCGCCAATCAAGGTGCTCGACGGCTATGCGCCGTTCTGCCAGCTGCATGTACACCGCAACTGGACCTCCACACGCTGCCTGACCTTGCCCATCACCGAACAGAACCAGCACCAGCTGCGCTCGGCATACGAGTCGCGCTCATCGGATGAGTTGCCCGTGCTGGTGCGCTGGTTCGAAGGTGTGGAACCGGAAGTGGCCAACTACTTCGTCGTGATCCTCTACAGCCGCGAGCAGTTGGCAAGGGAAGGCACGCCAATCACGTCGGACTGGGGGGTGGTGGGCTGTGTCTACACAGCCGAGCCCGAGGAGATTCCCATGGCGCCGATCACCATGATGCGCAATGCGCTGGGTGTGGACGAGGGCGGTTCGGCGGTGGCGCTGGATCGCGACGCCTACCGGCGCAGCGTGGCGTTCTGGGACACACACGCCAACTGGCGAGGATGAAGTGCCGGGCACAGGGGCCCTGTCAGTGGCAATTGTCACTCCTTTCGACCTCGAAACGTGGGGCTTTTGCGCGGCTGGCTTGCAGCAGCGGGCGCCTTCGGCAGGGGCGGCTCGCCGGCCCGCTCCACACATGAGCTTGCTGGAGCAGGGCTCGACATACGCTGGGTTGCCTTTCGAATAGCGGGAGCACGGCGTTTTCCTGGTGCGATTGCCATGTTGCAGCAGTGAACCTACATCGCCACCTACAGCCGGGCGCGGAGGTTGATCACTCCGTGCGAAAACGCACGGACCACCTGGTGCCGTTCTGCCAAGCTGCGCTGGCGCATCGATAACGTGATACAGCGATGACACCGCTGCACGCAGGTCGAGTGCGGACTCATACGATGCAGTGTCATCACATTGCAGTGTCATCACATTCGAAAAGCACGGACCATGACCCCCAGACTACTAGCTGTTTGCGTTGCGGCGCTCGTCGCGATGCTGTTCGACCTGAGCGGGGCATACGCCCAGAGCGCGCCCGCAGACTCCACAGCGACGGGCTCGGTCACGGCGCACGCCTCGACCCGAACCCTTGCAAGACCAAACGCCCCATCGGCCGACGCCGCACCGGGACTCGTCATGGGCCTGAAAGGCAACCTGTTCATCGATCCGATCAGCCTCAACTTTGGCGGTGTTCGGGTCGGCAACGTCAGCGCCAAGTCCACGGTGACGCTATCCAACAACGGCACAGCCAGTCTGAATGTCACCGCGCTTGACACCCCGACGGCGCCTTTTGCGCGCTCAGGTGGCACGTGTTCCGACACCCTGCCCATCACGATCGCAGCCTCAGAGATCTGCACGTTGACCTACACCTTCAGTCCCAGTGTCATCGGCTTCGCCGAACAGCTGCTGACGGTCACTGCGGATGCTCCAGGCAGCGGTAGCATTGAGCTTATGGGCTCGGGTATCCAGGGCCATCTGCTCATCGATCCGACCAGCCTGGATTTTGGCAATGTGGTGGTGGGCAGCGTCAGCGACGGGCTCACGCTGATGCTGGCGAACAACGGCACCGACAGTCTTGAGGTCACCGTGCTGACCGAAGCGTCGGGAGCGTTTGCCCGCGCCGGCGGAACCTGCCCGGAAGGGCTTCCGATCACCATCGAAGCCAGCGGCCATTGCCTCATCAACTACAGCTTCAGTCCCCAGGCCACGGGCTTGGCCGAGCAAACGCTGACCGTCTCTGCGAATTCCCCGGGCAGCGGCACCATCGATCTGAGCGGCACGGGCATACAGGGCAATCTGGTCATTGATCCGAACGCGATCGACTTTGGCACACTCGCCGCTGGCGATCTCAGTGCAGTGGGCACGATCACGCTTGCCAACAATGGAAATGCCCGATTGAACGTGGATTCGTTGACCCTGGCAGAGCATCCTTTCGTTCGAACCAACGATGGCAGCTGCGGCAACGTGCTGCCCTTCACGATTGGAGCTGGAGCGAGCTGCACGCTGACTTACCTGTTTGCGCCGACCGAGGCAGGGTCAGCCCAGCAAGGCTTTGTCCTGGGCAGCAACGCCTCGGGTGAGACGGACTTCCAGCTGAGCGGCGAGGCTGTGCCGGGTCAGGACGCAATCTTCTTCGATGGTTTCGAACCGTTCAACTGAGCGGCGATCCTTAGCATTTCACAAGAGCGCCCCCTCGGGGCGCTCTTTCCATTTACGGCCAGTTGCTGAGTCAGGCCAGGCTGGTTACTGACCTGCAATCCGAACCAGCAACACGCGCGGAACGAGCTCCGGGCCCCGCCCTACCCTCGTTCCTGACCTGGCGTGGCAATCGTTCAGCACTCGGTCGGGTTTGGCTGGTCGATGTAAGCGGCCCGGGTCGGGGCTGCCCCTGGCATCTGCAACCACCAGGTCGAGGTCGCGGTATTGACCTGCTGTGGCAGGGATGCCGGTGCAAGCGATTCATGCGAGCTCCGGTTGTCTGGCCCGACCTGGCTGGCGTCGGTGGAAACATCATCAATCTGCTCTACCAAGACAGAACCAGACGGCGCAGCGATCTGCGCGATCTCCGGCGGCTGCGCCGCCCAGACTACGGCGACACAGCCCAGCGACATCGCGACTACTGCAGCCGCACCAATCGCCGAGCGCAGCGCGCCCGGCAGGGGATTCTTCAACATGGCGATTCTCTCCTTCATGAGATGGTTGGACTGCCAGGCGCAGCCGAACGGCAGTCCAAGGTCGGACAGCTGCGTTTTCAACATCGCGTCGGCATAGCGTCGGCGGGATTCGGGAAATCGCGCGACCACGACGGCGTCGCAGGCGAGCTCCTGGTCAGCGCGAAAGCGCGCAGCAGCAATTGGCACCAGTGGATTGAACCAGTACAGGCAGCGCAGCAGAGTCATTACGAAGTTGGCCAGCAGATCGCCGCGGCGTAGATGCACGGCTTCGTGGGTCAGGATCAAGTCTCGCTCATCGCCGTCATAGCGCTGATCGAAGTCGAGCGGAACGATGATGCGTGGCCGAAACAGGCCGATCAGCACCGGCCCGTGCAGCCGGGTCGCGGATTCAAGATTGCCATCGGGTCGTGAGCTCAGCCGCCCGACTCGGCGCCGAAAACGTCGCTGCTGGCGCAGGAACATGCCGGCGGACAGGGCGCAACCGACCAGCCAGATCATCAGCAGAAAGACGCTGGCGTCGGCGCCACCAAACAAGCTGGATTCGATCCAGAGCGTATCCACGACCGTCGACTCTTCGGCCGAGACCGGCGCAACCAGCATGGCCTCGGGCTGGATGGTTGGCGCCGGCAGCGCCAGCGCCAGCAGCGCGATCGGCACCAGCCACCAGCTGGCATAGACCACACGGAATCCAGCCAGCCTTCCCAGCGGAGCGCGCAGCAACAGCAGCAAGAGGATTGCCGCGCTCAAGACCAGCGTGGTGCGGGCCAGCAGATCGATGATGTCAGCGGCCATGATCGATCTCGTTGATGAGCTGGCGCAGCGCCTCGACATCGCTATCGGTGAGCTTGCCGCTGGCTGAAAACTGCGCAACCAGTGGCGCGACACGACCACCGAACAATCGATCGAGCAGGCCTTCGCTCTGGCTCATCGCCCATTCCTTCTGCGTCAGCTGCGGCACATAGCGAAATCGCCGCCCTTCGGTCTCTGCGCTCAATGCACCCTTCCTGGTCAGGCGCGACAGCAAGGTTTTCACGGTCGAATCATGCCAGCCGTGGCGTTCGCGCAGCAGTGCAATGATGTGGTCCGAGGTGCTGGCGCCGTCGTGCCAGAGTACTTCCATGACCAGGCTTTCGGCATCGGTGATTTGCATGGATTATTGGTTTACATCTGTAGACTGAAGTGAAGTCTACAGATGTAGACAGCTCTGTCAACGGCTGGGCAAGGACTGCGCGTGTTGCAGGTAGTCCGCATCCTGCAGCTGAACCGGAGTTCGGCCACGCCAGGAAGACACCTGCATCGGGACGGACCCGCCGCAGCGGGATCCGTTGGCGCAGGCAAGCACGCAGCTCACTCGTCGAACTGTCGTTCGAGTGCGTCCAACTCGCTCAGCCGCGGCTCGTATTCGCGCCGAATGCGCTGCCGCTTTACGGTCACCATCACCACCATCACCAGCAGGGTGAAACCTGCCAACTGCAGCGCATGGTCCGGCTCGATCTTTCCGCTCAACCACAGCTGTGTGATGCCAAGGGCGAACAGCGGCGCAAAGACTCCGAGCACCACGGAGATGGCTCGTCGTGTCTCGCGCACGGCCTTTTGGGTGGCGTCGCGGGCATTGCCAAGGGCGCGGCGACTCGGTTCGCTCAGTCCGGTATAGCCGCGGCGTTCGTCGCGCGCGGCTGCCCACAGTCGCGCAATCACCACCAGCCCGACGACGCAGATGAAAAGGCCAGGCAGAGCGATCAAGGGCGCAACGTCGCGCGCCAGCACTTGATGCAACGAGAATGCAAGGCTGGCGAGCGACATCAAGGTGAAGAAGCCCAGCAATGCCTGACGCGCACGCTGGCGGTTGCGCACCTGGCGAACGATGGCATCGATTCGGTCCAACGGAATTTCAAGAGTCATTACGGTCACTCCTTCAGGGTTGCAGACAGGCGTCCGCGCAGTCGATTGAGGCGCACGCCGACGTTGGACTCGCCAAGCCCCAGCACTAGCGCGATGTCGCGATAGGGCACCTCGTCCAGGTACATGAGCAGCAGCGAACGATCCACTTCTGGCAGTTCGCGGATCGCGCGATACAGAGCTTCACTGCGCTCGATCGTTCCTGACTCCGGCGCCGCGGCGTGCTCGGTCTCATCCAATCGTTGCATTGCCGGCAGCCGCTTCGCACGGCGATGCCAGGTCAGGGCCGTGTTCTGCGCAACGCGGTAGATGAAGGTCGATGGCAACGACTCACTTCGGAACGCGGGAACGGCATGCCACACCGCAAGCAGCATCTCCTGCACCAGATCATCCTGGTCGGCGGCGTTCGCAAAGCCCCGCGCAAGATGCACCAGCACGCCCTGGTACTGCGCAATCCACATGCGGAAGGTGCTTTCCTGTTCCCCGCGGTTCATGGCCGTTTGATCGCCCTGCTCTGCTTTCCTGCCTGGTGAGACGCTGCCGAGGGAGATTTCTTACAGCGACCTCACACCATGCGCACACCGGCGCCGAGCAATGCGAGAATGCCGCCCCGATGCCGTCCAGGTCCGCCCGCTTCGCCGAAGTCCGCACGCTGATTGCCGAAGTGGCACGCTATCTGTGGCGCCTGTTCATCGATTCGATCCGCGATCTGGTGCGCATACCGCTGGCCATCCTCGCGGCACTGTTTGGCCTTTTGTCGGCCAGAGGCCAGCCGGCACGCCAGGCATTGCTGATCCTGCTGGTCGATGCCGTGCGGGAAATCGTGCTCATTCCCGTTGCGCTTGCAGCAGCCGTGCTCGATGTCGTGTTTGCCATCCGACAGCCGCCGCAGTACTTCTACGCCGCCCAACGGCTGGGACGGCGTTGGGCGCGACTGCTCGACCGTTGGTTCGTTGCCCGTACCCATGCGCGGCGTATGCGCGTGCTCAGTCGCTGGTATGCGCGCAAGCGCCGCTCACGAAGCGGCATTCACGGCGAGACCTGACCCGCGATGAGCCTGTGATGGGAGTACCCGTCTGCTGATCGTCGCTCGGGTTCTCTCCAGCGTTGCCTTCAGGAACCCGAAGTCGCAAAGGCCCGCTCGGCGCGTTCCATTTTTGCACTGGTCGGTGTGTAGATGCGCCACTCCTCGCTGCTCGAAGAACGGTAGCGGATGACCCGCGCTACCGGATCGATCTCGTAGTATGGGAACACGTCGCGAAACCCTCCGATCAAGAGCGCCGGCGCGAAGAACATGATGCTGACCGCCATCTTTCCGCCGTTTACCCGTAAGGGCAGGATGCCGTACATCACTGCTCCATCCGGCGCAGCAGCCTTGAATTCGTGCTGCCCGGTGGCTTTTGAGGACAGTTTTTCCTGACGCGGCAGCACCGATCCGGGGCGCCCCACGATCTCCAGGGTGCTCCCCGGGCCAGGCGACTCGAATCGCGTTGCCGCGGCGCAGGCCACGACCGACAGCGATATCAGCACGGTGACCAGAACTCGGGAAACAGACTTGTGCTGGTACACGGCATCGCCTTGGCTGGAGAGCACAGGAATATGCCCGCCACGAATATACGCAGGCGCAGCTGCTGGCGCCAAACGAATCTGGAATCGGAGAACTTGCGCAGCTTGCATCTGGACCGACTCCCCCTGACCAGGCCAGTCCAGGACAAGGATGTGGTCGGCACCCTGGTGCCGTCGATCCGCTTTTCTCACCTCTTCGGGTCGAACCGATGCAAAACCCAGGACGGGATGGCCCGGGCCGGCGCCTTCAGGGACGCTTTTCTCCATCCAGCAGCCCCACCCGCTGCAGTCGCTGCCGCCACGCGGCGGGCTGCTCCGGCAGGTCGTAAATTCCGCTGATCTCGCGCAAGGCCTGGTAGGCCCAGGCAAGTGTCTGCTCGTCGATGCGTGCTCGCTCCACCATTTGGAGCAATGAAGGAACCGCCTCGTAGCGCTCGGCGAGCAGCAGGGTTCCACTGGACGCCAAACCGCAGAAAGCGCGCTCCCGGATCAGCGCAACCGGGTCATGCTCGGCTATCTGCAGCAAGGGTTCGATCACTTCGGTCCCACCAAACAGCGCCAGCGCGTCCACCGCCCAGCGCCGGCGGTCGGGATCCGGGTTCGCGATCGCTTCGAGCAGGAACGCGTGGATGCGCTCGCGTTCGACTGCGCGCGCGCCGAGCGCCGCCAGCATGTAGGTGAACCAGTCCGGCTCCAGCTTGCCTTGTTCCAGGCTGGCGATGATCCAGTCGACCTGC
Source organism: Lysobacterales bacterium (assembly GCA_038257155.1). Taxonomy (GTDB): domain Bacteria; phylum Pseudomonadota; class Gammaproteobacteria; order Xanthomonadales; family Xanthomonadaceae; genus JANJTY01. Next base: position 75,666 of record JBBSJP010000004.1, on the reverse strand, counting down.
CGCGAGTCCTTGGAGAAGCCATACGCCGACAGGCGCAGCTCGATGGCGGCAAGACGCACCTCCATTTGCGGTGAATTCCCCGCCACCTTGAGCAGCGCTTCGAGTTGCTCGGTGGCGCGAATCTCACTGGACCACCCTTCCGCTTCGGCCAGCACGTACTCGGCTGCACCGCGACGGCGATTGATGGCGTGCTCGATGGCTGCTTCCGCGCGCTGTTGCGGGGGCAGCGATTCCACCATCTCGACATAGAAGTCGTCGAACTGCGGGTCGACGGCCTCACCGAAGGCGATCAGCGGCTGGGCAACGCTGCGCAGATGAGCGAACGCCGAGTAGCGAAGCTCGGGGCTGGCAGCCAGCGCCGTGACCGCAAGGCCGCAAAGGGCCAGGGCGCCGACTCGAATCCGGTTCTTCATTGGAGCTTCCCGCAAAGAGGTTGAGGATTGAACGAAGAAGCACTCATCACGGGGTTGGAACCTTTCCAGATCGGCTGCCGTGCGCAGTTGCGCCTGTCGAGCATGCCGGTGATTCAGACCGGGACATCCGCAATCCGTCCATCTCCCGCAGGCGACCTGTCGCTTCTTTTCATCCCCATGTTCCCATGGCTTGGCGTGCGCCAGTTTCCGACATCAAGCATACGCGCGATGATGGCGGAAGTTCTGCTGCGCGAGGTGCAGGATGAGACGAACTACTCATCTTCGTCGTTCTTGGCTGCCGTGGCTGCTACTGGCGATGCTGGCGGGTTTCCTGGTTCGCGAGGCGGATCGCCGATCCGAGATGAGCGGCAAGCGGACGTCTCCCGCAGCGACCGCCACGACCGCGGCGCCGCAGCTGCTGCAGGTGGATGCCGGTGGCTGCCTGGTTCCTCAGCGCCAGCATGTCGATCGCCGCGATCAAACCGACCCGCGGCATTGGCAGCCGCTGTCTGCCTCCGGTGACCGGTTGCAGCAGGATTCCTGCGGCAATCTTTGGGCGCTGTGGTTCAACAGCTGGCAGGTATTCCTGAACGCAGATCCGCAGCACATCGGCCAAATCGGGCTGGCATGGCATGGGCCAACGCGCGCCATGGCGATGAGCGGCGTGGCCGGCTTCGCCTCTTTGCCCGGTGTCCTGTGGGTGCTCGGCCGCAATGGCGAACTGCTGCGACATACCGGCACCGGCTGGCACACGATGTCGGCGCCGGATGCTTGCCGCGACGGCCAGCTGCGAACCCAGGCGCAGTCGCTGTGGTTGCTTTGCCCCGGTCACGACGGATTCGTCGGTCGCTGGGACGAAAGTCAACTGCAGTGGCATGCGGTGGGCAGTGGATTCGGCCCCATTGACCAGTTGCTCGTCGATGCCGACGAGCGCCCGTGGATCGCCGGAGCCGGCGGGCTGGCCCGGCTCACCGATGGGCCAGAGGCAGGATGGCGCGTGCTGCTGCAACCCGGCCAGCAGGTCACCGCGTTCGCCGTGGGGCAGCAACAAATTGCGTTGGCGCACAAGGATCAACTGCGGCTGTTCGACCATGAAGGCCGCTTGCTGCACGAGCAGGGTTTCGAGGCGGTCATCACCGCAATCGTCTTCACCGAGCGGGGCCTGTGGCTTGCGCTGCGCGAGCAGGGGCTGCGCTTCTTCGACGGGCATCGCTGGCAAGGGTGGCGCTACGCCGAGGGCCTACCGGACGACAGCGCGCGCGATCTGCTGCTCGACCGCGATGGCCGACTGTGGCTTGGTGGCACGCCGATCATCGCGCTCGATGCCGAAACTGCGGCGACCGAGATCGCACGCCAAGCGGCGGTAACAGCGCTGCCTGGCGAGGTCCATGCCGACGCGTGCGCCGCCGCCGATGCACGCCTGCATGGGCGCGCGGGGTCCGGCGAGATTGCGGTGGCGCGTGCTGGAGACCGCCCGCGGGTGTTCTTCGACGGCGAGCAGGTCTGCCCGGATCCGAGCCAGGGCACGCCCCGTTCTTCCTTGTTCCAGCGCCGCGCAGCCGATGGCGGGCTGCTGGAACTGGCCTATAACGCGCAACGCGGGCGCATGCGCTGTCGAGCTGCATGCAGCGATGCGGAACGGGATGCATTGCTGGCGCAATGGCGCATCGTTCTTCACCACCCGCGTGGCCCGCGCGTGGACGCGTCGTTCGATGCCGAGCCGCTGTCGCCACCGCAGCCCTTGCCGGCCGAATCACCCGGGCCGTGGATGCTCTGGGCTGTCAACGGCGATGTCTGGATCGCCACCGAGCGCAGCGGGATCTACCAGCTCAGTAGTGGGCATTGGCGGCATCACGGCGAAGCCGATGGCTTTGCCGCCGGTACGCCAGTCGTCGCCCTGATCGAGGACGGGCGCGGCGTGATCTGGGCCGCCACCGGGCACGATCGTGATCAAGCCCGGCCGGCCGCGCTGCATCGCAGGGATGCCAATGGCTGGCGCGGGATCACACTCGAGTCGGTCGGGAACGAGTATCGGCCGCGACGCCTGGCCACGATCCCTGGCGGTATCGTCGTGGCCGGCTACGATGGCATCGTCGAGGTTTCCAGCGATGGCGTGATTCGTGAGCACGAGCACGCGGCGTTGGCCGTGGCGGACCTGTCGATCGATGCCGGCGACTATCGCTGGCTGGCACACAGCTACCGGGAACGCGGGATCAGCATCGTCGACCGCGCCCGGGTCGGCCGGCTCGACAGTCGCATCGGTCTGTTTGCCGATCGGATCCGCCGAATTGCCCACGACAACGAGCGTGGGATCTGGCTGCTGTCCGAGAATGGCCGCGTCGCCGTGCATGAGCGCGAGGTGCTGTTCGAGCATGCACGCTGGCCGCAGTCGCCACGGCTGCAGCGAAATGTCGAGCGAGAGGACCCTGAAGTCGAATCCGGCGCACCGCGATGACTGGCTTTTCTGCGCGTGCTGCGGCGAGACGCTTGCTGCTGATGATTGAGAAGACGTCGGAGGCTCGGATGTGGTGCAACGGAAGTTACCGCGATAAGCATCTGGCGACGCGGATGTTTTCGCCATGATCCGCACTTCGTGGGCACTTCGCGCCCTGCTCACGGGCGCATGCATGGCAGCGGCGCTGGCCAATGCACGCCTGCCCGAGCAGGCACCGGTGCTGCCAGCGCCCGACCCCGACGCGTTCTCCATCATCCATGTCGACACTGCCCAGGCCCTGGCGGACGCCTGCTGGAACCTCGTCAGCAACCAGGCGATCGTCATCGCGCCTGGCGTCTACGACCTCTCTGCAGTGAACTTCCCGAATGGCGTCGACGGCCGACTCACTGTGGGCCGATTCGGGGCACCGCCGATCAGCAACATCCAGATCCGCGGCGCGACGCAGGATCCGGCCGACGTGGTGATCCTGGGTGCGGGCATGCTGAACCCCGTGGTGCCCTACGGCTTCCAGTTGTTCACCGCGAGCGAGGTCACCATCGCCAACCTGTCGGTGGGCGAGGTCTACTTCCACGCAGTCAGCATTGATGGCCCGCAGGGCGCGCACAGCGTGCGGCTTTACAACATCCGCGCCTTCAATGCCGGCCAGCAGATCATCAAGGGATCCGGCGCCGGCGCCGACAACGTCACGATTGAATATGCCGAGGTCTTCTACACCGTAGGCGCCATCGTGCACCCCGAAGGCAGTCCGGCCAACTCCTGTTATACCAATGGCATCGATGTCACCGGCGGCGACGACTGGGTCATCCGCGACAGCCTGATCGAGCGCATCCGCTGCCAGAACGATGCGATGGCTGGACCCGCCATCCTGATCTGGCAGGGTGCCAGCGGGACTGTGGTCGAACGCAACACCATCCTGGATTCCTCGCGCGGCATTTCGCTCGGGCTGGTCAGCGCCAGCGACCACGTCGGTGGCATCGTGCGCAACAACCGCATCCGCTGGAATCCGTCGGCCAGCTACGAAGTCGACGTGCCGATCTACACCACTTCGCCAGAGGTCCGCATCCTGCACAACACTGTGCTGACCCGCGGCCGCTATGCCAACGCCATCGAAGTGCGCTTCGCCGGGGCCACCAATGTCGAAGTCGCGCGCAATCTCACCGATGCCGCGATCCTGCCGCGCAATGGCGCTCTACCGATCCTGGCCGACAATGAAACCGCCGCGCAGCCCGGCTGGTTCGAGAACGAAGCGCAGGGCGAACTGCGACTCACCGACGCGGCTGGCGCCGCGATCGCCCAGGTCCTGCGCCGCGCCGACGCGGCCGACGATTTCGACGCGCAGCTCCGCCACGCTCCGCCGGCGTTGACCGCGTTGGGTGCACACGAATACTCCCTGGATCGGATTTTCAGGGACGGCTTCGAGTAGCTGCTCGGCTGCGACTGTGGTGCGAAGTTCGCCCCAGACACTCGTCAGCTCTCCGTCAGTCGTCATATCGCACACCGCGTGCCCACTGGACGAGCCAGTCACTGCCTGGCGCAACGTCGAAGCGAGTGCTGGATGTGCGCTGCGCGCTCCCAGGACAGGCAGCGAGCCAAATGAACCCGGATGCCGCCGTTTGCCGTGGAGTGACTATCCAACCAAGGAATTACTCCATGCCCTTTGCCATTCGAACTGCCTTGTGCGTTGCGGCCCTGCTGGCCGTTGCCGCCTTGCCCCAGGCCGAAGCTGCGAGCTTCAGCGTCACGCGCGGCGACGATCCGGTGCCAGACGGTTGCGCGCCCAGCGACTGCTCGCTTCGTGAGGCAGTCCAGGCCGCCAATCTCACACCGGGCGAACACAGCATCCAGTTGGAGGGCGGTACCTACGGCCTGTTCATGGGGCCATTGCAGCCCAGCACCACATTGCATCTGAGCGGCAGCGGATCGGGTCCGACCTCGATCCAGGCCATGGGCGGGTTCGCGGCCTTCGAACTTCAGGAAGGCGCGGAGCTCGAGCTTTCCGATCTACGCATACTCTCGCCCAGCGACAAGGCGATTGGCGCCGACGGCAGCGGCTCGCTGCGCCTTACCCGCGTGCGCGTACCGGGCGACGGCGGATACATCTCGGTCGCCGAGGTCGATCGGTTCGACCTCGATCTGAACGACAGCAGCGTGAGCGACTTCCTGATCTGCGGCCAACGCACCGGACGCTGCCACGTGATCGACACCAGCATCGCCACCCTGCTGGTGGGTGGCGCTGCGGCAGAGGTCGATGTGCGCATGCAGCGCTGCGAAGTCACCGGCTCGCCGCCGGCTTTCCTGCTGCTCTCCGGGGTAATCCTTTCCGCGCCATCGCCGCTGTACATAAGCGACTGCGAAATTCGCAACAGCCTGCGCCCCCTGGCGCTCTATCAAGGCTCCAGCAATGATCCGGCGCCGCCGGCGCTGATCGAACGTACCCGTTTCCTCGACAACATGGGCCCATTGCGTGGCTCGCGGCAGGGAGAGGTACTGCTTAGCGAGATCGAGATTCGCAATCACCGCGTCGACCCCGATTCGGGCCTGTCCTCCGACTACAGTGACGCCCCGTCCGTGCTGCTGGCGCAGCCTGGACCGAAGTGGCGCATCGAATATGCCGGCATCTACTTCAACTACGGCGTGGCCGTTGACGGCGCCACCATCAGCATGCTGCCCGGCAGTTCGCTGGAGATCCAGGACAGCCTGCTGGCGCAGAACACGCGCGTCGAAGGACTCATGCCCGGCACATCGGACGGCATAGGCATCTATGCCGGACCCGGTGACCCAGCCTATCTGAACCTTTTGCATGTCTCTCTGCTGCGTTCCAACCAGATCCAGGCCGGCGGCGTGGGTCGAATCTTCGGTGTGCGCGGCAGCGGCTCGCAGGTGAGCCTGCAGAACACCCTGTTGATGGGCCAATGCGAATTCTCCAGTGGCGCGGTGCCGCCGAACGCCCTGAGCAGTATCGAAAGTAGTGGAACCACCTGCGGCCTTACGGCAGAGACCAATAGCAGCGATGTAGCCGAGAGCCTGCTGAGCTTCCTGCCGGGTCCGCCCAGTTGGCTTGCCGATTGGGGTGGTTTCAGCCTGACACGCATGCCGCGCCCGGTTTCCGTTCTTGTTGGCGCTGCCGATCCCGACTATTGCACCGAGCGCGACCAGCGCCGCGCCCTCCGCGCGGCCGACGGCCAGGGCTGCGACATTGGCGCCGTGCAGGCCGATGCCTACATGCTGCTGTTCGGGGATGACTTCGAGGAATAGGCCGCGTCGCCGGGTCGGCCAGGAGCCTGGTAGATGGCGACGGTCGAGATGTGAGCCTTTGCGTTTTCGATCTCGAGTCGTTCCGCAAGGCCCGCGATCGCGGGCCTTGCGGTTGACACTATCGTTCAATTCGGACAATCGACCTGCTCACCCGCGGCGTTGTAGCAGACCCGGTTGCGGCTGATACCACTGCCCTGCTGGGCACTGACCGTGCCTTGTGTGCTGGCACCGGAGGCGGTGCTGGCGGTGTTGCTGTGCTGCACTCCCTCGCCGGTCGCATAGTCAGTCTCGCCCTGATATTGACCGCCGGCGGCACCCTGCACCGCAGAACGTCGACCACCGGCGACACCGCCCTGGCCGTCACCGCTTACGCTGCCCGTAGTGGCGGCACGTCCGCCCGCAGCGGTGCCCCCCGCGGCTGCGCCTTCACGCTGGAAACTGCCGTCGGCATTCTTCTGGAAGCGGCCGGCGCGGCCGGCGGCGCCCTGCTGGGTGACCACGGCACCGCCGCTGCCACCTTGAACATTGCCTTCGGCATCCTGCTTCACGACCGCAGCGCGTCCGGCGGCGCCGCGCGGACCGGCGGCGCCTGCAGCACTGCCGGCAGCCTTGCCACCTTCACTGGTGGTGATGCTGCCCGCTACACGTTCGCGGACCTGGGCGCTGACGTCCTGCGGCTGGGCAACGGCGCCTGCAGTCAGCAGCAGCGCGACATACACGATTCGACGATTGATACGGGACATGGTTGTACTCCGGAGCGTGGGTGGGTCAGTGGTTGGCGAGCACATCGCGCAGCAGTGCGAAGGCGTTCTTGGTCTGTTCGATGCGGCCGATCTGGCGTAGCAGCCAGGCGTGTACCTCAGCCTGCTGTGCCGGACTCAGGCCGTCGTAGAAATCGAGCAGTTCGTCGCGCAGCGCGCGAAGTGCGGCAATGCGCTGGTCAGTGATGGCCTCCTGCGCTTCGGCAAGCGCGCGCAGGTCGGGCGATTCAGCGCCGAGCTCGAGCGTGGCATCGGCCAGCAGGGCTTCCTGATCGGCCCGAACCTGCGTCTGCAGGGCGCGCGCGCGAATCATGATCTGCAACAGCTCCATGCGCTGCGCAGGGCTGAGTTGAAGTTGCGCCAGTTCTGCCAGTGCAGCCGGAGGCACGGGCAAGCCGGGCGGCCAGACGACCTGAGCCGCGGCTGGCATCGAAACGAAAGCCAGCGCCAGGGTGGCGGTGGCGAGCAGGGAACGAAACATGGTGAACTCCTTGACGGACCAGGCCGGCGATTCGGCCAGCACAGGCTGGGCGATCGCGGCCACCAAGGCGTATCAGTTCGCCGTGCAGGTGCAAGTACATGTTGCTGAGCTGCGCATCGCTCACACCTGCTTACATTTCGACCCACGCTTGGCTTGCCCAGGCCGCTGCGGCAGTCGATAGTGGCGGCAATGAGCAATGACGCCCCCGCCCGTTTACTCGTGGTCGACGACGATGTGCGGCTGCGTGCCCTGCTGGTGCGTTACCTGCGCGAACAGGGATTCGAGGTGCAGGAGGCTGGCGATGTGCGCGAGGCCGAGCTGCTTCGTTCCCGTCACCACTTCGATCTGCTGGTGCTCGACCTGATGCTGCCCGGCGAGGACGGACTTACCTGGTGCCGCCGCCTGCGCGGCCAGGGCGAGACCGTGCCGGTGATCATGCTGACCGCCAAGGGCGACGAGATCGACCGCATTGTCGGACTGGAGATCGGTGCCGATGACTACCTGCCCAAACCCGGCAACCCGCGCGAGCTGCTGGCGCGTATCCGCGCCGTGCTGCGCAGACGGGCAACGCCTGCGATCGGTGCCCCCGAGCCTGAACTGGGCTACATCGATTTCGGCCGCTGCCGCCTCGATACCGCCGCCCGCACGCTCGAACGCGATGGTCGCCTGCAGCGTCTCACTTCAGGCGAGTTTGCCTTGCTGCTGGTGTTCCTGCGGCATCCTCGCGAACCGCTCTCGCGCGACCGCCTGTTGAGCCTGGCGCGCGGGCGCGAGCACGAACCGTTCGAACGCAGCATCGATGTGATGGTTTCGCGTTTGCGTCGCCTGATCGAGGACGATGCCAAGGCACCACGCTTCCTGCAGACAGTCTGGGGACTGGGCTATGTCTTCGTCCCGGATTGAGCGCATGGTTCCAGACAGCACCTTCGGTCGGCTGGTAGTGCTGCTGGCGGCAACCCTGCTGAGCACCCTGCTGATCGCCGGCCTGACCCTGCGCAGCATCAGCATTGAACCGGGCGGTGAGCAGATGGCCGACCTGCTCGCCGGCCAGATTCTGGCAGCGCGGTTGTTGCGAGCCGATCCTGGTACTCAACCGCAGGCCGACGGCGAAGCGGTGCTCGATATCCTGCGCGCCGAGCGCATGCCGGAGTCAGCCCGCCGTCCCTGGCTGCCCTTCCTGCGACGCCTGACCGAACGGCTGGAGCAACGCCTGGGTGAGGGTAGCCTGGTGCTGATCGAAGACGCCGACCCGCCACGCCTGTGGGTGGGCCAGCGTGCACCCGGCACTCCGGCCATTGGCATTGCGGTGCCGCACTTCGTCGCGCAGGCGGCGGTGTTGGCAGCCACCGTGGCAATCAGCGCCCTGTTGCTGGTGCTGCTGGCTGCGGGACTGTTCGCACGCTCTTTCGCACGCCCCCTGGTTCGCTTGGCGCAGGCCGCGCCGCTGCTGGCCGATGGCGAACTGCCGGATGAGCGTCTGGGGAAGGAGGGGCCGCGCGAGGTGCGCGCCCTGGCACATGCACTGATCGATTCCGCGACCCGGGTACGTGCAGCGGCACGCGACCGCGAACTGCTGCTGGCGGGCATTTCACACGACCTGCGTACGCCGCTGGCGCGCCTCCGGCTCGCGCTGGAACTGATCGACGGTGGCGATGCCGACCTGCGTCTTGGCATGGAACAGGACATGGCCGAGCTGGACGCCGTACTGGGCCAGTTCATCGATTTTGCGCGCGACGGGCGCGAGGAAGGATTGCAGTCCGTGGATCTGGCCACCCTGGCACAGGAGCTTGCGGCACAGGAATGGACCGCACAGGAGTGGGCCTATCGTGGCCCGGCAAGCCATACGCATCGAGTGCGTCCGCTGGCCCTTCGCCGCGCCCTGGCCAACCTGATGCGCAATGCACTGCGCCACGGAAGGCCGCCCTTCGGAGTGTGTGTGCAGGTGGACGCCGAGCGGATAAAGATCCGCGTGCTCGACCAAGGTGTCGGGGTGGATGAGACGCAACTGGCCCGCATTGGGCGGCCGTTCTGCCGCGGTGACAGCAGTGCCGGCGGCAGCGGCCTGGGGCTGGCCGTGGCAGCCCGGGTTGCGCAGCAACACGGTGGCGGTTTGCAGCTTCGCAATCGGGAGGAAGGAGGCTTCGAGGCGACGCTGGAACTCGCGTCCGCACCGGCCTGAACACCACGGTCTGAGACCCGCGCATTCGATTGACCATTTGCCGGTTGGGTGACCACGAATCCCTGAGTTGCGCACGTAAGATGCAGGGTGAAGAACGGCCTGATCGACCAAGGGCACCGACTCCATGAAAGTTCTACAAGACTCGATGCTGCGGCGCGACCTGATCGTGCTGGTGTTGACCAATGCCGCGACGCTCGCGCTCGCGCTGTGGGCGGACTGGAGCATTCGCCACGTGCTGTGGCCGTGGCTGGTACAGGGCATCGCAATCATGTGGTACGGCACCCGTCGGCTCAGCGACGCGAATGCCGTGTTCGGCGTCGTGCTCGGGTTCCATCTGCCCTATCTGATCCTCCTGTCGATGGTTCCGGCGCCGGGGCCTGGCGAAAGCGTGCCGGTGGATCCGTTCGGTGCGCGTCTCAGCTGGATCGACCTGATCGGACTATTGGGCTGCTCCCTGCTGTTCTGGAATGGCCAGCGTGCCGCATTCAGTGCATCCACCGCCGCGGATCACATCGAGGGTGACGAAGGCACGCGCATCTCTTTGCTCGTACTGCGGGCGATCCCGATCCATATCGCGATGATCGTTGCACTCGCCGGGGCATTTGCTGCCGCGCTAGTCGCCTTCGTGATCGGCAAGACCGTACTCGACGCGACGGGTTTGTGGCTCGAGCGTCGTCTGGGGCGCACGCGGCTGTTGGAAGGGTCCGAATGAATTCAGGGCGGTCCCGATTCCTGGCTTGTCTGGTGCCACTCTCCGGCCCGCAGGGTGGCGCCCGGCCTTCGCGATCGCGCTATTCTTTGCCGATCTGGTGCCTCCGAATGACCCCAACCAGCAAGCGGCCAACATGAGCGAAACCGAAGCCAGATTCACCGTCCTCAGGCAATCGGCTGATGCCAAGGTGGTCGCTGCGATCGAAGGCATTGTGCGCTCCGCATCCGATGCACAGCTCAATCGCATCAATGTGATCGACTTCGCCCGCGTACACGGCCTGCCCGAACGCGAAGTACTCGACGCGTTCGTGCATGCGGCCCAGCTCGGGCTGTTCGACCTGTCCTGGAACGTGCTGTGCCCCGGCTGTGGCGGAGTGCTCGGCGCGAACGCGTCGCTGCGCACCATCCATCACGGCGAGTACGCCTGCGCGATCTGCGCCGCAGGCTACGAACCGACCCTCGACGAAATGGTGGAAGTGTCGTTCACCGTGAGCCCGCAGGTGCGAAGGATCGCTGCCCACACGCCGGAGCAGCTTCCAATGTGGGAATACCTGCGTCAGGTGTTCTGGAGCTCGGGCATCGAATTTCCGGATCCGGAAGCCGGCGACTACATGCGACGCTTCGTCATCGACTGGACGGAACTCGGCGCCGGTGAGAAGGCCACCATGCAGCTGCAACTTCCGGAGGGCTTCGTCATCGTGTTCGAGCCGGTAACCCATTCGGCACGCTTCCTTGACGTGAAGGGCGAACCAACCAGCGAACGGCAGGAAGTGGGCGTCGTTTTCAACAACGTCTTCGCCCCCACCGGCACGACCGCGCTGCGACCCGGACCGCTGCGACTGACGCTCGAGAACCGCACTCCTGGTCGGGTATTGCCCGCGCTATATCTTGCCGATGACGAACTGCACCACCTGCTCGGACACCGCAAACGCTTCCTGACCGCACGGACCCTGCTCACCAACCAGACCTTCCGTGACCTGTTCCGCACCGACATGCTGGAGATGGACCAGCGCCTGAAGATCACCAGCCTGACCTTCGTGTTCACTGACCTCAAGGCGTCGACCGCGATGTACGAGCGGGTCGGCGACCTGGCTGCCTACGATATCGTCAAGCAACACTTCGGGGTGTTGAACGAAGTGGTGGCGCGCGAATCCGGCGCCGTCGTCAAGACGATCGGCGACGCAGTAATGGCGAGCTTCCCGACGCCCGAGCGCGGAATGTCGGCAGTACTGGCAATGCGCGAAGCGATGAAGCACCTGAACCAGAAGCGCGACAGCGACGACTTGCTGCTGAAGATCGGCATCCACACGGGCCCGTGCCTGGCTGTCACGCTGAACGACCGGCTGGATTACTTTGGTCAGACGGTCAATATCGCCGCGCGCGTCCAGGGCCTGGCGAGCACGTCGTCGATCTTCGCGACCGAGCCCGTGGTGCGCGATCCTGCCACGGCCGCACTGCTTGCTTCGGCAGGACTGCAGACGATGCCGCAGCGCCATTCGCTGCGGGGCATTTCAGAGCAGCTGACGGTCTACGAGATCCCCTGATCCTGCACTCGTGGTTCGCCGCCAGGAATCGGTTGTCAGGTACTGGGCGAGCTTCTCCACCTTGTCCTTCATGGTGCCACGCCAACTTCGACTGACCAAGCCCGACCGGCGCCGCCTTCAAAGCCATTGCCGAAAACACCGGCATCCGGTTCGCTGGCGTAGCCCGCCGCGTGTCGATTCGCCGGCCGTCAGTACGCTATCGAACCGACGCATATTGCCTTCCAGTTCCATGCTGCGCTGTAACTACCGCCACGTCGATCGGACACGCCACAAGGCGCAAGGACTCATCTGGCGAGCATTCCTCGGGTCGGCCTGGATTGGAGAACCGCACTGCTGCGGTGTCGATTGACTGCCTTGCGCACACTTGCATTGCCAGAATCGTCAGGAGTCGCTGGTGGACCTGAAAAGCGGTTATCCATACTGGGCGGTCAAGAATGGCCTGATGTATGCCTTCCCGAAGCTCGACGCGGATCTGATATGCGACGTGCTGGTGGTAGGTGCCGGCATCACCGGCGCGTTGATCGCCGATGAACTGGCTGCCCATGGGCATGATGTGGTGGTCGTGGATCAGCGCGACGTGGCTTGGGGCAGTACCTCGGCCAGCACCGCATTGTTGCAGTACGAAATCGATACCCACGCAACCGATCTTGCCCGGCGGTACGGCGATGCGTCGGCGCTACTTGCCTACCAGTCTTGCTTGAATGCAATCGACGAGATCGGCACGCTGGCCAGGGCGCTGGGTGACGTCGATTTCGCCAGCTGCCAAAGCTTGTACTACGCAAGCAATCGTGCGGACCATCCGCTTCTGGCCGACGAGTATTGCTGGCGAACGCAGCGCGGCCTGCCGGTCCGCTGGTTGGGCCGCGCCGCGCTCAAGGAGGAATTCGGGCTGACTGCGCCAGCTGCCATTCTCAGCTCGGTGGCTGCTCGGGTTGATCCCTACCGCTTCGCCTCGCGGCTGCTGCGCAGGATGCAGCGCAACGGCACGCGCATATTCGATCGCACGCAAGTGAAGTCCATCGTGGCGACCCAGCGCCAGGTTCAGCTGATCACGTCTGATGGTTTGACGATCAAGGCAGGGCACGCCGTGATGGCCAGTGGATATGAAGCACAATCCTGGTTGCGCCAGCGGGTCGCGCAGAATCGCAGCAGCTACGCCTACATCAGCGACCCGATTGATCGTCGCGAACTGGACTGGTTGGCGAATACCTTGCTGTGGGAATCCGCGCGACCCTATCTGTACTTGCGCAGCACTGGCGATGGACGGCTGCTGGTCGGGGGTGAAGACGACGACAACGATGTCCCCGCGCGACGGGATCGCAGCGTCGACCGCAAGGCGGCAAGCCTGCAGCGCAAGCTCGGGCGGCTGTTGCCTCATCTCGAGGCGCGACCGGCATTTGCTTGGGCCGGCACATTCGCCGAAACCCGCGACGGACTGCCGCTATTTGGCCGCCACGCGCAATACGGGCCGCGCGTGCTGTTCGCCATGGCCTATGGAGGAAACGGCATCACCTACAGCATGCTCGGCGCCGCACTGCTTCGTGCGCAGATCGAACGCCGTACGCACCCGCTGGGCAGACTGTTTTCCTTTGCCCGGCTGGGATGAAGCGTGCAGTGGCAGTTTAGGTGCGGTGGCGTACCGACCGACGCATACCCGTCTGCGCACCATGGACGCAATGAAAAGCATCGTGAATCGACCGCATTCCGCCGTTGACCGCCCTGCTCCGTCGACCTCGATCTGCCATGCGCGTCGATGCCTTCCAGGAACACGGTCACGGGACGGTTGGTACGACGACATGCTACCCCTGAACCGCCTGCTGCAAGCTGTATCGGATTGACCGCGATGGCATTCTCCAGGAGCCGAAAGTCCATGCTCTGGGCGATTGTGATCACCGTGATTGTCACCAGCCTTACCTTGGTGATCCTGCAGAACTTCAAGACGTCCGAGAAGGCGCTGGAGCGCAAGACCGAGCATCGCTATGCAGTCTCCGATCCGCAGTTTCGGCGTGAGATGTCGGTAATGCTGGGCCCTGCCATCGTGCAGGGCAATCAGGTGACCGCACTTCAGAATGGCAACGAGATCTTCCCGGCGATGCTGCAGGCCATCAACTCGGCGCAGACCTCGATCACCTTCGAAACTTACATCTACTGGTCAGGGGAGACCGGCGACGCGTTCTCGCAGGCGCTCTCCGAGCGTGCCCGCGCAGGCGTGGCGGTTCACGTCATCATCGACTGGGTCGGCAGCACGCGAATGGAACAGTCATTACTGGATTCGATGCAGGCCGCGGGTGTACAGCTGCATCGATATCGACCATTGCATTGGTACAACCTCGGTCGCATGAACAATCGCACTCATCGCAAGCTGCTGGTGGTCGATGGCCGGATCGGGTTTACCGGGGGTGTAGGCATTGCAGACCAGTGGACTGGCGACGCTGGAGACCCCGAACACTGGCGGGACACCCACTTCCGCATCGAAGGCCCGGTGGTGGCGCAGATGCAGGCCGCGTTCAACGACAATTGGATCAAGACCACCGGCCACGTGCTGAACGGTCCGAGCTACTTCCCGCCCCTGTCGCAGAAAGGCGATATGGACTCGCACATGTTCGTGGCCTCGCCGTCCGGCGGCAGTGAGAGCATGCATCTGATGTACCTGCTGGCCATCGCGGCGGCCGACACGAGCATCGACCTCGCAGCCTCCTATTTTGTGCCCGACAAGCTGTTGATAGATGCCTTGATCGCGGCGCGCGCTCGCGATGTTCGGGTTCGCATCCTGGTGCCGGGGCCACACATCGATGCACTTGCCGTGAAGATCGCTTCCAAGGCCGACTGGGGCGCGCTGCTGGAGGCGGGAGCCGAAATCCATGTCTATCAGCCCACCATGATGCACATCAAGCTGCTGATCATCGATGGCGCCTTTGTTTCGGTGGGATCAACCAACTTCGACATACGTTCGATTCGGCTCAATGACGAGGCAAGCCTGAATGTCTACAGCAGTGATTTTGCCGCGCTGATGACCGAAGCATTCGAAACCGATCTGCTAGCGGCAAAGGCGTACTCCCACGCCAACTGGATGAACCGACCGATGCACGAGAAGTTCTCCGAGAAGATCCTGCTGCCGATCAAGTCGCAGCTTTGACCCGTGATCGCAGCAGTTGTCGCAGACCTTCCCTAACAATGGACGGACTGAACGCGATACCGCACCCCCAATTTTCCGCGACGGAGCTCCTGCCATGACTGCCACCTCCATTTACGACGCCTTGCGTGAGAGTCACGAAATCCAGCGCGCCGTGTTTCGCAAGCTGTTGCGCAGCAAGCCAGGCAGCCAGGAACGCCTCGACCTGTTCAGGCAGGCGCGCCACGAACTGGCTGCGCACGAAGCAGCAGAAGAACGCTACCTGTATGTGCCGATGCTGATGCACGACATGGGTCTGTCGGCGAGTCGCCATGCACTGCACGAGCATCATCAGGTAGATGAACTGGTCGAGCAGCTGCAAGCGCTGGACCCCGCGGGCGAGGCTTGGATCGAAAAGGCCAAGGCGCTGTCCCACGAAGTGCATCATCACCTGCGCGAGGAAGAGAAGAAATTCTTCCAGGTATCGGGAAAGCTGTTGAGCGACGCGCAGAAACTGCGCCTTGCGGGCCAATACCGTCGCGACTACCAGCGCATGCATCGGATGCTGGCCGCAGAATCGCGCTGAATCAGGACCCGGGGCAGACTGTGCCCCTGCGGGCTCAGCGCACCGGCGCCGCCGGTGCTGCCGCACGACCGACAAAGTCGGGGCCGCCAACCTCTGCATCGGTCCAGCCGCGGTCAAGGTCTGCGCCGGTTACCTCCCATTCGTGCGCCATGAGCTTCAGCGGTCCGCGTACACGCTCCGAGAATCGCGATGGCAACAGCAATGGTCCGACCTGCATGTACGCCAGGAAGGTGGTGTCAACATGGGCACCGCGGGTCGACTCGAAGCCTTCCAGGGTCATGTGAACCCGAAACAGCAGCGAGGTCGCGCTGTCGATCCAGAGCACTACCTGGTCAGCCTCCGATTCGCCGAATCCCGGGGTCAGGTTTGCCAGGATGCGTCGATACTCGCGGCCGGCTTCGTGCGCATCGGGCAGCCGAACCATCGAGGCGGCACGGTGCTTGACGAAGGACGGGCCGAAGTGAAACAGCTGGAAGGCATCGTTGGTCATGGCCGTGGCGCGCCGCCTTTCATCCTCGCCAGCGACCGCAACGCCGTTGTAGTGGAGGCTGACGCCGGCCCGCGACCGCAACACGTACTTGCTGCCGGCCGGGCCGCTGTGGCGAACCGCATAGATGCCGTCACGCGGGCGGAACCTCTCTTCCGACGTCACCCGGTAGTCCGCGTCGCTCACTACCGGCTGGATGCGCTGGATCAGCGAATGCCAGCGGCCATCGGTGGCGATATTGATGTCACCGGGGTAGTCGCGGATATCACCACCGTGCGCCGCCAGGCACTGATCGAACACCTCGGCGGCGGATAGTCCATCGGCGAACTGCGTGCCGGGTCGCTCCTGCGGAAACGCGCTGCAACCGACAAGCGTCGTGATCAGTCCTGGCAGGATGAAGCGGGTGAAGCGGGTGAAGCGGGTGAAGCGGAACATTGGCGTGTTGATCCGGGAGCGTAGCGGCGAAGGCTGGACCTGATGCCGTGAACGCTGCGAAAAAGTCGCTTCCGATTTGCCGAACGAACGAGCGTGGCGCAACAGCCGCTCCCAGATACTCGGGCAGATCTCAAGCGCGAACCGGTGCGTTCGAATCCGGATTGGCCGTCGGGATCGCTGCCGGCACTAGACCACTTCCCGTCGTCCCAGTCGCCACAACATCAGACCAAAGGCCACGAATCCTCCGAGGCAGCCCAGCGCCAGGGCGAGTTGTGCACGAGCCGGGTCGGCGGCGAGCTGGTTTACCGGAATCTGCCAAGGCAGCACGACGCCCACCTTCGCCGACGTTGCGACCACCGCGAAGAAGGTTCCACCAATGCCGGTCGCCAGAGCCGGAACAAAGCTGGCGAAACGCAAGGCAACCCACAGCTGCACTGCAATCAGCAGCCAGGCGGCGAGGAACATGCGCCCCAGCAGTTCGACGTAGGGCACAGGCTCGAATGCGCCGGTTGGTGCGGCGACGGGATTGATCAGGCTCGCGGCCATCGCCGACAGCGGGGTCAGCGCAGCCAACAGCAGACTCATTCCTGCCACCACGCCCAGCACGCAGATCAGTTTGGCGGCATAAATATGCCAGGCAGGAAGCGGTAGCGAGCGCAGATGCTCCCAACTGCGATTGCCATGCTCGGTGTGTGCCACCAGCGCAGTCAAGGCAGTCACGCTCATCGGCAGCATGAAGAACGCCCAGATGGCCGCAGAGGACTGCAGCAACATCGGCCAGGGCGATCCCTTGTCGAGACGCAGCAGATTGAAGAACACGAAGACGGCGATCAAGGTCGGCGCCACCACGGCCAACAACAAGGCCAGCGAGCGGCGCAGCTTGAAGGCCTCGACCAGCAGACTGTCAGTGAATCCTGCGGGCTTGAATGGAAGTGACATGGGCGTTCCTCAGGCAGCAATCAAGGATGGCAACGACTCGCTCTGCGAAGTGCCCTGGCCGGCTTCGCGATACAGCGATTCCAGGCTGCGGCGTCGCGGCATCAGGGCATGCACGTGCACACCCGCGACGCACAGCACGCGGTTGAGCGCGGCCGCAGCACGTTCGGGCGACTCACCGCTGGGGATACGGACAACCAGGCCGTCAGCGGCAGTCTGCAGTTCAAAGCCGTGTTGTCGCGCAATGCACAGAGCGCGTTCGGGACTGTCGGTGCCGATCAACACCTCGCAGGCCAGGCCCGATCGGAGCTGGTCGAGATCGCCCTGCAGCACCAACCGGCCCTGGCTGAGGATGCCGATATGGGTAGCGGTCTGTTCGATCTCGCCGAGCAGGTGACTGGAAAGCAGGACGGTTGCGCCGGTGCGCACCGGCAGGCTGCGCAGGAAGACCCGTATGTCGGCGATGCCCTCAGGATCGAGGCCGTTGCTGGGCTCATCCAGAATCAGAACCGATGGTGCGCCCAGCAGTGCGCGCGCAAGGCCCAATCGCTGCCGCATGCCCTGCGAATAGTCGGAGACCCGGCGGGCGCCGTGCATGGTCATTTCGGCCAACTCCAGTACGCGGTCGGTCTCGCTGGCCCGCAGGCCACGAAGGCGCCGGGTGAGATCGAGGTTTTCACGCCCACTGAGCTGCGGATAGAACCCGTGCGCCTCCAGCAAGGAGCCGATCTTGCGCGCCGTCGCCAGGCGGTCCTTCGCCACGTCGATGCCGTGGATGTGCGCGCTGCCAGAGTCAGGACGCAGCAGGCCCAGCAGCAGCTTGATGGTGGTGGTCTTGCCTGCGCCATTGCGCCCGAGAAACCCGTACACGCTGTGCGCCGGGACATGTAGGGAGACCTCGTCAACCGCCAGGCGGTCGGCGAAGCGGCGGGAGAGTCGATCGGTTTCTATGGCAGCGGGCATGGCGAGATCCAGTCGTACTTTAAGTCTGAGCTAAAGTTTCGCTGTGCAGAAACTTTAAGTCAAGGTTAAACTACGCGAATCGTTCCAAGACCACTTCTCATGCGCCAAGCCGATCGTTTCCGCGCCCAGTGCCGTCTGCTGCGGATCGCCACCCTGCTGGTCTTTGCAGGCCTGGGATTGCTTTTCCTCGTCGGTGCCACCGGCGCGCCCTGGCTGTTTCCGGCCCGCCCGGATGTGGTGCAGGCCAACCGCGCGCTGCTGATGCTGATCGTGGCGCTGCCCGCACTCGGTTACCTGTGGGCGCTCTGGGCGGTGCAGCAGGCGCTGGGCGATCTTGCCGCCGGCCGCCTGTTTCATGTCACGGTGGCGCGCGCCATGCGGCGGATGGGAACCGGCGTGTTGATTGGCGCGCTGCTCAATGTGTTCGTGGTGGTCAACCTGAGCCGTTGGGTGGTTGGAGGACAAGGCAGCTATCTGTATTTCGATCTCTCCGGCATCGTGCTTGGCGTGGTTGGCGCGGCCTTGATCCTGCTGGCCCGCCTGGTCGACCAGGCGCGCGCGATGCAGGCCGAACTCGACGAGATCCTCTGATGCCGATCCGGGTGACGCTAGACGAAATGCTGGCTCGGCGAGGCATGAAGGCGCGCGAGCTGGCGGCGACTGTGGGCATCAGTGAAACCCAGATCTCCCTGTTCCGCAGCGGCAAGGTCAAGGGCATCCGCTTCCGCACCTTGGCCAAGTTCTGCAGCGTGCTGGATTGCACACCCGGCGAACTGCTGGACTATGACTTCAATGCAGACGACCTGGCGGAAGACGACGCCGAATGATTCTGCGTGCCGCGGGAGCGCCGCGCTCCCGCGCGGCTGCCTTTCGCTCTTTGGAGGGCCGCGCTCCTGCGCGGCTGCTCTTGACCTGGATTGAAAAGCAGTGCCGCAGGAGCGGCGCCCTCCCAAAGGCGAATCGCGACAAGCAGGATCGCTTGCGCAAGCGCAGCAATCGCGCGATCTTTTGCGCTCTGTCCAAACCACCGAGTGTGCCGCCATGGGCGTGAGTCTGATCGATCTCTGGATGCCGATCCTGCTGGGAAGCCTGCTTGCCTGGATCGCCAGCGCGCTGATCCATATGGCGCTGAAGTATCACAACAGCGACTACCGGCAATTAGCCAACGAAGACGAGGTGGCCGCCAGCATTGGGCGCGGGGCGCCACGACCGGGCCTGCACGCTATTCCCTTCTGCGTCGACATGGGAAAGATGAACGAACCTGCGATGCAAGCGAAGTACACCAACGGACCAGTCGCCTTCGTGACCGTCTTCCCCAATGGCATGCCGGCGATGGGCAAACTGGTCGGACAGCAGATGCTGTACTTCCTGGTTGGCTGTGCACTGATCGCCTGGTGCGCAAGCCTTGCACTGGTGCCGGGGGCCGCCTACCTGCGCGTATTCGGCTTCGTCGCGCCAGTCGCGTTTCTCGCCTTCGGCTGGGCGGTGGTACCGTTCTCGATCTGGTTTGGTCACACTTGGTCGACCACGCTCAAGTACCTGCTGGACGCACTGATTTACGGGCTCATCGTGGCGGGGACCTTTGCATGGTTGTGGCCAGCAGCGGCATAGCACCGCGCCATTGAGGTGCTGCTGGCGCGAGGCATAGCGTCAGGCGGCGAAGTGCGCGCCCTGCCCTTCGCTCTGGAAGTGGCTGGCTTGCGCCTGAGAGACGGGCCCAGACCTGCTCCCAGGCGCTGCAAAGCTGAATGCACAGCGCACAGTTAGAGCGCTGCCTGTATTCGTAAAGCACAGCTTGATCCGGATCAACTTTCAAACCCAGAAAGCGGCGTAGGGTGCAGTCATGACCACTCCTCCGATCCAGATCCGCTTCACGGGCCTCTGCGCGCAATTGCTTTTGTTGCTGCTGCTGGTGTTCTCCGGAACGCTGCAGGCGCAGTCCACCACCAATCTGGCCCCACGCATCAGTCTTGCAGGCGTCAGCGAGTTGGTTCGGGCAGATACGCTCTGCGTGTCCATGGACAGCGGCACGAATCTCGGCTTTGCCGGACTGTCCGTCAGTGACACGGATGTAGGCGCGGGGCTGATGCATGCGCGGGTGGAACTCGAGCTTGGCCTTGGCAGCATCGCAACGGTTCAGATTCCTGGACTGGCGGGTTTTCCCGGAGTCGAGATCATCAGCGAGGATCCGGATCGCATCCGCTTCAATGCACCACTGTCGTCGGTCAACGCCGCCTTCGCCGCATTGCAGTATCAATCGGCCGGCGCGGGCGACACGATCGACCTGATCGCGGACGATCTGCAGTTGCCGCCACTGAGTGCCGAGTTGCGCTTGCTGGTCGCGGCCGAACCCGGGGCGCCGTTTTCCATCACGCGCTGTCGGCCTCCGCCGGATTTGTTACCTGGTTCCGATACCGGTGCGAGCAACGAGGATGACATCACCGGCGCTGCGAGCCTGAGTTTCGCGGTGACCGGTGTGCTGGCTGGCGACGACGTGCAACTGTTGAACGACGGTCTGCTCGTCACCCAGGCCGTGGCGACAGGCAGTTCGCTGGTGATGGTGGATCCGGCGCCGGAATTCGACGCAACCGGGCTCTACGCGGTCAGTGTGAACGCGGATGCCGGCAGTGCCTCCTTGAGCGTTGCGGTGGTGACGGTAGCCAGCTACACGGTCGGCGGCACAGTATCGGGCCTGATCGGCGACGGTCTGATATTGCAGAACAATGCCGGCGACGACCTCGCCATCCTGGCCGATGGCAGCTTCACGTTTGGCGCCCCGCTGACCGATGCAAGCCCCTACGCGGTCAGCGTGCTCACCCAGCCGACTGCACCGGATCAGACCTGCGTGGTCAGCAATGCCACCGGCGCTCTGGCCGGCGCCAACATCCTCGACATCGTCGTGGAATGCACCATCGACGGATTCACCATCGGCGGCTCGGTCAGCGGTCTGTCGGGCAGCGGCCTGACGCTGCAGAACAACGCAGGTGACGACCTCTCGATCAACGCAGACGGCGGCTTTGTTTTCCCCGTTGCGCTGATGGACGGCAGCCCCTTCGACGTCACCGTGCTGCAGCAACCTGCAGGCCTGAGCCAGACCTGCAGCGTGCAGAATGGCAGCGGTACCGTTCAGGCCGCGGACGTCACCGACGTGGCGGTACAGTGCGTGACGAACAGCTTCAGCGTCGGCGGAACCGTCAGTGGACTGCAGGGAAGCGGTCTGGTGCTGCAGAACAACCTCGGCGACGATCTGCCCATTGCGGCGGATGGCGCCTTCACTTTTGCCACGTTTATGGCAGACGGCAGCACTTACTCCGTCACGGTCATGGATCAACCAACCGCTCCGCGACAAACCTGCAGCGTGAGGCAGGGCGCAGGCGTGCTGGCCGGTTCCGATGCAGGCAATGTCAACATCACCTGTGTCGTCAACTACACCGTGGGCGGCTCGGTGCTTGGTCTGGTTGGCAGTGGCCTGGTTCTGCGGAACAACGCCAGCGACGATCTAGCGATCGCCGGTGACGGCAGCTTCACCTTCGCGCTGGATCTGGCCGATGGCAGTCCGTACAGCGTGTCGGTCGTGACGCAACCCGCGTCGCCGCAGCAAACCTGTCGGGTTACCGGCGGCGATGGCGTGCTGGCGGGCGCCGATGTCACCACGGTAATCGTGAACTGCGCGCTGCACTATCGTGTGGGCGGAACCGTCAATGGCCTGATTGGCGACGGCCTGCTGCTTCAGAACAACGGCGGCGATGATCTGTCGATCCAGTCTGACGGTCAGTTCCAGTTCCCGACCGCGCTGGAGGATGGCAGCGACTACACAGTCACCGTGCTGGGGCAGCCGAGCCTTCCCGCCCAGAGCTGCACCGTCGAGTCGGGCCAGGGCACGCTCAACGGCGCCGATGTGGTGGACGTGGCAGTGCTCTGCAGCACCGGCGCATTCAGCCTGTCCGTCCTGGATGGCAACGGCCAGACCGCGGACACGGGCACTCCGTTTGTCGACTTGCTTTCCGCCCTGCTACTGGATGCCCAAGGCAGTCCGGTGCCTGGAAGCGGAGTGCAGTTTGCGGCACCTGGAACCGGATCGAGCGCCATCCTGGCTGACGGCGTGCAGCCCGACGGCACGGTTCTCACCGTACTGACGGACGCGCTGGGCGTGGCCCATGTCGTCGCGGTCGCCAACGCCGAGGCCGGTTGCTATGAGGTGATCGCAAGCAATCCGGGCAGCAACGACCTTGCGGTGTTCAGCCTGACCAACAGCGAGCCGCTGTCCTTCATCTTCGGAGACGGTTTCGAGGCCGGCCCAGCTGGCGCTCGGCAAGGCGGCGTCTGCACTCCCTGAGCGTGGTTTCCCCAATGTCTGAGCGTGATATGGACGGTGACACATTCGACTTCGCGGATAGCACCGTTCGGCACGACTGATTTGGCCCCGGGGGAGATGGAGATCGCGCATTTGACGTATGCGGCGTTCTGGATCGGCTTCTTGTCCTCCACGATGCGCCCGCTTGGTAACGGCGTCGAAGATGCGCGGACAGCCGGCGCGTCAAAGCACGGGACAATTTTCCAAGTAGAGATTCTTCCCTTGCGAGGAACCCATCCGATGCTCCTTTTCTGGTGACAGGCAGGGCAAGAGGTTCAGACAGTCCCGTGTAGTCTCGATCCCACCCTTTGTCAGGATCGCCGATGGTGTTGGACCAGGTCAGCTTCGTCATCAGTCGGATCCGCGAGAGGCTATGGATCAAGCCGCTCTTCGTCTGTGTGCTTTCCATCGGCGCAGTATTTCTTGCTGACCTCATGGACACGAAGGACCTTGGCCGTTTCCTGCCCGAAGTCGCCAGGGATTCGGTCGAAACCCTGCTCAAGATAATGGCGTCCAGCATGCTGATGATGGCGACCTTCGCCGTGGCCTCGATGGTGGCCGCTTATGCGTCGGCGAGTCGTTCCGCGACACCGCGCGCGTTTCCACTCATCGTCGGGGACGGACTTTCACAGAATGCACTCTCTGCATTCATGGGTGCCTTCATCTACAGCGTAGTCGCGCTTGTGGCGCTGATGAATGGTCAGTTCTCCGGCAAGGCAGGACAGTTCCTGCTGTTCGCGCTGACCATATTCGTTCTCGCTGTGGTGATAATCACCTTCATTCGCTGGGTTGATAGTATCGCCAGGCTTGGCCGGGTAGTCCATGCCGTTGACGTGGTTGAAAAGGCCGCCGCTGAAGCCATTCGGACGCGACAATCCGCGCCGCGACTTGGCGGCGTTGCTGCGTTCATCCCACCAGACCATAGTCAGGCGGTCTTTGGGAACTGCATCGGCTACCTGCAACGGGTTGATGCTGCCACCCTGCAAAAGCGCGCCAATGCGTCGGGACTGAGAATCCTGGTGGCCGTCTTGCCCGGCACTTTCTGCACCCCAGACCGCCCTATCGCCTGGGTTGTTGGCGATACCAGCGGCAGCGTGTCGGAGCAAGACACCAAGGCGATTGCTGCCGCGTTCGTCATCGGCGACTCACGGGTCTTTGATCAGGATCCGCGGTTTGGCCTGGTGGTCCTTTCGGAGATTGCCAGCCGCGCGCTTTCACCGGCGGTCAACGACCCTGGAACCGCCATCGATGTCACGGGCACCTTGGTCCGCCTGTTAGCGGCATGGCACGATCGTGGCAAGACGAACGCGACCTGCGAGGTGAAGTACGACCGCGTTGCCGCACCTGAGTTGTCCCTGGCTGACCTGTTTGATGACGCATTTACCGGCACCGCTCGAGACGGAGCCGGCATGGTGGAGGTGGTCGTAAGACTACTCAAGGCGCTCGAATCCTTGGCCGCCATCGGCGACAAGTCGATGCGCGACAACGCCAAGCGCCACGCCCGCCTTGCGTTGACTCGTGCCGAAAAGAACATGCAAGTATCCGAAGATCTCGCGCTCGTCCGGAAGGCGGCCGCGTTTGCCGCTTGACCACGCGTGCTGGGCGCGGACTGGCCGGCTACGGAAAGTCGCAACGCCATTTCTCGCGCGACATGATTCCCGCATCGTGGTCACCGCTGGTCAATTGCTGCTTGTCTAGCGTCTATCGCTCATACGGCTCACTGCCCATTCAAGGGCAGTAAACCCCGGCGAATGCAGGGTGTCCGTGTGCTTCGGACGAAGCACACACGCAACCGCGCGAACCCTGGCGCAGGCCAGGCAGGAGAGAAAACATGCAGACCTCATACTGGCGATTTGCCGCAATGCTGGCTACTTCCAGCATCGTGATGCTCGCCCTGATGTACCTCAATACCTTCGCATGGGAACACGTATTCTGGAGCGAGATGCGCGCCTGGATGGCCTTGCTGATGGCTGCCGCCATGGCAATCATCATGCTGGCCTTCATGCTGGGCATGTACAAGAACAAGACAGTGAACACAGCGATCTTCGTTGGCAGCGCGCTGGTCTTCGCATTGTCGCTGTGGGTAATTCGAAGCCAGGCGACGATCAGCGGGACGGACTATATGCAGGCGATGATTCCTCACCATTCGATAGCGATACTTACGAGTGGTCGAGCGCACATCGAGGACAGGCGGGTTCGCAAGCTGGCAGACGAGATCATCGAGGCGCAACGCAAGGAGATTGCCGAGATGCGCTATCTCGTCCGGCAACTGGCTGACGCGGACATCTTGAAATCACCAGCAGAGGAAACCGTATCGCCGCCCCGAATGGTGTCGGCAACCGATGCCATCCGCCAGGCAAATCCGGCCAGGACCGATCTGGAAGAAATGACCGCGACGGAAATCGAAGGGGTGATCGGCAAGGGCCCGCGCTGTGCTTTCAGTTACGGGCGCTCTTCACCGGCCGTCCTGGCCATAGGCGTGGATCCGAACGTCAATGAGAGTCGCGCGGTAGCCAAGGTCAACGGAAAGCTGTTCGAGCTTTCGGGATCATTCGCTTCGCCAATGCAACCATGGTCAGGGCGCCTGGAGCTGGCCACGCCCGGAATGTCGATTGCGCTGGCTCCGCTAAGCGAAGCGGACAATAGCCATGACGCGGAGGCAACGGTCGAAGTCGACGCCATCATGCAGATCGACGCTGGCGTCGAAGCTGGATACGGCGGCTTTTACACGTGTGCACAGACCAGTCCTTCATGAGCCAGGATGAGCACGCAGGAGTCCTGCTCGCCCACCGGCGAACCGTGCGTCCGACCAACACATCAATGGCGATGCCTGCAGCCAGCGGTGTGTCGGTGTCCTTGATCTCGTGCGTCGGCCGCTGAAACCGGATGATGAGCGACCACGCTCGCGCTCAGAAGGCCGAACGCATTGATGCGTCGATGCCCGCCTCCGGAGGAAAATCCGCTGCAATCTACGGCGCAGGCGTTGCTGGCCTGACTGTCGCGCACGAGCTGGTACGCCGCGGATGGCGCGTCGACATCTACGAAGTGAACCACGACGCCGGCGGATTCTTCCGTAGTGCTCGTTGCGGGGGCGATCGCGACATGCCGTCGGAATACTCCTGGCACGGTCTTGGCCCCTGGTATCACAACGCGTTCGCGGTGATGCGGCAGATTCCCTTTGACGCCGGCGGCTCCATTTACGAGCGTGCGCTGTCTCGGCCGGTGGATTTCGGTGTTGCGCCAGACAGTGGCGACGCGCAGTTCGATGACACCGGCTGGACGTTTCCGGACGTGCGCCGGATGTTCCGCATGACCCGCCTCGAATCGCTGGGCTGGGCCTGGGTCATGGTCAAGACGTGGACCTCACATCGCCGCAGTCGCGAAGTGTACGCAAAGCGACTCGCCCACCTGGCTTGGCGTCGGGTGCTGTCACCTGCGGCGTGGTCGCAGTGGGTTTCCTGCTTCGGACCATGGATTGGTTCAGACTGGAAATGCGTGTCGCTGCATACGGCAGGGCTGTTCTTCCGTCGCCAACTGGTCACCAAGCCGTGCCATGTCCATCCGGCGGATGCCGAGGGCCCGGCATGGTCGCAGGGCGCGCGGTCCGGTTGGCTGCTGTTGCGCGGGCCTAGCAGCGAATCCTGGTTCGCGCCGTGGGTGCGCGATCTCCGGGCCCGCGGCGTCACGTTTCACTTTGAGCATCAACTGCAGCGGCTCGATGGCGATGCCGGCGGCATCCATGCCGCGCATTTCGAAGACGGCACGCGGGTCGAGGCCGACGCACACGTGCTGGCACTCAATCCCTTTTCCGCACGCGACATTCTCGCGCGCACGCCGACCCTGGAGGCACTCGCCGAGTTGCGTCTGTTCCAACCGCTGACGCAGGACGGTCCGCATACCCAGGTCTCTTTCCGGATCGCGTTTTCCGAGCGCATCCGCTGGCCGCGGGCACGTTGCGCGCTGGTGATCTCTGACTCGGAATTCAACCTGACGATGTTCGCGCAGGAGCAGGTGTGGGACTCGGCAGTTCCGCTGGGCGACGACGTTGGCTCGCTGTGGACCGGAACATCCTGCGTGTCGTCCGTCCCCGGGCGATTGTTCGGGCGAGCGGTCGAACACTGCACGGAGGCCGAGTTCATCGACGAAGTGGAATCGCAACTGCTGCGCTGCAAAGCACTCGATGCGCTGGTGCGTGAAGCGAACCAGGACCGTCCGCTCGCGTCGTTTGCGATCGAGCGCATCGAGGTGTGGCACGAATGGACCTTTTCGGAGACCGGCATCCAGCCACGTCAACCGAAATGGGTCACGACGACCAACACTCAAGCCTTCCTGCCGTCGCAACGCACGCCGGTGCCAAACCTCGTACTGGCCGGCGCGCATACGCGCACCAATGCGGATGTCTGGAGTGTCGAGGCCGCGGTGGAAAGCGGTCGCCGCGCGGCTCGTGTACTCGAACCGGATATTGAAGTGTTGCCGCAATACCTGCCACCACTGCTGCGTGCATTCGGCGCTGTCGATGACGTCCTGTACCGCATCGGCGCTCCACACGTGCTCGTCGTGACAGGGCTTGTGCTGTTTTCGATCGCGAGTGTGATCGTGGCAGCCAGCATCTGACGGCGAAGATACCGACGGTTTCCCCAACCGCTGGCGAGCGAGGCATATTGACCGGCGCCTTGAATTTTTCGGACAGCACGGATGTCGGGCATTCGGTGCTTGAACAGGCTTTCGCGATCGTCAGGCAAAGGCGATGATCTTCGCGGCAAGCGTTTTCCGGAAGCACCACCGTGCCAAACGCCTGCTCGGCAAAGTGTGGGGTCGCGGCTCGCACTCTTGACTCACCCTTCACGGCATTTCACGCGGGTTTCATTGCGCCCGCGAAATGCTAGGAGCGCGTTAGTCCGAAGGTTCGGGCGCGGCGTCAGGGGATGTACGGCGGGTTCCGATTGAAGCGCCCGTGTTTTTCCTGACGTCCTGCAGCCTTACGGTCTCGCCCGTCATCTGGCGGCGTCCACTCCCCTTGGAGGGCTGCACATGTCATCGAACCTCAACTCCCATAAATCACTCAAGCGCGGCTTGCTGGCAACATCGCTGAGCCTTGCGTTCTGCCTCGGCCTGCCGGCATTTGCGGCCGATCACCTGGACTCACCAGCCGTCGCTGCCGATCCGGCATCCGACATCAACGATTACTACGTGTTCGTGAACCCGAATGATGCGGACGAACTGATCGCCGTATTGACCCTCAATCCGCTGGCCACCGGTGCCAGTCAGTTTTCCGACGCCGTTGTCTATGATTTCTGGTTCGAAGGCCTTGGCGGCGGGATGAGTTCGATCCAGTGCACCTTCAGCGTCGACCAGCGGGTCAACTGCACTGCGCCTGGCAATCGCAGCGTCGCCGGTCCCGTCGGATCAATGAACGTGGAAGGCGACTTCCGCGTCCAGGCTGGCCTGTTTGACGACCCCTTCTTCTTCGATCTGGCGGCCTTTAATACCACGGTAGCAACGCTCACGCCGGCGTTTACCGACCCAGGAACCGACTTCTTCGCCGGACTCAACACGCTCGCCATTGTGATCGGTATCGATCGCGCCGCACTGGCGCCCAATGGCGCTGCCGACATGACGGCCAAGACCTACGTGACCAGCGCCCGCGTTGGCGGCACCGGTATCAATCGCGGTCTGAATGGCCCCTGGTGGGATTCCGGCAACTCGGGCGAAGGCTGGTACTTCTCAACCTACGACGTCGAGGGTGACTTGCATGTTGCCGCGGCTTACTTCGGCTTCGACACTATGGGCAACCGCTACTGGCTGCAGGGCAACGGTCCGGCTACCGGCAATGGTGCAACGCTGGAGATGCGCGAGTTCGACGGGGGTGAGTTTGGCCAGCCGCTGCCGACCGGCACGGTCACCGGTGTGGCGCACGGCACCGCAACGGTCAACTTCAGCAGCTGTACCAGCGGCACGGTCGAGTACTCCGCCAACAGCAACTTTCCGGAGTACGGCGAAAGCAGTTATGTGCTGAACAATCGCCCGGCCGACGATATTGCCGATTGCCAGTTTTTCAGCGCCGGCGAGCAGGCAGCGAGCTCAAACAAGGCCCACCTCGCCTTCCAGAAGGAACGCATGGGCCGACCCGCCATCAATACCGCCTTGATTCCTGCCGCACGCAAGGACGAGTACAACGCTTCCGCAGCGGTGAGCGAGTGGGTGGGCTTGTTTGCGGCGGACATGGCTGCATCCCTAGACGTCTATGACTCGCTGGATGGTGTATCAGGAAATCTCCTGCTGGGCAGTTCCACGGCGCTGGCTGGGGTGCTGGCGGACGATCGTCTGATCATCGACATGAACGTTCCTACTTGCGGCGCCTACCTGGCCGTCGAGTTGGCCGGCGGCGGCGCTCCCGCAGCCTGTGGCGGTCGCACCCTGGACGTTGATGTCATCGACGCCACCTTGGGTGCGGCGGTGGGCGCGGCGGTCAGCGACAACGTCGACGCCAATGATCGCGAGTTCCGCACCAGCTTCCCTTTTCTCGCTGATCCAAACTGAGCATGCCTGCTCGTAGTCCGCTTGCCTCCACTGTCGGCCGCAATGGCCGGCAGTGGTTCTCGGTGATGACCCATGGCGGGGTCGCAATCGGCTTGACGCTGGCGCTGTCGGCCTGCCAGTCGCAGCCGTTGCGGGTCAGCGAGAGTCCCTCCAAGGAACCGGATGTCTCCAACACGCAGTCACCTGCCGCCGTACTGCTCGCAGTGGCAGGCCTGCCCGCCGAGCCGGTGTCACTGACCGCGGTGCACACGACAGACGGCGCCATTTTCCTCCGCAACATCGACGCTCAGATCGAGACGCTGCGTCAGCGCTCCGAGACAACTCACGCGCCGCGCTGGAAATTCCAGTACGCGTCGCTGCTTTATTTCCGCGCCCGCGTCGTGGGAGATGCAAGCGACTTTGACCGAAGCGAGTCGCTGGTCAAGGAACTGTTGCAGGCCGCACCGGGCGATGCACAAACTCATTTGCTGGCAGCGCGATTGACGTCCGCTCGGCATCGCTTTGATGAGTCGATGGTGCACCTCGAAACGGCGCGGCAATTGAAGCCCGATGCCAGTGGATTGCCGGAAGCGCAGTCCCAGCTGGCACTTGCATTGGGTGATGTGGACCAAGCACTGAAGTGGGCAGGTCAGCAGGCACGCACTGCCAGCGACCTCACCACCCTCGCCTATCTGGGCAATCTCGCTGTGCTTGAGGGGAATCTCCCAAAAGCAGAACGCCTGTTCAGTCGAGCGGAACTGCGGTTCAGCGGAACCGGGCCGTTCGTGCTCTCGTGGCTGCACACCCAGCACGGCATTGCCCTGCTTGAAAATGGCCAGATCGAACGCGCCAACCGCTACTTTCGCGCGGCACACATGCGGCTTCCCGGCTACTACCTGGCCTCCGAGCACCTCGCCGAAACCGAGCTGCTGCTTGGCCGCGCAGAAACGGCGCTGGCCTTGTACGAGCAGGTTTACCGTCAAACCAGCAATCCCGAGTTCCTCGCTCCGATGGCCGAAGCCCAGAAGGCTCTGGGGCATGCGCAGGCCGCAGCTCAAACGCTGCAGCGCGCAGAACAGGCGTGGCAGCAAAGCATTGCAAACCACCCGCAGGCCAACTGGCAGCATGCGGCGGAATTCCATCTGGAGCAGGGCAATTCCACCGAGGCGCTGCGCCTGGCACAGCTGAACATCGGGCTTCGGAAGGATATCGGCAGCTGGCTGCTTCTGGCGCGCGCCGAGCATGCGTCGGGACACACCGATCGCGCCTGCCACGCGCTGAGCAAGGCGCGCAATTCGGGCTTGAATCCGCCCGGGCTGGAAGCCACGGCGAAGCAGCTGGGCAGCCTTTGTGGCAATGCGGTGGCATCGGTTAGCCACGTCTCTCGCATGAGCCATTGACTTCGCAGACTTCGACGTCGGGCTCAGTGCAGGTGATGCAACCCGGATCGAGCAGAGTTCGGGTGAATGGGTAGCCGGTTGCAAGGTCCATCTTCTCGAGCT
The DNA here is from genome assembly GCA_038257155.1 of Lysobacterales bacterium. Taxonomy (GTDB): domain Bacteria; phylum Pseudomonadota; class Gammaproteobacteria; order Xanthomonadales; family Xanthomonadaceae; genus JANJTY01. Next base: position 44,973 of record JBBSJP010000004.1, on the reverse strand, counting down.
GAAGATCGACGCGATTGAAAGCACGTCTCAGCAAGGGCGAATCTGCAATGGCCGATCCACTTCGAATGCTGGCGCCGCAGCGGCCTACAGTGCCGACGCGAGTACGAGCGCGGCCAAGGTCAGACTCAAGCCTGCGCGTTGTGAGGTGGGGTGAATGGCAGCAGCTCTCCTTGCGAGTGGGCTAGCGGCAGTCGACAGTGAGCTGCACGGGTTGCAGCGTGGTCAACGGTCCCGGCTCCAGCGCGCCCGGTGCGAGTGCGTAACCCGCAGAACAGCTGGAAAAACCGCAGGCCCATTGCACTTCGTGGCCAGCGACTGCGAGGCAAGGCGACAGGGCGAACGTTTCGCCGGCGATGTCTTCTCGCGCCGCGCCGCCCAGTGTCACGATGATCGTGCCATTGCGAACTTCCAGCTTGCCAATACTGTCGGCTGGCGCAGTGGCCGGCGGCACGGTCTCGCCGCTACGGCCGATGGCGGCCGCATCCGCTGGTACCCCGTCGCCGCTGATGAGCACCACCGTAATGGCGATCTTCGCCTCACTCACCGCCGGGGAATAACGGGCCGTGGCTATATCCTCGCGCTGGGCAATATTCGCCAGTGGACCACAGCCAGCGGTGCCGGAAGAAAGCAACAGCAGCAGGGCAACAACTCTCATGGCAAACCCCAATTGGCCGTGCGATGGCAATTATCCGCATGTGTGCAGCTCGTAGCGAGTGGAACATGCCGCCGCGTGGGAACTCTGCACGACAACTCCGGTCAGCCAGGAACCCCCTACATGCATGGATCCAACGTGAGCATCGCTTTGTTCCTCGCCGGCCTGATCGGCGCTGCCACAAACGTGGTTGATTGCGATCAACTGCTCCGCGATACGACAGCCGAGGCGCTGTCGCTCGACTATGAGGCCTTTGACCAGACACAGGGGCAGGGATTTCGCGTGCTTGCCGAGGCGGGATGTCCGCGCCAAGGCGCCGATCTGATCGAGAAGTACATCGAACACACTGGTGCGACCCAGCATTCATTGCTCTGGCATGTCGCCCAGTTGCGCGGTGAGTCCGGACAGATCGACGCCGCCCGCGCGGCTGCACTGGCATCGCTGCGTAGCGAGGAAACCCGCGACGCAGCGTTTCGATGGAACGCACATGTGCAGGCTTACGTCGCGTTCCTCGACGGTGATCGGGCGGCGTTCGACTCGGCCTTGGCCGAACTGGACGGACACGCAGAAACGCATCAAGGCAACGCCATGAACGCCGGCTTCTGGCATCGCTTGGCGCCGCACTTTGGACGCGGCTATGCCGGCGCGATTGATGCATCGATGGCGCAGTAGCAAGCCAACCAAACCGATTTGCTTGCCGGCCTCCCTTGCACCCGGCGAAAGTCGTCCGGAAGCGCTTGCCAATCGGGGGTGGCCACGCATCTGCGCCTGCCGAAAGGTACTCTGACCGCTTCGCGCCAGCAGGAGCAGGAAAGAGATGACAAGACCAGTGCGCATGGCGGTCCTGGTTGCTGCGTCGCTGGCTGCGCTGAGCGTCACGGCGGTGTTGGTGATGTGGCTGGTTTTTGACACTGACCGGGTCAGGGCACAGTTGGAGACCGGGCTCGGCCATGCGCTTGGAATGGACGTACGAATCGGCCAGCCGCCAGGCTTCACTCTGTTTCCCGGCGCGAGCGTGATGCTTGCTGATCTGGAGGTGAGCAGGCGGGGCCAGGTGGTCGCCACCGCCGAATCAGCCCGTGTGCGGATTGCCTTGTTCAGCCTGCTGGCCGGAGCCGTGCGCCCGCTCGAATTGCACCTTCAGCGGCCGACGTTTTCGATCGAACGCTTGAGCCCCGGCGTATTCAACGTCTACCCAACCGACGCGCAAACGGGAGGGTTCAATGGGCTGTCGCTGCGGCGCGTGAGGATGTCCGACGCCCGGCTGAGCTACCTCGACCAAAGCTCGGGACTTGCATGGCAGTTTGAGCAGTGCGATCTCGACCTTCGCACCTTCCATCGTGCCACTGGCGAAATGGACCAAACGCGCGGAACGCTCGCCAACGACGGCAAGTTGCAATGTGAGAGCCTGAGCCAGGAGCGCTTGACGATCTCGCAGCTGTCGGTGGACATCCTTGGCAACAACAGTGTCTTCGATCTTGATGTAGTGAGTGGAGAAGTCTTCGAGGGACAGATCTCGGCGCAGATGCAAGTCGACCTCTCGTCGGACTCGCCCGAGTTCAGGCTGAGGAGTACGCTCTCCCGGTTCGAGATCGGTGCGTTCATGACCATGCTGGCACCTTCCCAGGCCACCACTGGCATGATGGATCTCGAACTGGACCTGACTGCACGTGGCAGTACCTGGCAAGACATTCGAGGTAGTGCTGCGGGTACGCTGAGCATGACGGCAGCGGAACTCGTACTCGTCGGGTACGACCTGGATGTTGAACTGGACAGCTATGCCGCGACGCAACGCTTCAATCTGATCGATGTCGGGGCGGTGTTTCTTGCCGGACCGTTCGGCCTGGTCGCCAGCCGAGGGTATGCGTTTTCCGGCCTGCTCGAAGGCAGTGGTGGCAGCACCCGCATTGTCCAGATGGTGTCGAAGTGGAGGGTGGAAGACGGTGTCGCGCAGGCGCGCGACGTAGCCTTCCGCACACCGGAGAACCGGCTGGCCCTGGTCGGCGGCCTGGATTTCTCCGAGTACCGCTTCAGGAACCTGCAGGTAGCGGTGATCGATCGCGACGGGTGTGCCATCGTTGAACAAGTGATCACCGGCTCGTTCCAGCAGCCTGAAGTCAAACGGCCAAACGTCCTGGTTGCCGCGGCCGGCCCGCTGCTCAACCTGATCAAACGCGGCATGCGAGCGATCAGCAACAAGGACTGCAAACCTTTCTACACCGGTTCGATATCTCCTCCCTAGTTCGCTTCGAAACCGACCGCGCGGAGCGCCGCGCAGCGGCTTCGGTGTGCAGGTCAGGGGCTTCCCTCGAACCCGCTCTTGAACAAGGACGTGCCCAATGCCGGTTCCTGGGCAAACGTAGCGGTGACCGCGCAAGGCGCGGTGATGAGGGCAGTCCAGCTCCCACCCCCTGCATCGACCGGCGAGCACGTGTCACCGATCACGCTCTGCAGCAGGTGACCCGGCGACGGAGTGACACTGAAGCTTGCATTGCTGCCGTGCTCAACAGTTTGCGTCGGCGGCGTGATGCTGCCACTGCCAAGCACGGAGGCACCAACCAGATGCGAGGCTGCAAAGCTGACGCGGTTCGAGACCACGCGTGCAAATACGCCGCTCACACCAACCGGCTGACCGTCGTGCAGCACGCGGGCGAGGCCCGGAGTACCCGGATGCGCCAAGTAGAAACTGCTGTAGCTGGCGCTGCTTGCTCCGGGCTTCAGGTTGACCCGCAGGCTCACCTGCGACGAATAGCCGGCCTGAATTGGCACCAGCGAGCCCAGCCCTGCGGCATAGTTGATCTGCAGCCCGCCGTCGGCCGCTACCGAACCGGTGCCCGTGGTGCCCACGACCGCGCCGCCAACCAGCAGCGAAACGCTGGCTACAGCCTGCTCGACCTCGGCCTTGGACATCGCAGAGCCCATCGACCAGCTGCCGGCATTGGCCACGGCTTTGTGGAACACCACCCGCGTGCCGGTCACGGCAATGCTGGCGTCCTCGGCGAAGCGGCCCGGGTTTGCTACGCCAATTTCGAATGCCAGGCCCGACTGCCCAGGCTGCAGGAGCAAGGGTTGACCAGACGGGTAATCGTGCGAAACCGCAGCGACGATGCGCGAACTGTTGCGCAGCAGGCGTATCGCATCGCCATGGATGAAGGCTGCATCTGGGCGACTGTCCCGATCGAAATCGATCGCCACCACGTCCGTCACTCCCACGTTGCCGTTCTGATAGAGCGAATGCTCAACCCACTCATCGGCGAGCCCCTCCCGCGCATACAGGAACAAGCCTTGCGAGGTAGCCACCAACAGGTCGTTCAGGCCATCACGGTTCCAGTCAACCGCCGCGATGGCATTGACCAGCCCTGGCACGCTGGCGGCGATCGTCGACGTGGTGACGATAACGCTGTTGTCCGGCTTCCACGACACAAGCCGCCCGTCACCGGAGACAAACACCAGCTCGAGTTCGCGGTCATCATCCAGGTCGACCGACGCGCAGACTCCGGTCTGCGTCACCGACTGCACCTGCAGCAGGCTTGCCGAGCGGAACCAGCCAAGCACGTTGCTGTAGCCATTGATGATCAAGGCGATGTCGTCGGCACTGCAGGTGAAGCCGGCATCACCAAAGCCGAAGTAGCGCGGCGCGAGAGTGAGGCCCTGTGGAACCGGTTCCTGCGCGTCCACGGGATCGCTGGTGTTCCAGGACACCGCACCGCCCTGGTTGGTGAGCCAGCGCAGTCCACCCGTGCTGTTGCTGGCCACCAGCAGATCGGTGGTGCCGTTGTAATTGTTTGCATTGCCGGCGCGAATCAGCGCTGCGCCTGCGTAGTCGGCAATCTTGCTGTCCATCCAGGAGAAGAAGATGTTGTCGATCTGCGTCACCGTACGTACGGCGCCGGCACCGGGCACCACGTAGGCCACATCCGGCCGGCCATCACGATTGAAGTCGGCCACGGCAAAATCGGAAGGGCCGCTGGCGAGGATCTTGAACTCGGACGCAGCGAAGCCACCGGCCGCCGTGCCAGGTACCCAATGCAGGCGTGGGCCACCTGGCTGCAGGGCCAGAAGATCATCAACCCCATCGCGATTGACATCAACCACGGCAAGCTTGCTCAGGCCGCTGATGCCGGCCGCCACCATGGACGCATCGCGCTGCGGATCGAGGCGCAGCGCCTGGTTGCGGACCAGGCGAAAGCTGCCGTCCTGCAGTCGCAGCAAAAGGTCCATGTCGGCGTCGCCGCGCGCGTCGCCCGAACTCATCTGAATGATGTTCGAAGGCAAGGTTGCAATGGTGGTTTCAGGATGCAGCGAGCCGTTTGCCTGCCCTCGACGCAGCACCAGCAGATGACTTTGCTCATTGGCAGGCCCCTCGGCCGTCACCAGGTCCGGAATGCCATCTTCGTTGAGGTCGGCCATCGCCGAAGCGAAAGGAAACCGGGTGGTAATTCCGGAGGCCAGCTCGCCCCACCCGTTGAACCCACCCTGGCGATTGTTCGAGCGCCAGCGCACTGCAGAACCGCCATTGCCATCGTTGTCGACAAAGAAGTAGTCCGGCCAACTGTCCCGATTCCAGTCGTGGAACCGTATCGGCGAAATGAAGCTGTTGTCGCTGCTCGCGGTAAAGCTGCCGGCGTCATTGGCGAAGAACCTGCTGGTGAAGGTGTAGGTGTCCTCCTCCGACCAGGTGGTCTGAAAGTTGACAAAAATATCGGCGTCACCATCCTGATCGAAGTCGTCGACATTCAGGCTGGATCGATAATCGAAGTGACGACTTTGAACCGTGGACTGGTTGCCGAATTGCGCGTTCTGGTTCCAGCGGATGCTCAGGCTGCCCTCGTCTCGGTAGGGTGAGACCGAATAGTTGGTGTACTCCTGGGTCGACAGCAGGGCCAGGTCCGGATCACCGTCACGGTCGAAGTCGGCGAGCGCTATCTGGAAGTACTGCTCGCCTGCATTGAAGGCCGGGTTCTGGCTCCAGTCTTCGCGCCAACCGAGGGTGAATCCGTTGGAGCCGTTACCCAGGAAAACCTGCAGGGTGTACTCGAAGGAGTGCCCGTTCCAGGCGTTCAGGCGGATGATGTCGGGGTGACCGTCACGATTGAGATCGTCCACGGCAAAGGCCAGATAACGCGGCGTGCAGGACGGGCACACCGGCAACGAGATGGCCGGCAGGGCCACGCTGGCATAGCGCAGGGGATCGAATGGCGTGGGTTCCTTCGGATGCGCGATCTGGCCACCGCCGGCGTACCAGGAAGTCTGGCCGTCTCCGTTGAAATCCATTGCCCGCGGTGCGCGTGCCGGATTCCAGGGATGGACCACGCCATCGAAGTCATCCGGCATCTGGTCAACGACAAACGGCTCAGCCCCTGCGCTCTGGGTGAACAGAACAAGAAGCAGCATGGCGCACGCGGCGCCGGCTTTGAGCAGAACTTGAAGTGGATTCACGACCGCCATCTCCGTCGATATCTTGAGCCCCAAGCGGGGCGGGTTCAGAGATGAGGGAACGAACTTGGCGCGGAATCCGGACATCTGGCCGCGCTTCAGGTCTTGAGAATGAATTATCGGGCGTTATCGCCTCGTCGCCTCGTCCGGCACTTGTCGCCTCCCGTCTTTGGCTGGATCTGTCACGGTGGACTCGTTGCGACGCCACAACCTCTCGGCGATCAGGACACCTGCAAGAAATGCCGTGAACAGAACTGGATACAGAGACCCGGGATGAAGACCTTGATGAGGCCCAGTGCCCATCCGTCAACGGCGGCAGCAACATCCAGGGAATCCAGCTCAGCAAGAACGCCAGCACCACGAACGATACGACTGGGCATCGAACCGCCGGGTACTTGAACCATCCCGGAATCGTCATCGCTCTTTCTGGCGCATCCCTTTGGATCGCGTCAGGAAACATTGCTCTGCGCGACTTGGAGTGACAGTATCCAGGCGCCCGATCGCCGGCTCATGCCGAGGGCCACGGCGCCGGGATACTTGCCGGGGCAGCTCGTTTCGAACTGCTTGCTGGTCGCCTTGTCGCCTCGCGTTTCAGCGCACGACGTGCTGTTGGTCCCACCGTATCTGCAGACCTTCGACGCCCTTCCAGGCGCCGACGTGAACGTGCGGACTGCGACTGAATCCATTGTTGCCCACGGTGCCAATCGCCTGGCCGTAGGACACGGCCTGCCCCACCTCGACCGAGAACAAGCCAAGGTGCGCCAGCACGAAGTGAATGCCGTCCGGCGTCTGCAGCGTGATGTTGGCGGCTCGCGAGTTGCCTGGAATACCGGGCTGATTCAACACCGGGTTCTCCTTGATTTGCAGCACCTCGCAATCGCAGGGCGAGTGCACCGCCTCGCCCCAGCCGAACCAGTCTTCATTGCTCAAACCCTGGTCCCGGTAAGGCCGGGCCCAGGTGCGGTCACCGGTGGTGACAAAATCGATGATCAGGCAGTCCTGGCCCAGATCGTCACCGAGAATCGGCAATTGGCCAGCGGGATGTTCCGAACACATGAAGGGGCGGCTGTACAAGGGGTGTGCGAGTACCGAGGCCACCGGTCGGCCCAAGGACACCGTGCCCAGCAGTGGCAGGCCCAGTTTGGGGAGACCCCACCAGACGAACACGGCGCCAGCGATGAACGCCACCAGGCACAGCAGCAGAATTTTCAGGGTTTTCAGCACGCCAAGCTCCCTTTGGTGCGGACTTGCAGAACTCGGTCCGGGCCGGATCACGAAGTGATCGCGATCCGGCGCAAAGTTGCCAGTCTGGTCGTCCACGACGCCCGCAGTGTCCGCAGTCAGGAAGTCGGCCGGGAGTGCCGGAAGGCATGCAGAACCGACAATCAACACGCACCCGACCCAGGGACACCGGCGCGAGCCGGTCGCCACCTGCGTCCGATGACGGATCCTGGTTTTGCCCCGTGGCTGGCAGGAAAATCCTCGATCGGACGACATCCAGCAGTCCAGCATGCGCGATCGATGGCGCTTCTGATAAAGTCGATTTCCCAACTCAGCTGGGAGACCGGAATGCCGTCGCTGTTCAAGCTGGCGCCGGCTGTTCGGCACTCCGAGACCAGTGTCTCGGCGAGCGAACGATTTACTCGAGCCTTGGTCGAGCTGACACGAACGGTGTGGCATCCCTCGTGCACGTTCGACACTGCCATTGGCGCGATCTGCGTATCAGCGGCTGGGGCACTGAAGGTCGAGCGCGTCAGTATCTGGCATTACGACGCCGATGCCCGCCTGCTGCGTTGTTTGCACGCCTACGACGCGACAATGGACCAACACACGCCCGCCGACCAACTGGAATCGTTGTCCCTGGAGGGCGACGATTACATGGCCGCGCTCGGTGATGTGCGCACCTTCGAGGTGGATGAGATCAATGCCGAGTCGCGTGGCGTCGATTCGCACAGCGCGCTGCAGGACTACCTGCAGCGACATCGGATCCAGTCGTTGCTTGATGCACCTGCCTTCCTGGACGGCGCCCTGCAGGGCGCGATCTGCCACGAGAGCATCGACCGGGTGCGGGCCTGGTCGAGCGAGGAAATAACCTTCGCAGCCAGCATGGGCGACTACGTGGCCATGGCCTATGAGATCGCCTGCCGGCGACGCGCGGAATCCGAAATTGAACACCTTCGCCTGCACGACCCGGTCACCGGGCTGCCAAACCGCGATTACATGATCGAACTGGTCCGCCAGCGGCTTGCCAGCCAGGGCCGGTACGAACACGTGGCTGCCGTGGTTCATGTGCAGGTAGACGCCTACGGGGGTGTTTCCTGGACCACAGGCGCGCCTACCCTCGACGACGTGATGGGCAGGATTGCGGCCGAGTTGCGCCGCCTGGAACGCATATCGGTGGATCTCGCGCGGGTGCGCGAGCAGGGTTTCAGCTTCCTGCTCTCTCGCATCGCCAATGAGCGCAGTGCCATCGAACTTGCCGAGCGCGCGGTGTCCTTGCTCGGTGCAATGCGCTGGAACCATGATGAGATAGATCCATGCGCCTACGCCGGCGTCGCGTTTGCCGAGGTCGGCAGCGCCATCGACGCGCAGGTGTTGTTGCACCGGGCCGAGGAGGCGGCAGAGACGGCAAGCGAGGGCGACAAGTTCGGGTGCGCGGTGTTTGACCCCTTGCATCACGCCACCCTCGTGGAAGGCCTGCGCTACGAACGCGCGCTGCGCGATGCCTTCGACGCCGGGCGCTTCGAAGTCCATTACCAGCCGGAATTCGATGCCCACGACCGAACATGGGTGGCAGCGGAGGCGCTGTTGCGCTGGCGCGACGGCGATCGGCTGGTGCCGGCCTTCGAGTTCATCGGCGTGGTGGAATCCTCCGGCCTGATGCTGCCAGTGGGGCGCTGGGTGCTGCAGAAGGCCTGCCTGGATGCGGTTGGCTGGCCACGAACTGCGCAGGGCCTGGCGCCTGCGATTCGGGTCAACGTCTCGGCGCGGCAGTTCGATGAGGAAGGGCTGATCGATGACGTTACTGCGGCCTTGACCGCTTCTGGCCTCGCCCCGGAGCGCCTCTGCCTCGAACTGACCGAGACCACCCTGATGCGCAACATCGACCACGCGATCACCGTGCTGCGTCAGTTGCACGTGATCGGCGTGCAGGTGGCAATCGACGACTTCGGTACCGGTTATGCCTCGCTGGTCTACCTCAAGCGTCTGCCCATCGATGTGCTGAAGATCGATCGCAGCTTCGTCGAAGGCATACCCGGTGCCGTGGCCGACACCGCCATCGTCAAGGCGGTGGTGGGACTGGCCGGATCACTCGGCATCGACCTCGTCGCCGAGGGTGTCGAACGTCTGGAGCAACAGGAAGCGCTGCAGGCGATCAATGTGCGTCGCATGCAAGGCTGGCTATATGGCAAGGCGATGGACAACGACAGCCTCTGCAGCCTGTTCGCAGGCAGCATGGAAACAATCGCTGCCGGCCAGAGTTGAGGTTTCGCGGGCCCGCCCTGGACCGCCCGGTGTGCTTCGTCCTACTCCTGGCGGGGAGCCGGTTTCGAGTCAGGGAAGCACAATCCGCCCAAGGTCATTTTTCCGCAGGCTCCTCGGTCGTCGAATCCTCGCCGCGCACCTGACCGGTCATCACTGCCCATTCGCCGAATTTGTCCAGATAGACGGCCGCTTCGCGTTTGCGGCGCACGGCTCTGGTCGTGTTGCTGTGATACGTGCGCACCGTGAAGTCAACGAGCGCGGCGGTGACCGCGCCGCCCGGCGGGATGCCATTGATCTCGTCCTGCTCGTTGGCGGGATGGGTGCTGCCGAACTTGATCTCGTTGAATTCGATCGATGTGCGCGGCGAGAAGTTGTTGCCGCTGGTCTCCCAGCTCGCACGCATCGCACGTTCGACATCTTCGCGCGTGGGTTGTGCCCCGCTGCTGCCGCAGGCACACAACACGACGGTGGCAAGCAGCACGGACAGCAATTGACGAATCGTTTGCATGATCACCCCTGTTGGTTGTGCTTCGAGAATCGCCGAACGAGGGCGCCGCGGCAAGCACTTGCGAACATCGGGGTCAGAGTGGACATCGAGATCAGCAGGTTTCCCCAAGGATCGCCTCGCGCTCAGTCGGCAGAGAGAAAGGCGCGGAGGCAGTTGCTTTCTCCATGCGCCTCTGGAATATTCCCGCCCCGTTGATCCGGCAGCTAGCGCCGGGCAGGTGCCTTGCATTCGGCAGACGCCACCGTCAGCTGGGCTCCGTCGTCCTCGATTTCCAGGGAGTTGCCTTTGAGTACATTGTTGATGAAGAACCAGGTGCAGCGGGCAACCGCTTCCTTGCGGACGGCGAAGTTGCTGGCGATGGCAGCGGCACTTGTCCAACTGGGCTTGCTGCTACCAGCCAAGTGGATCATCGCGTACAAGCTGTTCCCCTTGATTGCGCTGTTCAGCGGCGTGCTGGGCCTCATCGCCTTCCGCATCACCCACCGCGCCGAGGGCGAGAGCATCGACACCTTCCGCGGCCTGGATTCCCTTGGGGCATCAGGCCGATCCGCCAGGCGTCAGGTCGAGCTTTCCCTCAGCCTGCTCATTTATCTTGGCTTTTTCGTGCCGGTGTTCAGCCTGGTGCTGATTGCCTGGACAATTCTCAAGGCGTACTCAGGTGTGAAGCGTATCGAAACCACGTGGCTGCAACACCAGGAGCGCGAACTGCGCGCCGCACGCCTGCGCAGCGGCTGAGCCTGGCTCCAGAACCCAACCAAAGTGGGTTTCATCGGAACCGATAACACCGACTGCGCCAGCCGCACCAAGCGCAAATGGCTGCTACGCCAGTTATTCCGTCTTCATTCGTGCTTTTTTCGCGGGTCCTCAGCTTCCGGGATCCGGGTGTTCTGGTCGTGCACCAGCAGCCAATCGCCCTCGATGCGCTGGAACGCCAGAAAGAGGAAGGCGCTGCGCGGATTTCCCTGCCCCGGTTCGGGGCGATCACGCAGGGTGTAGCGGAGCAGCACGCTTGCCATGTCCGCGCTCGCCGTACGGCTGACTTCGCTGACATGCATGCGCCAGTCCGGGTCGGCGAACCACTGCACATGCAGGTCACGGAAGGCAGCCTTCCCCTGCAACAGCTGGCCACCAGGCAGGATCAGGTTGGGCGCTGGCTGCTCCGCCACCGTGGCCATCAGTGCCTCGAGATCGCGGTCCTGAATCGCCTGCAAGTGTACTTTCAAGGTGGCATCGAAGTCGGCAGCCAACAGGGGACTGGACAGGCCAAGCAGGCCAACCAGCAGCGTGGATTGGAGCAAGCGTAGCGAAGTGGGCATGCTGAAATCCCGAGTTTGGCACCGAGGACCACAAGTTAGCAGACATCGGGCTCGCGTCGGAAAACTGCAGTCCACTCGGTGCAGACAAACCGCAACAGAACCCAGGCTTCTGTTGCTGTTCATCGGCTGGAACGCTGCGCTGCCCTGCCCTGTCGCGCGTACCAGCTCGACATCAGCCACCCCGATTCGCATTGGTTCGGGTCGATGGGGACGGACCTGACCCGGAGTCCCCAGGGCTCACTGACCACTCGCCGGAGAAAGCGCCGCGCCGTTACGTATGTACGGGTATGCATTTTCCTGAACTGGGGTAGCCATGAGATTTCCGTTGATTCGTGCCGCGTTGCTGACGCAGGCATTCCTGTGGGTCGCGTGCACGCTGCCAGCCTCCGCAGCTCCCTCGATTCGGCTGATCGGTGTGTCGCAGGCGGATCAAAGCTTGCTGGGGCTGCAGGCAGAGAGCGCGTCCAGTCTTTGGCCGACCCCCTCGATCAGCAGCGGCGGGCGCTACGTCGTGTTCGACTCGGTTGCCGGAAATCTCGTTGCAGGCGACACCAATGCCGCCAATGATGTCTTCCTGCGCGACCTCGCCACCAACACCACGCGACGCGTCTCGGTGACAGCGAGCGGGGCGCAGATTTCGGGCGCCGACGCGAGAAACCAGACGATCTCGGAGGACGGCCGCTACATCGCCTTCATCACCGACGCGCCCGGTCTGGTGCCAGCCGACACGGACGGGTTCTACGACGTGTTCGTGAACGACACCCAAGACGGCAGCATCCGACATGCAAGCGTTAGCAGCGTGCCCGGAAATGGCGGCGATGCAAGTTGGCCGTCGATCTCACTCGACGGACGCTACGTCGCGTTCGTGTCGGCTGCCAGCGATCTCGTTGCCGGCGACGGCAACGCGACCTACGATGTTTTCGTGCGCGACCTGCAGCTGGGCACCACCGTGCGTGCCAGTGTCGCGGACGGGACCGGGGCCGAGGCGAATTCCCACAGCAGTTCGCCGCGGATTTCCCGTGATGGCGGCGCGGTTGTGTTCCAGTCGAACGCAGCCAATCTGGTGGCCTCGGATACCAACAATTCCGAGGATACATTCGTCCGATTCCTCTCGACCGGAACCACAGTCCGGGCCAGCGTCGGTGACGCGGGCCAGGAGTCCGCTTCGGGGAGCCGCAGCTTCGCCGCGTCGCCGAGTGCTGCCTTCATCGCGTTCGAATCGAATTCTGCCAACCTCGTACCCGGCGACACCAATGGCCAGAGCGATATCTTTCTCAGGGCGATAAACAAAGCAACCACCATCCGCGTCAGTCTCGGGGCAGGTGGCGAGGCCAACGGGCACAGTTTTCAGCCCTCCATTTCCGGCAATGGCGTGGCCGGCCAGTACGTGGCATTCGCTTCCCTGGCTTCCAATCTGGTTGCAGGCGACAGCAACGGCGAGGCCGACGTGTTCGTCCGACGGATCGATCTTGGCACGACGGTTCGCGCCAGCGTTGCGGGCTCTGGTACCCAGATCGAGGCGCGCAGCGAGTCACCCTCGATCACCGCCGACGGCCGCCATCTAGCGTTTGTCACAAGCGCCGAGGCCGCCGTGACGGGAGACAGCAACGGTGTTCAGGATGTGTTTGTGCGCGACCTTGCCGATGGGACCACGGTGCGAGCCAGCCTCGCCGACAGTTCGGGACCATTTCCTGCACAGGCCACAGGCGAGAGTTACCTTGCCGGCGTTTCCGATGGCGGACGCCACGTCGCCTTCGTGTCGGCAGCTACCAATCTGGTGCCCGGCGACCTCAACGGCTTCCCTGACGCCTTCGTGCGCGACACAAGCGACGGCTCGATCGCTCGGGTCAGCCTGACTGTGCGTGGTGGGGAAGCCAACAGCAGCGCTGATTCGATTGCATTGTCGGCCGACGGCAGTCGCGTGATATTCGAGTCCGCGGGCGACAATCTGTTGCCAGGGGACACCGCGGGCTACGAAGACGTCTTCCTGCGTGACCTGACACTCGGCACCACCACACGCGTCAGCCGCTTCGGCTCCCAGGAGCCCAACTCTGACAGCGTGGAATCCAGTGCATCCGCCGATGGTCGCTACGTGGCCTACCTGAGTGGCGCCAGCAACTTTCCGGGAGGCGCGACGACTGGTGTCGAGCAGGTCTACCTGGTCGACACGCAAACCGGAACGACCACCCTGGCGAGCGTGAATGATGCGGGCGTGCCGGCAGACGCCCGCTGCGAGGGTTCGTCGGTTTCTGATAACGGCCGTTACGTCGTGTTCGCCACCCAGGCCACGAACCTTGTGGCCGCAGATGCATCGGCACGGCAAAAGATCGTCCGCCGCGACCTGCACATGGGTCGAACCGAGCTCGTGAGCGCCGCACTGTTCAATCCTCCGGCAGATGCGAACAGTACGCTGCACTCGCGAGCCATCTCGACCGATGGACGCTATGTCGCTTTCGAATCCGATGCCTCGAACCTGGTACCGGGCGATACGAACGACAGCGCCGACATCTTCGTGCGCGACATGCTGGTGGGCACTACCACGCGCGCCAGCGTCGGCAACTCCGGGCAACAGTCGGTCAGTTCGGCGCTGACGGCGTCGATTTCCGGTGATGGACGATTCGTTGCCTTCGAGACCAACGACGATATCCTCGATGGCGTGCCAGGCAGCGATTTCCAGATCGTCCTGCGCGACCTGGTGCTTGAAACCACGCAAAGGATCTCCTCTGATGGCGGCGACGCGCCGGGAAACGACGCCAGTCGCTACCCCGTGATCTCGCACGACGGTCGCAACATCGCATTCCAGTCGTATGCGACGAACTGGAACCTAGTTGATGGGGGGCAGAATGCGGGCCTGGAAGACGTGTTCGTGGTGCAGCTGGTCGAGTCGACCACCGCCACGATCACGACGGTCAATCCATCGCCATCGGCACCTGGCGGCACGGCACTCGTCACCGTGCACGTGGAAGGCAGCGCCAGTAATCCACGCGGCGCACGCTTGCAGGTCAGCGCCAGCACCGGGGAATCGTGCCGGACCCCGATGGTTGTCTACCTGACGCCCACCGTGGCGCGCGCAGCCTGTCTGTTGACCTTCGCCAGCAGCGGTCCGCGCTCGCTCACTGCAAGCTGGCCCGGCACAGCCAACTATCTCGCGTCGACGTCTCCGGCAGTGGTTCACAGCGTCAACGTCCCCGGTCAACTGTTCGGAAACGGCTTCGAAGACTTCTGAGGCTGGCAGCAGGCCCTGCCCAAAGCGCCCGGGAAGGAAGTCCTTTCCCTGCTCTCTACTGGTCGCTCTCCCTGCGTTCTCTGCCCTCCTCGCCCGAGGTGAGAAGGTAGCGCCAATCGCCACCCCGCCTGTCGGCTTTTGCGGGAGTTTCCGTTTCCCCCAGTAGAGCTACTACTCGGGAGACGGAAATTGATTGCCACGATGCAAGAACGCCGCACCGCACTGCGCACCGTGGCCTGCCACACCGCGGCGCTGTTGCTGTTGCCGCTGCTGGTCATGGGAGGGCGGGCTGCGCTCGCGAACGAGTTCTGCGTCGGCACGGTGGCTGAACTGAATGCTGCGTTGAACGAGGCGGCGAGCCCGTCGACGGCATCACTCACCACCACGATCCGCCTCAAGCAGGGCACCTACCATGTCGGCAACACCCGCATGACCCAGGCCGGCCAGGCCTATTTCAACACGCTCGAACTGCTCGGTGGCTACAACGCCGACTGCTCGGCTCGCACCATCAATCCCGACAACAGCGTGTTCGATGCCCAAGGCGCGTCGAACTTTGCGTTCCACCCGCTCGGGGACCTGCTGGTCGAGGGCATCCGGTTCCAGAACATTGCCGGGTCACATGAAGTCCTCTTCAGGTCCGCTGCCGATGACCTCTCGGTGCGCGTACGCAACAATGCCTTCGATGGCGTTGGCGTCCATGTCGTAACCTTCTCTACCCCGGCGGGCGATATCGTCAGCGGTCTGTCGATGCGATTCGTCAACAACCGTGTCCATGGATTCCCGGGCTTCAACAGCGTGCCCGCGGTGTACATGGCCGGGCTCACTCAGATCCGCATCGTCGGCAATACGATCGCCGACAATCTGGGGGACGACGCCGTCAAGCTCTGCGATAACGGCAGCGATGTCTGGTTCGTGGACAACATCGCCTGGAACAATTCAGGCGTCGATTTCCGCGTGTTTGACGATTGCAGCTCCGGCCAGGAGACCGGCGAAGCGCGATCCAGGTCGAATCTGTACCAGAGCGCCAGCCTGGTGGCCATCGGTGATTCCGGCAGCAACCTGGTCGGAACCGATCCGCTGTTCGTCAACGCCGCGGGCGGCAACTACCGTCTGCAGAACGCATCGCCAGCGGTGAATTCCGGCGTGACTACCGGCAGCATGGCCGATATCGACCTGGCCGGAAATCCGCGCGTGGTCGGATCCGAAGTGGATCGCGGCGCCTACGAGTCGGCGCTCGACGACACGATTGCGACCACGCTGACGGTGACCTCAGCCAGCGACAGCGGTCCTGGTTCGCTGCGCCAGGCGATCCTGGATGCCAACGTCAATGAGGATTTCAATTTCATCAACTTCAATATCCCGGGCGGCTGCCCGCGCGTGATCGTGCCGACCTCGGCCGACCTTCCGGCGATCACCAATGGCGTGCGCATCGATGGCTGGACCCAGCCTGGCAGCGTGTCCAACACGCGTTCCAAGGGCGACAACGCGACGCGCTGCATCGTTGTTCACGGCGGCAATGGCCGCAGCACCGGCTTGCAGTTCAATGGCTCCACCAGCGAGCAGTTCTGGTTGCAAGGTGTGGCCTTCGCCGGATTCAGTCCGGGCGATGGCAATGGTGCCGCTCTGCGGCTGGTAGGTGGCAGCGGAAACATCGTACGCGGCAACCAGTTCGGCGGGCGACTGTCGTCCGGAGCGGGGTTGCTGGAGCTCGCGCCCAGCGACAGGAACATCATCCTCACCGGCTTCTCGTCCACCAGCATCGGTGGCGAATCGCCGGCGCACCGCAATGTGATCGCCGACGCCATCAGCGAGGGCATCCTGGTCACGTCGAACAGCTTCTTTGCCTCGACCGGCAACGACATCATCGACAACCTGATCGGCAGTTATGCGCTGCAAGGCACCGCGGCCGGCAATGGCACCGGCATCAGGATTCAGACCAGCGGCAACACTGCGCGCGAGAACACCATCATCTACAACGATCAGGACGGCGTGTTGATGGACGGCGCGGATGCCCATAGTAACGTTGTCGAGCAGAATCGCATCGGGGTCCGCGATTTCATCTGCTCGGGCTTCATCTGTTCCGGTGGAGCGGCTGGCAATGGTCGAATCGGTTTGTTCCTGTCTCTGGGCCCGCACGACAATGTGATCGTCAACAACACGATCCAGAACAACGACCATGTCGGCATCTCGATCGGCTCGTCCAGCACTGCCCCCAGCCTGCGGAACTGGTTGATCGGCAACTCGCTGTACAACAACTACTTTGAAGGCACCTACTTCAGCGCATACAACGGGGCCGACAACGATACCGACCCGGCGCAGCAGAGCATGGCCAACCGCGGCCTCAACTATCCGGTGCTCACGCGCGCCTACGGAACTGCGTCGCAAGGAACAGTTGAGGGCACGCTGTCCACCACCAATGGCAGCTACATCATCGACATCTTCTCCTCGGCGCAGTACGACGAAGGTTATTCGCGCGGCGAGGCACAGGTGTTCCACAAGAGCTTCTTCAGCGTGACGATCGACAACGCCGCTCCGGGTCAGAACGGCAGCGCAAGTTTCAGCATCCCGTTCCCCAGCAACCCCGGCCTGAGCCTGGCCACGCGCGTGATCACGCTCACCGCCACCGATGCAGTCGGCAACACCTCGGAACTGTCGACAGCGGTGGAATATGAGCTGGTTGTCCCGAACGAATCGGTATTCGCCGACGGCTTCGAGTGAACCGGCGAACCGCGCCGGCCGATGGGCCCATCCCCGTTGGGCCCGACTGCCCTGCCCCAACCCATGAGGTGATTTCATGAAACCACAAAGACTCGTCCTGACTGCAAGCCTGCTTGCCGCTTCCTTCGGTGCACTGGCCGACGGCGGCGGTAGCTTTACCATCAAGGGCAAGGCGTTCGCGCTGAAGAGCGCCTACGCATACTCCCATCCCGATCCCTACGACAACACGAAGCCATCGACGGTGATCGCCTTCAGCGGAAGAGCGTTCGACGAGACCGCGATCGCGACCGCAGACGATCCCGCCAGCGCCCTCTCGGAGGCTCTGAACTCCTATATCCCCAGTGAGGAAGACAGGCCAACCCAGGTCACGATCACCTTCGCCCGGAACATTGCAGCGTCTCCGATCCTGGATATCAGCTACTCGATACCCGACCTGAGCTCCGGGGCAAGCGCGGCAGCCACCCGCTACAGCATCGAGCTCAAACGCAACGACGACCAGCGCATCGAAGGCACCTTGCGCAGCAGGAACGAAGCCGACAAGGCCTCGGAATTCGACGGCTACTTCGACCTGCACTTCGCGCTCGACGTGCATCCGGATGCTGGCGGCTGAAGATTATGCGTCCGGCCCGGATTGCCCTTGGCCGCCTGGGTCGGGCGCGCCTTCGAAAAACGTCAACGACTGCACTGATCGGCACTTCGAATGCGTGACGTGACGCAGCAAGAAGCGAGCAGCGGTTACATGCCGTCGGCTTCGAATCCATCGCGGAACAAGGTGACGTACGCCGGCGCCAGTTCGCTGCTGTGATTTTCGCTGCTGGCCGTTGCAGTCAGCGGAAAAGCGGGAACTCCCGATGGCAGCGTGAAGGTGAATTCCCGTGCTTGTCCAGCCGCAGCGGCGGGGTAACTGTCCTGTGCCAGCCAGAAACCACTGCCGTCTGCCTCACCCACATAAAAATCAATGCGCAGCGGGTAGACGGCATGGGCAGGCAGGCTATCCACCCGGTAACGCACGGTGGCTTGATCTCCCGACTCGCTCACTTTCAACAGCTCTGGCGTGTTCTGTTGCAGGTTGACTCCGAGGTCCGCATCACCTGGATCGTTGGGGGTGACGCCGAATTCGCCCAGGTCAATGTTCGTGGCACCGCCGAAGGTGTTGTGGTGGATGGCATTGCCGCGACTGTCAAAACCCTCACCGATGGAATTGCTTGCCGACGTGATGCCCGAACCATGATTGAAGGCGATCAGATTGCCTTCGTCCAATCCAAATCCGCCAATGATCAGCGGGGTCGGATCGGCGTTGAAGCTGTTGACCTGGATGCCGCCGCCGTAGGCCGCAAGATTCGGCGTTGCATAGCCATTGGGCAGCGCTTGGGTGCCTTGCCAATCGGTGCCGATGTAGTTGCCGAGAATAGTCAGGCTGGCGTAATGCAGGCTGGTGCTGAAGTTGACGACTCCGATGCCGAAAGTGCGATTGCCGGAAATGATATTGCGCGCGGTCTCCTGTGCTGCGCCGATCGCAACCTGCGCTTCGGTGTTGTAGATGACCACGCCTGGCAGATTTGAATTGAAGCCGTTGCCGATGGCCTGGCTGGCGCTGGCATCGGTGCCAATCAAGTTGCCGCGCAGCTGGGCATCGCCATCAATGCTCACGCCAGCATTGCCGCAGCCACTGATCAGATTGCGTTGCTGAGGCAGATCGCCGCCGATGAAACTGGGAGTACGCATCGTCGAAACGCCGTAACCCGTCGCAACACCAGTGGCCGGCGCATCGCCCTGGATATTGCTGCACAGGTAGTTGCCGAAACTGCGGATCTGCGAACTACCCGCGATGGGTGCACCCAGCAAGCAGGTGAGAAATCCGTGCAGGTTCAAACCCTGAACCGTCAAGATCACATCGTTGCTTGCCTCGATATACAAACCGTGGAAACCACCAGTCACGGCGGTGACCTCGACCTGCAACACGGCATTCGATCCACCTTCGTGGGTGTTGAGTGTATTGGCGATGGCGCCGGCCTGGGTGTAGCCATCGATGGTGAGAGATCGGGTGATTGGAGGCAACTGTGTGAGCAGGGCAATCGTCTTGACACCGGAGCCGGGGATGGCGAAGTGAACCTGATCCGCATCGTCGGTGAGATTCGCATCGAGGATGGCCTGCCGCAGACTGCCAGCGCCGCTGTCGGCGGTGTTGGTGACGGTGTAGATCGCCGCATGCGCGGAGTGACCCGGAAGCAGGGCCAATAGCCAGCATGCAGCAGTCGCCATAGACGGGGGAAACCGATCCGCCGTCGCGCGGCTTGCCTGGTTCGTATTGCTCATGTCCGGTCTCCGGTGAGGTGCCTGTACTGGGGGAAACGCAAACCCGCGCGAAACCCGACAGCGCTGATCCATGTTCACCAGTCGCGCGCTTATAGGGTGCGCCTTGGCGCACCGCGGCGAAGTGTCGATGATCAAGACGGTGCGCCAAGGCACACCCTGTGGGATCCGCAGGAACCGGCCATCGCGAGAGATCCAACGGGATCGAACCGCCATCCCACCGAAGCTCCGGCCTTTCCCTCGACACAGCCACCTCACGGGAGACGTGATTCGGGTACGACGATTCGAACGGGTCCCGCAGCGGCGAGCAAAGTGACGATTGCACGCTTCGGGCGAGGATGGTTTGGCGTCATCCGAGCAAGGCCGGATTCCGGCTTGATCTTTGACGCGAACGGCGCGGCAGCATCGATCTGGATCCGGGCACCGGCGAAGCCCGGCATGTCCCGAGCATTTCGAACAGGCGGGGTGGCGCCGGAGTCGACGCACGCCAGCGCTGGTTGGGTTGCGCAAGTTGGGTTGCGCCCGACTGACGAGACATCCTACGTGCGGCCGTCCTCAGCCCCCGGGTACAGTGTGCAGCCAAGCGTTCACTGCGCTCGCTGCGCAGCTTCCAGCGCCGCATCGATCTCTCGCACCCGCGGCGTAGGCGTGGTGAGCGTCTGCAGGATGCGCTCACGACCACGGGTCAGTGCCGTCACTGCCGCCGTGTGATCGCCTGTGGCGAGATCGAGATAGCCGCGTTCGACGTCGAGCAGCGCGATCTCGTCGGGCGTCGCGGCCTCGTCACTTAGTGCTTCGTCGAGCAACGCGCGGGCGGCATCCAGTTGCCCAGAGTCGCGCGCCATGCGGATGCGCAACAGCCTCAGGTTGCGCGCGAGACGCGGCGTGCTGGTGATGGATTCATCCCTTGCGCATTCGTCCAGCACAGTACGTGCATCTTCGGCACGATGCTCCCGGATCGCCGCTTCGGCACCCAGCAGCCGCGCCTTGGCGCAGAACAAGGGGTGGCCGTCGCTGCCGCAGGCCACTGCGTGTCCCTGGGCGATTGCGTCGGCGGCATTGGCAGCTCGACGCTCTTCGGCAATGCCAGCAGCCGTGATCAGGTAGGCCATCCCAGCCATCTGGTGCTCGTCGCTGCTCGCTGGCACGGTGATCAACCGCTGCATCTCGGCGCTGGCATCGTCCACGCGGCCCATCCAGTCGAGCAACTCGGCACGACGGTAACGCCAGTAGCGGGTGTTGCTGTGCTCGAGCCCGTAGGTCGCGCTGCTTTCAGCGATGACCTGGACCAGCGTGGGTTCGGCTTCTGCATAGCGCTTGAGCCCGGTCAGCGCACGCGCACGCACGCCCTGCATCTCGAACCGCATCGTGCCGTGATCGGCCGCCTGGGAAAACGAATGGGCAAGGCCGCGATCGGCGGCGGCCAGTGCCTCCTCGTAGCGTTCGAGCGACGCCAGCATGTCGGCCAGCGCCTGCACGGAGAAGAGGAGGTCCGAGGCCCTTTCCTCGCCGAGCTGCTCCAGCACCTGTACCGACTCGGTGGCGGCCGCCGCCGCCTCGTCCATCGCACCGACGGAAAAGAACACGTTGCCCTGCATGCGCAGCGCCATCCCCAGTTCGGCCTGTGCGTCGGGACCCGCCGCTCGCAGCAGCGAGATGGCCTCCGCAAGTCCGCGCAACCCTTCATCGACTTGGCCAACGGCGAACGTCTCGTACGCGAGCCGCGACTTGGCGTTGCCTTCGAGGGCCGTCGACGGTTCGGGGCTCCGCGCGTTGTACTCCAGCGCCTTGCGCATGGTCTGGTTCGTTGCTTCACGGTCGCGCAGCGACACGTAGACATTGCCGATCTGCAGCAACAACACCGCGGCGACGTCGGGCTCCTGCGCCAGATCCATGTCGATGCGCGTGCGCGCTGCCGCCAGCAGTTCGCCTGCCGTGGTCTGTGCGCCCTTGCCTTGGTATGGGTCGGCCGAGAGGAACACGGACATCATGAACTTGCGCGTGGCTTCGGATTGGCGCAAGGCCGCGCGTGCGATGGAGGCTTCCTGCGACTTGGCGCGCGCCTGCCACAGTGCCGTGGCCGCGAGGCCGAAGATGGCGACCAGGCCCAGTACCGCAACCGCGACGCCGGTGCGATGCCGGCGTACGAAGCGCCGCATTACGTACAGGGGACCTGGCCGGCCGATCGTCAGCGGGCGGTAATCCCGCCAGCGGTCAATATCCTCGCGCAGTGACGCGACCGACGCGTAGCGCAGTGCGGGCTGCGGATTCAGCGCACGCGCGATGATGCGGCCCAGATCGCCGCGCAGCAGCTTCGACAATGACTTCGAATCAGATTGCGCAGTTGCCGCCGTATGCTTGCCGGCGTCTCGCGTGGCAGCGAAGCGCGCAAGTTCGGCGGTGCTCCACTCCCCGTCGCGCCCGCTGCGGCCCAGGGTCGGCAAGCGCTTGCCGGCGACCAATTCGTAGAGGATCAGGCCAAGGCTGTAGATGTCGCTGGCCGTTGTCACCCGATCACCGCGCAATTGCTCGGGCGCGGCGTATTCCGGCGTGAACACGCGCGTGGCAGGCGCAGTGGAATTTTCGTCGTCGAGCATCAGCGCGATGCCGAAATCCAGAAGCTTGGCGCGACCATCGGCGTCAACCAGCACGTTCGACGGCTTCAGATCGCGGTGCACCACGAGTTGCGCGTGCGCGTGCGCGACGGCGTCGCACACCTGATCGAACAGTCGCACTCGCTCGCCCACGTCGAGCGCGTGCTGGCGGCAATACTCGAGCAGCGTCTGGCCCTGCACGTACTCCATCGCCATCCAGGCGCATCCGTCCTGGGTGCCGGCGTCGACGAAGGCGGTGATGTGCGGATGGGCCAGCGCTGCCAGGATGCGGCGCTCGCGCGAGGCCAACTGTGCGAGGCGCGTGGAGCCGCCATCGAGCAGCTTAAGCGCCACCCGTTGCACGAAGTCCGCGTGTTCGCGCTCCGCCAGGTAGATCGTGCCCATTCCACCCGCACCGATGCGCTCGATCAGGCGGAATGGCCCGACACGCGCTGGCATCTCTTTGGACTCGGGCGCAAAAGGATGCCCGGGAGCCTGTCGGGTACGCGACACGAATGTGTCGTGCGCGTCGACGAACAGTTTGCGCAGGTCGTCGGCGAGTTCGGGATCGGACGTGGCGATACGCGCGAGTTCTGCATTGCGCTCCGCTTCGCTGAGTTCTGAAAGGGTGTCCAGCAACGCACGCATCTGCTGCCAGCGCGTGGCTGAAAACAGAGGTGCGCCCGGCGGTGCCGCGTCAGGGCCATCCGTCACCTTGCACCGTCCAGCGCCAGGCGCATGTAGTTGCGCGCGAGCGCCAGCTCGCGCTGCACGGTTCGCTCGGTGGTCCCGCGCAGCTCAGCGATCTGCGGCGTGGTCAGGCCGCCGAACACGCGCCAGCCCAGCGTTTCCGCCAAGTGCGCGTCCTGTCGTTCGAGCGCGGTGAGCGCCTGGTCGATGGCCAAGGCCTGCTGGGGGTCGAGCGCGCGATCCGGGATGCCGTCGTCGAGCTCGGTGCGGAACAGATCGCCGCCGCGCTTCTGCGCCAGCTGCTCGCGTGCATGGTCGATCACGGTCTGGCGCATCGCCCGCGCGGCCAGGTTGAAGAAATGACAGCGGTCGTTGAGCGCCACCAGCGACCCGCCGGCAAGTTTCAGGAAGGCTTCGTTCACCAGCGCCGTCGGCGTCAATGTGTGGCCAGCCCCAGGTGTCATCTGGCGGGCGGCGAGCCTGCGCAGTTCGGCATAGACCAGCGAGTAAGCGCGTTCACCAGCTTGCCGGTCGCCATCACCAGCCGCTCGCAACCAGTCGGTCAGGGGCACCGCATCGGTCAAGGTGTCTTCTCCGCTAGTGCCGTAAGCACCCACGACCGGGGGCTTGGGCGCAAGCATAGCCGAAGGCTTGCGCGTGTCTCGCGCCCGAGCCGCTCTTGCTCCATGGACTTGACTCAACGTCTGTGGCGCAGAATAGGGTCCGGAATGCGGCTCAGTATGCACTTTCCGCAGGTAGCGCACCCCTCCTGCTGCCATCCCGATCTGCGCTGAAAGTTGCTCGCTTGAGACTTTACTTTACGGCTTATATAATGCGTGATACTGTTGGCACCATGAAGCCCGGACTCGGCACCCAATTGCGCCATTTGCTTGAACTGCTCGATGGCGCAGTCGAGGCGGCGTACGCGGAGGCAGGAATCTCCACGCGGCCGCGCTACACGCCGGTATTCAAGGCGCTTGCCGCAAAGGAACCGAGCACGCTCGGCCAGATCGCCACCGCCGCCGGCATCACCCAGCCCGCCGCCACCCAGACCATCGCGCTGATGGTCAAGGATGGCTTGGTCACCGCCAAGGCCGCGCCCGACGATGGCCGCCAGCGCCTGGTACGGCTGACGAGAAAGGGCCGCGAACTCTATCCGCTGATGCAGGCCTGCTGGGCGGCGACGAAACTCGCCGCCGAGAGCCTGGACGACGACACCCCGCAGCCGCTTTCGCAGGTGATCGCCAGCGCCATCGCCGCGCTGCAGGCCAGACCATTCGAACAACGCATCGCCACCGCGCGCGCACAACTTGCCAAGGAACCCAGGAAATGAAGAAGCCCCTCATGTTGACCCTCGCCGGCGGCGCTCTCGCGCTGCTGCTCGTCGCCACCGTGCGCGCCGAGGTCGTGCTGGATCCCATGCCGCGACGCGGGCCGCCGCAGCAAGACATGGCGATGGACCAGGGCAAGCGCGGAGAAGTGCTTGAGCGCCTGATCGCCGACCTCAACGGCTACTACGTCTTCCCGGAACAGGCCAGGGCGATGGAGAAGGAACTGCGTGCCCGCGACCAGCGCGGCGACTACGCCGGGATCACCAGTGCGGAAGACTTCGCCGCGACGCTGACCGAAGACCTCAGGCGCGTCACCAAGGACGGTCATCTCCACGTCGCCTACAGCGCGGCGACGCTTCCGCCACAGGCGGTGCTCGAGTCCGAGGAGCCGACTGCCGAGAGCATCGCCCAGGAGCGCAAGCTCAATTTCGGGGTCGAGCGGGTCGAGCGCCTTGACTTCAACATCGGCTACTTCGACCTGCGCGCTTTCGGCTCGCCCGAGGGCTCAGCCGAGAAATTCGCGGCAGCGATGAGCCTGCTCTCCGACACCGATGCGCTGGTGATCGACCTGCGCAACAACGGCGGCGGCGACCCGGCCACGGTCGCGCTGCTGGCGAGCTACCTGTTCGATGAAAGAACGCGCCTGAACGACATCTACGATCGCCCGAAGAACACGACCACGCAGTTCTGGACGAGCGACGACCTCGCCGGCCCGAAATACGGCGGCAAAAGGAAGGTCTACCTGCTGGTCAGCCACGACACCTTCTCGGCCGGCGAAGACTTCGCCTATGCGCTGAAGAACATCGGGCGCGCGACACTGATCGGCGCCGCCACCGGCGGCGGTGCACATCCCGGTTCGGCGCGCCGGCTGAGCGACCATTTCGCGGCCATCGTGCCCAGCGGCCGCTCGCTCAGCCCAATCACAAAGACCGATTGGGAAGGAGTCGGCGTCCTGCCGGATGTCGCGATTGATCCGGACAAGGCACTCGAGAAAGCACAGGCCATGTACCTCGCCGACGCGATCGAGTCCGAGCCGAACGAACGCCGCCGCGCCCGCATGGCAGAGCGCCTCGCCGAGCTCGACTGAAAACCCGGGAAATCCGGGAACGAGAAATCCGGGGTCACTCCGGGCAAGCCAGGAGTGTCGAGATGGCCAAATGCCGCGCGGATCCCTGCTCCGTCATCCCTGCCCGAGGACCGGCTAGTTGCCGGAAGCCGCGGACGCGGCAGACTGCATCTGCCGCCGAACGATATCGGAAACCAGGCGGTCAAATCCCGCATCGGCGTTCGAGTCTGGCCCCGCAGCGAGCATCTCGCGACGTAACGACAGCAAGGAAGCGATCACCCGCCGCAGCCCCTCGCGTTCCTCGCGAACCGTTTCAAGGTGCTGCAGTAGCTCGTCCTCGCGCATGCTGCGCAGTGTCGGCGGCAGTTTGGCTGGGTCAATATCTGCCGTAGCGATGCGACCGGCATCGATAGCATCGATCAGGTCACCACTGCCATCGAACAGACGACTGCGCATGGCATTGAAAGCGGCACGGTCAGCGGCCGTCGAGTGATCCAGCCCCTCGCCTCGCAGCGGGGCACTGCGGCCATCGTCAGCTGCGGATTCGGCGCCGTAGGGGATCACGGTGCGATCAAGACGCTGTCCCAGCGCGGCAAGATCCGGATCCATCGGTGTCTCGGTTCGCTGCACGCGTTCTGGCTGAGCCAGTTCCGCCGCCAATCCCCCACCGAGCGCGGCAATCTGTCGGAAGGTGTCGCGCGCACCGCCATCGCTGCCGCATACGACCGGATTGATCAGGATGCCGCGGGCCGCCGCTTGCGCGGCAATCTCCGGGTATTGCGGCTCGTCGTAATCGCGGTGCGGCGGCGCATCGCCGACGAGGAATATCAGCTTCAGCACGTCGGTCTGAGGGCTCCACGATGTTCGGTCCAGCGCCTCGGCGAGCGCCTGATTGACGGCTTCGGGCTGATCACCACCACCTTCGGCCTTCAGCGCGAGGAGCTCTGCATAGATGAGATCGAGATCGCCGGTGAGATCGTGATGCAGGGTGACATAGGCGTCGCCGCGATCGCGGAAAGCCATCAAACAAAAGCGAACCTCCGGACGCGAGGCCGCCCCGGCGATCTCGCTGGCGATGAACCAGATCTTTTTCTTCGCCGCATCGAGCAGTCCCGACATGGACCCGGTGGTATCCAGCACGAAGCAGACCTCGACCTTGCGTGGGCCATGGCCATCCACGCTGGGGGCTGCGCTCCATCCTTGCAACGGGGCAAGCAGCAGCAATGGCAGGACAAGCAGTGCAAAGCGGCGCATGGCGAACTCCTGAAGGGGCACGCACCCAGCCTGCGTGGCACAAGAGGCAGTTCCAGGCGAGCGGTGGGCCGAATTGCCAGCGATTCATGGCGAAATGCGGGCGCGTGCCGCCCAGCCCTGCGCCGCTTCATTTGCTGTGTGCAAAAAAGGGGGACGAGGGAATTACTCAGCTGGCCGCCAGAACTATTCGCCCCGCCAGGCTTTTCCAGCCCCTGTCCGCTAGTTCGCCGCTGAGCGCGCGTGCTCAGGCGTTGCCTGCAAGGCGAGTGCCTCGCTGTAGCGCTCGTGCAGCGCCAGCACCTTTGCCACATAGGCCTGCGTCTCGGCGTACGGCGGGACGCCACCGTAACGCTTCAGCGCGCCCTCGCCGGCGTTATAGGCCGCAGCGACCAGGGTCAGGTCGCCGTCGTACAGTCTGATCAGGTTTTTCAGGTGTCGACCGCCTGCGCGTATCGACTGGTCCGAGGCGAATGGATCCTCGACACCATACTGAGCTGCGGTCGCCGGCATCAACTGCATCACGCCCTGCGCGCCCTTCGGCGAGAGAGCGAGGCGATCGAAGCCACTTTCGGCATGCGCGATGGCGCGCAGCCACGCATCCTCGACCCCGGTTGCCTTGGCGGTCGCGCGGAACTGCGATGCGTAGACATCCAGTCGCGGCTTGCCCACGCGTCCCAGTCCTGCATGCGCCGGAACACCGGGCGGCGTCTTCACCGTGAAGGCGAGCACCTCGATCGCACCTGGCAACTCGCGGGTGCCGTACACCGTGCGCCCGTCCTGTACACGTCGATACAGCTTGCCCTGCACCACGCCGACCGAGCCCCACAGGTTCGGCTGCTTCGCCGAGCCGTCATCGATCTCGACTGCCGTGCAGCGCGAACCCGGCTCAGGCGCAGTCGAAAGGCTGACGCTGCCGTCCAGCAGGCAGCGATGCACGGTGCGCGCCTGCACCTGGGTGGAGGCGAACAGCAACAGCAGCACCCCAACGCATGAGGAAAGTCGAACCATGCCTGCAGTGTGGGGATGCTGGCGCCGCGACCAAGGCCCAAAGGTCACCCTCGAAAAGCTGCGCTTCAGGTTCAGGGAAGGAGAGGATGGGGAAATTACTCAGCTGGCCGCCATGAAGTCTTCCCCCGTGCCCCTGTCCAGCGTTTCCGCTAACGAGGAGCAGTGAGGCGCCGACCCGTTGCCCTCTCGTAGGCGCGCAGCAAGCGCGTCAGGTGCGGTTTCTGCAGGACAAGACGCTTGGTCAGACCCCACGGGCTGCGACCCCTTTGGTACTTGAAGTCGATCCAACTGGTCTTGGGAGTCGCGTGGCGAAAGGTCTCCCATACCATCGGCAGATAGTCGTCTTCCAGATTCAAGCCAACCAGATGCTTGATGCTGACCCGTTCAGGATCGCCGCGCTGCAATCGGTAGGTGATGCGCAGCGAGCGACGCCTGCAGCATCTGCATGTGCGGCGCAACAGGCTCTGATCCCACGCGCTGGGGGACAACTCATCCCAGATGAACGCGGCAACACTCCTTGAATCGCAGACGTCCAGCCATGCCGGCCGGTCGCCGCACGCGATGCACTGCCACCAGTACTTTGCTGCCATGGAAATTCAGGCCTATCGCCGTGCTAAGCCGCCGCGGTCTTGACGCGCGTGATTTGAAGGTCACGAGTCCCTGCAGTTCCGTTTGAGCTCATTGCGCTACTCTTCCGACGAGCCAACGCAAGTGTAACCACCGCCACGCTGACGCCGCCGAAACTCCTCTCGATACTCGCTTCGCGTGCCGGGCTTGAGAAGGTCGCAGGGGTTGAACCAATGAATAGTGCGAGCCACCGCCGTAATGGAAGGCGCTGGACCGCTGAATTCTGGATTGTCGGGACACCGGTGGTGCCACAAGCCCCAGCGATCAGGTACGTCGGCAAGACACAAGACTTCCTTGACCCCACCATTGCAGTTGGTAGAGACAACAATGACTTCGCCGGGCAACTCCTCTGGCGGGGACTTCACTCGAAGCACCACATCATGGTGAAACTCGCCCTGCTGCCAGTGGTCGACGTGCTGCCAGCCAAAGGGCTTGAGGCCGTCCAGGACGCCTTTGAGACTGAGTGAGCTTGCCAAAGCATCAATCATTGCTGCGGCCCTCAGTGACTGGCCTACGCGGTGCCAAGCGGCAGCGGGCCGAAAATGACTGGATCCAACCTAACATGTCTCCACCGTTCCCGTGGTGCACAGGATTGGAAAGCGAACCGGGTGCGTGCTTTCCGCTACTGTGAGGCCGCCTCCCAGACAAGGATCTCGGTTGCGCGGAAGATCTCGCCGTCCTCGCCCTCGATGCGCAGGTAGATGCCCTCGCGGAGGTCTGACTCGCTGCGTGGCTCACCGCTGTCGAGTTCCGAGAAAGGTGTTTCCGCGGTCCAGCACACCTTCTTGCGCGTGTCGTTGTTCCAGTCAATGAGCAGGCAGCGAGCCTCGAGCTCGACCGATACGACTTCCGCGGAGAGGCTCTCTGCGACGGCATGGGTCGGTGCAAGGCAGATGGCGACACTCAAGCAACGCATCAACAACCAGAAACCGTTCTTCATCTCATCCTCCAGTGCGCATTCTGGCCCGGGATTGAGCACAGGACTCTCGCCGTCGCCAGATCGATCCCATCCCTCAATCGATCCGCGTCACCATTCGCATCCTGCTCGGCTGCGAGCCGCTCGATGGCCGCACGGAAGCGCCTGATGTCGTCCACGCAGATCGCATCTTGCTCCAACCCATGCAGGCGTCGGTGCACCTCAAGACCCATCGGCCACGTGGATCCCGCACTGGTAATGGCGATCGGCAACTTCCGGCGAAAACGCCGACGCGCTCAATTGCAGGTAGTGGATGCCAGCAAAGCTTGCCTGAACCGGAGGCATAGTCGACCCTGGGAGGCTCGACCAAGCAAGGTCCGCGAATGGCGTTTCCACCGCCTGTTGCAACGGTGGGCTGACCGGATTGCCGTAGAGAGCGACCGTCAGGTCGAGCACCCCCGACCCATTGCGTTGGGACGCGCAGAACACGGAGATGGTGTGCCCTGCACCAGCCTGGAACGACCACCAGTCCACGTCGCTTGCATCCAGGGTGCCACCGATGAAGTGACTGATCTGGGAAGGCCCCTTGATCGGGCTGGCAGCTTCGGCGGAAACGGCGGCTCCGTTGTCGGGTTCGTTGGCTTCCTGCTGGTTCTCGCCAGCAAAGGGCAGAAAGTGGAGCACGTAAAACGGATTGCTGCCGAGTGCCTGGGGCGGACTATCCACCCGCAGAAGATAGGTGGAACTTGCATTGGCGGGGAGGCTCAGCCCGTCCGCACCATTGGTCGCATCAAGCCGGCCGATGATTGTGCTACCCGTCGAATCGAGGATTTCGACAATGCCAAGGGGCGTTGTGCCACCGTTGCCTTCGTCCCCGCTCGGGTGAAACAACACCTCCATGCGCAGGGCGGGGTCCGGCGTAACGATCTCGTAGACATCCACATCGCTGACGGAACTGAAATCACCAGCAATGTAGGCGGAGTGCTCAAGCGGCCCGGAAAAAGCCGGGACGTAGGACAGCGGGGTCTGCGGCATGGCCGTGGAGTCATTGCCGCCGACGTCGAGATTCAGACCCGGGTCGTCGAAGCTCAACCGTGTCGCGCCCAGGGTGTAGGTGAAATCGGGACCTCCCTCCGGCGTGATCCCGAACACGGTAGTCCAATCTTCAACTCCGAGACACACGGTTCCCGTCTGTTCCACACGGTGTATCAGTTGGCTGTCGGTCCCACCCAATAGAATCGCATCGTCATTGCGTGCAAGCTGTTGCGTCCCGTCACCCGAATAGACCGTGAGCACCGAATCGAGGCGCTCCGGGTTGAGTTCGTTCGTGGACACATCAACGAAGATCCATTCGCCGGCTACAACGTCAATGGCGAAGTAGTCCACGTCTCCCGCAGGATCGATAACGCCCTTACCCAACCCGTTCGCGAGCGGCGTGGCTGCGGAGCAGGCCTGGATCGAAGCCGGTTCCTCGAAGCCCGAGCGGAAGATTCGCTCACTCGAGCCTGCGTGAAGCGTGGAACAAAACAAGGCGGCCAACAGAACGCCGCTTCGAAGATCAAGCAACCCGACGATTCGTTCATGCATCGGAACGCTCCCGCCACCTCGCCAATCCAAGATCAGCACCTCGCATCCGCATGCGGGTACAAAGGGAAACCGGAAGGAGGACATCGAAAATGCTGCCTCGCGCCCACACGTCGCTCGACTCTTGGGTGAGCAACCGATGCCCATTGGCATGTCGGGTCCATTGGCAACGCAAGTGACTCACTCCCACCCTTGTTCTGCACTCTGAACCCAGATTCAGACCCCTGATCTACTCCTGATTCGGCACATCCGCCCCGCTTGGCTCGAAACCGTCGCGTCGCAATGCTGACTCGCTGATGGGCTCGACCAGCACAGCAGAAGCGCGCGCAGGATTGGCGACCGGACCCGTCGCCGTCGCGCTGATCACGACGAAATCGCGCGTCTCATCCAGCAACGCGCTCAGCACGAAGCGCACCATCCCGCCGCCGCGCAGGTCGACGCGGGCATCGATCGAGTCACCACCGTAATGCGGTGCACAACCCACGCCGTGGGTCTCGCAGGTCCACAGCATTTCGCGCATGGCGATCGGCGGCGGCACGCTCACCTGCAGGTCGGCAACGTCGACTTCACCCTCGTTGGCGATCCGGATTTCGTATTCAACTGCGCTGCGCCGGGCCCTGTCGACCTCGACCAGCGAAACGTCGGACGGACGCATGCGCGAGATGCCGATCGCGATACGTGCGCGGTTCGCCAGTGCGTTTGCCGAAGCCGAACCTTGGAAAAAGTCGGGGATCTCATCGGTGGTTGCCGAGCGTGCGACGCGCAGCGCCTGCTGCAATGCGTTTTTGCCGATCGATTCGAATCCGTCACGGAAGATCGGGCCGGTCGCCAGATGGCTCGCACCGCTCCAGAAGCCGCCCTGCAACACATAGCTGCCGCCGCTGTGGCGCCCGGCATCCGGCTGGCCGATCGTGCCGTGCACGGCATACGCTCCGCCCGTCGAATAGCCGCCGCCACTGTCGATGGTGTACGAGCCAATCTCGAAAGCTTGGGCAAGCAGCGCCGTTGGCGCCGCCAGCCACACAAGGGCGACGCCGCGGGCGATCAGCGCGACCAACCCCCTGCGTGACGCCAGCGCACTTGCCGACATCGGCCGCGCGCGATCAGTTCGGGCGCACATACACCTGCACCCAGCCGTCCTCGCTGGGCCCAAGTGCCACGCCCAGTACGGCCACGCCCTCGCTCACCAGCAGATCGCCGAACTGCCGGGTACGCAACGCTCGCGCCTGCCCCGGCACGTCTCCAACGGCAAGGCGCTGACCAGCAACGATCGCTTGATGTTCCTCCACTCGCGCCATCGCCACGCCCTGCACCACCAGTGCGACATAGTCGCCGGGCTCGGCGGGTCCCTCTGCGGAATGCAGCACCATTGCGTCAGCGCCTTCCTTGCCCTCAGCAGGGCGAAGCACCATTCGATGTTTGACCACTCCGATCAGCGCCTCGCGCGTCTTCTGATCGGCAACAACCACGGCCGGAATATCGTCATGCATGCCCGTCGGTGAAGCTTCCGCGCCAACAGCAGAAATCAGGTCCCCGGGTGAAACTGCATGCTCTCCCGTGACCTTGGCGAGCTGCGTGAAACCACCCGCCAGGACGTTGCCAGCGCTGATGTCGTCGACCGTGTACAGCGCCCACTCGCCGCTGGCATTGGCCGTGTTCGACCACAGGCCATAGGTAGACACGCCCGGAGAGGGAATGTAGACACCGTAGTTCGGATAATCCGGGTCACTGCCGATCTGGATTCCGTCGTCTGCGATATCCAGAACCCGAATGCCATCGCTGCCGGTCGAGTTCTCGATCACCAGGCTGTAGTCCGCGGACGGACCGATGCGCAAGCCGCCGGTGGGCGGAACGCGCAGGCGCATGCCCTGCAAGTACAGCTTCCAGCCCGCCACTGCGGGATCAGCGTCCAGGTCCAGATAGGTCCAGGCGCGGAATGACCCGTTCGTGGCGTAGCCATAGAACGGCCAGCCATCGGCATCAGATGTCTCGACATACATGCCGCCGTAGTCGTTTGGCCCGCCCTCGCTCCGGACGCCGAATACCTCGTTTCCGGAGATCCTGAAGTTGCGGCCGACGCCCACGAAGTTGGTCGCGGGATCGGTATAGAGATTCGGCTGCGCGAGCGCCAGCGGCGCACCGGTCACCTGTTGGCGCGGGGTGAGCGTCGTGTAGGCGCCGATGCTGGCGCCCGGGCGGACCCGGATCTCCAGGTATCGCGCGCCGGGTGGGAATGCATCGGTACCAAAGTCGAGCTGGGTGGTGAAGACGCCGGACAGCACGCTCAGATCATTGACCGACTGCAGCGCCCCGATCAGGGTGCCGGCGACTGCGGCATCGTACAGGACGAACTGAAAGTCGAAGGCCCCATTGGCCGGGTCGCCTGCGCTGGACAGGAATCCCTGATAGGTGAAGCTGCTAGGTGGGCGCCGCGGGGGCCGCGGGTGTCGCGGGTGCCTCAGGAGCTCGCATTCCCTCTGCGGCCCGAGCCGGCTCGCTCGCTGTTCCCGCGAACGCGGCGAACAGCATCTGCAACAGGACGACCGAGAGCCTTCTCACGATGACACCTCCCTTTTAGTAGGCGTCCAAACATAGAGTGTCTCAAGCCTTCCCCGCTTGCAGTCTACGCCGCGGGATTGTGCGGTCAAGCGTTCGGGCACGCTTGTGGCGCCGCTCACCGACTCGTGATCTGGCATGAGAGGACGAGGGAAATTACCCAGCAAGCCGTCAAGGAGTATTCCGCATCCGCATTGTTTCCCCTTGATTTGCTGCCAGGCCAACGGAGAAGGATGCCCTTGCAGTCGTGCGGTCGTGCGGTCGTGCGGTCGGCTGGCATGGTTTTCCGGCTTGCTTCGTATGTTGATCAGGTAGGTGCTCTCGAGCATCCACCGAATCGCCAGCGCTACGCGGCTTGGACCGCGCGCGTCAGCCTGCAAGCCACCAATCGGAGTAGCCCATGTCCACGTTCGACGTCCGCCTGATTGACACGTGCCGGGTCGCAACGGCACTGACGCTACTACTGAGCACCAGCAGTCTTGCTGCATCTTTCGTCTATGAGGGCCGGCTCGACGATCACGGGGCGCCTGCGAACGGCCGCTACGAGCTCACCATGCAGGCGTTTGGCGACCCGCACTCAGCATACGCGCTGGCTGAGCCCACCGTGTTCAACGCGGTCGTGGTCGAGGACGGACGTTTCCGGCTCGAGTTCGAGCTGCCAATCGCAGCCAGCGACGCAGCCTGGCTGCAGTTGTCGGTGCGCGAATCGGGCGGCCAGGACGCGCCCAGCAGCCTGCCGGGGCGCAGCAAGGCGGCTGCCGCAATGCTGATTGGCCAGTGCTGGAGCAGCACCGGAGATGCCGACACCGATCCGGCACTCAATTTTCTTGGCACCACGGACGATCAGCCGATGGTGCTGCGTTCCAACAATGCGCCTGTACTTCGACTCATCGGCGGCCTGGGTTCGGATGCCGCGAACATCGTTGGAGGCAGCCCGCAAAACAGCGTGAGTCCGGCGAACGTTGGCCAGACTGTTGCAGGCGGCGGGCACAACGGAACCACCTGCGGCACCGGCGCCATCGGCAGTTGTGGAAACACCACCGAGGCCAGTTTTGCAACGGTCAGCGGTGGCTACGGAAACACTGCCGCTGGCAGCGGAAGCAGCATCGGCGGCGGTCAATCGAACTTCGCCGACGCGGGCCACAGCACCGTGGCTGGCGGCCAGGGAAACATGGCAACAAGTCCGTGGAGCACGCTAACAGGTGGCCTCTTCAACACTGCCAGCGGAAATACAGCGACCGTTTCCGGCGGGGCTTCCAACTGCGCGGGTGCCAGCTATTCCTGGGTTGGTGGTGCAGGTGCCAAGGTCCGGCCAGGCTCAACTGCCGGCGCGGCCGGCAGCGGCTGCACCGGCGTTGAAAGCGGAGGCGTGAACGGCGACAGGGGGCACGTTCGTGTGGGCAGACACCCAGACTGGGCCATTCGTCTCCACCGGCGCCAACCAGTTTCTCCTCCGCGCGCAAGGCGGCGTCGCGCTCAACAGCAACGTAATTCCCTCCGGCACCGATCTGGTTGTTGCTTCACGAACTGAGGGTGGCAACAGCGACCTGATGATGCGCGTCGGCACATCAACCACGGCACTCAACATTGCCGGCGGCCCCGACGGTGGCCTGATCATGGCACGGGCAAATATCAGCAATCCGGCCGCACCGGTCTACACGGATTTCGCCCTCTTCAACGGCTCAGGTCAATTCCGCCTTTTCAACAACAGCCCGATCAAGCCGACAGCAGGTGGCTTCGCCGCGGCCTCCGATGCGCGCTTGAAGGAGGATGTGCAAGCCCTGCACGGCGTGCTCGACCGCCTGCTGGCGCTGCGCGGCGTGCAGTTCCGATACCGTAGTGACGCGGCGGACGGATTTTTCGTACCCGGGCTGCATCACGGCTTCATCGCGCAGGAAGTCGAGCGCGTCTTCCCCCACTGGGTCAGCGAACACTCCAGCGGCTACAAGCTGGTCGCACCGCAAGGATTCGATGCGCTGGCGGTCGAGGCACTGAGGGAATTGCGCATCGAGAAAGACGTTCAGATCGAGGAGCTGCGCGCCGACAATGCTGTTCTCGCGGCACGCCTGGCAGCCCTTGAGCGCAGATTCGGCGCTGCGTTTTACCGGCTGCCATGAACAGTGCAAGCACGCTGTTTGGGATCTTGCTGGCTGTCACTATGGTCAGCTCCGGAGCAGTCGACGGCGGCGGAAACCGATTCCAGCACCATGGCCACGCGCGTGAGGTCAGCCAAAGCGACGATGGTCGCTACACACTGAGTGCCAGCGTGCGCTTCACTCCGGCCAGCCAGAAGTGCAGCAATGGCCACTACGCGGTACGCGCCCTCGGCGCGAACTGCGGGTCGTCGAGCGACCTCCTGCTCCGCGATGGATTTGAGGGCGCGCCCTGAGCACGCCGTGAGGGGCTCAGGCTACACCGCCAACTTCCCCTCTCCTGCAAGCGGGGTGAGCAGGGGTTTCGAGCGGCGAACGTCGCGAGCCTGTGTTCGGGCGACAGCCCTTGGTAGCGGCGAAGTCGCCCAGCGCTCGCGCGCATGCAGGCGCGCGGGTTGGGGTGGGTGGGCCAAAGGCTCGGGTGAGGGGCTCTTTCCGTCGGATTCCAATAGTTGATCGCCTGTGTAGCACCAG
Source organism: Lysobacterales bacterium (assembly GCA_038257155.1). Taxonomy (GTDB): domain Bacteria; phylum Pseudomonadota; class Gammaproteobacteria; order Xanthomonadales; family Xanthomonadaceae; genus JANJTY01. The sequence continues at coordinate 9,065 of JBBSJP010000004.1, read as the reverse complement.
GTCGTTTGTGAGCATGAGTGGCTGAGACACATGGGCAATCAGGGGCGGGGCTCAATTGGGATTGGCTGCGACCAATTGGGCAATCAACTCAGCGAAGCGAGCGGCGGATTCGTAGTTCTCCGCGGTGATGATCCGGCCGTCGACCACCACGTCATCCGTCGCGCTGAGCGGATTGCCGACCGAACGCGAGGTGAGCATGGTGGCGCCGTTGCGCTCCACCTGCCAGCGCACCGGTTGCTCGGCGTCCGGATAGTCGAGCCTGCCCGAGCGGAAGCCGGGTGAGCCACCAGCAGTGCCCACCACGACCCGACCCTGCAGCGGGCTGGTGCCATCAACGCGCGCCCACGCCAGCACACTCACCCCGTGGCAGATCGCGGCGACTGGCTTGTCCGCCAGGGTGAAATCCTTGATGACGCGGTTCACTTCCTGGGTGATTTCCGGCCGCGGTTGGTAGGCCGTGTTGTGGTAGGTCCCTTCGAACGCGTACTGGTAGGACGATGCGCCCCAGCCACCCACGAAAACGATGGCGGAGTAATCGCCAGCAGCTGTGCTCGCGAGTGCCAGATCCGGTTGCACCGGATTGCCGGCGCCAAGGCCTTGGGGCTGCGCGAGGTGGGTCTGGCCCGCGGCCACGATCACCGGCAGTCCACGCGCCTCGAGCGAAGCACGAACGCCCACGTAGTCGGCGTAATTGAAATCCTGGTTCGCAATCACCAGCAAGACCGGCAGCGGCTCGGACGCCGTGACGATGGATGTATTGGCCGCCGCGAATGCGATGAGGGTCAGCAGGATACGCGTGCGGTTACGGTTGCGTGGGCGTGAAGCATTCATTGGTATCTCCAGGCAGAAGTGGGATATCGACTGGGGTTTGCGTTGTCGATGCCTGGTAGTACGACAGACACTGGGGAAAACGACATGCCGTCGACAAACGCGGCGCGCGTGGCCTGCGTTCCGTCCGGCCATGCGTCTCGTGCTCCCCCGCAGGTAACGATCCGGCGCGGGAGCCGCGTTGCAGGTTGACGGGATTGCGGGTGTTTACCGACGGGTTCGAGTTCGAGCCAATTCAGCACTGAGCGGGCGGTGCCGTGCAGGACGAGACTCGTTCGCCCTTGGTTCCGCTGCGTTCGCCTGTGGGAGTCGCACTGCCGCCGTGCAAGCACAAAGGGATCAGTGGACGTGGACCTTATGTGTCTGGCCAGACATAGGGCCCCGCGCCGAGGTGGTACAGTCGTTTCGAGTACCGTCCAAAGCGAGGGCAGCATGAGCGAAGGTGCAACCCTCCCCGCTGTGTCGGCATTCCTGATCAAGCATCGCAGTTCGCCGCTGTTCCGCTTTCGGCCTACCGGAAGCATGGAGCCGGCGGGTAAAGATTCATCGCCTGAGGCCGACGAGTTCGCTGCTGATCTGGAAAAACTCGGCCCCACCTTCGTCAAGGTCGGCCAGCTTCTGTCTACGCGTCCGGATCTGGTGCCACCCGACTATGTGGCGGCACTTTCCCGTCTCCAGGACCAGGCCGCGCCCATGCCTTACGGCGAGGTTGCGGCGCAGATCGAAGCCGAGTTGGGGCGAGCGGCGCGCAAAATCTTTCGCGATCTCGATCCCAACCCGATAGGAACAGCCTCGTTCGCACAGGTGCATGCGGCGACTCTGCCCAGCGGCCGACGCGTCGCGGTAAAGGTGCAGCGTCCGGACCTGGCTGAGCACGTGGCTGCCGATCTCGCCACCATGAGCCGACTGATCGCCTCGATGGGCCTGGTCTCGGGCGTCGGGCGTCGCTACGGGTTCCGCGAATGGCTGGATGAGTTCCGCACCACGGTGCTTTCCGAACTCGACTATCTGCAGGAAGCCAACAACCTCGAAACGTTCCGCCAACATATGGAGCCCTACCCGCGCATTCGCGTGCCGGCTCCGGTGAGGGAATGCAGCACGCGCCGCGTGCTGACCATGGACCTGGCCGAAGGCATCCGCGTCACCGACATCCCCGACGTGCTGCGCACCGAAGTCGACCTGGGCGATCTGGCCGACGAGCTGGGGCGGGCCTATCTCGACCAGATCTTCGTGCACGGTTTGATCCATGCCGATCCCCACCCGGGCAACATGATGCTGACCGCGGAGCACGACCTTGTGCTGCTGGATCTGGGCATGATTGGTTACGTGCCACCACGCATGCGCGACCAGTTGTTCAAGCTGTTGCTGGCAACCACCGATGGCCGCGGCGAGCAGGCCGCAGAGACGCTCGTGCACCTCGGCATGCGCATGGACGACTTCGACCCCGAGCGCTTCAACCGCGAGATCGGCCGGCGTGTTGCACGCTATGCAAACAGCGTGGTCTCGTCCGAATCGGAGGGTGATGTGCTGATGGACTTCATCCGCATCGGTGCCGAGAGTGGCCTGCGACCACCGGCCGAGCTCACCCTGCTCGGCAAGACCCTGCTGAACCTGGAGTCGGTAGTGCTGGCACTGGATGCCAAGGCTTCGATGAAGCAATCGCTGAGTCGGCATCGCGACAAGATGCTGCGCGCCCGTGCCAGTGAAAGTCTGGACTTTTCGCGAATGGCAATGGATATGGTCGACGTGCAGGAGCTGATGCGCACCGCACCGCAGCGGCTCTCCGTGCTGCTGCGAACCCTGGCCGACAATCGTCTGCGCATACACGTGGCCGGTCTGGAGGAAGCACACCTGATCGAGAGCATGCAGAAGATCGCCAATCGCATCACCGCCGGGCTGATCGCTGCCGCGATGATCGTCGGTGCCGCCCTGATCATGGACATCCCGAGCTCATGGCAACTGTTCGGCTATCCGGCGCTGGCCCTGGTGATGTTCGTGATAGCCGCTGGTCTGGGCGCAGGCCTGGTGCTGAGTTCGCTGCTCGGTGATCGCAGGGCACGACCCCGGCATGACAAGGATCCGCTGTGAGGTGATCGAGACAGGTGTCCGAGCACAATCAACGGCGCGAGATGATCGAAGGTAGTACTCTCGCCCCTGTTTTCTCAGCACCGGGCACACGTTCTGCTTGGTCCGTTCCAACATCATCGGACACATGCAAGCAGGGGCCATCGATGGAATTGTGTTTCTGGCTGCGGACATTCGTCGCCTTCGCGGGGCTCGCATCCGGTGCCGCACTTGCGTCGTCTCTTGATACGTTGCCCAGCGTCGAAGACGGGATAGATGCCGTCGACGCGGGAAGAACCCAGGCATACCGTGAGGTGTTGCGTCGGTTCGATACGGCCATCGACGCGGCGCCGGGCGACGCGGCGCTTGCGACCAAGCGATGCGAGTTCATCAATTCCCTCAGCGACGATTCGTATGACGCCTGGGCCGAATCGCTATCGGAGGATCTCGCCGTCTGTCTGGAACGGCTCACGCGAGATCACGCCGCCGCACCCGAAGCACAACTTTTCCGCGTCGAACGGCTGTGGGGCGAAGAAGGCATCGTAGAAGGGGAAGCACTGCTGCAGCATGCATCGGAATGGCCCGCAGCGATGCGTGGACGGCTGCTGGCGCATCTGTCGCAACTGCACGAATACGAAGACGACACGCGGCGCGCCGGCGAACTGGCGTTGCAGGCGACACAGCTCGGCGACATGTCGCGCGCAACCAAGGCAATGGGCCACCTCGTTTCAAACAGACAGTTCGACGAAGCCGCGCGCCTGCTGCGGGAACTGCCGCCGAGCGAGAATCTGTGGGACGCCAGCAACCGCATCGAGGTCGCGCTCGAGCTACCAGACCCTTCCGTGGCGAAGACGGAACTGCGCCGCTATGAGCACGCGGCATTCGAGATTGACAAGGTGCTCGAGGGACGCGTGCACCTGCACGCCGGAGACGTGGAGGCTGCCTCGCGCGCGATCGGAGAATCCGACAGCGAGATCGAGGTCGCGACCCAGGCCCGTTTCGACCTGGCGCTCGCCTCGAAGGACCATGCAAGCGCAGCAAGCCTGGTCGACCTGACCAACATCGAAGAACTGCAAGCCAATCTCTCGCGCTTCTTCACGCTGCTGGCTCACTCACCCACAAGCATCCTGCAGCCCTCGATGGGCCTCGCTGCGCTGTTTTGCGTGCTGATTCTCGCGCTCGTCGCGCTCTTGCCGGGAATTGTGTTGCTACCTGCGCACTATCGCGGCCTCGCTCGCCGCGCGCGCGGCGATGTCCCGCCGCCCCTGTTTGACAGCGTCGGTCTTCGACATGCGTGGCTGGGGCTAGCCATGATCCTGATCGTGCCGATGATCGTCGGCGCGGCGATCGAACCGGAGGTGTTCATGAACCTTGTCTGGTCCGACACCGCTCCCAATTCTCCCGACTTCTTGCGCTTCACCTTGTGGGGCACGGCGCTGACGCTTGGGTGCGTTCTGCTCGTCGCACGGCGCATGGGCACGCGTCAGTTGGTGGGGCAGCCAAGCGACCTGCGGGTAATCGGGTGGGTACTCGCCTACTGGTTGGCATTGCTGGCGATTGGAATGTTCCTGGCCTCCATCAACAGCCAAGCTGGCGGCGCCGAAACCCTGCAAACTCGCAGCGTGGACGCAATGGTTCGAATCGGCGCGGAAACTTGGGGGCCGGTCTTGACGCTGCTGCTGATCGCGCTGCTGATTCCGACGCTGGAGGAAATCACTTTTCGCGGACTGCTGCTCGGCGGGCTGGCTCGACACATCGGTTTCGGATGGGCCAACGCTTTGCAAGCTTTGCTGTTCGCCGCCATCCACGACGACGCTCCGCGTTTCCCGTACTACTTCGCCCTCGGACTCATGGCCGGCTGGCTGGTCAAGCGAACCCGCTCGCTCGGGCCAGCGATTCTGCTGCATGCCTTGAACAACGGGGTCGCCACCTGGTTGAGGCTTCTCTAGTGTGCTGACTCATACGCACCATCAAACAGTTTTGGCATCGCTCGCCGTGAGTCGGCGGCGGGAGGACGGAGTCAGTCAAATGATGGGTGGCCTCGTCCAACTACCTCGTCTGGCTTCGCAAGAGGCAATCTGACCCCTGTTTTGTCCGAAGATTCAGACCCCATGCCTTCTTGGTCACGCGGCCACCTTGGGCGACGCTTGCTGGATATTCCAGTTGGCGGTGATGACCAAGAGATAGACGCCAATAATTGTGCCAATCGGGAAACTGAACAGCATCAGAGTACCCAACGCCAAGGATGCCAATCGAGCCCCCGGCTTACCCAGGCGAGCAGCATTGGCAACGAGATGATGTATAGCGCCCATTCCGATGGCTGCAAACGGAAGCGCAAACGAAACCACAAGCAAGTTCGGCGGGGCGTCCCGCATCCAGGCAAACGCAAGCAGGGCAAAAAACGGAACTGAAAGAACCCAATACAGCCAGGACAACGACCGATGTACCCTCGCTACCTTGATGTTGTTTTCCATGCATAGACCCCATGAGAAGAAAAGTTCATTGAACCGCTGGAAGAAGGCACTCTGACTCCGTTTTCTGGCAGTAGCAAATGATGAGTGTCCGCACCTGCAAGCTACACGCGGAAACGTCGAAGCCCTGATCGACACCGGTCAGGCGGTTGTGAGCATCGGCAGGCACCGGGTACCTGGCTTATTGAAGGCTGAGAGTGTGGCTACGGTTCGAAGCCGTCCGCGAACACGCCGTCACCAGTGCCAAAGCTTCGACTGGCCTCGGCCGTATTGCCATAGGCGCCGAGGTTGATGCGGCTGCCGTTCGGTTGCGACTCCTGCGAATAGTCCGAGGTCGGATCACCGGCGTCGATCGCGGGGCTGGTTGCGGCGTCGATCACCCAGCCGCCGGGGGTGTAGCGGCCGTACTCGGAACGCAGGTGGTAGTCGTCGGGCGCGTCGGCGAACAACGGATCGGCGAGAAAATTGCCGCTGCCGATTTCGGCGGAGATCGAATGCGTGATCGTGTAGGTGCCGCCGGTCAGCGTGGCGAAGCCTTCGCCCGTGTTGTTCCAGAAGATCGAATTGCGGATCGAGATCGCCGAGCCGTCTTCGATCAGCACTACGGCGCCCGGATCGGCATCGGGACACAGGTTATCCGCGACCGTTAGGTTCTCGATCGCCACCGACGAGGGTCCGCCCGGCCCACCGTCGACATACAGCGCGGAAGCCAGGCGATTGTCGATCGGGCACCCGTTGCCGACGATCAGATCATTCTTCATCGTGCCGACCGCGCCTTCGTCCCAGAACACACCGGAGCCTTCGCTGGGTGTGTAGTTGTCGGTGATCAGATTGCCCTCGAGATCGGCGCCGGCCCCGGCGATGAGGATGCCGCCGCCCCAGCCATAGCCAGCCGTGGCACCGACCACGTTGGAACGGATCACGTTGCCGCGCACGCTGGTGGTACCGGTGGACACATAGATGCCGCCACCGTGGTCGCCATGCGTGATGTTGTCGGCGACCAGGTTGCGCAGCAGGCTGGCGTGGCGACCACTGACGTTGATGCCGGCGCCCTTTCCCGCAAGATTGTCGACCACGCGGTTGTGCTCGATGCGTATCGTGCCCGTCGCGCCACCGAAATTCTGGCTGTGAGCATGGATGCCGCCGCCGCGGGTGTCGGACTGGGTGTGATCGGCGCTGCGGTTGCCGTGCACATGGTTGTGCGAGATGACCAGCGTTCCGTCGCCGTCGAGCACGGCATGCACGCCGCCGCCATGGCCGTATCCATCCTTGAACGAAATACCGAGCCCTACGCCGCCGGTGATCTCGAACCCATCGAGCGTGGTCGTCTGCGCCGAGTCAACGTGCAGCTGCACCGCCGGATTCGCCAAGCCGCCATCGACGATCGACACATGCTGGCCGGCGTCGCGCAGGCTGAAGGCGGAATCGAAACCGCCGAGCAGGGTCAGGTGTTTGCCGCTCGGATTGTTGAACGCGCCCAGCGCGACGTTCTCGGCATAGGTGCCCGCCGCAACCTGCACGATGTCGCCGGCCTTCGCGGCGGCGATGGCGGCATTGATCGACGCCAGCGGCGCCGCTGCCGTGCCGTTGCCGCCGACCGCTGCGCCGGCGCGCACGCAGATCACCGCCGGCAAATCCGGACCGATGCCGGTGCAGAGGTGACTCTCGCCGTTGTCGTCGCCATCCGGCCCCTCGCCCACGGCGTTCACGACGGGATGGCCCTTGTCGCCAACTCCGATGGCTGCCGCGCTCGGGGAGGAAATTGCTATGGCGGCGAGCAGTGCTGGCAGAAGGGGGCGGAGGTTCATTTCGGCTTCTCCAAACGAGATGGTGACCCGGCAGCTTGCTTTCTCCCGCCGCCTCCGGAACGGCAAGAAACGGCCGGCTCAGCATACGACCAAAGGTCCGTTTCTGCGGATGCAGGCCAGGAAATCGCCCTTGACGCCAAGACGTTGTGCGGAGTTCTCTCGATTCGGACTGGATCTCGACGCGCGCCCGTCACGTCTTCCCGATTCTTGCTGGCGTACGAGAGCAGCTGCTACGCCAACAAGCGCTGGGTAGCCCGCGCCTACAGGCTGCCATCGAGGCCAAACCAGCGGGAAGGGTCACCTAAGGCGGGCCTCGAAGGCCGCCCGGAATGGACACCCGGCGGGAACACATGCTTCGACCCCGGTTTTTGCAGATTCCTGACGCATTGGAAAGACTCATGCGACGGTTGCAACAACAGCAGTATCAGCAACAACAGCTTGGTATGCCGTGGGAATTGCTGACACAATCGCCCTGGGGTTCAATTCTTTGGGGATCGCAAATGTCTCAGTTCCGAATGGCCGCTTCGGTGCTCGCGCTCGTGTTCGCCGCGTCATCCCTGTCATCGACTGCGACTGCTCAGCAGTGCGTCGATTTTGCATTCACCGGCGCACAGCAGGATTTCGTCGTGCCAAGCGGCGTTTCGGTCGTTTCAATCAGCGCCTTCGGCGCGCAGGGCGCCAGTGCGGCCAGCGGCGGCATCGGCGGCCGAGGCGCTTGGGTCTTCGGTGACTTGCCTGTCACCCCTGGCGAAACGCTGGCGATCTTCGTCGGCGGCCAGAACGGCTTCAACGGTGGCGGCGCAGGCGGCACCAATGGCAATAACGAGTCAGGTCCATTTCCACAAGGATTTGCCGGCAACGGTGGTGGCGCCACCGATGTGCGCAGCGGCGCTCTAGGCCTTAACGACCGCGTGCTCGTCGCAGGCGGCGGTGGTGGCGGCGGGCACATCGGCGTGTGGCAAGGCTGCCAGCCCGCTTCGCCGGCTGGCGATGGTGGCGCACTGGCCGGCGGAGACGGATCGAGTGTCGCCTGCAATTGCGGCGGTGGCGGCGGTGCCGGTGGCCAGCCCGGGACGCTCGCATTGGGAGGTCTCGCCGGTGCCTATGCAGGGAGTACCAATTGCCTGCGGGCTACCTGGTTCATCGGCGAGGACGGAACGTTTGGCCAGGGCGGCTCGGGGAATCTCGTCGCTTTCAACAATGGAACAGGCGGCGGTGGTGGCGGCGGCGGCGGGTATTACGGCGGCGGATCGGGCGGCAACGGGTCGGACACGACGCCAGGCGGCGGTGGCGGCGGCGGATCGTCCTATATCGGTGGCGTCAACGGCGGCAGCGTCGCACTGGATGTCGTGCAGGGCGACGGTTCGGCGCAGTTGTGCTTCATCGCCAAGGATATTGTGGTCACGCCGATCAGCGGCCTGACCACGACCGAAGCCGGCGGCACCGCCGTCTTCACGGTGATATTGTCATCGCCACCGACGGCGGACGTCAGCGTCGCGCTGTCGAGCAGCGATATCAGCGAAGGCACCGTTGCCCCAAGCTCGCTGGTGTTCAGCGCAGCGAACTGGGATGTCCCACAAGCGGTGACGGTGACAGGTGTGGACGATGCACTCACCGACGGCGACATCGGCTACACCATCGTCACGGCGGCCGCGACAAGTGCCGACGCGGACTACAACGGCATTGACGCTGCCGATGTCACCGCGACCAACATCGACGACGACGTCGCCGCAATCATGGTCACGCCAACCAACGGCCTGAGCACGACCGAAGCCGGCGGCACGGCGGGCTTCACGGTGGTGCTGACTTCGGAACCGACGGCGGACGTAACGATCGCGCTGTCGAGCAGCGATGTCACCGAAGGCACGGTTGCTCCGCCTTCGCTGGTCTTCAG
>JBBSJP010000003.1:0-213432 GCA_038257155.1 Lysobacterales bacterium | reverse complement strand
GCCGTGGCCTTGAACTCACGGGTATAGCGAGGGGTGGTGCGAGGGCCTGGTTTGGCCATTGTGAGGACTCCTGAAAGGTTAGTTCAGGGTGTCCACTAAAGCGTAGGCAGACTCCGGTCCGGTTGAGCACATAGTTAGGCCACAAACTTGCCGCAGCCCGCACAGAGCTTTGCCTGGGGCGTGCGAAGAGGCTTGCCGCATGATTTGCAAGGTGGACCGTACATGGACGCACGATGATGCCAAATTGCATGAACGTTTGTTTCCCGAAGGCCGGTGAGTTGCTCGTATTTTTCTCTTGCAGCCTGGCCGAAACTCTCATTCTCTGCGTCTTTTAAAGAGACACCATTGCGGGCACGAAATGCTTGGATATCCTTGATCGTACCCTGCAATAGAGGCAGGACCTGTTCCCATTCTTCATCAGTGAGCATGGGAACGTCTATGCCGCAGCGCCAGCAAAACAGCAATCTCGACATTGGGGCCTAACGCCGTGCTAACCGGCCAAGGGCCGAGATGAATTGGTTTGAACGTAACATGTCCCCGACGGTCCGGTTGAGCACATAGTTAGGTTTTGTTACTCGTGGCACCATTGAGAAGTAGCGGGAGACAATGGAAACCAAGCGATGAAAGAACGCCCCAGACAGCACCGACGCCACACGCTAGTAAGATTGCCACATAAGCTGACGGTGTGAAAGAACCTGAAACAATTACGGCCTGGCCCGACGATTGCAGCTCCTGATAGCCAGTAAGACTCCACGCTGTGAGAAGTGCAAACGCCATTGCTCCTGACAGGCAACCAAACACAGAGAGCCGTAAAGAGTTGTAGCGCCCCGCGTGCTTGAGACGGAACGCCCAAAAAACTACAAGAGCGGCATGCGCCAGTAGGACTGGAATTAGTACAAACGCACCAAGGATCGCGAAAGGCATCATGACAAGACCTAACGCCGTGCTAACCGGCCGAGGGCCGAGATGGATTGGTTTGAACGTAACATGTCCCCGACGGTCCGGTTGAGCACATAGTTAGCTTTCATCGCGCGTACGCCATGATTCTAGAATGAAAAGTGCGAGTGTATGCGCAGAATGGACCGCGAGCCGAGCGTGCCGGCCAGCAAGCTTGTAGGAGCGAGTGCCAGCGCCGTGGGCCGAACTCGCGTGAGTACGAAGCGATCCGATTCCGTGAATAACCGAGTACAAGCCGGTAAGAATCTGCTGGAGATCTTGATCTTCGACCTTCGAAGGATCAATGCCCAAATGCTTTCGAACAACACCCCAGACCGATTGGAGGTCCTGCTTTTGGGGCGGTGCAAGCTGATCCTCCGCGATGATAACCTTGCAAACAGATTCGAGAATATTGCTCGCGGCCGACACAGCCTCACGCGGAGAGGCTTCAGCGTTACTGATCGCTCTGAGGAACTCCTGATTGATAGCCTCAAAGTCAAGCTCGCGGATGAACTGTTCAAGCGAGCGGCTTGGTGTTCCATGCGCCCCGGCGATTCTCCCGCCCCGCACGTACTGGAGCTGGCACTCAGCAAGCGTGCGTGTTAACCGATGCCGGAGCTCCAAGAATGCCTTGTCAGCGCTCCAGCCAAGCTCCGGCATCTCAAGCTCCATATACCCCTCCAAGAGCTTTCCCAGAACACGGAGCGGATCGTTCTGCGCATCCTTGTTCGTGCGGCGCAGCCATTCGAGTGCCTTTGCGTGCTTGCTTCCCTCAGGTGGGTCGCCGCTAGCACCCGAATAGGTGAAGAGCGAATCGAGGGTGGCGTGAGTCTCCCTGTACGCGGCGATCTCAGCGGTGAGGGCGAGAATTGGGGCTGGAATGTTCTGTCGCATAGGAAAATGAAAGCTAACGCCGTGCTAACCGGCCGAGGGCCGAGACGGATTGGTTTGAACGAAACATGTCCCCGACGGTCCGGTTGAGCACATAGTTGGGCCTCATTTGCGAACTGCACGCTCTTGGCAAGCGATTACATACGAAACGAGCGCGCTAAAGCTAGCGTGATGCTGTTTGCCAACCCCGATATCCGGTGCCCAGTAGACAACCGGGTATTCTGGGCCGGGCTCTTTGGTATCAAAGCACCAGAAGTGATCTGCCATGAAGTTCTCGGAAATGAACACCAGGGCTTCAGGTGCGGAAGGCCCGGCACTTAGCCAGTCAGGATGCCTACGAATGTCGGAGTTCTTTGCAACGATGTGTGAGTGGTTATTGAAGTCAGGGCCAAGGCTTAAGAAAAAGCTGCTGAAACTGCAGCTATTACGAGCGAAATCCACGATCGAAGCCGGAAGTGTGAACGCGAGCCGATTCTCAATGTACGCGATGCTCTCGGGTGTAGCCGCAGGGTAAGGATCCCAGAGATTGGCAACGACGGCATCAAATCGCGTGGCAAGCTCCCTCATGAGGCCCAACGCCGTGCTAACCGGCCGAGGGCCGAGATGGTTTGGTTTGAAGGTAACATGTCCCCGACGGTCCGGTTGAGCACATAGTTAGGTTGCTGCCCCGTAAGCATTTAGCGCTCTCCACTCAAGCAACGCGAGGCAAGCAACAAAAACGGCCTCGCCTAAAAGGTAGCACGTGCCGATGAGAGTTACAGTGCCGATGAAGGCCGACACTATGGAAACACACGCTACGGACCACATAGCGTTTGCTACGACCAAGAAGCGTACCGCCCGCGCGCTGTGCCGCACTTGCGAAGCGATTGAAAAGGAGTATGCCGCATAAATGAGGTTTGCCGAGCCCACAAGAATAAGTAGCCAATAGGGAAGCCCGGCAAGTGAGCTGAGGAAGCCAGTACCAGTAAGTGCCAGAACCACAGAACCAACGGCAGCGCCCGCGGACCAGTCAACCCAAAGCAGCACCCGAAGCGAAACCAATGTAGCGGACGTCCGTAAGCAAGATACAGCGACCTAACGCCGTGCTAACCGGCCGAGGGCCGAGATGGTTTGGTTTGAACGTAACATGTCCCCGACGGTCCGGTTGAGCACATAGTTAGATTTCGCTTGCCGGGATGTGTGCTGCTTGTGCCCGAACAATTGAAGCCGCGCTGTCTTTGCTGAAACCCTCGCGGGTCGACTGGGATAGGCGTGAAAGCGCTTGCTCTGAAATTGTACGATGAGGAGCGATGCGACGCTCGTATCGCCCAAGAAGAGCACGCCCGGCCTCATCAGATTCGTGCCCATCTAGTGCGAGCTCCCAGTAAAAGCTGCCGTAACCTGCAAGAAATTGATCAAACGAGATTATGCCGGCAGCATAAGCACGGACCAAATCATCGTGCTTCTTGAGTTCTGTGACCAAGAGGTGCTCAGGCGGGTATGTAGACATAAGGCGAGATCTAACGCCGTGCTAACCGGCCGAGGGCCGAGATGGATTGGTTTGAACGTAACACGTCCCCGACGGTCCGGTTGAGCACATAGTTAGGCCACACGACCCGCGATAAGCCAGCCGACTAATGAGCCCGCGACAACACCAGCAAGGGCGCCCGTAACCAGAGGGAAACTGCTGAAATGGGCAATTGCTGCGCCGAGCCCAAAACCAGAGAAACAGAACCAGGCAAGGTGCTGATTTCTTGCGTGGACTCTTGCGGCCTTCTCCCGATTCTGCGTGGCCTCATCCTGAGCTCGAAGGGCAGGCTCAAGAATCGCCTGCGAAATTATCTCAGCTTGGGTCTTGTCCATGTTGCAGAAAATCTCCTGTCTGGGGCCTAACGCCTATTCGGCTTTATTGCGAAATGTGGCGTTATGGCATAGCTCGGCTGTCATCCGCCTAGTCTGGAGCGACGAATGTAAAGTAATCAATGGTTTAGTCCGGTCTAATGGCATATTTCTGCGGCCTAGTCTTGCGGTCTTTCACGGGCTGCGGGAGAGCACACGAAATCCTCCCGCTCGGGGGCAACAGCGGCAAGCGGGAGTGCGCGGCGGTCCTCTATCATTCCGAGGATGTTGGGACGGGTGACGCACCCTCAATGCCCCCCATCCAACCCCTTAATCTCCTGCACAAGCGCAGCCACCATCTCCGTCCCATCCCCATACAACATCCGCGTGTTGTCGGCGTAGAACAACGCATTCTCAATCCCAGCAAACCCCTTGCCCTTGCCGCGCTTGATGATGATCGTGTTCTTGGAGTTGACGACATCCAAAATCGGCATCCCATAAATCGGACTTGAAGGATCGGTCTTCGCCACCGGGTTCACCACGTCGTTCGCGCCGATCACCAGGGAGACGTCGGTGATGGGGAATTCCGGGTTGATGTCGTCCATGTCGGCGATCAGGTCGTAGGGCACGCCGGCTTCGGCGAGCAGCACGTTCATGTGGCCGGGCATGCGGCCGGCGACGGGGTGGATGGCGAACTTCACTTTCACGTCGCGCTTGATCAGCAGTTGGGTGAGTTCCCATACCTTGTGCTGGGCCTGGGCCACGGCCATGCCGTAGCCGGGCACGATCACCACGCGTTCGGCGTAGGCCATCATCGCGGCCACATCAGAGGCTTCGATGGGCTTCTGGCTGCCTGTGATCTCCTGCCCTTCGCCGCCACCGCCGCCGAAGTTGGAGAACAGCACATTGCTGATCGGGCGGTTCATGGCCTTGGCCATGAGCTGGGTGAGCAGCATGCCGGCCGCGCCGACCACGGTGCCGGCGATGATCAGGGCCTCGTTGCCCAGCACATAGCCCTTGAAGGCCACGGCCAGGCCGGTGAAGGCGTTGTACAGCGAGATCACCACCGGCATGTCGGCGCCGCCGATCGGCAGGGTCATCAGCACGCCGAAGATCAGCGCCACCACGAAGAAGGCGATGATGATGTTTACGTCCAGCGCGAACACCAGGAAGGCGCCCAGGCCCAGTGCGGTGAGGAAGCACAGCAGGTTGACGATCTGCTGGCCGCCGAAGCGGAAGGTCTTGTCGAGACGGCCGTCGAGCTTGGCCCAGGCGATGACCGAGCCGGAGAAGGCAATCGCGCCGATGAGCGAGCCGAGGATGGCGAGGATCAGCTTGGTCTGGTCGAGGCAGGCATGCGCGGCGCTGGCGGCCGGGGTGCAGACGCCTTCGTAGTTGGCCGAGGTGATCAGCATGGCCGCACCAATGGCCGCGGCCGAGCCGCCGCCCATGCCGTTGAAGATGGCGACCATCTGCGGCATGTCGGTGATGGGTACCTTCTTGCCCCAGATCCAGAACACGTAGGACAGGGCAATCGCCACCACCATCAGGATCAGGTTGGTCTGGTCGATGCCGTGCTCGCCCCAGGTGCCCGGCGCGACGAAGGTGACCAGGGTGGCGATGACCATGCCGACGCCGGCCCAGCGGATGCCCTTCTTGGCGGTGACTGGCGAGCCCATCTTCATCAGGCCCAGGATGAACAGCAGGGCGGCGACGAAGTAGCTGGCCTTGGCCAGGAAGTCGAGCAGTTGCGGAAGGCTGAAGTCCATGGATCAGCCCTCCTTCTTCTTGCTGGACTTGAACATCTCCAGCATGCGTTCGGTGACCACGTAGCCACCCACCGCATTGCCGGCGCCCAGCAGCACCGCGACGAAGCCGATGCCGCGTTCCAGCGGGGTTTGCGCATGGGCAAGCGCGATCATGGCGCCGACCAGCACGATGCCGTGCACGAAGTTGGATCCGGACATCAGCGGCGTGTGCAGGATCACCGGCACGCGCGAGATGATGATGTGGCCGCAGATGGCGGCCAGCATGAAGACGTATAGCGCCAGGAATCCGTCCATCAGGCTGCTCCCTCCACTCGTGTTTTGGTTGGTGCGTGGCGGATCTCGCCGGCGTGGGTGAGGCAGCAGCCCTGGATCAGGTCGTCTTCCCAGTCGATGGCCAGCTCGCCGTCCTTCAGCATCAGGCTGAGGAAGTTGAACAGGTTGCGGGCGTACATCTCGCTGGCGTGGATGGCGCCACGGCTGGCCAGATGGGTGGGGCCGACGATTGTGACGCCGCCCACATCGACGGTTTCGCCAGGCTTGGTGAGCTCGCAGTTGCCGCCGGTTTCGGCGGCCAGATCAACGATCACGGCGCCGGCCTTCATGCCCTGCACCATGGCAGCGGTGATGATCTTGGGCGCGGCGCGGCCGGGCACGGCGGCGGTGGTGACCACCACGTCGATGCCTTTCAGGTGTTCGGCCAGGCGGCGCTGCTGTTCGGCGCGTTCTTCGGCGGTGAGTTCGCGGGCGTAACCGCCCTCGCCTGCCGCCGAGACGCCCAGATCGAGGAACTTGGCGCCGAGCGATTCGATCTGCTCCTTGGTTTCGGGGCGTACGTCGAAGCCTTCCACCTGGGCACCGAGACGGCGCGCGGTGGCGATGGCCTGCAGGCCGGCCACGCCGGCGCCGACGATCAGCACCTTGGAGGGCCGCACCGTGCCGGCCGCGGTGGTGAGCATGGGGAAGAACTTGCCGCAGGTATCGGCTGCGATCAGCACCGCCTTGTAGCCGGCCATGCCGGCCTGCGAGGACAGCACGTCCATCGCCTGCGCGCGCGTGGTGCGCGGCAGCAGTTCCATCGAGAAGGCGGTGAGCTTGCGGTCGCGCAGGGCCTTGATGCGGGCATCGTCGGCATGCGGCGCGAGGTAGCCGATGATGACGGCGCCTTCGGGCAGGGCGGCAATTTCTTCTGCGGTGGGCGGTTGGACTTTCAGCAGGACGCCGGCTTTGGCCAGTACGGCTGCGGCATCGGGCTGGGATTCGACCTCGACGTAAGCCGCATCCGGGAAATTGGCCTTGAGTCCGGCGCCGCTATGCAGCAGTACCGAGACGCCAGCCGCTTTGAGTTTCTTCGCTATTTCCGGCGTAAGCGCGACGCGGCGCTCCCCCGGCACGGTCTCGCAGACCGTGGCCACCGTAACCGCCATAGAACCCCCAAGGTTCGTTGCTTGCGTTGAGGTTTGATCCTACTGCATTGGGGTTTGTATTGGCAGGATTTGGGGTGTGGGCAACGTCGGCTCCACCGCTGCGCGGCTTGAGCCGACCTACGGGGGTGCGGCGACTTGCCGGGTTGTGGCGACGCTTTGGGGATTGGGCGATACGGTGTGGGTTCGCGCGCTGGTGTAGGTCGGCTCAAGCGGCGAAGCCGTGGAGCCGACGTGGGGCTTGTGGGTAATCCGATCGTTGCGCGGGAGGTTGTGTCGGCTCCACCGCTGCGCGGCTTGAGCCGACCTACGGGGGTGCAATGGGTGGGAAGTGGCGGGAGGGCTGGCAGTGGATACACTGCCGCGATGCGATATCGACGGCCCTATACGAGCGGTGCGCTCGTGTTCCTGACGTTGGTGACACATCGGCGCGTCGCTTGTCTCTGCGAGGATCCGGTTCGCCTGGCTCTGAGTCAGGCTGCGGCGCACGTCAGGGCTAGGCATCCGTTCCGTACCGTTGCTTATGTCGTCCTGCCGGATCACTGCCATCTGCTGTGGCAACTTCCCGACGATGCAGCGGACTACTCACTGCGCATTCGGTTGATCAAGCATTTCATGTCGCGTCAACCGGGATTGCCAAATCCGCTATGGCAGAAGCGCTTTTGGGAACATCAGATTCGGGATGAGGGCGATATGGAACGGCATATGGATTACATCCATTTCAATCCGGTTCGCCACGGATACGTGGGCAAGGCGAGCGAGTGGCCGGATAGTTCGTTTCACCATCATGTGGAGCAAGGCCGCTATGACCCCGAGTGGGGTCTATCGGAATCCATTGACCTGCCGGGTGAGTAGGCCGCCGCGCTGGTGTAGGTCGGCTCAAGCGGCGAAGCCGTGGAGCCGACGTGGGGCTTGCGGGTAATCCGATTGTCGCGCGGGGGCTTGTGTCGGCTCCGCCGCTGCGCGGCTTGAGCCGACCTACGCCGGCCGCATTGGGTGGACATTGGAAAGATTCGGGTCTGGGGCAACGTCGGCTCCGCCGCTGCGCGGCTTGAGCCGACCTACGCCGGCCGCAATAGGTGGACATTGGCAAGATTCGGGTCTGGGGCAACGTCGGCTCCACCGCTGCGCGGCTTGAGCCGACCTACGCCGGCCGCAATAGGTGGACATTGGAAAGATTCGGGTCTGGGGCAACGTCGGCTCCACCGCTGCGCGGCTTGAGCCGACCTACGCCGGCTGCAATGGGTTGGCATTGGCAGGATTTGGGTCTGGGGCAACGTCGGCTCTGCCGCTGCGCGGCTTGAGCCGACCTACGGCGATGAGCCGACGGGCGAGGTAGTCAACGCGGATCAGGCAGCCGGCTTGCTGCCTTCCTGTTGCAGCTTGCCCAGCACCTGGTGCATGGCGCGTTCGAAGGCGGAGTCGGCATCGCGGATGCTCATCTTGCCTTGCGCCATCATTACGGCCAGTTCATCGACCGAGGCGCAGCAGACTTTCAGGCCGCGGCGGTTGACGAACAGGCGACGGCCGGAGATCGGGCTTACCCAGGACAGCTTGGCCGGTTCGGCATGGCCATGGTCGTCGACCAGTTCGATCCAGTCGCCTGACTCGAGTGCGTCAATGCGCTTCATCTGATCCGGGTCGATGCTGACGAAATCGTCGCCTATCGAAGCGGGCTGATCCTGGCCGTCGGCAGCGGTCTGGACCAATGCTTCCTCGGTAGCAGCGTCCACCTCGAACATCTGGGTCGTCGGCGCTTCGATTGTCGGCAGTGCGGTGCCTGCAACCATTGCATTGAGAGTTGATTCAACGCCATCAATAACCGGTGTTGCGCCTTCGCCGCTGACGCCAGAAGAAGCCAGAACGCTGGTCAGTGCCTCACGCAGCGGCGTGCGCAGCTTCGACAACTCGTCCTCGCCATGCTTGGCGGCAACCATGGCGGAGATGATGGTGTCGCCACACGCCAAGGCCTGGTGATAGGCATCGCTGCCGTCGCCCTGGCGCAGCCAGGTAACCGTCGTGTGATGCACCCAGTAGCGACGCAGCATCTCTTCGACCGCCGGAGGCGGCTCCAGCTGACCCAGGCGAACAGCCAGCTCGGCAGAGGCCAGGGCACGTGCCTGATCGAGACGCTCCTTGCCGCGCTGCGATTCGTGGGCACGCCGCTCGGCCAGCTCCATGCGCTTGCGATAGGTTTCGATGAAGTCGCGGAACTCTTCTTCCAGCTCCTTGAAGATCGCCACGTCTTCGTTGAACTCAACCAGCAAGCGATCGACCGTGCCTTCGACCTTGGCCTTTACCTCGCGATCCTGCGGCGTATCGCCGGTAACCGATTCGGAAGCCTCGGCGAGCGAGTTGAGCAGCTTGCGCGCGGGATGCGCCTTCTGCATGAACATTTTCTTGTCGATCAGCGCCGCCTTGGTGTAAGGCACCACCAGGCGCGACAGCGTGCCGCGCATCTTGTCCTGCAGCACACGCTCGGACAGCAGCACCTCGAACAGCATGCCGACCAGATCCAGGGTGTCTTCGTCGGCCGCGCTGACGCGGGCGTTCTCTGCCGGCACGCCGAAGCGGATGGCGCCGGCCAGCAGTTCGCGTTTGAGGCGCTCAGCCAGCGAATCACCGGGATCATTCAGCGCGGCGGTGAGGGTGTCGGGCGGCTGCGCCTGGAACACCGACAGCACCGACAGCATCTCCGAATGCGCCATCGGCTTGACGCCGGGCGGCAAGGGCGGCGCTGGAGCTGCATTGCCCCGCTGCTGACGCAGCAGTTCGCGCAGGGTGCGGACCATTTCCACGTCTTCGCTGGAAAGCTGGTCGTCCCCGCCGTCACCCTGATACTGCGAGCCATCGGCGCTCTTGAATTCGCTGACGTTGTCCCGGTTCGCTTCCTTATCTTGCTGCGGCGATTGCGCTGGCGAAGATTGCGCCACACCGGTCAGATTGCGCATGCCTATGCCAGCATCGCGCAGGATGCGATTGATCTCGGCATGCAGCGGACCCATGATTCCGGCGATGCCACGCTCGATCAACTTGAACAGGATCAGCCGCACCCGCACCGTGATGTCGATGAGTTTCAGGCCAACCCGCACCGCTTCGGCGATGTGCTCGGGACCGAGCGGATTGTGGCGGCTGCCAAAATCCACATTTGGGCAAAGCGCGGCCAGCCGCGCGGTGAGTTGCTCGTAATCCGGCCCGGTGCGACGCGCGAGATTTTCACCCAGGGTCTGCGTGCCCAGCGCCTCTTCCAGATCTTCCTCGGCTACCAGACTGAGCTCGCGCTTGTTCGATGATTTGGCTTCGCCGGCAGTCTCGGGGTAACCCAGCTCCAGCGATGCGATCGCACCCCTCAGGGATTTCTCGAACTCGCCCTCGATCGCGGCGCGATTGAGGCGGATCATGCGCATCGCGTCGATCAGGGCCTGGGTTTCGCTGGTGCCGCTGGAGCTCTGCATCAGGTCGAAGAGCGTGTCGTCGGCCTTCACCAGCACTTCGGACAGCGCCTTGCGCAGGCGGGGCAAGGCCAGCCGACCTACTGTCGCCAGCGCGCTGGCTGTAGGTGCCTGCACTGGACGCCCCTGCATGTCGACAACGTTGGGAACCATGCTGCAGCCTCGACTTCTGAAATTCGGGTCCAAAGGACATTTTTGCGTACAGCGGCAGATTACGACCAATTGCGTCACTTTGTTTGTGATGGCGTGCTCGAATCACACCACTGCGCACATGTTACTTCGCGTGAGGCGGGGGCGCGGACGAACTGGCTTCCCAGATTCGGCGGGCCTGCGCCCTCATCCCACGGCTGAACCTGGGACACTCGTTTCAGTAGACTGCCCGCCATGAACCCTGCCCTCTCCCATCTCGATGCGCGACGCTCCGTCGCGTCCCGCCTGCTCGGCGATCCCGGCCCCGATGATGCGCAACTGCGCGAGCTGCTGCGCTGCGCGGTGCGTGTTCCTGATCATGGCGCGATCACGCCGTGGCGCTTTGTGCTGATTCGCGGCAGCGCGCGGCAGCGCCTGGGCGAGTTGCTGGCGAGTCGCAGTCGCGAACGTGATCCATCGGTGCTGGACTCGGTTGTCGAGAAGGATCGCCAACGCTTCAAGCACGCCCCGCTGATAGTTGCGGTGGTGGCGTGCATCCAGCCAGGCCATCGAATTCCCGAACAGGAGCAGCTGCTCAGCGCGGGCTGCGTCTGCTTCGCCCTGCTGCAAGCCTCACAGGCACTCGGTTTTGGCGCCCAGTGGCTGACGGGCTGGGCGGCTTACGACGAAGTCGTGATGCGCCATCTCAGCCTGACCGGGCACGAGCGGATTGCAGGCTTCATCCACATCGGCAGCAGTGCCCAGGTCCTGCCCGAGCGTCCGCGTCCCGACGTGGAACCGCTGCTGCGCGAACTGGAAAGCTGAGGCCGGCATGCACACTGCAAATCAGCTGGTGCTGGTCGATGCCAGCCTGTACGTATTCCGCGCCTGGCATTCGATGCCAGACGAATTCACCGACGTCGATGGCCATCCGGTCAATGCCGTGCAGGGCTTCGCGCGCTTCCTGCTGGAATTGATCGAACGCGGCAATCCGGGTCATATCGCAGTGGCCTTTGACGAGTCGCTGGAGAGTTCATTTCGCAACGAGATCTATCCGGCGTACAAGGCCAATCGCGATCCGGCGCCGGAGTCGCTCAAACACCAGTTCAAGTTATGCGCGGAATTTGCCCGCGCGCTGGGGCTTTGCGTGATGGTTGACAGCCGTTTCGAAGCCGATGACCTGATCGGCACCCTGCTGGCGCGCCAGCGACTGGCCGGCTTCAACGGCCTGATCGTATCGGCGGACAAGGACCTGTCGCAGTTGCTGCAGACAGGCGATACGCAATGGGACTATGCCCGCGATACGCGCTGGGGCATGGACGGGGTGAAGGCGAGGCTGGGCGTGGAGGCCCACCAGATTGCCGACTTCCTGGGCCTGGCCGGCGACAGCGTTGACAATATTCCCGGGGTGCCGGGCATTGGTGCGAAGACCGCCGCAGCCTTGCTGGAACACTTCGGCAATCTGGATGCGCTGCTGGCACGCAGCGCCGAAATTCCATACCTGCGACTGCGCGGCGCCGCAGCGCATGCCAAGCGGCTGGATGAACATCGTGAGCTGGCCCTGCTATGCCGGCGTCTGGCGACCATCACCACTGATGCACCACTGGCCGCAGATATTGGCGACGCGCGGCGGCGTCCGGCCGACCGCAGTCACCTGGAAGACCTGCTGCAGCGCCTGCGGTTTGGACCGATGAGCCGGCGCCGCGCGCTGGCGCTGTGCGCCGACTGAAATGCGGCATCGGGCGCCGCGGTTCGGATGACGGCAGGTTCAAGCCCTGACCTGATTACCAATTAGACTCAGCCAAGCTTGCAAGCGAACCAATCCACCCTTACCCGTTCGCCGTGGGGAGTCACGATCGAGCGTAGCAAACCGCAGCGGCGAAGCCGCCGATCGAGCGCAGCGAAGACGCAGCGGCGAAGCCGCCGATCGAGACTGCAGGCCCTCCTCTCGCTGAACCCGTGCCTCAAAGTATTGATCTGTGCAGAGTGACGAGCATTTACAGCCCCTCTCCCCAACCCCTCTCCCGCGTGCGGGCGAGGGGCTCAAGACTCACTGGCATCTCCCCTCTCCCGCGTGCGGGGTGAGCAGGGGTTTCGAGCGGCGAACGCCGCGAGCCTGCGTAACGCTCGCGCGCATGCAGGCGCGCGGGCAGGGGTGGGTAGGCCGAAGGCTCGGGTGAGGGGCTCTTGCTTTGGTTTTTGGAGCAGAGCGCTACAACCCCTCCCCCCAACCCACACCCCCGCCATCGCTTACGCGAAGGCGCCCAAATCCGCGCGAGCCAGTGCCTCGCAAACGCGGCTCCGAGCCCCGCAGGCAGGCGAGGGGCTCAGGAGCATGCTGGCAATCCGGGCCGATGTCAGTCCTGATGATTCAGGGCCCTTCGGTTGGCAATTCAGGACGGTAGCCGGGCTGAGCTTCAGAGAAACCGGCATCGAGCTTGAAGACCATGGTGCCTTTTAGCTTTGAGGCGTCCTTGAGCAGACCGAAGCGGTCATAGTTGTGCTTCTGGCTGTTGCCGATGATGAACAGGTCATCACCCGCGGTTGCCGCCAGGGTGGGCAGGTCCATTTCCGGGTGATTGGCCGACAGGATCTGGACTTCGCTGATGACCCGGCCTTCCTGGCCCAGTTTCAGCCGCAGTACGCGGCGCGGATTCATGCCGCCCTGCACGACGATCAGGTGACCCTTCCACCACACCATGCCATCCAGGCCGCCGAGCGCCAGGTTGGCGGGGCCGCGCAATTCGATTGGCTGACCCTTGGCAAGGTCAAAGCCGATGATGCCGGCCTGGTTGTCCGCGGTGTAAAGAAACTTGCCGTCATCCGATACCGCAAGGCCGCGGATGCTGGTGAGCCCGGGCGCATGGAACACGCGCTTCAGCTCGCCATCCTTGATGGTGTAGACGGCATTGTTGACGCCATCGGCGGCATACACCTCGCCCTTGGGCCCGAGCGTGATCGAAGACATGAAGAAACTGCCGCCCAGCACGACCGGCGACAGGTAGCGATTGCGCAGCTTGCCGCTCTTGAGGTCGAACTCGAAGACGCCCGCCCGGCCGAGGTGCTTCTCTGGGTCGTATCCCTTGAAGTGCGGAACGGCCGTGGAGGCCACCCACAGCGCGCCGCGCTCATTGTCGACGGCAATATCGAACACGGCCCACATGCCGTTCTGGTCATCGGCCTTCAGCAAGGTCGTGAGTTTGCCCTGCTCATCGACTCGGTAAACCGCACCTTCGCGCGCGCCGCCAACCAGCAGCTGCTTGCGCTTCTCGTCCCAGGCGAGGCTTTCGATCAACAGGTCTTCGGCCGGCAGACGCCACTGGATCTCGGCCTGGCCGAACGGCTTGGCGTTGTGGCTGAGGGTTTGAAGGATGTGCTTCCAAACTGGCGTGCTTGCAATCAGGCCGAAACGCGGGTCTTTCTCCGGCGAGCTGGCATAGCCCTGCGCCTGCAGCGTCATCAGGGTGTTGTAGGCCTCGGACTTGCGGTCGCGCTCGGCGTAGGCAGCGGCCAGCTCGTAACGCAGCGAGCCGAGGTGCGGGCGCAACTCGACCAATCGCTTCAGCACGATGGCACGCGGGTCGGCGTTCTGCGGGCCCGACATCTGCCGCGCCAGCTGCAGCAGTTCGGTCGCATCATCAGCGGCGGCAACGTCGCGCTGCAGGTCTTCCAGAGAAGGTGGAGCGCGCTGCGGGCCAGGCTGCTGGGCAGCAGCGGAGAAGCTCAGGAGCATCAGCAGAAGTAGGGTTGAACGCATCATGCTTGCGGGTCTGGTCCGGTGAGTGGGGAAGGCAAGGACCTCCCTGCGACCAGCATCAGTCGATAAGGTTCCCGACCAGGGACCCGCTTCGGATAGGATCAGGGCATCGGGCCAGCATCCGCGCTGCAGCAGCCAACCTGGCTGAAAGCCCCCCGCCAACAGGATTTTTCTTCCATGATCGAGCAGGACCCCGTGGAATCCCCGGAACTGATGCATTCAGGCAACTACCTGCGCCTGGTGCGGCGCGGGCGCTGGGAGTACGCCGAACGCACCAATGCCACCTCGGCGGTGATCGTGGTGGCGGTAACCCCGCAGAACCGGGTGTTGTTTGTCGAGCAGTACCGGGTG
This sequence comes from Lysobacterales bacterium, assembly GCA_038257155.1. GTDB lineage: Bacteria > Pseudomonadota > Gammaproteobacteria > Xanthomonadales > Xanthomonadaceae > JANJTY01. The sequence continues at coordinate 198,908 of JBBSJP010000003.1, read as the reverse complement.
CCGGTACTTTGCGCCAGCATCGAGATGCCAGCCGGTCTGGTGGGAGATCTGGGCGAAGCCGAATCGATCGAGGTCGCGGCGGTACGGGAACTGGAAGAGGAGACCGGCTGGACGGCGGAACGCATCGAATACCTCATGGCCGGGCCCTCGTCGTCCGGCATGAGCAACGAGATGATCGCCTTCGTGCGCGCCCACGGCCTGCGCCGCGTAGGCGAAGGCGGCGGTGACGAGAGCGAGAACATCCGCGTGCATGAAGTCCCGCGCGGCGAAGTGGCAGCCTGGTTGGCCGGCAAGATGGCAGAAGGCTATTCCATCGATCCCAAGCTTTACGCCGGGCTGTATTTCCTGGATTTCAATCCGGATGGTTCGCCGGCGGGCAATTGAGGATTGCGCCCCACGCTCCTGTAGGTTGGCGCTGAGCTTAGCGAAGCCCAACGCGGCGCAATAGTTGCCCCTGGCGCGAGATTCAATTTTGCGATGTTGGGCTTCGCTACGCTCAGCACCAACCTACGCAAAGCGAAGCCCTACGCGGCGCGATGATCGGCGCTGGCGCAAGAGTGGATTGTGCGATGTTGGGCTTCGTTACGCTCAGCACCAACCTACAACGGCTCCTTTGGCTCGCGAATGCGCTTAGCCAGGCAACTGTCCCAACGCGCAAAGCAGTAGCAACACCGCGATCGCCAGCATCACCAGCCAGGTGCCAAGCGTGCCCCAGAAGCGGCCGAACGACACGCCCGAGCGGTTCGACAGGCCAATCGCGTGAAGCACACGGCTGGCGATCAGCAGCGCGCCGAGCAGGTGCAGTATCCAGCCATGAAAGCCATTGAGTTCGAGCAGCAGCAGACCCAGCAACGCGATTGGCAGGTTTTCCACCGCGTTGGCATGGACGCGCACGCGGCGCTGCAGATGGGGATTGTTGCCATCGCCCAGGCCGATCTTCTCACTGCGTCGGCTTTGCACCACACGGGCGGCGAGTGCCAGCAGCAGCAAGATGGCAAGGGCGGCATAGATCGAGGTGACAACAGGCATGTGCTAGCTCCAGGTCAAACCAGGCTGTTCAAATCAGTCCCTGCTTCCAGGGGCCGGTAATCGCCACACTGAAGCCTGGATCATAGATGTTGGCGAACAGCCAGCGGCCATCCGGGGAAAAACAGGCGCCGGCCCACTCGGCACCACGATAGTCTCCGGTGAAGCCGCGTTCGCCGTCCAACTGCACATTGTTGCGACAGAACTCGAACAGGCCGCCCTGCCCGTCCATGCCGTAAAGCCGCTGCACTGGTTGATCGCTGTCTTCGCAGATCACCAGGCCGCCGCGCGGGCTGAGGACGATGTTGTCCGGATAGTCCAGTTCGGCTGGATCGGGTGACTGGTAAACCAGCTCCAGTTCCTCCGTTTGCGGGCGGTAGGCCCATAGCTGGCCGCAACGTGCGTCGCCGCCATCGGTGGAGGTGAACCAGATGCGGCCCTCGCCGGCAATGCAGCCTTCCAGGCGGGTGAATACCGAAGCACCCGCTGCCTTGCCGGCACGCACCAGGCCGAACATGCCGCCGTCAGAGTCGACACCCGCGGTGGGATCTTCAATGTCGACCCATTCGACCCGGAATCGTTCACCCTCGCGGCAGCCGGTGCGCAGGTCGGGCGTTCCCGCCACCCGCAGCATCTGCAGGCGACCACCACGATGAAGTTCGCCAGGTGCCTTGGGAACCATGCGGTAGAAGCCGGCTTCCGGTTCGCCATCCTCGGTGAGGTAAACCGTTCCCGTCGCCGGGTCTACGGTGGCGGCCTCGTGCTTCATCTGACCGAGGGCCAGCAGCGGCTGCGGATTTCCCAGTCCGCGCGCCGGCACTTCGAAAACGAAACCATGCGCGCGCTTCATCTTGTGCAGCAACTTTTCGCGCGTCGGCACAAGCTGGCCTTCCGCCAGCACGATCTCTTCGCAGGATAGCCACGTGCCCCAAGGCGTTACGCCGCCGGCGCAGTTGACCAGGGTGCCCGAGAGCGAAGGCAGCATGGATTCCAGCTGGCCGGTGCGCGTATTGAAGCGCAGGGTGGTGGTTCCACCCGCGCAATCGGCGTCGTAGGTTCCCTCGGGCGGAGCAAAACTGCCACCAGGTTCTGCGCCGATCTCGTGATTACGGACCAGCACCGCGACATCGCCCTCCATCGCCACCAAGCCCATGCCGTCATGCTTGCGCGGACAGGGCCGCCCATCGGGCAGCGGCTCGCCGGTCCAGCCGAAGCTGACATAGCTGAAACCCTTGGGAAGCTGCAGCAGGGGCAGACCCGTGTTCGAGTCGAACACCGGAGCGAGCGGACCGTAGCCAGGAATGCTGCGTCGGCGCTCGCCCGCACTGGCGAGAAGCCGCCCCAGGGGAGTGAGGCCGGCCAAGGCCAGGCCGAACCCGGCGCCGCGCAGGAGTGTGCGCCGCGTGAGAGTGGGAAAGTGGGTGGTCATCGTTCCAGGATTGCGGATCAGGGCCGCTCAGCATGAGCGGCCCCGGTTACGTCGACGTGGCGGATCAGCCGCCGATGCGGATCGCGGTGGCCAGCACGCGCAGTTCGCTTTCGCCCGGATCCTCGGCACCATCGTCCTCCACCAGATGGCGGGCGTGCTCGGGCGTGATGGGTTCAATCTGCAGAACGCCGAAGGCAACGGCCGGGCCGCTGCTGTCAAACGGAACCTCGAAGCCGTGTTCCTTGGCCATCACCCGCGCGCTCTTGCCGTCCTGCTCCAGCACGACCCAGCAGCCTTTCTTCTGACAGACCTGGGTGATGCGCCCGCTGAACAGGCGCGCTTCGCCGGCGTAGGCAGCGGGGTCCGCCGCTGCCGTCGCAATGCCGATGGCCTCGCCTTCCGGCATGGCCTCGCCATACACCTTCGAGTCGCCGGCGTGGGCCAGGCCGATGGAAGACAACAACAAAAACAGGGCAGACAGACGCATCGGAAACCTCGTCAGTTCATGGGTTGAGCGGCCAACGAGCCAAGCTCGTGCGCCGTATGGAATCGACCCCGTGCATCGCGCTGCACCTCGGCAATGGCGCAACCTGGATCGTGGGTAAAAAACAGTCGAACGCCCCGCTCGAGCTTGTCTTCGAGAAACGCCAGCTTCTCGTCGATCAGACGCTCGGGCCAGCGATCGTAGCCCATCGTCACTGGCAGATGCACCCAGGGCCGCCCGGGAATCAGGTCGGCACAGAACACCACGCCGCCACGGCCGCCCTCGCCGACGATCTCGGCCAGCATCAGACCCGGCGTGTGACCGTCGCTGTAATGAAAGCGCACCGCCTTGCCAAGCGTTTCGCTGTACTCGCCGTGCACGGTCTCAAGACGACCGGATGCTTCCAGCAGGGGCAGCAGTTCAGGGATGAAGCTGGCCCGGTCACGCGGATGCGGATCGCGAGCGCGCGCCAGATGTTCCGCACCAATCAGGAAGCGCGCGTTGGGGAAAAGCAGCTCGGGGGCTGAGCCTTCACGCCATGCCGCGAGCAGACCGCCGGCATGGTCGAAATGCAGATGGCTGAGCACCACCACGTCGATGTCTTCGTGCGTCAAGCCGGCCTCGGCCAGCGAGTCGAGCAGCACGTGACGCTCCTCGACCACACCAAAACGTTCGCGCATCTTCGGCTCGAAGAATGCGCCGATGCCGGTTTCAAACAGCACGTTCCTGCCATCCAGCCCGGTGACCAGCAGGGCGCGGCAGGCCAGCGGCACACGATGCTGCTCATCCGGCGCCAGCCACTGCGACCACATCGCACGCGGCACATTGCCGAACATGGCACCACCGTCGAGGCGTTGGGAGTTGCCGAGCAGGGAAGTCAGTTTCATGCAGGAGCCTGGGAACGGGGAACGGGGAACGGGGGAACGGAGAACGGGAAAGCGGAGAAGCGGGAGCGGGAGCGGGAGCGGGAGCGGGAGCGGGAGCGGGAGCGGGAGCGGGTTGGAGCTTGCCCTTGCATTATTGCGCGTCGAGCACTTCGAAACGACTTTCCCCGACGACGTGTAGTTCGGGCGCGCCCAACGCTCTCAACTCAAGCCCGTCTACCCACCACCCGTTCGTGGTGAGCCTCCAGTCCGCCTTCGACAGACCTGCCTACGGACAATGAACCCGTTCCGGTCTGGCGTCGGATCCGCGCCGACAATTCTGATCGCTTGGCCTGGCGATTCGGCGGCGCTTGATCCGACCTACGAGCAAGCCCATGTAGGTCGGCTCAAGCCGCGAAGCGGTGGAGCCGACACCGAGGTGCAAGGCCGATGCGAAATACAAATAGATGGAGGTATGGGTTCATGGAGGAGGCGTCGAGGCCGGCCGCAGGCCGGACTCACGGCTTCTCAGCGGTAGATGCTCGCCTCACCAATACCCGCCTTGCCCACACCCTTCCAGCGCGGGTCGGTGCCGGCTTCGACTTCGCCGGTTTGGCGATGCCACAGGGCGATCTGCATATTGCCCCAGGGGCGCTGGGCGGGCTGGATGGTGAAGCCTCGCGCCTGCAGTTCGGCAATTTCAGCCTCGCTCAGTGCTTCGGGTTCGGCTTGCACTGCGTCAGGCAAGTACTGGTGATGGATGCGCGGTGCGTCGGCCGCGGCCTGTGCGCCGGCGCCTTCCATCAGCTGCATCAGTCCGAACAGCACCATGCTGATGATGCGGCTGCCACCGGGTGTGCCAAGCACCGCGACGCGCTCTTCGCCGATCAGGAAACTCGGCGTCATCGAGGACAGCGGGCGCTTGCCCGGTGCGATGGCGTTGGCGTCATCCCCGACCAACCCGTAGGCGTTCGGCACGCCCGGCTTGATCGAGAAATCGTCCATCTCGTTGTTGAGCAGAAAACCTGTTCCAGGCACGACCACGCCATTGCCATACGGCAGGTTTACCGTCTGGGTGATCGCGACGAGGTTGCCCTCGGTATCAATGATGGAGAAATGCGTGGTGTCTTCGCTGCCGCCGACACTGACGCCGGGCAGCATGTCGCTGGGCGTGGCGCGCTCGGGATGGATGCCGGCACGCAGACCGGCGGCGTAGGCGGCGCTGGTCAGCAGTTCGGTGGGTACGGCGACGAAATCCGGATCGCCAAGAAAGATCGCCCGGTCGCGATAGGCGCGGCGCAGGGCCTCGATGGTGAGGTGCAGGCGCGGCACGCGCTCCTGAGCTGTGTAGTCATAGCCCTGCAGGATTTGCAGCACCTGCGCCACCGCGATTCCGCCAGACGATGGCGGCGGCGCAGTGACGATGCGAAAGCCGCGATGCTCGATGATCAGCGGCGCGCGTTCAACCAGGCGATACTCGGCCAGGTCCTGCTCGCTCCAGATTCCGCCAGCAGCACGCACGCCATCGACCAGTCGCTTCGCGAACTCACCCGTGTAGAAGCCCGGTGCTCCTTCTCGCTGCAGCAGTTCCAGGGTGGCGGCATAGTCGGGATTGCGCATCAGGCTGCCGATTTCGGGCATTTCTCCGTCGATCAGCAGCAGCGCGGCGGCGCCAGCATCCTTGCCAAGCAGCTCCTTGCGGAAGCCCATCATGGCGTGGTTCTTGGGACCAAACGTCCAGCCGTCGCGGGCAAGGCGGATGGCTGGCGCAAGGGATTTGTCGAGCCCAAACCGGCCGTAGTTCTTTGCCAGGTGGTCCAGCGCTGCGGGCATGCCCGGTATGGCGGCAGCCAGGGCACCGTTCACGGCTCGGTCGCGCTCAGGTTTGCCGTCCGCATCGAGGTACATGTTGCGGGTCGCCGCCAGCGGCGCACGCTCGCGTGCATCGATGAATATTTCGCGGCCATCGCTGGCGCGACGAATCAGGATGAAGCCGCCGCCGCCCAGGCCCGAACTCTCCGGCTCCACCAGACCCAGGGTCGCGCTCACCGCGACCGCAGCATCGAAGGCATTGCCCCCGGCAGTCAGGATCTCGAGACCTGCATCAGCCGCTGCTGCGTTTGCGCTGGCTACCACCGGCTGCTTCGGCAGCACTTCGGCGGGACGGGCAAACAACACTGCCGGCATGAAGGCCAGCAGAAAAACAAATCGAACGGAAATGCTCAAGCCGCCTCCTGCTGCAATCGCAACAGCTTGCTCAGCAGCTGTTCGTTGCTCTCCGGAAAGGCCGGATCCTTGTCGATGCACTCCACCGGGCAGACCACCACGCATTGCGGCTCGTCGAAGTGGCCAACACACTCCGTGCAGCGCGCCGGATCGATCTCGTAGATCTCGGCACCCTGGAAGATCGCCTTGTTCGGACAGGCCGGCTCGCAGACGTCACAGTTGACGCAGAGCTCATTGATCAGCAAAGCCATGGGATGGCGCGACGTCCGCTGCGGGACGTCGCGCAGTCTCCGCGATGCTCAGTCGACAGCGTGGAATACGAACTCGGCGCCCGAGGGGGCCACGGCTTCGGCGACCCGGTCCTTGTCCTGGGTGCGGCCGATGAACAGCACGCGCACATCCTTCATCGAGTTCGGCGAGACTTCCTTGAACGCGTCCACCGCAAGAGTTGCAATGCGGTCGTACTCGGGCGAGCCGAAGGCCAGCATGTTTCCCGGCAGCACGCCGCGGCTGATGTTGCTGGCAACGTTCTCGAACTGGCGCTGGTACTGGTCTTCCCACACGTCGACGCTTTCCGCCGTGGAGATGGGCGCCAGGTAGTACATGAACGGACTGCGGCTGATGCCCTGCATGTGCTGCTTGACCGTTGCGCGCAGATAGTCACGCCAGGCCATGTCGTCATTCAGGGCCGGCACCGTCAGGGCAACCGGCGCCGCGGCCGGGGCGTCTGCGGCGGGCGCGCCCTGCTCCTGCTTGCAGGCACCGAGAGCGAGGACGGCGAGGGAAAGTGCCAGGGTACGGATCAGGTTTTGCATCGTTGAGCACCTTGCATGAGGACTGGAGGAAATCAACCGACGGACCAGCGACGCCGCAATGCGGCCTGGACCTCCGGGTGGACAAAACCGGTGACGTCGCCACCGAGGCGGGCGATCTCGCGCACCAGCGAGGAGGAAATGAAGCTGAACTGCTCGGCCGGTGTAAGAAACAGGGTTTCGACTTCCGGCACCAGATGGCGATTCATGCTGGCCAGCTGGAACTCGTATTCAAAATCGGAGACCGCGCGCAGGCCGCGCAGCAGGATACCGCCGCCGATCTCGCGCACGAAATGCGCCAGCAGACCGGAAAAGCCGCGCACTTCGACATTGGAGATGCCCTGCATGGACAGCTTGGCGAGCTCGACGCGCTCTTCCAGATCGAAGCAGGGGCTCTTCGAAGGGCTTTCGGCAATGCCAACGATGATCCGGTCGAACAGCGGTGAAGCGCGCCGCACCAGGTCGATGTGACCCAGGGTGATGGGATCGAAGGTGCCGGGATAGACCGCGGTGCGGTTGCGGACCGAGCTCATGCCGGGGCGGGTTCCGGGTTCGGGACAGAGTCGCTGAGTGTATCAGGGGCCGACGGTCCGCCAGCACGGTAGAGCCTGAAAGCGACCTCACGGGTCTGGCCTTCGCGCAGCAGCTGCCAGCCAGAAGGAGGCCTGAGTGCCTGGTTCAGCGGTGCCTCGACGTAGATCCGCGCCTCGCTCGCCAGCCAGGAATTGGCCTGCAGGGCCGCCAGCACCCGGTCGTAAAGGCCGTCGGCGAAGGGTGGATCGATGAACACCAGGTCAAACGGTGAGGGTGGCGGCCGACCCAACAGCTGCAGGGCATCGGCACACTCGATGCGGACTTCCGGGGCACCCAGACGCGAGGCGTCGGCCCTGAGCTGGTCTGCAAGTCCGCGGTCGCGCTCCACCATCAGCACCTGCGCTGCGCCGCGCGAAGCCGCTTCGAACCCCAGCGCGCCCGATCCAGCGAACAGGTCAAGGCAGCGCCGGCCGATGATGCGGTCCTGCAGCCAGTTGAACAGGGTTTCGCGCACCCGATCCGAGCTGGGCCGCAGCCCAGGGCGCTCAAGCACGCCCAGGCGCGAGCCGCGCAGCCGTCCGGCGATGATTCTTACCTTGCCCTGCTTCATCGGGCGGCAGAGCTCGCGGTGTTAGCATTCCGGGTTCGATATTCGCCACGATTTCGCATGTTCAAATTCTGGAAGAAAAAGACAACCTCACCGCCGGAAGATAGTCCTGCCCAGAAGCCTGAATCCGGGCTGCAGGATGCCTTGCCCTCAGATCCAAGCCCGGCACAGCTCGACGCTGCGGCAGCATTATGGCCGTTTGAGGATTCGCAGTCGCAAGCGTCTGATTCCGGACAGCGCGAACTGATAGGGCCAGACGCGATCGAACCCGGCGAGCCCGTGCCAGCAGCGGTGCAGACCGAGGAGGAAGCGCCGATATCCACTGCCGCACCCAGCTGGCGCGAACGACTGCGCCAGAGCACCTTTGCGCGCAGCCTGGGCGGGCTGTTCCGTCGCAATCCCAAGCTCGACGAAGACCTTCTTGAGGAACTGGAGACCTGCCTGCTGAGCGCCGACGTCGGCGTTGCCGCAACCGCGACCCTGATCGATGACCTGCGTCGCCGCATGAACAAGCGTGAATTCGCCGACTCACGCGCGCTGTTGGCTGCGCTGCGCGCCGATCTGCTGGCCATGCTGCTGCCGATTGCCAAGCCGTTGCAGATTGATTCGTCGGCGCGCCCTTTCACCATCCTGGTGGTGGGCGTGAACGGCGTCGGCAAGACCACCACCATCGGCAAGCTCGCCTACCGCTTCAAGCAGCAGGGCCGCGACCTGATCCTGGCTGCCGGCGATACCTTCCGCGCGGCAGCAGTGGAGCAGCTCAAGACCTGGGGTCAACGCAACGCCGTCACCGTGATCGCACAGGGCCAGGGTTCCGATTCGGCCTCGGTGATTTTCGACGGCCTGCAGGCTGGCCGTGCGCGCGGCGCCGAGATCCTGATCGCCGATACCGCGGGTCGGCTGCACACCCAGTCCGGCTTGATGGATGAACTGGGCAAGATCAAGCGCGTGCTGGCCAAGATCGATGCCACTGCACCCCAGGAGGTGCTGATGGTGATCGACGGCACCACTGGACAGAACGCCGTCAGCCAGCTGCGCCTGTTCCACCAGGCGGTAGGCGTGACTGGCCTGGTGGTAACGAAACTCGATGGCACTGCCAAGGGCGGCGTGGTGTTCGCCCTGGCGCGTGAGTTCGGTCTGCCGCTGCGCTTCGTGGGCCTGGGCGAGAAGGCGCAGGATCTGCGCGAGTTCGATCCGGCCGCCTTCGTCGATGCGCTGCTTCCCGAGCGGCTCGATGACTGAAGCCGAGACAGAAAAACGCGGCACTGCACGCTGGAAGATCGTGCTTGGCGTCCTGGTTTTGTTGATTGGCGGCGGCTTTCTGGCAGTGCGCCTGCTGATGGATCCGCAGCGGGTGAGCGATTTCCTGCTGGAGCGCGCAGGCAAGGCGCTCGGGCTTGAGATCAGCGTCAGCGAGCCAGCCGGCATCAGCCTGCTTCCGCATCTCGCCATCGAGCTTTATGGCGTCAGTGCGCGTGCGCCGGGCGATGCCGAGATCCTGTTCAGTGCGCGCTTCGTGGAGATATCCCTGCCGTGGAGCAGCCTGCGCAGCGAGCATTTCGAGGTCACCTCCCTGCGCCTGGATCAGGCGGACCTGAATCTCGGCGCTTTCGAACGCTGGCGCTCAGCCCAGACAGCCAGTGAAATCGGCCCGCCTGCGCCCCTGCAGCTGCCGCCATTCGACGCGCCACTGATTATTCGTGCGGGGCGCATTTCGGGCCGTGACTGGCGCCTGTCCAGTATCGAAGCCAGCGCCAGCCCCTTGCTGGAGGCCGAGCCTTTCAGCCTGAAGCTGTCGGCGCGTCTGGAGCGAGGCGAAGAGGCACAGGACTTGGCACTGCACCTCGACCTGCTGCCAAGGACTACGCCACTGGGCGTGCAGCTCGACGCATTGAAGCTGGTCGCGACCCAGCCCGAACTGGTGTTTGAGGGCCGCGCCGAACTGGCGCCGCCGCTGCGTCTGGCACTCGCCGGAGAAGTGTTGTTCGAGCATTGGCCTGAGAGTATTCCGCAAGCACTGCCGGATGATGGCAGCGATACGGGATATCGCCTCAAGATCGACGCCAGCAGCGACGTGGATGGTCGTGGCCAAGCAAATTTACAGCTGCTACGCGGTGACGAGGGCATTGCTGGCAAGGTCGAAAGCGGCGCCCTGCTGGACTGGCTGGAGAACCCCGATGGACGCGCCCTGCCGCCGCTGAGCGGTATGCTGGAAGCCGATCGGCTGCAATTGCAGGGCATCGAGCTGAAAGGCGTGCAAATCCAGATCGACGCAGGCGAAGCCGAGTCCGCGGAACCGACACAGTGAAAACGGCCGCGGCCAACGTCATTGGCTTGGCAACGCCTGCCGACTTCGCCGTGCGCTTGCTCGACTGGTTCGACCGGCACGGACGCCACGACCTGCCCTGGCAGCATCCACGCTCTCCCTATCGGGTATGGCTGGCAGAGATCATGTTGCAGCAGACCCAGGTGGCCACTGCCCTGCCCTATTTCGAGCGCTTCGTGAAAGCGCTACCCGACCTGTCTGCGCTAGCAGAAGCCAGCGAAGACGAGGTGCTGGGACTGTGGTCCGGCCTTGGCTACTACACGCGGGCTCGCAACCTGCATCGCGCCGCGCGCCTCTGCGTTGAGCTTCATGACGGCAAACTGCCCGACGATTTCGAGGCGCTGTCCGCCCTGCCGGGCATTGGCCGCTCCACCGCCGGAGCCATCCTCGCGCAGGCCTACGGAAAGCGCTTCGCGATCCTCGATGGCAACGTCAAGCGCAGTCTGACTCGCATGCTGGGCATCGCCGGCTGGCCTGGCGAGACGGCAGTGACACGCCAGCTGTGGGCCGCCGCCGAAGCGCTTCTGCCGGAAACGCGTCTGGCCGATTACACCCAGGCGATGATGGATCTTGGTGCAACGCTATGCACGCGCAGCCGGCCAGCTTGCAACCGATGCCCGTTTCGCACCGACTGCGTGGCGCTGCGCGATGCTAGCGTCAGCCAATTGCCGACGCGCAAACCCGGTCGCGCGCTGCCGTCTCGCGCGGTGGTGATGCTATGGCTGGAAAACAGCGCCGGCCAGATCGCCCTGCAGCGACGCGAGGGCCCTGGAGTCTGGCAGGGTCTGTGGAGCCTGCCCGAAGCACCGGATCACAACGACGCCGAGCGCTGGCTCGCCCGCCACATGCAGTTTGACCCTGCCCTGGCGCGGGCATTGCCCGCCTTCGTGCACGTCTTCAGCCATTACCGGCTCGATGTGCAGCCTCTGCACATCCGTGGTGTCGAGCCGCTATCGGCAATCGCCGAAATCGGTGCACCACGCTGGTTCGAACGTGCTGAACTGGCTTCACTCGGCCTGCCCGCGCCGGTGCGACGTCTGTTGTTTCACTCCCAATGAACGCAAGGAATGCCTGATGTCACGACGTGTGTTTTGCCAGAAAGAACAACAGGAAGCAGACGGACTCGACTACATGCCGTGGCCCGGTGCCCTGGGAAAGCGGGTTTTCGAGGGCATCGGCAAGCCGGCCTGGAGTCAGTGGATCGCGCATCAGACCATGCTGATCAATGAGAACCGGCTTTCACCGCTCGACCCCAAGCACCGTGCGGTGATCGAGGCCGAGATGGAGAAGTTCCTGTTCGGCGAGGGTGCCGAAAAGCCGCCCGGTTACGTTGCGCCGGAGAGCTGAGCGCGCGCCTTCTTCAACTCTTCCCGGTCAACCGGCTGGATCTGGCGAATCCGGCAACGCTGCTCGCGCGCCTGCACGTGATCGAACTTCGCTTGAACGCGGCTGAAGCTCGAAGACACCGTAATGGCTTGCACCCAGGGAAGTTCGTTGCACGGATCGACGGTAAGCAGGTAGACCTCGCGCGGCCCCGTGTGGATGGCGAGATGCCTGTCGCCAAGTGGCTCCCACGAATGCAGGCGCACGAACCGGATGGAACTCACCGGCTCACCCGCGACCTGCTGGTAGGCCTGCAGTGCCTGCAGCTCGCGCTCGCGCGGCGGGGTAGTGCTGCAGGCGCCGAGCAATATGGCGGCGACAACGGGAAGCAGAAAGGCGCGCTTGCTCGTCTTCATCGTGACTCTCCTTGCCCGGGCGGATGCCCCAGCCTACTCAAGGGGACGACGCGAGGCAGATCTTCGTTGCAGATGGCGTTCAAGTCCGGTTTATCTGGCCAGGCAGGAAAAGCGTGACGACAAGGGCCAGCATTGCCAATACGGATTGGCCCCGCTATCATGCCGCGCTTGCTCGGTCGCAATGACCGCAGTGCGTTTCATGGCCGGGTAGCTCAGTTGGTAGAGCAGGGGATTGAAAATCCCCGTGTCGGCGGTTCGATTCCGTCCCCGGCCACCATCCTACAGACCGCGCCCCGCCTTGCTCTCAGCCTCGCGGGGCGTTTCGTTTAAGGGGATAGATTTTCTAGCGTGTCCGGCATGTGTCCGGCTGAAGTATCATTATCTATCCGCGCATGCCGAGTCTGCCCCTGTGCCGATGGTCACATTACGCACACTTAACGATGTGCTAGCCTCGTTAGCGATCAGGGGAACGATCGGTCAACAGACAGGTCTGTGATCAAATGAGCAAGTCGAAGGCGTTCTTGATGCACGAGCGGGATGGCGACCACTCAAGAGTGGTGGCGGAATTGCGTGTGCTTGTTCTCCCTGCTGCCGAAGGCGGCTTCGTTGCTCAAGGTCTGGAGATCGATTACGTCGCAACAGGCGTTTCCGAAGATGAGGCGCGCGAGCGCTTTGCAAAGGGCTTTGTTGCGACCGTTAGCGCATACCTTCGGCTTGGACGCGACTTGGCTGGACTGTTCAAGAGTCAGACTCCCGGCGTCTACTGGAAGGCCTATTTCGAAGGCGTAGAGCACTCTGTGCTTGGATGCGTCGTGTCGCAGGATGTAAGCGCAGAACTTCCTCCACTCCCCCCAGGGCTTGCTGTCCCGCACCGGCTCCACTTCATGAAGCGCCCCGCGTTCAACGCGTGAGACTCAAGAAAGGCCCGTGGGACGGCGCGCAACCACGCACGCACGTGCTGGCAGTGCTAAGGGACCATGGAGTCCGCATCACTGAGATTGAAGCCGACCTCTACGAACTGCTGGATTGCGATGGCGATCCATTGGTCCTTTCGATCCCGAATCCAGTCCTCTCCAGCACCATTGAGTATTTGTACCGCCGATTTGGCCACTCCCATCAGTTCGAGATCACTGACCTAGTCAAGCGACACTAGCGCTCAGTCAAAGGCGATCCGCGATTGCTAGCGCCGCGCACAAGGGTAAGCCGACCGCGCATGCCGGCAATCATGCACGTGCATCGACAGGACGGCCACACGGCTGGCTCCAGGCCCAGAAACGACGAAGCCCGCCGAAGCGGGCTCCGTCTGCAGCTTGGTGGTGAGGGTCAGGCGAAGACGGCGGCGATGCGCTCGCGGTCTACCGCTGGCATGTCGGCGAAGATCGGATGTGTCGCGTCTTTGCTGCTCAGCAGATAGCAGGTCAGTTCCTCGCCCATGTGCGTCACGTCATCCATGACGAGCCGCACGAAGGGCGTGCATGCGAAGCGAACCAGCGGATAAGGGTGTTTGCTCTGCGCCGTCGGCGGGTCGATCTGGATCAGTCGCGTCGGCCGGCCACCGTCCCGCGTCGCAGCCAGGAACGCGACCGTCTCGGGAATGACGAGATTGCTGGGGCCAAACGGGATTGCATGGATCTCGACCGCCTCGCTTTCGGGGGTCAGTTCGAGCCCGTTGTCGCCGTAGGCCATAACGTAACCAGCTGGAAGGGTGGCGCTCATGCTCCGCTCTCCTTCGTGCACTTCGCCAAGGCCTCGGTCCGGTCTGCGATGTGCGCGGACAGGCTCATGATCGCTTCCATAAGGCTGCACGCATGGCTTGAAATCAGCATTCCCTCGCCGCTTCCGCTGCGCTCGCTAGCATCGGCGTACAGGAGCAGCGCGATTGTCTCGATGCCGCCCACGGCGCGACCGATATCGGATAGGTGCATGCTGGCCGTCATACCAACTCCGTGATCCTCGCGCGCAGCAAACGCACGCCAATCGCAGTGGTAGCCGATATCGAGTTGCACCTTCTGGAACGGGTTCATCGTTTCCGCTTTGGCGGTCGGGCTGCTGGTGTTCTTGTTCATGGTTTTGAACTCCTCATGTGGTGGTCGCCCCTTCGACGCCAATCGTAGGGGTGGCGGACGGTGCGGGTTGGCGTACCAGCATGAGGACCGGCGAGCCTTGCGGCTCCCACGCACCGCCCGCCATAGAACGGTGGTGCAGCTTCACCAGACACAAAAAAGCGCCGTGCGGTGAAAGCGGCGCTTTGTGCGCCTCATGGACGGAACGCCAATTCCGACAGCCAGGTTCATGGCTGCAGGCCAAGATTGCTCCCGCCTGCGGCCAGGGTCAAGCCCGTGCGCCGGCCTTGTCGCGGGCGCGGCCGGGATCAGCCACCGGGGTGGCTACATTTGTCCGACCCGCTACCTTGTCCCCGCCGCCCTCGGCCATCCGCTTCCTCGCCTGCTCCCGCTCGTACTCAAGGAAGCCGGCGGCGACCATCGCGCGCTGCGTGGCCGTGGGGTAACGAAACGTTACCCCATAGTCGACAGCCTCGGCCGACCGCAGGAAGCCCGCGCATTGCGGCGTGCGACTTCGCCGCGGCTCACTGTAGGAAAAGGCTTACAGGCGCGTCAGCCTTCTACGCATGCGGGTGTCAGCCATCGGCTTGGCCAAGCGTAGGACATAGGCGCATCAGCGTGTCAGAAAGTAGCCTTGCATGCCCCTCGATTCCGTCCTATGCTCCGTTACGGCGTAACGACGGATTCAGGACAATGGCACTCTCAAATGCGGATCGGCAGCGGGCATATCGGCAGCGCCACCTCGCCGGCGTGGAAGGCACGCGCGCCAGGTTGAACATGATCGTCGAACAGGACGCGGTGCTAGCCTTGCGCCGACTGGCAGCACACAAGGGCCAGTCTCAGGCGGACACGCTGCGCGAATTGATCCTGTCGGCTCAGAACCGCGTCACCAGCAACATGCGCGGCGAAGCATGGGACAAGTATCACTCTGTCGAATAGTTACGGCGTAACGCTACAGATGGGGTCGCGCTTCGCGACCTCATGTCGAGCGCGGCAAGGGGGTGGTGTTTCTGCACCCCCTTTGAAAACCGACAGGTCGTCGGCTATGCCGAAGGGGGTAGCGAAACAGCAACCCCTTCTAAACCGGCGCCGTGTGGTCTGGATCAGGCCGGATCGGGGGTGTCGCCAGTGATTGGCTTCGACGCCTGCAGCGCGCGGGTCCAGTCGTCGCGGTGTGGGTGCCCGATGCTCGACCGGTAGACGTTGCCCTCGCTGAAAAAGTAAAGGCCCATGATGATGTCGTGATGGTCGCCGGGCTCGAACGCCCAGGCGGGTGGCGGCTCGCCTGCATCCCAGTGCGCTACCAGCGGCGGCGGTTCGATGCGTTGGCGCGACTTGCGTTTCACGTTGCCCATTGCGCTACTTCCCGCCCGGCCGGCCCGGCTTTCCTGCCGGTACGACGTCAAGATTGAGCTGCCGGAACGCGCCGAGCATCGCTGCGCGCGCATCACGTTCGGCGGCAACAGCGGGATTGGCCTTCAACTGGCCCCATCGGTCAGTGGTGCACACGCCGTGCTGATCGATCAGAACAGCGGCCTGATTCATGCGGTCGAACGCTCGCAGCGCGGATTCCAGCAGAAACGATGCAGCCTCGTCGGCCAGGTCGTACTCGCGATGAAGCCTCGCCCACCAGCTTTTGGCGGCAATCGACAGGCCTTCCGGCGGTGATGGGGTCGAGTTTTTCAAAGCAAAATCCCAGTTTCGTGAATGATTAGGGTCGGCACCGTATCCAAAACTCATGACGGACCAATCGACACCCGCCGCCCCGGTGTCACGGTCGGCCTGCGTCGCCCTGCTGGCCTGCGTGGGCGCCGCTGTGCTGGCCCGTGGTGGTGGCCTCGGCCATGCCGTCGCCGCGCCGCAGACGCGGGCGTGTGGCCGACTACGTGGGGTCACTTTTGGCGATGATCGCGTCGAGTCGCGCGTCGACAGCAGCGCAGCGCTGGTCGATGTCGACTAGCGCCGGATATTCTGCGAAGGCCTTTTCCAGAGCCCCGATCACCTCGGCGCCGTCGACCACCATCCAACTGTCCACGTCATCGAATAACCCTTCGGCCACTCGCGCGACGGCCTGCAGGAACGTCGGGCCGTCGAGCCATGCCGCGTTCCGGCCGATCACCGCGGCCAGCTCCTGTTCTAATTGCTTGGGCTTGTCGTCGATCACTTGCCACCTCGTTTGCTCTTGGCCGTTGCCTTTGCCAACCCTTCGGCCAGCACCTCGATGCGCCTTTCAAGCCCGGCGACCTGCGCTTGCAGGCTCTTGATGGAACTGAATGCAGACAGCTGGTCGACCTTGAAGCTCGCGGCTGCGTAAGTCAAGAACTGCAAGCGCTCAGGCGATCTCGGGTATCTCGCCTCCCAAGTCGTCACCATTTCCACGACGCGCTTTTCAACTTCCGTCGGCGGCCCTTGCGGAGCTGCCTGCGTCTGCTGCGCTGCGACGGGCGCTGAGCGCTGCCGTACTGCATCCTCAGTCAATCGCTTCGCCCGCCAGATCACGCCATCGGCATCAAGCGTGATTTTGTGCGACTCGCCCAGCGCACGCCGCAGCGCCCACAGGTGATGCTCGCTACTCGGGTCGACGCCTTCGATCAAGGACCAATCGTCTTGATGTGCATTCGGTGCTCGCATCGTGCCGTGCGCGGCAATCCACGCCTTGCCACTGTGCGCGACCACGCTGCCGGGGTCGTATGAAAGCCTGCTGCTCCATTCTGCGATCATCGCGCCAGCCTCCTAGTAGGCAACATCGGTGGCGACAGCGACGGCCGTGGAGCGGATGCGCTCGACGCCGAACCAGCGTTCGGCCAGGATCGCGACGCTGCTCGTCTGAAACATTGACACGAGGTTCTGTGCACCGGCGCTCGGATTGTCGTCGAGCTGCAGCGCGACGTTGCCTGAAGCTCTGAGCGTCGCCAGCTCGCTATCGCCAGCGAAGCCGCTCGCGTCGAGCAGGACCAGCTTGCCGCCTGAAGTGTCGGGCAAGGGAAGCGCCGTAGTGGCAACGGCATCGACTCCGCAGATTGTGCCGCCGCGGGGCGTCATGCTGGGGAAGGCCAGCGCGCCGGCCTCCGTCGTCTTGGTCGCAAGCGCGCTCGCAACCTCAGGACGCATGGCCAGAATCAAGCTGCCCTGCGCTTCAGTGCTGACGATAGCCAGCAGCTGGCCGATGTCCGCGGCAACGTTCACGGCGCTAGCTCCAGCCGAACTGATTGTCGGCGCCCCGTCCATCGCAATCGCGAGAAACGATTCATCGGTTGCAGCGGCCACGCCTGCGCGAAGCTCACGAGACAGCAGGGCGGTCGCGGCTGCCGGCGATCCGCGCATCAGTTCACTGGTTACGGCGATGATGGCCTGAGCAACGCGCGGTGAAATGATCGAGTTCGCCAGGGCCATCGAAGTGACCGGCCGCTGTGCGCCTTCCGCCGACACCGTGCCAGTCGCTCCGGTCGTGGCGATTGCCGCCCGCGTGCGCAAGGGAATCCTCACCATCTGTTCAAGCATGCGATCAAAGATCGACGCAGACCGCAGCGACGCGATGAAGCCGGCGGCCATCGTCCGATAGTCGAGCAACGGTTCAGCCCATGCTGCATCGGTCGTCGTGCCGGCGTTGACCGCGGAGCGCAGCACCAGCTCGACGCGCCGGTGATCGGGAAAGGCCTTCGCGTGCTCGACGGCCTGCAGCAGATCGCCGCCACCTCGTGCAAGGCATAGGGCATAGACCGCGAAGTCGACGGCACCGCTGGAACCATGTGTCTGCATGTTTGTAACTCCGTTCGTTGATGGTGAGTCCAGTGTGCCCCGCTGCCACTTCGCCCTTCGCGGAGTTTTGCGGGCTTATCCCCGCGTCAGAACGCGCCCGCTACTTTTCCATTCCAAAACATCTGACAGCAGGTAGAACAGACGGCCGGTTTTTGGTTTGAAAAACGGAGGGCCACGCCGATTGCGTCGCCATCCTTCCAGCGTGCGCGCGCTCTTGGACAATAATCTGGCCGCCTCGGCGCAAGTGATCTTGACGGCGACCGGATGCGAGGTCGGCTGGCCGCAGACACAACAGAATCGGGCGTGGGCGGGCAGGCCGGCACCGCACTGCGGGCAGCGGCTCACGGCAGCACCTCAGGGCGTGGTGGTCGGTTCGGGGTTGGGTTACGCGGTGCCATCGCGGGCCGCTCGATAGGCTGCGGTTGCGGCTTCATCAGGTGCGGGGGTTTGCGGTGGTTCCGTTTCGTCGAACTCCCGCAAACCTCCGCAAACCTCCGCACCCCTATGCGCTGCATTCACGCATAGGGGGTGTGGGGGATTACCGCGCAGCACTTCCGCGTGCGGTGGTTCCGCAATGAATACCTTCCGCATGTTCCGGTGCGAGGTCCGAACCTCGGCGATGCGAACCTTTCCGCTGTCCTGTAGTTTCGACACAGCAGCCCAGAAAGCGCGGCGGCCTTTGGTGCCTCGCAGGCGTTCGGGTAGCTCGGGGAACGTGGCCAGGACGGTCTGAGCCGTCGTAGGTCCGGTGCGTGCGGCTCCTACATCCACGCCTTGCGCGGCGGCGACCTGCAGCACGCGCAGCACGTCGGCGGCATCGTCGGCTTGCAGTGTCTTTGTCGCGGCCATCGGCACCAGCACGCCGCTATCGGTCCAGCGCATCGGGATAGGTGGCTCGCCTCGGCTGTGGTTGTGCTTCTCGTGGAGTAGTTCGATCACGCCATCGGTATCCACAAGGGCAAGGCGACTGCGGGCTGAGTTATGCCATGCCGTCGAGCCGCTGTAGCTGTTGCCTTGCGATCCGAACCTAGCCGCTTGCTTGTCGATATGCGCGAGCAACAGCACGGCGGCATCGTTGTCGCGGGCCACGGCTACCAACATCCGCATGAAGGCGCGAACCTGTCGGCGGTCGTTTTCCGATCCGTCGAAACCGTCGCTGGCGTTGTCGATCACTATCAGGTCACGGCCTACAGACAGCGCGGCCATTTCGTCATAGACAGACGTGGGCACCGTGCGCTTGCTGGCGCCGTCGTTTGCCTCGCGGGCTAGTGCAGCATCGCCAGCGGTGCCGTCTGCTATCAGCAGATTCTCCGCCACGGCTTCCGCGTCCAGTTCACACTCGGCAATGATCTTGCGGAGCCGGAACCTCACCACGTCGGCGGGATCTTCCAGACTGACAAACAAGGCGCTACCGGGCACCACGTCCAGGCCTGCCCAGTTTTTGCCCGCTGCGACGTGCGCCACTATCGCCAGGGCCAGGACAGACTTACCAGCGCCGCCGTGGCCGCCTAGCAGCGTCACCAGGCGACGCGGGATCAGCGGCTGCAAGACAAAGCGCGGGGCGGGCACCTCGGCCTGCATGATGTCGCCAGGCGATACAGGTATCAGCGCGCGTTCGGCACTCACAGCGGCGAGCGCGGCAGCCTCAAGGCGGCTCATGCGGCACCTCGCGCGTGGTTGAGCGCAGCCAGTGCAGCTTCAGCGGCAGTCGCTTCCATTTCTGCGCGATCCAATTGCCGGCGTAGCTCCGTCACGGCGTCACGTTTCAGCGCAACCAGCCGCGCAGGCTGATAGCAGTAGTCGGGTTTCCATGTCTCACGTTCGACCAGAACCAATGCGGCCCTGTCGACACGCATGCAGGCCAGCGCCAGGCGTTCGCGGTCCTCAACTGGTAGCGGCTCCGCATCTGCAATCATCTGCGCAGCGAGGTGCAGAACCACCGCCTCAGTCGGCAACACACTTAGCGCTGCAGACCATCCGCATTCCCGTATCGCGCGGCGCGCGCGCTTGCGATCCTCCGGTGATTGCGGCCATGTGCGCGGAGGAAGTAGGTCTGTCCACTTCAGCCCGACGGCGGCCAGGACGCCATCGGCATCGCTGCATCCGAAACAGTGGATAAGCACCCTGTCATCAGACTGCGAAACGCTTAGCTTCCGGGACTGTCCGCCGCATGCGGGACACTTCGCGCGCCAGCCGTTGCCGGACTTCTGCACCGCATCAAGCCGTTGCAGCAGAGTCTCGACGGTGGCATTCTGTGCGTAGAAATTGTTGTGATGTGACACCTCGAAGCCCGGCCCGCCAGCCGGGTTTCGCGCGTTTGGGGTTCGCATAGTTCCTCCTCGTGGGATATGCCGCCTCACGGCGGGATCACTTCGCGTTCTGCAACTCTGCGCGCAGCGCCAGCAGCTCGCGGCGCAGGCCTTCAACCAGGTTCAATGCTTCATCGAGCGCGGCCGGCCGCGGTGCGAATGTGGGCCAGGATCGCGTGGCCGTTTCCAGTCGACCAGCACCGTCATGCAGTCCCTGCAGACGACGGTGTATCGGTAGCGTCTTGCCTGCTAGGTCGCGCCGCGCAGCGACTTCGGCGAGGTGTGATGCGGTGGTGGTCATGCGGCATCCCCCGGCGCCTGCCGTTGGGAAGCTATCCATTCCTCGATTTCGGAAGGGTCGTAGAGCACGCGCCCGCAGACGCGGTAAAAGGGTGGACCGATCCTAAGTCGGCGCCAGCGCTCAAGCGTGACGACGGATCGGTCAACCAGTTTTGCGGCCTTCGGTGGGGCGATGTAGCGGTCATTGATCGTATTCATGTGTGATGCCTTCGTTGTTAGGGCACCAGCATTAAAGTTCCATCACGCGCCTCGGTTGTCCGATAATTTCCCCCTCGCCTATTCGCGAACCAGTGCGGCCAGCTGGCTCCTACCCTCTGGCGCAGGGATGCCGCAAAGGCGCAGCAGGTCGGCGGCCAATACTCGCGCCCGAACAGACGGGATGCCTTGCTCCACTAGAAGGGCGACGACGCGCCGCAGATGCGGACCAACAGCGTGGCGCGGCCCACGCTTTCCTCTGACGTTTTCCAGGAACACGCGCACCCTCTCTAGGGCATCGCGCAGCACCTGCGCATCCTGATCGTTTGGGCTTTCAGTCAGCCGCGCGATCAGCTGGACGCGCCCGATGCGGCGATCCTCGAACAGTGCTGTATCGATCCACGCCAGCACCTGCGCAGGAAGCGCACCGATGCGGCGAGTCAGCAATAAGGCGCCTTCATGTGTCACTGGCGAATCGACCGCGATAGCAGCGACCAGCCCCGCCCACTCTGCCGGCTCCGGCTCTGCGGCCTGCCTTTTTTGGTCAAACCGCCACAGCTCCATGGACCTGCAGAGCGCGGCCAGTACGGGCGCCGGGTCGATTGTCGCCGACTCAGTGCGCAGGCGCGTGATGACAAGGGCATCAGGCATGCGGCCATCCATCCATGCGCCTTTGAACTCCACCGTCTTGCGCTTGGTCACTTACGACGCCCGGCTATCGTAGAAACCTTGGCCGGTTGCGGGTCACATAGCCGGCGCAGCGCCCTGAGCGCGTCGCGCTTTTCGTCCAGATAGTCATGCCTGTCGTAGTGCTTCCCCTGCACGCCCCCAAGCCCGTGGCTCTGCAGATGCGCGCGGGTTTCGCGTGGCACCTTGAGTGCAGAGAGCCGCGTCTCGACGGTGATGCGCAGCTCTCCCGGCGTGAACGTGGCGGACGTTTCGCCGGCCTCGGCCATCTGCTCAGCGACGCCCAGCACGATGCCGCGCAGGGTGTGATAGCCGGCACCATGCTGGCCACTGTCAAGCGTAAACAGATGCGGCCCCTTGTCCCCTCGCATCGCATCGAGCGCCGCGAGCGCATCAGGTAGCAGCGGGACCACATGCGCGCGGGGCGTCTTTCTCCGACCTTTGCCGTCCATCAAAGTGACGGTTTTGGTATCGCGGTCCAAGTCCGCCACGGTCAGGCGCGCTAGCTGTTCCGCGCGTTGCGCTCCAGTCAGCAGATGGAAGCGCAGCGCGGCCCCGTGCGGGCCTTCCATGCTTCGGATGCGACGCCAGTACGCGGCGAGCTCGGCCACGCTCAGCGCGCGCTTCTCTGGCCCCTGCTCCGGCGTCCTCTCGCCTCCGGGCCTGTCGATAGTGGCCAAGTCGCGCGCAACGTTCTGCACATGCTCGAACCCCGCGAACAGGTCGGCGCTGGCGCTGCTACCTCTTGCCGCAACGCATGCGGTGTATGCGCTGCGCAGATAGGCGCGGGTCTTTTCCGCCTGCCTCCATGTACCTGATCGCACCAGTCGATTGGTGATCTTCACTAGGTCTTCGAGCGTCACGTCTCCGGCCGGCTTTTTCCAAAGCGCCGGGAACGGGGTTTTGATCGTGCGGTGAATCTCGCCCTCGACCTTTGCCGCGCTGGCCTTCCTGCCGCGCTTGAGCGCCAGCACGTACGCTTCAAGCATGACGCCCAGCGTGGCCCCGTCCCGGTCGCGCTTGGCCTCCGCCGTGCTGCGCCTATCCTGCTGTGCCGCGAACGGGTCATCACCAGCATCAACCTGCAGGCGCAGCGAGCGCGCGGCCTCTCTGGCAGTCGTGACGGTGTGCGCCCCGAACGCCCCGATGGTCTGCCGGCGCTCCCTGCCGTCCTTGGTCACATAGACCAGTAAGAATGCCTTGCTACCGGCTGCCGTGGTGCGGACCGCAAAGCCCCGCACAAACTCGCGGTCCCGCGGTCCCTTCGGTTCGTCGTAATCAATCCGGTTTCCTCGCTCTGGCGGCTCCAGGTCGCGAACGGTTTTGTCATTCAGTACCAGCTTAGCCATGCTTCCTCCGATGTCGCCGGACACGGAATCCCCGTGTCTTGGATCAGAATCCCCGTGTCGGGTGTGTCCCCGTGTTGGCGTTCTGTGTCCGGCGTGTGTCCGGTGAATTGTTCACCAAATGCGATGGCTTATGATGGCATGTTATCCCCTTGCGAACAATTGAAAGCTAGGTATAGAAAGGCCTGCAGCATCGGAAACACTTTATGAACAACGACTTGGAAAAACCCCGCTAGCGGATTGAAAATCCCCGTGTCGGCGGTTCGATTCCGTCCCCGGCCACCATTTCCGCAAGACCTGTCCCCGCGCTTCGCCTTACGTATCCGGTGCGCCGAGCCCCGCGTGCGGGAGAGGGGCTCACGGCATTGCGTCACAAGATCAACTTGCCTCAAGGCCGAAGGCTCGGTTGCGGTGCATCTGTTGACGAGTTCAGCGATTGAGCCACCAGAAGCCCGCATTGAGCAGCCACGCAAAACTGACCCACACCAGGTAAGGCATCAGCAGGACGGATGCCGGGCGGCTCACGTTCCAGAAAGCACGCGTGCACACCAGGATCGCCAGCCACAACAGCGCCATTTCGACCAGGGCGACGCCTAGCCAGTTGAGGCCGAAAAACAGGGGCGTCCAAAGGGCGTTGAGCAGTAGCTGCATGGCCCAGAGGCCCATTTCCCTTGTTTGCAGGCCACGGCGTCGCCAGACCAGCCAACCGGAAACCGCGATGCCGATGTAAAGCAGGGTCCAGACCGGTCCGAAAATCCAGTTTGGCGGTGCATAGAACGGAGGTTGCAGGGATGCGTACCACGCGCCGGGGGGAAACAGCGCACCGGGTGACGCCGCCAAAAAGGCCAGCACCAGGAACAGCAACAAGCCTACCCAGGATTTCCAGCCACGCTTGGTCGTTTGCATGCGGGCATTTTGCGCGTGTTTGCGTCGCAGGTATGTGCACAAACCGGCACGCCGCGTTGTTGACAAGGATCGGCACGCAAAGCACCCGCTCCTGCCCTGTTATGCTCGGCCTCGCCCAACGTGCCGGAGACTCAACCGTGCTTCAAATACCCTTGCGCAGAAATCTGCGCCACATTTTCGCCGCCGGACTTTGCGCCCTGCTGCTGTCGGCCTGCGGCGGCGGAACCGGTGTCAAGCAAAAGCTCTTTCCGCCCAGCATGAGCGTGCAGGAACTGCGCATCGAGCCCGATGGAACCTGGTCGGTGGCGTTCCGCTTGCAGAACTTCAGCAACGTCGGCATGCGCATGGAGACGGTCGAGGCGCGGTTCGATGTGGCCGGGCACGAGGCGGCGCGGGTGTCGCTTGCGCCTGGGCTGGATGTACCAGCCAGCTCGGCCGAACTCGTTCGGACCAGCATCACACCGTCTGCGGTTGCCGGGGCGGCGCTGAAGGAAGCCCTGCGTAGTGGTTCGGTCCGCTACCAGCTGCAGGGCAAGATCCGCAGCTCCGAGCCACGCAACCGGAACGAGGATTTTGATTTTTCGAGCCTGCTCAATTCGGCTCCGGGCCTTGAGAACGTGCTGCGCTGACGGCTCGAATCTTCACCAGTCCTGCATCCTCCCAGAGCCGGCTGGAGCAGTCAGCGCCTGCAAAGGGATCGGCCCGGATTGCTCCGGGCCGATCGTACTTTCCGGATGTCCTCGCCGGGGAGTAAAGGACGCAGCGGAAAGATTCAGGGAATGGCTTGGGTGAACTGTGTGAGGTAACGTCCGGCCGCCACCGCATAGGCTGCGCGCGTTACCGCCTGGCCAGGGTCGAAGTAAGCAACAAGGGTGGGCTGAAGATCGAACGGACCCTGCTTCAGCGCGAAGCGTGCGTTGATCAGTCCTGCGTCGAGCGCAAGCTGCACATACCCGCGCATGTTGGCGGGAATGCTCGCTGCATCCAGAACCGGAACGCGCTGGCCGTTGATGAATGCCGTCAGATCTCCGTTGAAGGACTGCGCTTCCGACTGCAAGGCCAGACTCTGCACCAGTGCATAGGCCAGGTCGAGCCGGGTCACATTGGCGTTCGGCTTGAAACTGCCATTGATCGGGCGGATCACGCCATTCTGGGACTGCTGCAAGTCGCGAAGGGCGCCGCCACTCGCAGTGGCCGCTTCAACGAATGCGTAGGCCGGGTGCGAGAGCGACACATCGGCAAAGCTGGCACCACCGTTGTTGGGCAGCCGCTGACGCAGACTGATGCCCATGCTCAGGTAGTCCGCCAGTTCGCTGCGACGCAGAGCCGCATCGGGACGGAACAGGCGATCGGAATAGCCATCAATCAGGCGCCGCGACACGGCGAACTCGATGGCGCCGCGCGCCTCATGATTGGCGACATCGTTCATGCCAGTGAATCCGGCACTGTCGAGGAGGCTTACGGTTCCCTGCACGGTGCCGGGCACGCCATAACCGTTGGTCGCTCCAGCCGGATCAAGTGCGACACCGGAAACCGAACCCACCCCGCGCACGGTCACCGTCCAGGTTCCGGGTTTGGCCGGCGCGCTGGTCACCACGGTGGAGCCAAGCAGGGGCAAAGCAATCGCCGAACCGTAGCGCACGCCATCCGGATCGATCAGGACGAGAGCGAGGGTATTGCTGTCGATCGTCGCCCTGGCGCTGACCCACGCGCTCTGCTCACCTACCTCGAACTGCATCTCGCCGGTTGGTCCCACCGGTGAGAAATCGACCGAGAACGGCTGGCTGGCACCCGGCTGCAACAAGGCGTTTGCATGGAAGCTGCGCATGGCATTGACGGTGTCGCCAAAGTCGCCGCGCAAGCCGGCTGCCTCAACCAGGGCCGCGTACGCATCGACGTGACCTGCGCCCACCTCCCAGCTTTCGCGACCGCTCATGTTGCTGGCGGTGCGCTGCAGCAGGTCCTTGAGCTCCAGGGGATCAAGGTCGGGGTTGGCTTCGAGCACCAGCGCGGCAATGCCAGCCACGTGCGGGGTGGCCATCGAGGTACCACTCATGACCGTATAGAAAGGCAGCTGCTCGGTGGGGATCATCTCCACGTCCTGCGGCGCAGCCAGGGCAGGCAAGGAACCGGTCACCGCGCGGGTCGAGATCACATCGACGCCGGTCGCGACGATGGTGGGCTCGTTGACATAGGTCCATTCGCTGCCGTCCGGCACGGTGAAGGTGCCAGTCTCGCCACGCTTGCCGCGCGAAGAGAAATCGGCCAGCCGGCCTTGCTTGTCGCCTGCGCCGACCGAGATCACCCAGGGCGCCTGCGCATAGGGATTATGGGTGTCCTCGCCCGGGCCATCGTTGCCGGCAGCGAACACGCTGACGATGCCGCGCTTGAAGGCTTCATAGGTGGCGATGTTCACCGGGTTGAGCGGATCAAACGTGCCCGAGCTGCCCCAGGAATTGCTGGTGATGCGGATCGGGCTGCGAAACCGGAACTGATTGGTTACCGCGTAATCGATGCCGCCCACCGCATCCAGGATCAGCAGCACGCCGCCCGAGCCATAGCCGACCAGGTCCGCGCCAGGTGCTGCGCCACGCTGTTCACCAGCGGAACGCTCGCCGGTGCCACCCACGGTGCCGGCACAGTGGGTGCCGTGTCCCGAACCAAGATCGGTGTTGAGTTGACCCTCGAGATAGGTCACCGGCAATGCGTCGGAAACCGCGCGCAAATTGGTCAATCCCTGCACATTTTCGACCACATGGTTGCCATAGCTCAGATCCATATGGGTGGCGTCGACACCCGAGTCGTTCACCAGCACCGTGACTCCCATGCCGCTGTAGGGCAGCACGCGCCCGAAGTCACCCGGATTGTCGACCGCGCGCGCCGCACCGCTGATGCGGCGCGAATCGAGGTTCATGTACTGCAGCGGTGCATTGAAATAGATCGAAGCCACATCATCGCGCGCGGCCAGCGACTGGATCTGGGCCGGCGTTGCCAGCGCACCCGCGATCGGCAGGCTCTGCATGCTCAGCGCCTGATCGATGCCCAGCTGGGTGAGCGCAGCGAGCTGATCGGCGCGCACCGGACTGGACTGGGCATAGCTGATGACCACTTCGAGGCGATCGCCCGGCAGGGCCGAACCCAGCATGTTCGAAAGCACGGGATCGAGCTCGGCTGCGGCCAGCGACAAACCGCTGGAAAGCATACCGGCGGCCAAAATGGACAGTTTCAGGGCGTTGCGGCGAGTCAGTTTCACGATGGTGCTCCAGGTCTGTGAAGGGTTGGGAACTGCGGCGTGGATAGCGTGCAGAACCGTGATGGCCGCCACGATCCGGGAAAGCCCTCAGGTGGCGTGGGGGAAAACACCTATGGACCCGCACCCTGGATTGGCCTAAGTTCATGGAATCGCCAGTTCAGGGAACGAACCGGAATCCAGCGTCCGCGGTTACCGTCTGCGCGTCTTGCGACGCCCGACTGGAGGAACTGAAACAATGTGTGGTTGCGTGAAACCCTGCCTGCTGTCGATCCTGCTGTGGATCGCGCCCCTGGCGACGGTGCTGGCACAGCCGGTTCCGGTCAGCGTGTCGATTGCCGGCAATTCTGCGAGCGCAAGCATCGGCGGTGGCGTGGTACCACTGGCAGACCTTCTTCTGAGCTTCGATGACGCCAGCGGCCTGACCGGAGCCAGCCTCGGTATCAGTGCGCAATTGGTAAGTCCGAACGACCCCGCACTGCTTGCCCGACTGCCAGACCCGACCTTCACCAGCCTGCCAGCGGCGTTGCCACTGTTGATCACCGTCGAGCCGCCCAATCTTGGTGGCCTGAGTTTTCGTCGCACGTTCAGCGCCGAGATCCACACCCATCTGCTGGCCTACACCGCGGGAAGCCCGTTCCGTGTATTCAAGGCCCCGCTGGGCGGCGATTTTCGCGATATCACGCGCGAAGTGATTGCCGGCAGCGTGCGTGCGCGCAGCAGTTCCGGTGCCTTCTCGCAGTTCCTGATCCTTACCGATCTGCGGCCCAGCGCGACGGTAATCGCAGAGAAGACCATGTGGCTGCGCAGCGAGATCGCCGCCTTGTCCAAGACGCACAGCAGCGCCCTGAATACGCACCTTGATGCCGCCGAGAAAGCGGCAAAGGACGAGCGCTGGGCCGATGCGATCACCGAACTGGACGCGTTCAGTGCCTATGTCTCGTTGCACGCCGGTGTCGGCATTCCGGCGCAGTGGCGTGCATTGCGCGACCAGCACAACAGCGCAGGTGAACTGCTGGCGGGCGCGGCTACTCTGAAATTCAGTATCGGCTATCTACGCGACTACGGAATCTGATCGCGGCCGGGCCCAGCACCGGGCGCCAGCCGGAGGGATAAGATGGGCGTATGCCCATACGCCTCGTCGCGCACATGCCGGATGGACCGGCCCTGCTTCGATTCCTTTCCGAGGGACCGACGCTGGGTATCGGGCGCGAACTTGACTGCGCTCTGCGCCTTGATCATGCCTCGGTGTCGCGTCGCCACGCCGAGTTGATTACCGAGAACGGCCGCTGGCGGCTGCGCGATCTGGGCAGCAAGAACGGCAGCTTCGCCGAGGGTATGCGGGTCGAGGAAGCCGAACTGCACTTTCCCACCTGGCTGCGGTTCGGCGATGTCGCCTGCCAGTTGCAAGAGGTGACGCGTGACGAGGCAAACACCAGCATGCAACGCGGCGAGTTCCTCAGGCAGAGTTCGCTCGCCCGGGCAAACAGTCTGCAGGAATGCACCGCACTGCCAGATCTGTTGCGAGAAACGCTTGAATCAGTCTGCGAACTGTCGGGCTGCGATCGAGGCTTCCTGCTGCTGGGCGAAGGCAGCGAACTGCAGGTTGCTGCAACCCGTGGCGTCGCGTCGCACACACTGGCGCGGCGGGAATTCAGTGGCAGCATCGGTGCGGTGCAGCGCGCTCTGGCGCGCCGCGCCCCGGTGGTGATCAACGAGACGCGATCCGACCCCGGGTTGGCCGCCCGCCCCTCCGTCCTGCAGGGTGGCCTGCGCTGCCTGCTCTGCCTGCCCCTGCTTGATGGCGACACGCTGATCGGCACGATCTACGCCGACAGTCGCGAACCTGGCGAAGCGCTGTCGGAGTTTGACCTCGAACTGCTTGCAGCGTTTTGCGAACGGGCGGCACTCTGGATTGCGGCCCGTAGCGAGATCGAGGCCTTATCCAGCCTGGGCAATCAGCAGCCGTGGAAGGACGTGCTGGCCGCCCATGCGGGCGCCGGCGCATGAGTCCGGACGAGCGCGCAGCGCTGGAACCCACCCGTACCGGCCTGCATGAGGCTGCCGACTATCCGCCTGGCACACTGCTGGCCGATCGTTTCCGCATCGAGTCCCTGCTCGGTGTCGGCGGCATGGGCGTTGTGTACCGCGCCACCGACACCGCCCTTGGCGTACCGGTCGCGGTCAAGCTGCTGCGTCCCGAGCTGGCCAGCCGTCCCGGAGCATTCGATCGATTCCGCCAGGAACTGCTGCTGGCACGCCAGGTATCGAGCCGAAATGTGGTGCGGATCCACGACATTGCCAGACATGGAGACCGCTGGCTGATCAGCATGGATCTGATCGAAGGCGAGGGACTGGAGCGCATTCTTGATCGACGCGGCGTCTTGCCCTTGGAGGAGGCCCTGCGCATCGCGCGCGACCTGGCCGAGGGTCTTGGCGCAGCGCACACCTGCGGCGTGGTACATCGCGATCTGAAGCCTTCCAATGTGCTCATCGATCAGGAAGGTCGGGCGCGGATCAGCGACTTCGGCGTGGCCCGTTCGCTAGGCAGCGGTGGATTGACGCATACCGGCGGGATCGTCGGCACGCCCGGCTACCTGTCTCCTGAACAGGCCAGTGGTGAGAGCGTTGATGGCCGCAGCGACCTGTATGCGCTGGGCCTGCTTCTGCACGAAATGCTGACCGGTCAGCCTGCCTTTGCCGGCGCCACCCTTTCGGAGTCCATGACCCGACGCATGCTGCAGGCACCACCGCCAGTTACCCGCATACGCCCCGAGCTACCCTCCTGGGTGGCACGCCTGGTGTCCAGATTGCTGCAACCCCGACCCTCCCATCGATTCCCTGATGCGCAGGCGGTAATCACCGCAATCGATGCACGACGGGTGCCGCTCGATCTGCGCCCGGGTCGCCGCGCTGGCCTCGCCATCGGCATTGCCGGGCTGCTTGCCCTGTTCGCGACAATCCTGCTTCTGGCGCCGTGGCAATCAGCGCCGTTGCCGCCGGATCGTCTGCTGGTCTGGGCAGAACCCGCCGGAGCCGAATTGCAACCAGCATGGACGGCGGCAGTCGAACACCTGCGTCAGGGTCTGGCCGATCTCCCCGGGCTTGCTGTTGTGGATGGCGAGCGTACCCAGCAGGCAGCAGTCCAGTTCGGCCTTCCCGACGCCAGTCCGATTGATGCCGAGGCGCTGCAGAAACTGGTCCCGGCGCGGCAACAACTCTTCCTGCAGCTGATGCACACCGATTCCGGCCTGCGCATCGCTGGCGAGTGGCAGGCGGCTGGCCGCACACGCCGCTTCGAAGCCCAAGCTGCGACATTGCTGGAAGTGACGCGTGACTTTGCCCAGCAGCTCGCAGCAGCACATTCACCATCCGGCAGGTTTCCCAGCAGTTTGCTGCCCCAGTCTCACGTCGCGCTGGATCTTTACGGCCAGGCGCTCGAGTTGCGTCGTGCAGGCCGTCCGGCGCAGGCCTTGCCGGCGCTGCAGGCCGCACTCGAAGCACAAACGGACTACGCGGCTGCCTGGCTGGAGCTGGCCGATACCGCACTGCTCACCGGGCATTGGGTGGAGGCCGAGTCGGCGCTGCAACAGGCGCAGGAAAGCATCCGATCGCCGGCCCTCAGTGCCCACACAAAGGCGCTGGCAGGGCTGATCCTGGATGAAACAGACGCAGGCATGAGCGCACTCGACGCCCGCCTGCAGTCGCTGCCGGACGATCTCGCTGCGACTCTGCGCCTGGCCCAGTTGCAGGGCGAATCGGGAGATCACGCCGGCGCGAGCGCGCGCCTGCAGAGCCTGGTGGCGCGCGATGCCGATGATCCGCGCGCCTGGTTTCTGCTCGGCAAGTTCGCAATCCTGCAGGGCGATGCGCGGCGAGCGGTGGACGACTACCTGCTGCGCGCGCTGGTGCTCTACAAGCGCAGTCGACAGGTGTTTGGCGAGGCCGAAAGCGCCAATGCACTGGGTATCGGTTATGCGCGACTGGGCCAGAGCGCCGATGCTGCCGAACAGTACAGCCTCGCCCTGCGTCTGCGTCGTAGCCTCGAAGATCGCCGTGGCATCGCCGCGAGCCTGCGCAACCTGGCCCAGCTCGCCACTTTTCGCGGTGAACTCGATGAAGCCGAAGCGCTGCTTGGCGAGGCCAGCGGCCACGCCGAAGCGCTCGAGGACCGTGCCACCCTGGCCGCAATCGAGCGCGAGCTCGGACTGATTGCCGAGGAGCGCGGCGACTACAGCGGCGCGCTGGCAGCCTATCGCCGCAGCCTGCGCCAGCGTGAACTGGGCGGCGACGCGCGCGGCGCCGCGGAGAACACCAACGACATCGGTTTCGTGCAGTACCAGCTGGGCGACTACGACAGTGCGCAGGCATTCTGGCGCCAGACGGCCGAAGCCTATGCCCGCCTCGACGACCCGCGCGGCGAGGTGCGTGCCGCGCAGAACCTGGGGCTGCTTGCCCAGGTACGCGGGCGCTGGGAGGAATCGCGCAGCCTGCTGCAGGACTCGCTGCAACGCGCCGAGCGCCTGCAGCTGGCCGAGGAATCGGCAGTCTCGCTGCGCAACCTGGCCGAGCTGGACATCGTGCAGGGACAACTGGCACAGGCCTTGTCGCAACTGGAGCGCGCCGAGTTGCTGTTTCGTGAACGCGACGATCGTCGCGGACTGCTCGACGCGCACCTGCTGCGCGCCCGCGCCCGCCTGGTGGTTGGCGATCGCGAAGGCGTGCGCAAGGCACTGACCGACCTGGCGCCGGAACTGCAGGAGGCGGCCCTGGAGCAACGCGCACTGGCGGCGATCCTGCTGGCTCACTCTGACAGCAATGTCGAAAGCCGGCGCCTGGCGAGAGAACTGGCCGAGCGGGCCGGCGTGCGGGCGCTGAAAATCTGGGCGGCCCTGCCGGGAGGAGACGCCGCAGACCTCGGGCTGCAGGCCCAACAGCTCGGCCACGTGCCACTCCAGATTGCCGCCCTGGAACAGCGTATGCGTGACGCCCTTTCAGCCAAGCAGCATGAGGAAGCGTTGCTGGCATATGGCGAGTCGACCGACCTGCTGCGCACGCGCGGCGATTGCGCTGCGGCGTTTCGACTGCATGCGCTCGGTGCTGCAGCCATGCAGGCCGCTGGCAACCAGCAGGGTTCAGCCTCCGCCCTGGCTGCGGCCCGTGATGCCCTGGAGGGCTTGCGGGAATCGCTGCCGCCCGAACTGCAGGACCTGCTGGACATGGATCCGCAGGCACAGGCGCTTTCCCTGGAGACGGCCGATGGATAAGCCAACGCCGAGTGCTGACTTGGAAGCTCTTGAGGCGCGTTACCGCGATCTGCTGCGACGTTTCGAGTCCAACCGAGGCGAATTCGGCCGCCTGGCACGTTCAGTCCTGCAGATCCAGGAAGAGGAGCGCCGCCGCATCGCACGCGAATTGCATGACGGTATTGGCCAGAACCTGACCGCCCTCAAGCACCAGCTTGCCATGCTCGAGTCGCATCTCGACCCGGCGGGTCGCGAAAGACTGACCGGCGCCGTGGCCTTGTGCATGCAGACCCTGGAAGACACCCGACACCTGTCGCGCCTGCTGCGCCCCCAGGTACTCGACGATCTTGGCCTGGACGCCGCACTGCAGTGGCTGGCGCGCAGCCTGGGCGAAGCCGGCAAGCCCAGCATCGAAGTCGAGATCGGCGGCCTGCCGACGCTCGACAACGAGACTGCCACGCTGGTGTTCCGTCTGGCGCAGGAGGCGCTAACCAATGTGGTAAAGCACGCCAATGCCCAGCAGGCCCTGCTGCGCCTGATGCACAAGGCCGGCGCCTTGCATCTGACCATCTGGGACGACGGCGTTGGCTGTGATCCCGAAGTGGTTCTGCGCCGGCCGGGCACCGGAATCGGCGGCATGCGTGAGCGCCTGAGACTCTATGGCGGTGCATTCGAGCTGCACTCGCAACCGGGTGCCGGCTGCCGGGTTCGCGCCGTCGTGCCGTTGGCTGAGCCTGCACACGCCTGAGGCGGGCGGCGCCACAACTGGCCGTAGTCAGTACACTGGGGCAGCTTTCGCCAGAACACATCAGCCATGTCACTGCGCCCGATTAGGGTCCTGATCGCCGACGACCACACCCTGGTGCGCGAGAGCCTGGTGGCTGCGCTCGATGCCAGTGGCGTGTGTCAGGTGGTGGCGCAGGCAGCCGACGGCATAGTCGCCGTCGAACTGGCGCAGAAGATGCAGCCCGACGTGGCAATCGTTGATCTTTCCATGCCGCGGCTGGGCGGGATCGAAGTGGTACGGCGGTTGCGTGAATCGCTGCCCGCCACACGGGTACTGGTGGTGACCATGCATCAGGAAGAGGAATACGTGGTGCATGCAGTGCGGGCCGGCGCATCGGGCTACCTGGCCAAGGACAGCGCCACTGCTGAATTGATCGAGGCAATCCGCGATCTGCACGCGGGCCGTGCGCACTTTGGCGCGTTCGCCGCCAAGGCGCTCGCCGAGCAGTTGCAACGACCGGATCGCGACGTGCAGGATCCCTATGGCAGCCTGACGCCGCGCGAGCGCGAGGTCTTTCACCTGATCGTTGAAGGCCTGACCACCAAGGAGATCGCGCGCCGCCTGGAGGTCAGTCCGAAGACCGCCGAGAATCACCGGCTGCGCGTGATCGACAAGATCGGGGTACGCAACACCGCCGAGCTGGTTCGCTACGCGCTGCGCAAGGGATTGCTGGATTGATGGCCTGCGCCAGGGAAAGCGGGGCGCGGCAGATCCGCGCCCCGCTCCATCGTCAGAACTGCAGGCTGAAGGCGTCGATCACACCCGTGTCGCCACCGGCGTTGTCGTTGACCCGCAATCTCCAGGTGCCGTTGGCCGCAGAGGCCGAAGCATTCACCGTGTAGGTCTGGAAGATGTTGTCAGCGCCGGCGCCGGTGCGGTTGTGCAACACGTGCACGGTGCCGTTCGGAGCGATCAGATCGACCTTCAGGTCGCCGATGTAAGTGTGATTGATGCGCACGCCGACACGCAGGCCAGTCGGGGCATTGCCGCTGCGGTTGCTGATGCTGATGCTGCGTTCCACCGTGGCGTTGTCACCGATCGTGATGTTGGTGATGTTCTGGTAGAAGCTCGACAGCGCGTAGCCGCTGCGCGTGGTAGCACCGGTGCCGCCCGGATCAAGCCAGTTGGACAGGCGTGTGGCACTGGTGCCACCGCCGGTCCAGGACACTGA
The DNA here is from genome assembly GCA_038257155.1 of Lysobacterales bacterium. Taxonomy (GTDB): domain Bacteria; phylum Pseudomonadota; class Gammaproteobacteria; order Xanthomonadales; family Xanthomonadaceae; genus JANJTY01. The sequence goes on along the minus strand of JBBSJP010000003.1, from coordinate 164,843 downwards.
AAGGCGGCCGTAGTAGTCCTCGCGCGTATTGCCACAGGCCGCATAACCGCCATGCAGCTGTCCGACCAGCAGCTTGCTCTGGTTCCACAGGCCGGAGCCGGACGAACCGCCCTCGGTGGTACCGACTTCCCAGTTGCCAACCCGCCAGTGCGAGCTGCCGGAGGCGCCGAGGTATCCCGAAGTTGTCAGCGAGTTGTTGTCGATCGAAATGCGCTTCTCGTGTCCGGCCGGATGATGGATGCCGCGCGCCGACGTCGGTGCCGTCGTGCTGCGGCTCCAGCCTGAAAAGTACGGGGCAGCGGCCGCTGGCACACTAGAAGAGAGCTGCAGCAGGGTCATGTCGCTGGTGGCGTGACTGGCGCGCAGGGTGGATCCGGATTGGCTGTGGCTGGCCAGGGACTTGGCCAATGCACTGCCGCTTGCCGAAGAACCCGGCGCACGACATTGGGCGCCCTGATAGTTCCAGTACACGACGACCGTGCTGGCTACCGTTTGGGTATTGAGGCAATGGTTTGCGGTCAGAAAATACGGTGTAGCGGTGACGCCGGTGTTGGCAATCAAGGTGCCGGTGCAGACGTACGAACTGCCGCTCTTGCTGAAGGTGTACTGGCCGACGGAACGCATCTGGTCGTGCCAGTCGTTGCCCTGGTTGCAGGCCACATCGACGTTGCAGGAGCCCGACTTCTCACCCGCATCGGCATTCTCGAACAGGCCGCGATAGCCATGCGTCACCGAGCCCAGCTCAAGCTCGACCTCGTGCATCGCACCTGCATCAACGGTGATTTCGATGCGGGCGCGCTCGCCCTGGACATAGGGCGACCAGAACGACTTGTCGTTCACTTCGTGCGATTCGATCAGCCGCTCGTTGCCTTTGCCCTCGCCGCGCAGGGTCAACGTGGCGCCCTTGGGAAGTGCCAGGCGCGAGAAGTGGAAGTCCAGCGATTTTGCACCGGGCGAGATGATCTCACCGTGCCAATGCATGAGGCCGTCCCTGCCAGCCTGCCACTTGCCGAAGCTGTCCGCGTCGAGTGTCAGCTTTTCGACGGGAATCTGGATGCCGTAGCGGTATGGGCCGCCGATGTCCTTGGCATCTTCCATCTGCAGCTTGGCCAGATCGGGTGAAGGCAGCACCACGGCATCGCCGAGGCGATACATCGATTCATCAACGGACTTGGCGACGGCCAGGGAGAGCGGGGAAAGACTCAGCAGCAATGCAGCCCCGAGCGGGGCGGCGGAATGGCACAGCAACTTGCGCATTTGCACGGTAGTGGACCTCGAAGAAGAGAAATACCGGACCGGCCGTCCCTTCCCCGTTCGCCCTCGTTCCGGATTCCTCGCCGGACACGAAACCGCCCTTTCCCGCGCGCGCGGGAATTCCCCTGCGAGTTCGAGCGAATCGGAGACTTTCGCCGCGTCCCCCGCGCGAAAGCCAGCGGACGCTAGCAACGCGCCAGCAGCGCGTCAATCACTCAACACCCGACAAATTGGTTGCACGCGAAACCATCGTGCAAGCCGCGGATGCATCTGGGAAATTGCTTGCGCTGAGGGTTTTCCCCTGCGTGCCCTGGGGGATGCTCCGGGTACATCGCGCATGCACAACTGCGCAAGCTTGGGGCAGGCGCCGCGCCGGCGTCCGAAGATTCTGCAACGAGGTGCCGCCATGTACCGTCCCATTGCCGCCGCTATCGCATTCGCACTTGCCTGCCCCTTGGCCCATGCAAGCACTTCGAGCGCAGGCGAGCCTCTGCGTATCGGTCCCGAACAGGCCATCGACAGTCTCGCCGAAGGTGTTTCGGACTTTGCCAAGCAGGTCGGCGAACCGCTCGTGCCCGTGCTGATCGAACTGAACGGCACGCCTGGGTTCTCGGCCGTCGCGGGCAAGTCGATGCTGACCCGCGAAGCCAAGCAAGGCCTCGCTCACGCGCATCACGGGCGCCTGCGTATTGAACAGGATGACTTCCTCGCCGCACTCGGCAAGCGCCATTTTCCGATCCTGCTGCGCAGCAAGATGGTTCGAACCGCCGGCAAGGCGCATCGCATCGACTATCGCTTCAGCCACCTGATGAATGGCTTCGTCGCCTTCGTTCCCGAATCGCGCGTCGCCGAGCTGCGCACCCTGCCCGGCGTGCGCGCGGCCTCACCCATCGCGCCAACCCGGCTGATGCTGAACCACTCGGTCGATTACATGCTCGGCAGTCAGCCTACGCGGGAATTGCGGCGCGCGGCAGTCTACGGAGCCACCGAGGAACTCGGCGCCTCGGGCGACAACGGCAACGGCCCTGCACTCGTTCCGATCGATGGATACGAGGGCCAGGGCATCCTGCTTGGCGTGATCGACTCCGGCATGGACTACGAACACCCGATGCTGGGCGGTTCCGGCAGCAGCACGCCGCTTCCGCAGCGTCCGCCTGTCTCCGACACGAGCGAAAACGCCAAGGTGCGGTACTGGTACAACCTGGGCGGCGCCACAACCCTCGACGACCACGGCCACGGCACGCATGTCTCCAGCACCGCGGGTGGCTACGTGGTGGACGGCGACACACCCAGCGTAACGCCCAGCCTCGGCGCGCCCTTCGGCCCGACGCCCGGCGGCGTGGCCATGCATGGCGTGGCGCCGCAGGTGCAACTGATGGGTTGGCCGGTGTGCGCCGCCAGCGGCAACTGCCCGGGCGATATCGAACTGGCGATCGAGGACGCCGTGTCGCCAGTGGTGCTGACCGGTACAGGCGATGGCGGCAGCATTCCGCTGGCCACGCCCAAGCCCGTCGCCGATGTAATCAACATGTCGCTTGGTGGTGGCAATGATCCGGCGTCACCCAGCGCGCGCGTGTCGAACAGTGCGGTGCTGGCCAGCGGTGTGGTCGTCGTGGCTGCGGCAGGTAATGACGGGCCGGGTGCGAGCAGTGTCGGTGCGCCCTGCGTTGGCGGCATGGTGATCTGCGTGGCTTCCGTGCTGGATCCGGGATCTACCTCTGGCAGCGACGTGCTGGCCGTTGGTGAAACCGGTGCCGATGATTGCGCAGACAGCGCCACGGGTTGCGTCGCGGCAGCGCCCTCGGCCGAGTCCGGCACTGATTCAGAGGCCAACCAGATTGCGCTGGGCGAACGCGCCGGCATCAAGAGTTTCGGCGTCGCTGGCGGCGGTGAGCTGCCGGGTGGTTCGATCTCGGCGCATTACGTGCTGGTGGACCGCGATGAGCCCACCGTACCCACGCAGGTGACCGGCCGCATTGCAGTGCTGGAAGGCGGGACCGGAACCTTTGCCCAGATCATCAATCCGGTCGCCGCGCTCAGCCCGAGCGTAATCCTGCTGATCAGTGAAACCACCAGCGCCACGGCGGTGGCGGTGCTGAACGATGTACCAGTGTTCACCATCTCGCCCGACGACGGCGCGTACCTGAAGGGCCTCATGTTGAGCGCAGGCAGCCCCGCTCACGGCAGCGTTTCACGTCTCGCCCTGCGGGTGCGCGATTCGGTCGCGATCGAGGCATTCACCGGCGACGTGTCGAGCTTCTCTTCGCGCGGGCCGAACTCGCATGCCAATGGCGGCTATCGCACCATAAAGCCCGATCTGGCCGGCCTTGGCCAGGCAATCCTCGCCGCCACCACGCCAACCGGCAATGTCGATACCGGCATCGGCATGGCAAACCCCAGTGGCTACACCACGGCCAGTGGCACCAGCATGGCCTCGCCGCACGTCGCCGGCGCCGCCACCCTGGTCAGGCAGCGTGTGCGCGCGCTCGGTTACGACAGCATCGATCTGGGCGACCCGGACTACCGCGCCAAACGCTTCCGTGCCCAGACCCTGGTCCGCGCCCTGCTCACCAACACGGCCACATCCCTGCGCACCGGATCGGGCGAGCCTGATCCCGATGCACCCGCGTTGAGCTACACCATCCACGATGCCGGCGCCGGCATGGTCGATGTCGATGCCGCGCTGCGATCGCACGCCATCATGACCTCACCCACCGTCCTGTTCGACGAACTGCCCAACGAGTTCACCGCGCCCGGTGGCGACCTGCCAGTGCCGGTGGATGCGGAAGGCAATGCGATCGTGCCGCTGCCGACCGCCAGCTTTGGCGAAGTCGAAGTCATCGGTGCGGATCGCGAGTTGCTGCGCGAGCGTGTCGTCACCATTGAAGACATCGACGGCGAGGGCCACGGCATCTGGCTGCTCTCCACTCAGAACGATGCCCTCGCCGATCACGCCTCGGTGGCGATCCGCTTCCTGCCGCTGGTCGGCGACATTGAAATTGCCCAGATCACGGTTCCGCCGAACGGCAGCGCCTCGTTCCGCGTGCAGATTGGCGTGCAAGGCAATGGTGGCCTGGCCGCCAACAGCCTGATCACCTGGTTTGTCAGCGCCGACCACGTTGGCAACAGCCAGCGCCTGCGCATGCCCTTCCTGTATCGCGCCATGTCGTTTCCGGTGCCGGCGCTGGGACAGCCCGACGATCCGCAGATCGTCGAGGCCGATCCGCCCAACACGGCAGGTTGCCCAGTCGCGCCGGACAACATGTTCGGCCTGGAATGGAGCTACACCTCGACGGGTGGTGGCTCGCTTGATCCGATCGCTTACCGCCTGCAGCGCGGCAGCTTCCAGACCGAGCTGTTCTTCGACGACGCCAGCGAGCCACTGGCCGGCGGCGCCAACAGCCTCTGGTCAGGGTCTGCGCAGTGGAGTTCCGCGGTCAATCCCGACAGCGGCGCGCCGGCCTATTTCGTGCCCAATCTCGTCGAGCAAAGCGAATCGCTCGACCTGATCAGCGCCATCACCCTGCCCACCGAAGCCTCCGGCGCCGACCTGAGCCTGAAAACCCGTATCGCGACCGAAGCCGAATTCGATTTCGCCAACGTACTGGTCAACGGCAATGGCGGCGCTTACCAGCCGGTCGACCGACGCTCCGGCGATTTCAGCGGCACACTGAACTACGACATCTCCTCGCTGGTTGGCCAGGACCTTGGCATCCGTTTCAACCTGAGCAGTGACATGTTGATTGCCGGTGAAGGCTGGTACGTGGATGAGGTGCGCGTCAGCAGCAACGACTTCGTCGCCATCGGCGACGTGCCGGCCAATCCCACGCTGAGCGCGCAACAGGCTCCTGCGGCCGGAACCTGGCTGTACCGGCTCGCCGGCCTCTACGATGTGGACGGCACCACAGTGCGTGGCGCGTACACCGCCAGTGCCTGTGTCTGCGTGCCATCGAGCGCGTTCCCCGGCTACGACCCGGATGCGATCTTCTATGCGGGATTCGAAGCCGGCGAATCCGGTCCGCCGGTTCACGAAACCTGCGAATAGCTATGTGCTGCATGCGCGCGAGCTTGCGCCGGCCAAGGATGGCCGACGCGCAGTGCTGATGAGTCTTCAGCCTGCTGTCCGTCGGCGAGACAACAGACGCTTCCTCACGCTTCGCACACGCATCGGTTTACTGCACGCTCACCCATCGGACTGCTATCCTTCCCGACCTACCATCCGGTACCGCATGGTGGGCCTGTGGCGGGTTTCGTTCGCCACGTTGTTTCGGCCCGGACGACGGTGCAACGCCAAATCAGCAGGAGCCCCGATGAACAACTACACCGCACCGCTGCGCGACATGAAGTTCGCCCTTTTCGAGGTGATCGAGGCCGAAGCGCTTTACCAGCGCCTGGGCATCGAGTCGGCCCAGCGTGACGTGCTGGACGCGGTGCTGGAGGAAGGCGCCAAGTTCAACGAGCAGGTGCTGGCGCCGCTCAACGCGGTTGGCGATCAGCAGGGCTGCGGTTTCGACAAGGCCACGGGCGCGGTCACCAGTCCGCCGGGCTTCAAGCAGGCCTATACGCAGTTCGTCGACGGTGGTTGGTCAGGCATCACGGCCTCCGAAGCGTATGGCGGACAGGGGCTGCCCGATTCGCTCGGTGTGGTGCTGAAGGAAATGATCGACGCCGCCAACCTGGCCTGGGGCAATTATCCATTGCTCTCGCATGGCGCCACCGAGGCGCTCAAGCACCATGGCGAGCCCTGGCAGCAGGAAGCGTTTCTCAAGCCGATCGTCGATGGCCGCTGGACCGGCACCATGTGCCTCACCGAAGCGCACTGCGGCACCGATCTTGGCCTGCTCAAGACCCGCGCCGTACCGAATGCCGACGGCAGCTTCGCCATTTCCGGCACCAAGATCTTCATCACGGCCGGCGAACACGACCTGACCGAGAACATCGTGCACCTGGTGCTGGCGCGCCTGCCGGATGCACCTGCCGGCACAAAGGGCATCTCGCTGTTCATCGTGCCGAAGATGAAGGTCGGCAAGGACGGCGTGATGGGCGAGCGCAATGCGGTGGCCTGCGGCTCGATCGAGCACAAGATGGGCATCCACGGCTCGGCCACCTGCGTGATGAACTTCGATGGCGCGCAGGGCTGGCTGATCGGCCAGCCGAACAAGGGCTTGAATGCGATGTTCACCATGATGAATACCGCGCGCCTGGCGGTGGGCATCCAGGGTCTGGGCCTGATCGACCGCGCTTACCAGAATGCGCTGCGCTACGCGCGTGATCGTCTGCAGATGCGCGCCCTGTCGGGCGCCAAGTTTCCTGAGAAGCCCGCCGATCCGATCATCGTGCATCCGGATGTGCGCCGCATGTTGCTGACCTGCAAAGCGCTCGGCGAGGGCAGTCGTTTGCTGGCCTACCACGCAGGCACCCTGGTGGACACCATTGAGCACAGCAAGGATGCCGAGGAGCGCAAGGCCGCCGACGAACTGCTCAGCTTTCTCACCCCGATCGTCAAGGCCTGCCTGACCGAGTGGAGCGTGGAGTGCACCTACCACGCACTGCAGGTTTTCGGCGGCCACGGATACGTGCGCGAGTGGGGCATGGAGCAACTGGCACGCGACGCGCGCATCACCACGATTTACGAAGGCACCACCGGCATCCAGGCACTCGACCTGCTGGGCCGCAAGATCATGCTGCAGCAGGGCGCTGGCCTGCGCCGCTTCCTCGGCATGATCGTCGAGTTCTGCAATGCCGAGCTGAAGAAGCAGGCGCTGTCCGAGTTCATCGCACCGCTGGCGCAATACACCCAGGACTGGCAGGCGCTGACCATGGAAGTGGGGCAGAAGTCGGCCGCCAATCCCGACGAGATCGGCGCTGCAGCCTACGACTACCTGTTCTATTCGGGCTACATCGCGCTGGCTTACTGGTGGGCGAAGGCGGTGGCGGTTAGCGAAGCCAGCGATCATCCGGCCGCGTTCAAGGCCGCCAAGCGTGATACCGCGCGCTTCTATTTCCAGCGCATCCTGCCGCGCATCGGCACGCATGCCGCGGCGATCCGCGCCGGCGCCAGCAGCCTGCTGTCGCTGGACGCGGATGGTTTTGATAGCTGAGGGCCTGAGGGCTCAGGGCTTAGGGCTCAGGGAAAAGGTTGTTTCCTCGGTCAGCTCCACCTTGTAGGAGCTGACCTGTCGGCGACCGCACGCAGTCAGGTCGCCGCAGCATCGCAGCAATGGCGTGTATCCGGGTCGCGCACGGGTGCGCTCTCACAGAACCTCCCCGATTTCCGCCGGAGCACATCAGGCCGCCCCCATCTTCTGTGCGCGAATAGGCGCACCGACCCGGGACAACCTGGACTCCTGCAACGAAGCACAACAAGTCACGTCCTTGCCGGAGCGCAGTGCGCGACCGCGGGACCCTCTAGTAGGTCGGATCAAGCGCCGCCGAAACGCGTGACCGAGCGGTCAGCCTTGGCGGCGCGGATCCGACGCACGGCTTGCCATTCCTGGCAAGCCACTAGCACCTCATTGTCGGCTCCACCGCTGCGCGGCTTGAGCCGACCTACGACAGCCCTCTCATAGGTCGGACCTGCGCTGTGCCGTAGCTGGCGTTCCACCAGGTATCCCGGTCGCGCACAGGGTGCGCTCCTGCATTGGAGCGGGCCTGCTGCAAAGGTCAAAAATCGCGCCTCGCGGCAGCGACAAAACGCGCAGGTGTCGCAAAAACGCCGCGCCAGCGCATAATTGCCCGGCCGTCCCCAATTTCAATCGATCATGCATATCCAGGCTGGAGAGAACGAACTGCTGGTGCGGGCCGCGGAGCCCGCTGACGACGAGTACATCATTTCACTCGGTCCACGCTGGACCGAGTTCGACCTGCCAAGCGGACGCAAGCGACACATCGTCATCGAGGGAATCCGGCGCGATCTGCGCAAGCATCTCGATGGCAACCTGCCGGGCAGCTTCATGTTCATCGCAGAAACCGACGAGGGTGAAGCGGCTGGCTTCCTGCATCTGCAGCTGGTCACGGACTTTTTCTCCGGCAAGCAGAACTGTCATATTTCCGATCTGGCGGTCAGCCAGGGCTGGGATGGCAAGGGCGTGGGTCGGGCGCTGCTGGACTATGCCGAGCGCTTCGCGCGCGAACATCGTTGCGAGCGCATCACGCTTGCCGTGTTTCCCGGCAATGCGCGCGGCCGAAAGCTTTACGAGTCAGCCGGCTTCGAGCTCGACACCCTGCGGATGGCAAAATCTCTGTAGTCCCGTAAGGTTCTACCCTGATGGAGTCGGTACCCAGCGCGCTCGCTGATGGCTTGCACGAGCTGCCTGCCGGCCGGCTGTGCGTGGCGTTCAGCGGCGGCGGCGACTCGGCCGTCCTGCTGCATGCATTGTCCTCGCAAGCGCTGGCGCGTGAACGGGGATTGCGCGCGCTACACGTCGACCACGGCCTGCACCCGGATTCTCAGCAATGGGCGAAACACTGCGCCGACTTTGCCGCACGCCTCGACGTTCCCTGTCGCAGTATTCGCGTCGCTGTCGACCCGCAAGCGCGCGGCATCGAGGCTGCTGCCCGCGAAGCGCGCTACGCGGCTTTCCAAACTGAACTGCATCCCGGTGAGCTGCTGTTGACCGCCCACCAACGCGATGACCAGGCCGAGACCGTGCTGCTGCGCCTGTTGCATGGTGCCGGCAGCGAGGGACTCGCAGGCATGCGCCATTTGCGCGAGTTTGCGCCAGGTTGGCTATGGCGACCGCTGCTTGATCTGTCACGAGAGACCCTTCTCGACTACGCCAGGCAGCACGGCCTGCGCTGGATCGAGGACCCGAGCAACAATGACCCCCGCTTCGCGCGGGGCTTCCTGCGCCAGGAAATCCTTCCTGCACTGCGCACCCGCTGGCCCGACGCTGCGTCTCGCCTGGCACGTTCGGCCGAACGGCTGCGCGCCGAATCGGATCTGCTGCTGCTCGAGGCCTCCCGCGCACTTGCCATGGCGCGCACGCTGCGCGCATCAGCACTGCGCATCGATGTCCTGCTCGCTCAACCGCCCGCTTTGCAGCGACTTGTGCTGGGGCTGTGGCTGGATGAGTGCGGACTACCGCGCCCGCCTGCGCCGATCTGGGAACGCGCGGTGCCGGAACTGCTGCTCGCACGGGCCGACGCCGAGCCACGAATCGCTTGGGGCAAGGCCGAGCTGCGTCGTTATCGAGACCTGTTGTACTGCATGCCAACACTGTCAGCGGCGGACCTGCACTGGAGCCGCGAATGGGACGGCATGGCGCCACTCGAACTGCCATCAGGATTCGGTCGATTGAGCCTGGATCCGGTACCCAAGGATGGGATTCAGCTTCAGGTCCGCGCGCGCCGTGGCGGCGAACGGATTCGTTTGCACAGCGAACAGCGCAGTGACTTGCGCAAGCGCCTGCAGGAGATCGGACTTCCGCCCTGGCAACGCGAGCGCCTGCCCCTGCTGTTCGATTCCGCAGGCGAACTGCAGGCCGCAGGCGACCTGCTGTTGGCCGCGGAGTTTCGCACCCGTTTGCAGGCCATGAACTGTCAGCTGCTCTGGCAGCCGGGTGCGGGTTGGCAGTGAACCTTGGCGCGGCGCAGGGAAGCGCTGGCAGATGGGACGGCGCGGCGAGCATTGCAGCGCGATTGCTTATGTATTCCTCCGGCGGCAGACTGCGCGCATGAGCAAGACATCCCAGACCACTCCGCCCAGCCCGGTTGTCGATTTCGAGTCTTCGCTCGATGAACTCGAAGGACTGGTGCAACGCCTCGAAAAGGGCGATCTGTCACTCGACGATTCGCTGAAGGCATACGAGCAGGGTATAGGTCTGTTCCGTCGCTGCCAGACCGCGCTGCAGGAAGCCGAGTTGCGCGTGCGCCTGCTTACCGATGCCGAGGATCCTGCCAGCGCCAGCGAATTTCCCGATGTCGATGCGCCCTGAATCGCAGATCTCGTGCTGGAGGGAGCGTCTCGAGGGCGTTCTCGATTTCGTGCTGCCACCCGAGCGCGAACCGCCCGAGCGCTTGCACGCCGCCATGCGCTATGCCGCATTGGGCGCCGGCAAACGCATGCGCCCGCTGCTGGTTTACGCCGCGGGAAGTGCACTGGGCGCGAGCGAGCGGCTTCTGGACCTGCCAGCCGCCGCCGTGGAACTGGTGCACGCATACTCGCTGGTGCACGATGACCTGCCCGCGATGGACGACGACAGCCTGAGGCGCGGCCGCCCCACGGTGCATATCGCATTCGACCACGCCACAGCCATTCTCACCGGTGACGCGCTGCAGACCCTGGCCTTTGATGTGATCGCCAACACCAGTCTGCCGGCCTTGCTGCGCATCGAGATCGTGCGCAGTCTGGCGCAAGCCTCGGGCTCGCGCGGCATGTGCGGAGGCCAGTCGCTGGATCTGGCCGCCACCGGCGTGAAACTGGAGCTGGCGGCGCTCGACCAGATGCACGCCCTGAAGACTGGCGCCCTGATCCGCTCGGCAGTGCGTATCGGCGGTATCGTCGCAGGCGCAGACAATGACGCCATGGAACGGCTCGATCGCTTCGCCACGGCGCTGGGCCTGGCCTTCCAGATCCGCGATGACATCCTCGACGTTGAAGGCGCATCCGAGGTCACCGGCAAGACCCGCGGAAAGGATGCCAAGCAGGGAAAGTCCACCTATGCGACCTTGCTGGGTCTCGATGCCTCGCGCCAGCGCCTGCGGGAACTGACCGAAACCATGCAGGACGCGCTCTCCGGCTGGCAGGCGCAATCCGCGGCCCTGTCCTGTCTGGGACGCATTGCGGTGGAACGCGCGCGCTGATCGCGCCAGATTCCAGCGTGAAACGACGAAGCCCGGCCTAGGCCGGGCTTCGTGCTTTCAAACGACTACGGCCGGATCTACTTGATCAGGCGCAGGGTGAACGGATAGCGGTAGGCTTCGCCGTTGTTGGCCTTGATGCCAGCCAGGATCGACAGCACCAGCCAGGCAATACCCACGACGAACACCATGAGGATGCCGATGAGAATGAGCATCGCAAGGGCACTGACCAGCGCGGCGATGAGAATGGTGATCTGGAAGTTCACCGCCTCCTTGCCCTGATCGTCCACAAACGGCATTTCGGCCTTCTTGATCTGCCAGATGATCAGCGGGCCAAGGATGCTGCCAAACGGAATGATCAACCCTACCAAAGTCGACAGATGCGCAAACATTGCCCATTGACGTTCTTCGGCGCTCGGACTTGCTGCAACAGGAATTTCGCTTTCGTTAACGCTCACGGTACTTCTCCCCAGGTAACCATGTGAATGCCGCGTCACTCTCAGGTCCGGGGGCCGCCGTGTCAAGTACGCAGGGTTTCAAGCCTCGCCGGCCACGGTCATCCGCCCGACCAGGATTGATCCCGTCAGCACGTGCGAGCGCCTGTCCAGGTCCGTGCCGACCGCCTCAATGGCCTGGAACATCGACGGCAGGCTGCCGGCAATGGTGATGCCATCGACCGGATAGCTGATCTGGCCATTCTCGATCCAGAAGCCGGCCGCGCCGCGCGAGTAGTCGCCGGTCACCGCATTGACCCCCTGCCCCATCAGTTCGGTGACCAGCAGGCCACGACCCATGCCGCGCATCAGCTCGTCCAGCCCGCCGGCATTGGCGCGTACCACCAGGTTGTGCACACCGCCGGCGTTGCCGGTGCTGCGCAGGCCCAACTTGCGTGCCGAATAGCTTCCCAGCACGTAACGCGCCAGCACGCCGCCGCTGATCAGGTCGCTGTCGCGGGTTGCCACGCCTTCGGCGTCATAGGCGCCACTGCGGTGGCCACGTGGCATGTGCGGCCGCTCGACCACGTCAAACCACTCGGGGAACAGTTGCTCACCCACCTTGTCGAGCAGGAAGGAGGCTTTGCGGTACAGGGCACCGCCCGACACGGCACCAACCAGATGACCAATCAGCGAACGCGCCACCTCGGCGGCAAACAGGATTGGATACTCGCCTGTGGCGAGCGAGCGCGGATTCATCCGCGCCAGGGTGCGCTCGGCGGCCCGTCGGCCGACGAGTTCGACCGGATCCAGGTCGTCAAAGGCGCTCTGGCTGCTGTACCAGTAATCGCGCTGCATGCCATCGCCCTCACCGGTGATCAGCGAGCAGGAGACGCTGTAGCCGGTACTGCGCTCACGCCCGATGAAACCGTGGCTGTTGGCGTAAACCGATACGCTGGCATTGCTGCCGATCGACGCACCTTCGGAATTGCTGATGCGCGGATCGAGGCCGCGCCCAGCCTGTTCGCAACGCTGGCCCAACTCGATTGCCTCCTCCGCCAGCAGCTCACGTGGATGCCAGTGGTCAAAATCGGGAAACTCGGTAGCCATCAGTTCGGCGTCGGCCAGGCCGCTGGCTGGATCGGCCTCGGTGTGGCGAGCGATGGCGCAGGCCTGTTCAAGGGTGGCGCGCAGCGAATCGGGCTCCAGGTCGGCGCTGCTGGCGCTGCCCTTGCTTTGGCCAAAGTAGACGGTCAGGCCCAGCCCGCGATCACGGGTGTACTCGATGGTTTCGACCTCGCCGAGCCGGACATTGACGCTCAACCCGCGGTCTTCGTTGAGCGATACTTCGGCCTGGCTGGCACCCAGGCCAAGGGCCTGGGCCAGCAGGTCGCGCGACAGCTGTGCCAGGTGATCGAGGCGCTCGATGCTGTCATCGCGCACTGGGGTTACTGCGTTCATCGCGTATCCTTGCCGTGTATCGAAAAGAGGAATGGTGTGACATGCGTGGAAGGGACCCGGATACCGGCGAATTCCTGAGCCCCAGCCGCAGCGAACAGCGGCGCGAGGCACTGGAAGTTCTGCAACTTGCCGAAGACCTGATGGCGCAAAGCCGAGCCCAGCTCGACCTGCTGCCGATGGACGACGAACTGCGCGGTCTGGTGCTGGAAAGCCAGCGCATCAACCAGCCGGTGGCGCGCAAGCGCCAGCTGCACTACCTGGCCAAGATCATGCGCCGAGAGGAGGACGAAACCCTCGAAGCGATCCGCAGCGCGCTGGACCACAGCCGCAGCGACGCGCGCCGCGACACCGCCGCCCTGCACCAGATCGAAGCCTGGCGCGAACGCCTGATCGACGAAGGCGACACGGCGCTGGCCGACCTGCTGACCGAGTACCCGACGGCTGATCGCCAGCGAATTCGGCAGCTGGCGCGCAATGCCAAGGAAGAACGCCAGAAAAATCGCAACCCACATAATTTCCGTGAGTTGTTTCGCGAGTTGCGCGGATTGATTGCTGACGCGCCGGGCGGCGAGGCTTCGGGGGATGAGGACGAGTAGTCCGGTTGGTCGTTCTGCTGACTTGATCGATGTGCTTGTTGTGTAGGGCGGATCTTGATCCGCCATTGCGGGATGGTTGGTTTGCCTGCCGCGCGTGCCGTTGTAGGGCGGATCTTGTTCCGCCATCGCGGGGAGGTTGGTTAGCCTGCCGACAGCAAGATCAACTGCAGAATCACAATCAAGATCAACATCAAACGCTTTCGCGCCCCTTCGGGGCCACGAGTCACTTTCTCTTGCTTGCCCAAGAGAAAGTAACCAAAGAGAAGGGCACCCCGGATTTCCCGCGCTCTGACTTCGTTGCGCGTATAAGCAAGCAGCCATCCCTGGAGCGGTCGCCGGCCCGCACATCCCTGTGCGGGAGCTCGTCGGGGCGAAGCAGTGCTTCGCAGCTCCCCTCCTCGCCCCAGCGTTGCTCAGAATCCGTCGGCCGGCGCGACCGAGCGCAGCGAAGGCGCAGGCTGCGCAGCAGCCGTTGCCGCGCAGCGGCCGAGCGCGCGCATCCATGCGCTCAAACATGCGCGCCTTTCCCCGCCGGATTCTTCCGCTACTCGGCGGAAAATAAACGGGGATTCAGAACGAAGAGCCAAGAGCCTGCTTCGATCACTGGCGCGGCTTCTCTCGCTTCGTTGGTAAGTGAGTGGCATCGCTGTGCTCGCCACCGGTTGAGCGAAGCAGCAGTTGCTGTTGCTCCTGCTGTTGCTCTTGGCTTCTGGGGGCCCCATTCGGCTCGTGCCGAGCAGCGGAGCCAGGGCCGGGGGAAAGGCGCGCATGTCCGAGCACATGGATGTGCGAGTTCGCGCCGGCCCGGTCATGGCGAGCAGCGCAGGGAACCGCGCGAGCTTCATCCGCGCGGCGCGAGACTGGGGTGTCCTTCTCTTTGGTTACTTTCTCTTGGACAAGCAAGAGAAAGTGACTCGCGCCCCGAAGGGGCACGAAAGCTTTTGCTCTGCCGGACGATTGGAGGCTTGCGAGGATGTGGTTCGAGACGCGCTCTCGTTCGGCTGCAAAGTCCGCTGTGTGGCGCTGCGCGCCTTCACGCGACCAGCGGCCGCCTCGATCGCTCCTCACCACGAACGGTTGTCGGGAAGGTTGGTCGCCGCGATGGCAGCAATCGCCTTGTTCCCCAGTTCCAACCGGAACCAGACCAATGAGTGACAACACCTTCGGCCGCCTCCTGCGCGTAACCACGTTCGGCGAAAGCCACGGTCCCGCGATCGGCTGTGTTGTTGACGGCTTCCCGCCGGGTATGGCGATTACGCCGGAGGAATTCCGAACCGATCTGGATCGCCGCGCCACCGGCAAGTCGCGTCACACCTCGCAACGCCATGAGGCCGACGAAATCGAGATCCTCAGCGGCGTATACGAAGGCAAGACCACCGGCACGCCGATTGCGTTGCTGATCCGCAACACCGATGCACGTAGCAAGGATTACGCCAAGGTTGCCGATCAGTTTCGTCCTGCCCACGCCGACTACACCTATTGGCAGAAGTACGGCATTCGCGATCCGCGCGGCGGCGGGCGCAGTTCGGCGCGCGAGACCACGATGCGCGTGGCGGCTGGTGTGCTGGCGAAGAAATGGTTGTCGGAACGCTTTGGCGTGCGGGTACGCGGCTATCTTTCGCAGCTCGGCGACAACGTGCCGACGGCGTTCGACTGGAGCACGGTAGAAGACAACCCGTTTTTCTGGCCCGATGCCTCACAGGTCGCGGCGCTGGAAGCCTACATGGACGCGCTGCGCAAGTCGGGCGATTCGGTCGGCGCCAAGGTCACTGTGGTGGCTGACGGTGTGCCGCCTGGTTGGGGCGAGCCGATCTACGGCAAGCTGGATGGCGACCTGGCCGCGGCGTTGATGAGCATCAATGCGGTGAAGGGCGTCGAGATCGGCGATGGATTTGCGGCGGCGGCGCAGAAGGGCACCGAGCACCGTGATGAAATGACGCCGGAAGGCTTCCTCAGCAATCACGCCGGCGGCATTCTTGGAGGCATTTCCAGCGGCCAGCCGGTGATCGCGTCCCTGGTGCTCAAGCCCACGTCCAGTCTGCGCCTGCCGGGCCGTGGACTGGATGTGGATGGCAAACCCGTGCAGGTCATCACTACCGGTCGCCACGATCCCTGCGTCGGCATCCGCGCTACCCCCATTGCCGAGGCCATGATGGCCCTGGTGCTGATGGATCACGCCCTGCGTCATCGCGCCCAGTGCGGCGATGTGGGCGAGGTGCATCCGCGAATTCCCGGTTGATCCTCACCGCCTCACCATCGAGTCCCCTTAAGTCCAATGAGCAAGCTCTACAACGTAGCCATCGTCGGCGCCACCGGTGCCGTTGGTGAAACCATGCGCAGCATCCTGGAAGAACGCGACTTCCCGATCGAAAAGCTCACCCTGCTGGCCAGCGAGCGTTCGGCCGGCGACCGCGTGTCCTTCAAGGGTGGCTCGCTGTTCGTGCAGGACCTGGCCGGCTTCGACCCAAGCGGCATCGATATCGCGCTGTTCTCGGCCGGCGGCGACATTTCGAAAGCCTATGCGCCGAAGTTCGCGGCGGCCGGCGCGGTGGTGATCGACAATTCGTCGGCCTTTCGTTACGACGACGACGTGCCGTTGGTGATTGCTGAAGTCAACCCCGAGGCCATGGCGAACCGCCCGCGCGGCATCATTGCCAATCCCAACTGCTCGACGATGCAGATGCTGGTGGCGCTGGCACCCATCCATCGCGCGGTCGGCATCACGCGCATCAATGTCGCGACCTATCAATCGGTGTCCGGCGCCGGCCGCGCCGCGATGGAAGAGCTGGGCATGCAGACCAAGGCCATGCTGAGCTTTGGCGAACTCAAGACCGAGCGCTTCCCGGTGCAGATCGCCTTCAACCTGATCCCGCAGATCGATGTGTTCCTGGACAACGGTTTCACCAAGGAAGAGATGAAGCTGATCTGGGAGACCCAGAAGATTCTTGATCCGTCCATCCAGGTGAATCCCACGGCCGTGCGGGTACCCGTGTTCTACGGGCACTCAGAGGCGGTGCACATCGAGACCCGCGAAAAGATCAGTGCCGCGCAGGTTCGAGAGCTGCTGCAATCCGCGCCCGGCGTCGAAGTGGTGGACGAGCCAATAGCTGGCGGCTACGCCACGCCGGTGACCCATGCCGCGGGCACCGATCCGGTGTACGTTGGGCGGATCCGCGAAGATCTTTCCCACCCGCGCGGGGTGAACCTGTGGATCGTTTCAGACAATATTCGCAAAGGGGCGGCCCTTAACGCTGTTCAGTTAGCCGAGCTATTGGTAAAAACTGACCGCTGATCTATAGTTACGGCGTCGTTATCAAGTCGTTTCGAGCTTCAGGACCCGGTTTCGGGGGGAACCACCTGGCATGCCGCGCCCAAAATTTGGTTGGGGGAGAACACCCATGAACAAGCATTCGCGACTTCCTCTGGCTTTGGCGCTTGCCCTGGGCAGCAGCCAGGTGCTTGCACTTGGCCTTGGACAGATCCAGGTCAAGTCGGCCTTGAATCAACCGCTGGAGGCCGAGATCGAACTGCTATCTGCCACTCCGGCAGAGATCGAGAATCTCAAGGTACAGCTGGCTTCCAGCAGCGATGCACAGCGCGTCGGCATGAGTTCGGCCGGGCCTTTTGCCAACCTGCAGTTCAGCGTCGGCCGAAGCGGTGGCAAGCCGGTGATCAAGGTCACCACACCCGACCGTGTGACCGCACCTTTCCTCAACTTCATGCTCGATGTGAACTGGGGCAAGGGTCGGCTACTGCGCGAATACACCGTGCTGCTCGATCCACCGCGTACCGCGCCAGCGGTGCCACGCGCGCAGGCGGCCACCACGCCGGCACGCGAGCCTGCCCGTGCACCCGCGCGTCCGATTGCCCCTGCACCGGCATCCACGGCAGCTCCCGCGGCGGCCCCGAGCAGGCCGGTCACGTCTGCAGCATCGAGCGCTGCGCCTGCCCCCACTTCCGCTTCCGCCTCTGGCGTCAGCGGCGACCAGTACGGCCCGGTGGCTTCGGGACAAACGCTGTGGAGCATTGCGCAACAAGTGCGCACGGACGAATCGCTCAGCCACAACCAGATAATGATGGCGCTGCTTCGTGCCAACCCGGACGCCTTTATCGGCAACAACATCAACCGGCTGAAGCGTGGCGCAGTTCTGCGCATACCTTCTCGCGCCGACATCGAAGCCCTCGCGGCGGCCGAGGCGGCCGCGCAGGTGCGCAGCCAGATGCAAAGCTGGCGCGGTGAGGCGACGGCAACCACGCAGCAGCCGGCCGAGCCGCGTTCCGCCGCGGTCGAGCGGGCACCAGCGACGCGCGCACCGGCGAGAGAGCCACGCTTGCGCATCAGCCCTCCAGCCAGCGGTGAAACCCAGAGTGCCCAGTCGGGTGCCGCAGATGGCGCTGCTGGCACGGCGGAGATGCGCGCCCAGCTGACCCAGACCAGGGAAGAGCTGGCCAGCCGCACGCGTGAGGTCTCCGAGTTGCGCGAACGCGTTGAGGAGCTGGAAAAGATCCAGGGTGACGGCGAGCGCCTGTTGTCCATGAAGGATTCGGAACTCGCTGCGTTGCAGAAGCGCCTGCGCGATCTGGAGAGCCAGGCTGCCAGTGCGCCAACGACACCGCCGAGTGCTGATGCCTCGGTTGCAGCAACGCAACCCGCTGCCGACCCCGGCGCGGCGAGTTCCACCGACCCTGTAACCGCGAGCCCTGATGCTGCAGCGCCCGCATCGACAGCAGGCCCGGACACGGCTGCAGTGCCGGCTACGACGGCGAGCAGCCAAACGCCACCGCCGCGCACCAGGCCGCGTGCCACCACATCGCCAGCGCAACCGACACCCGCCGAACCACCGCCGCCGACACCTGCGCCCGCACCGGCCTGGTACGAGAACATGTACATCCTGGGCGGAATTGGCGCCCTGGTCCTGGGCTTGCTGGGCTTTCTTGCCCTGCGCCGTCGTGGCGCGGCGGACACCGGCAGTGCGCCGGCCAGCATTTCGAGTGGACGGCGTTACGACAGTGATGCGGTGCTTGCCAGCATGTCGGCCAATGCCGCCGCCACGGCGGCCTCGCAGGCGCAAGAGGCCTCGATGGACCGCGAAGCCGAACTGCTCGATGCGGTGGCGGAGTCGCCCACGGACCTCTCCCGCCATCTGGACCTGGTGCAGCACTACTATGCGCAGAGCGATGCCGAAGCCTTTGAAGGCAGCGCTGAGGCCATGTACGCGCAACTCGATGATGCTGATGACATGCGCTGGAAGCAGGTGCTCGCGATGGGTCGGGAATTCCTGCCTGACCATCCCTTGTTCGCGGCACCCGTTCCTCGCGTCGAAATCCCGGTGCGTGACGAACCGCGCAACGACATCCGCGCACACGAAGAGCCCAGCACTCAGCGCAGCAGTTTCGAATCGCGCCCCTTGTCCTCGACCATTTCGCCATCAGAAGAGCTGGAGTCGCTGGATTTTGGTTCTGAGTCCGATTTCGTCAGCCCCGTTGTGGCCAAGAGTCCAGTTCCGGCTCCTCCCGCACCCATGGCTGAACCTGAGCCTGACTTCCTGAGTCAAGACAGTGGCGACGATGGTGATGATGACTCTTCTGCCACCAAGCTGGAGCTGGCGCGGGCCTACCTCGACATGGGCGATGTCGAAGGTGCCCGGGCCATGCTTGAAGAAGTGGCCAACGAGGGCAATCCCGGCCAGCGTTCCGAGGCCAAGCGGCTTCTCGACGAAATCCGCTGATACAGCCTGCGGGGTTTCGTAGCATCATGCGGGGCCGACGAAAGTCGGCCCCGCGTCTTTTGAGCAGGACTCATGCGTTACGCGCTCGGCATTGAATACGACGGAAGCGACTTTTTTGGCTGGCAGCGACTGTCGCACGGCGCTTCCCTGCAGGGCGCAGTGGAAAAGGCGCTGTCGCGTGTGGCAGATCATCCTCTAGAGGTTGTCTGCTCGGGAAGGACCGATGCCGGGGTGCATGCGATCTGTCAGGTCGTGCATTTCGACAGTGACGCCCCGCGTGATGAGCGCGCGTGGGTGCTAGGTAGCAACGCCAACCTGCCAGGCGCGATACGCATCCTGTGGGCGCAGCCGGTTCGCAATGACTTCCACGCGCGCTATGCGGCCCGTGCACGGCGTTACCGGTACACGATTCTCAATCGCAGGGTGCAGCCGGCGCTCGACCGTTTTCGCGCGGCCTGGGAGCGCGCACCGCTGGACACCGAGCGCATGCATCGAGCTGCGCAGGCCTTGGTCGGCGAGCACGATTTTTCCGCCTTCCGCACGGTGCATTGCCAGGCTCCGCATGCGCGACGTCAACTGCACAGCATCGCGCTGCGCCGTGAAGCCGAGCGCGTGGTGATGGAAGTACAGGCCAATGCCTTCCTGCATCACATGGTGCGCAACATCATGGGCAGCCTGATTCCCATCGGACGCGGCGAACGCGAGGAAAGCTGGATGCAAGACTTGCTTGCGGGGCGAGACCGAAGCGTCGCCGGGCCCACCGCGCAACCCGAAGGACTCGTGTTCGTGGGTCCGCTCTACCCGGCCGAATGGGGTCTTCCGGACGAGGTGACCCTGTGAGGCGCACCCGCATCAAGTTCTGCGGCATGACTCGCGAAAGCGACATCGCAGCAGCCGTGGCCATGGGTGTGGACGCGATCGGACTGATATTCGCCGAGCGCAGTCCGCGTCGACTTACCCTGGAACAGGCCCAGCGACTACGTTCGAAGGTGCCGCCGTTTGTCAGCATTGTCGCCCTGGTCATGGACAACGACATCACGCAGGTACGCGCAATACTGCAGCGCGTAAGGCCCGATCTGTTGCAGTTCCACGGTCAGGAAGACGAGGGCGAATGTCGCAGCTTCGGCGCTTCGTACCTGAAGGCGGTACCGATGGCGGCGCAGGACGATGCGCCCGGCTTCGTGTCGCGTTACCCTTCGGCAGCGGGCTTCGTGCTCGACAGCCACGCGCTGGGCGAGCCCGGCGGTTCAGGCAAGGGCTTCGACTGGTCGCGCTGGCCGTCCGATTGCCATCGCCCCCTGCTGCTGGCCGGCGGCCTGGTTGCCGAGAATGTGGGCGAGGCCGTGCGCCGGCTGGCGCCGTTTGCGGTCGATGTATCCAGCGGAATCGAGAGTGCGCCAGGCGTCAAGGACGCGGCGCGCATGCAACAGTTTGTTGACGAGGTGAGACGTGCAGATCGCAAAGCAGATTGAGGACTTCACCGCGCTGCCCGATGCGCGTGGGCATTTCGGACCCTATGGTGGCACCTTTGTCGCGGAAACCCTGATCGAGCCACTGCGCGAACTTGATGCGGCCTATCGGCGCTACAAGGACGACCCGGAGTTCCTCGCCGAGTTGCAACACGATCTGCGGCACTACGTTGGCAGACCCAGTCCGATCTACCATGCAGAGCGGCTGTCGGCCAAGGTCGGAGGCGCGCAGATCCTGCTGAAGCGCGAGGACCTGAATCACACTGGCGCGCACAAGATCAACAATACCGTCGGCCAGGGCATGCTGGCCAAGCGCATGGGCAAGACCCGCATCATCGCCGAGACCGGCGCGGGCCAGCACGGCGTCGCCAGCGCCACGGTTGCTGCTCGCCTCGGCCTTGAGTGCGTTGTGTACATGGGTGCCACCGACGTCGAGCGGCAGGCCCCGAACGTGTTCCGCATGAAGCTGCTCGGCGCCACCGTGGTGCCGGTCACTTCCGGCTCGAAGACGCTAAAGGACGCACTGAACGAGGCGATGCGCGACTGGGTCACCAATGTGCGCGACACTTTCTACATCATTGGCACGGTGGCCGGTCCCCACCCGTATCCAACCCTGGTACGCGATTTCAATGCCGTGGTCGGGCGCGAGGCGCGCGGCCAGATGCTGGATCAGTATGGTCGCCTGCCGGATGCTTTGGTCGCTTGCGTCGGCGGCGGCTCCAATGCCATCGGGCTGTTCCATCCGTTCCTGGGCGATGCCGGCGTGCGCATCGTCGGCGCGGAAGCGGCCGGTGATGGCATCGCCACCGGACGCCACGCCTGTTCGCTGGTCGCCGGGCGCCCTGGCGTGCTGCATGGCAATCGTACCTATGTGATTTGCGATGACGACGGACAGATCACCGAAACCCATTCGATTTCGGCCGGTCTGGACTATCCCGGCGTAGGTCCGGAACACGCCTACCTGAAGGATGCCGGGCGCGCCGAATACGTCGGCATCACCGATCTGGAGGCGATGGAGGCCTTCCACCTGCTGGCTCGCACCGAAGGCATTCTGGCAGCGCTGGAAAGCAGCCATGCCGTTGCGCAGGCGATGAAGTTGGCGCGCGAATATCCGAAGGAGGCGATGATCCTGGTCAACCTCTCGGGACGCGGCGACAAGGACATTTTCACCATCGCCAAGCGCGAGGGCATCTCGCTGTGAACCGCATCGATACCCGTTTCAAGGCGCTCAAGGAAGCACGCCGCAGCGCGCTGATTCCGTTTTTCACTGCGGGAGATCCCTCGCTCGAATCGACGGTGCCCGTGATGCATGCTTTGGCCGCAGCGGGCGCAGACGTCATCGAGCTGGGCGTGCCGTTCTCGGATCCGATGGCCGATGGCCCGGTGATCCAGCAGTCAAGCGAGCGCGCCTTGCAGCGCAGGGCTGGACTTGCCTGGGTGCTGGCCTGCGTGCGCGCCTTTCGCGAGCGGGATTCCACCACGCCCGTTGTGCTGATGGGTTACCTGAATCCGGTGGAGATGTTCGGGCTGGAGCGCTTTGCCGATGAGGCCGCATCGGCGGGCGTCGATGGCGTGTTGCTGGTCGATTGCCCGCCGGAAGAGGCCGAAGCGATCGATACAGTACTGGCTGCGCGCGGGGTGCATCGGATCGCACTGGCGGCGCCGACGACAACGGCCGAACGACTGGCCTTGATGGGCCAGCAGGCACGCGGCTACCTGTACTACGTGTCGTTTGCCGGCGTGACCGGTGCCAACAGTCTCGACGTTGCAGGCATTCGAGAGCGGGTCGAGGGCATGAGGCGCTCCCTGCCGCTGCCCGTTGCGGTGGGTTTCGGCATCAAGGATGCCGCATCGGCCGCTGCGGTCGCCGAGTACGCCGATGGCGTGGTGATCGGCAGCGCCCTGGTTCAGCACCTGGCCGAATCCACCGGCCTGGAAGACGCTGTCGCCAGAGCCACTGCATTCATCGCGCCAATCCGCGCCGCCCTGGCGTAGCTTGGGGCGTGGCATCGGTGGGCCAAGGCCCACCTACGGAGGGGGTTGCGGCTCGCCTCGCAAGCTCAAATTCTTGTAGGGTGGGCCTTGGCCCACCGCCTCATTGGTGTGCATCGTATGGGGTGACCCTTTGGTGGGCCAAGGCCCACCCTACGGGTTGAGGAGTCGTTCGGCGTCGTACGCGCTACACTTTCACCCTTAACATTGCGCTGGGAACACCCGATGAGCTGGCTGCAAAAACTCATGCCGTCCCGAATCCGCACCCAGGGCGGCAACAAGCGCGCGGTGCCCGAGGGGCTGTGGGAAAAGTGCGAAATGTGCGCCGCGGTGCTTTACCGGCCAGAGCTGGAGCGCAACCTCGAGGTCTGCCCGAAATGCAATCACCATCGCCCGATCCGGGCGCGCCAGCGACTGGAGGGCCTGTTCGACCCGGGATCCATGCAGGAACTGTTCGCAGACCTGGAACCGGTCGATGCGCTGCGCTTTCGCGACAGCAAGAAGTATGTCGATCGGATCAAGGCCTCGCAGAAAGACACCGGAGAGAAAGATGCGCTGCTGGCGGCGCGCGGACTGCTGCGTGGTCGCGACCTGGTCGCGGTTGCCTTCGAGTTCCGCTTCATGGGTGGATCGATGGGTGCCGTGGTGGGCGAGAAATTCGCGCGTGCCGCCGAGCTGGCCCTGGCTGAGCGCGCGCCGCTGGTCTGTTTTGCCGCAACCGGCGGGGCCCGCATGCAGGAAGGCCTGTTCTCGCTGATGCAGATGGCCAAGACATCGGCTGCCATCGCGCGCATGCGGGAGGCTGGCGTTCCCTACATCTCGGTGCTGACTCATCCGACCACCGGCGGCGTGTCTGCCAGCCTTGGCATGCTGGGTGATCTCAATATTGCAGAACCCTTTGCCTTGATCGGTTTTGCTGGCCCGCGCGTCATCGAGCAGACCGTGCGCGAAACCCTGCCGGATGGATTCCAGCGCTCGGAGTTCCTGTTGCAGCACGGAGCAATCGACGTGATCGTGGATCGTCGGCAGATGCGTCAGTCCCTGGCCTCGCTGCTCGCCCTGCTGTGCAAGCTGCCGGCGCCCGACCCTGAGGCCGAGGAAGTCAGCTCCGTTTGATCGACAGCAGTATGTCTACCGCGGCCAGGTAGCCGCGCTCGGTTTCCAGATCCGTGCGAGTCAGTGCGTGGCGATCCAGCCAGCGCGTCGGAAGGGTGAACTGCAGCATGTGCCCATCGGCCTGCAGTTCGACCGACGGCAGCGCTTCATTGTCGCGCGAGCGGTGCAGCAGGATGGCCAGCCGCAGCAGCAGGGTGCAGCGCAAGGTGGGCAGCAGGAAGCGGTCGGGAAGCAGGTCGCGCTTTGGCTCGGACACCTTGCGGCGCTGGCCACGCACCATCAGCGCCAGGACCTGCTGTTCCTGCTGGGAGAAGCCGGCAAGGTCGGCGTTCTCGATCACATAGGCGCCGTGCTGGTGATGCTGGCTGTGGGCGATCGCCAGGCCGAGCTCGTGCACCCGGGCAGCCCAGATCAGCCAGTCACGTTCGGTGTCGGTCAATGCCCAGGCTTTGCGCACTTGCTCAAACAGTTGCAATGCAGTGGTTTCAACGCGCAGGGCCTGTTCCACGTCGACCCCGTAGCGCGCCGCGAGTGCGGCGATCGACGCGTCGCGCGGGTCCTGGTCGCTGGCGCGCCCCAGCATGTCGTAGAGCAGGCCCTCACGCATCGCGGTCTCGCAAACCTTCATTTCAGTGAGGCCCAGCACGCGGAACACCGACTCCATCACGAGCACGCCACCGGCAAACACCGGCCGCCGTTCCTCGCTCAGCCCGGGCAGTTCGATCCGATCAATGCTTCCGAATGACAGCAGTCGTTCGCGCAACTGGGTCAGACCTTCAGCGATAATTCCGCCACGATGCAGGCGCAATTCGGACAGCAGGGCCGCGATGGTGCGTGCGGTGCCGGAAGAGCCGATTGCCTCTTCCCAGCCCAGTTGGCGAAATGGTGCAGCGAACTGCTGCAGCTCGACCGAAATCTCGGTAAGCCCTTGCTTCCAGCGCTTCTCGTTGAGCTTGCCGTTCTCGAAGAAGCGCAGTGTGGTAGCGACACAGCCGACCTGCAGGCTTTCGCGTTCGAGGGGTTCAAAGCCGCGTCCGATGATGAACTCGGTGCTGCCGCCGCCAATGTCCACGACCAGGCGCTGGGTGTCGCGCGGCGGCAGTCCGTTGGCTACGCCGAGGTAGATCAGACGAGCCTCCTCGCGGCCCGCAACCACTTCGATGGGATGGCCGAGTGCGGTTTCCGCCGTCAGCAGGAAGGCGGCCGGAGCACGCATCTGTCGCACCGCATTGGTCGCGACGGCGCGTACCCGATAATGCGGCAGGCTGCGCAGCCGTTGCCCCATTCGTTCGAGACAGCCGAACGCGCGCTCGCGAGCCTCAACGGTCAGATTGCCCTCGCTATCCACGCCGGCTGCAAGGCGAACCATTTCGCGGTGCCGATCGATGATGCGCAGGCTGCCGAGCTCGTAGCGCGCCACGATCATGTGAAAGCTGTTCGAGCCGAGATCCACGGCTGCCATCAGCTCGCTCTCGCCCATCGCCGGTGGCTTCATGAGCGATCAATCACTGGCAGAGGCGAGCCAGCAGGAAGTCCTGCGCCGAGTGCGGCATTTCGTCGCTGCCCGGCTGAATCCGCTGGTACTGCCCGTCGGCGTCCAGGTTCCAGGCCTGCAGGTTGTCGGCCAGGTAGGTTTCCAGTTCTTCCTGATAAACGCGAGCCGCGAGCTCAGGCTCCAGAATCGGGAAGCAGGTTTCAATGCGCCGCAGCAGGTTTCGTTCCATCCAGTCAGCGCTGGAGCAGAACAATTCGGGCGTATCGTCATTGGCGAACCAGTAGACGCGGCTATGCTCCAGGAAGCGGCCGATCACCGAACGTACCCGGATGTTCTCCGAGACCCCGGCAACTCCTGGCCGCAGGCAGCAGGCGCCGCGTACGATCAGATCTATTCTGACGCCTGCGCGGGACGCTTCGTACAGCGCAGAAATGACCATGGGCTCGGTCAGCGCATTCATTTTCGCGATGATGCGCGCCGGCCGCCCGGCAGCGGCATGCTTTGCCTCACGCCTGATGCGTTCCAGCAGACCCTTGTGCAGGGTGAAGGGGGCCTGCAACAGTCGCTTCAGTTTGAAGGCGGGCGCCCGCCCCGACATCTGCTGGAAGACCGCATGCACGTCGGCACAGATGTCCGGGTCGGCCGTCATCAGTCCGACGTCGGTGTAAGCCTTGGCCGTGCCTGGGTGGTAGTTGCCGGTCGACAGGTGCACGTAGCGTTGCAGGCGGCGGCCTTCGCGGCGCACGATCAGCAGCATCTTGGCGTGGGTCTTGTAGCCGACCACGCCGTAAACAACCTGCACGCCTGCCTCCTGCAGACGATCGGCGAGGCGGATATTGGCCTCCTCGTCGAAGCGCGCGCGCAGCTCGATCACCACGGTAACGTCCTTGCCGACGCGCGCGGCATCGATCAGGTAGTTGACCAACAGCGAGTCGCGTCCGGCGCGATACAGGGTCTGCTTGATGGCCAGCACATCGGGATCGACGCTGGCCGCCTTGATCAGGTCCAGGACCGGCGTGAAGGAATCAAAAGGATGATGCAGCAGCACATCGCCGTCGCGGATCGAGTCGAAAGGCGCTTCAAGGTCAAAGCCGGTCGGATTGCGTTGCTGGAAGGCCGGATACTTGAATTCCGGTCGGTCGATCAGGTCATAGACCGCGATGATGCGGTTGAGATTGACCGGCCCGGAGATCCGGTAGGTGGCGTTTTCGCCGAGTTCGAAATGCTGCAGCAAGGTGCGCAGGATGGGCTTGGGACAGTTTTCGGCGATCTCCAGGCGCACCGCGCGGGCAAAGCCGCGCCCGACCAGTTCGCCCTTCAGCGCATGGGCGAGGTTTTCGACTTCCTCCTCATCAACGAACAGTTCCGAATTGCGCGTGACGCGGAACTGATAGGCGCCACGCACCTCCATGCCGGGGAACAGGTCGTCGACAAAAGCCGACAGCACCGCTGAAAGCAGCACGAAGTCGTGCGGACCGCCGGAGATCTCGGCGGGCAGTTGGATGACGCGCGGCAGCGAACGCGGAGCCCGAACCAGGGCGAGATGGCTGGGGCGACCAAAGGCGTCCTTCCCATGCAGCACCACGGCGATATTGAGGCTCTTGTTTAGAATTCGCGGAAACGGGTGCGCCGGGTCGAGTCCGAGCGGGGACAGGACCGGAAGGATTTCCTCCTGGAAGTGGTCGCGCAGCCAGCGCTTCTGCCGGGCATTCCAGTGGTCACGGGTCAGGAAGCGGATCCCGGAGGCAGCCAGCTCCGGCCGCAGCACCGCATTCCAGTATTCGTACTGCGCCTCGACCAGCTGCTCGGCGCGTTCGTAGATGCGCTTCAGCGCCTGGCTTGCCGAGAGGCCATCGGCTGCCGGTGCGCCGCCGTAGTCCTGCTGGTGACGGATTGCCGCGACGCGGATCTCGAAGAACTCATCCAGATTGGTGCAGCTGATGCACAGATAGCGCAGGCGTTCGAGCAGCGGAATGCGCGCGTCCATGGCTTGCGCCAGCACGCGGAAATTGAACTCGAGCTGCGACAGCTCGCGATTGATGTAGTGGCTGGGATCCGACAGATCCACGTATTGGGGTTCCGGCAAGGGAGTGTCCATCCTGTCAAGGTTACCGGAAGCTCGATGACAGACGTAGCGTCACGCCGCTGATGAATTGCAGGCGCGCGGTTGAATCGCGCCCGGTTCGCCCACATCACTCGGGCAGGGGACAGTGGAATCCGGCATTTCTCGCCGGTTTCCGAGGTCTCCGTATCGCCTTGTCCGCATGCGCCATATCGGCGGGCATGGCATACTTACCGGTCATTGACGGCCTCTCGCGTCATTACGTCTTCGAACTTGTGAGTCTTTAAGCCCATGGATTTCCTGATTTCCCCTGCTTTCGCGCAAGCGGCTGGTGCGCAGCCGAACCCCTGGTCGCCGCTGATCATGCTGGCGGTGTTCGCCCTGGTGTTCTGGTTCTTCATCATCCGGCCGCAGATGAAGCGCGCCAAGGAACATCGCGAGATGGTCTCGAAGCTTGCCAAGGGCGATGAAGTGGTCACCCAGGGCGGCATTCTCGGGCGTGTCGACGACCTGAGCGAAGGCTTCGTCAATGTCGAGGTCTCCGACGGCGTCAAGCTCAAGTTCCAGCGCCACGCCATCGTTGCAGTGTTGCCCAAGGGCACCCTGAAAGCGATTTGAACCCTTCCTGATCTCTCAGCTTCGGGCCGCCGCCTCGGTGTGTCCGGGAACCCCTTGCCATGCTTGAATTTCCCCGCTGGAAATACGCCCTCGTCCTGATGGTGGTGCTGTTCGGCCTGCTTTACGCATTGCCGAACCTGTACCCGCAGGATGCCGCAGTACAGATATCGGCCAATCGCGGCAGCGTTGTCGACACTGCTCTCACCGAGCGGGTGCAAGGGATACTGGAAACTGCCGAGGTGTCGATCAAGCGCATGGCGCAGGAAGGCACCAGTCTGGTCGTGCGGCTTGAGACCCAGAAGGTACAGCTGGAAGCGGCTGACCTGCTGCGCAAGGAACTCGGTCGCGATTACACGGTGGCGCTGAACCTCGCCTCGACCGTGCCCGACTGGCTCACAGCGCTGCGTGGAACCCCGCTGGTGCTGGGTCTCGATCTGCAGGGCGGCGTACACTTTCTGATGGAAGTCGACCAGCGCGCCGCGCTGGAGAAACGCAGCAATGGCTACACCGACGACATCCGCTCGGTGCTGCGGCGTGAGGGCGTGCGTTACAGCGGCGTTGAACGGGATGCCAGCAACAACATCACCGCGACATTGGGCAGTGCCGAGGATCGCAGTCGCGCCGCCAGCCTGATCGCTCGCGAGCTGCCCGAGCTGCAGCTTGAGGAAGGCCCGTCCGGCGATTCGTTCGTCCTGATCGGCCGCATCCGCGAGACCGAGTTGCGTTCGATCATCGACAACGCGATCGAGCAGAACATTGGCACCCTGCGCAACCGCGTCAACGAGCTTGGTGTGGCCGAGCCGGTGATCCAGCGACAGGGCGAGAGCCGCATCGTGGTGCAGTTGCCAGGTGTGCAGGACACCGCTCAAGCCAAGATTGTCCTCGGCGCCACGGCCACGCTTGAATACCGCGCGGTGGTAGATGGCAATGCCTACGAGGCACTGCAGAGCGGCCGCGTACCGCCCGGTGCGCGCATCTATTACCGCGATCAAACCGGTGTGGATGGACGCCCGGTGCCGATCCTGCTGTCGCGTCGCGTGATCGTGACCGGCGACCAGATGATCGACGCGCGCTCGGGTTATGACTCGGAGAGTGGGCAGCCGAAAGTTGATGTGGTGCTCGACAGCATTGGCGCGCAGCGCATGCTGGAGCACACCCAGGACAACGTCGGCAACCAGATGGCCGTCGTGTTCATCGAACGCATCCCCGAGACCCGCATCGAAGATGGCGTGGAAGTGAAGACCGTCCGCATTGCCGAGCGGGTCATCAGCGTCGCTACCACGCAAGGCGTGTTCGGCAAGCGCTTTCAGACCACTGGTCTGGAGAGTGCCAGCTATGCATCGGAGTTGGCCCTGCTGCTTCGCGCGGGAGCGCTGGCTGCGCCGATCGATATCGTCGAGGAGCGCGTCATCGGTCCTTCCCTGGGTCAGCAGAATATCGACGCGGGCAAGCTGGCGATCCAGCTTGGCTTCCTGCTGGTCTGCGTATTGATGATCGTCTACTACAAGCTTTTTGGCGTGATCTCCGTGGTCGCACTGTTCACCAACCTGCTGCTCCTCACCGCGATTCTCAGCGTGATCGGCGCGACCCTGACCATGCCGGGCATTGCAGGTGTGGTGCTGACCCTGGGTATGGCGGTTGACGGCAACGTACTGATCTGCGAACGCATCCGCGAGGAACTGCGTGCGGGCAACACACCCATCGCCAGCATCAAGGCGGGTTATGAGCGGGCCTGGGTGGTCATTCTCGATTCCAACGTCGCCAAGCTGATTGCCGCCCTGGCACTTTTCAGCTTCGGCTCGGGTCCGGTGCGCGGCTTCGCCATGGTGCTGGGAGTCGGTGTGCTGACCTCGATGTTCACCTCGGTGACCGTCAGCAGTGCCTTGTCTTCCCTGATCTACGGCGGTGGCCGCAAGATCAAGTCGGTTTCGGTTTAAGGATTGGAGCGCTAGATCATGGAATTCTTCAATCCCAATGCCAATGTCAACTTCATGGCGCTGCGCCGCTTCACCCTGGCGACGGCGCTCATCCTGGTCGTGGTCTCGCTCGGCTCGATTTTCAC
This sequence comes from Lysobacterales bacterium, assembly GCA_038257155.1. GTDB lineage: Bacteria > Pseudomonadota > Gammaproteobacteria > Xanthomonadales > Xanthomonadaceae > JANJTY01. Next base: position 134,754 of record JBBSJP010000003.1, on the reverse strand, counting down.
CAAGGGCCTGAATCTGGGCCTGGACTTCACCGGAGGCACCCTGGTGGAAGTCGAGTTTGCCGATGCCGTCGAGCAGGGTGCGGTGGGCGACGCGCTGGAGACAGCCGGTTTTGGCGGCGCAGTAGTGCAGCGCTTCTCGTCGACCAACATGTCGATTCGCCTCGCGCCGGAACACTCCGCCGAGGATGAGTCGAGCACGGTCGAGACCAGTCTGGATGACCGCAACGCCCGCGTCGGCCAGCAGGTGCTCGAGGCACTTGACGGAATAGGCGGGTCGGTAGAAGTGAAGCGCAGCGAGTTCGTCGGACCGCAAGTCGGCGAAGAGCTGGCCTACAACGGTATCGTCGCCGTTCTGGTGGTGCTGAGCGGCATCATGATCTACATTGCGATGCGCTTCGAGTGGCGTTTCGCCCTGGCCACCATCGCCGGCGAACTGCACGACGTCATCATCGTGCTGGGCTTCTTCTCGATCACCGGCATGGACTTCGACCTGACCGTACTGGCAGCCATCCTGGCGGTCGACGGATACTCGGTTAACGACAAGATCGTGATCTTCGACCGGGTACGCGAACTGTTCCGCAGCACCCGCAAGGGCGACACCGTGGATGTGCTCAATCGCGCCGTCAATACCACCCTGTCGCGCACCATCATGACGTCCCTGACCACCTTGCTTACCGTGGTTGCGCTGTTCCTGTTCGGTGGCCCGACCCTGCAGGGCTTCTCGGTCGCGCTGATCATCGGCATCGTGATCGGTACCCTGTCGTCAATCTTCTTCTCCTGCCCGCTGCTGATGGCGCTGGGCGTGAGCAAGGCCGACCTGATGCCGAAGGCGCGCGACGAGGCGGAGCTGGCGCGTCGCCCCTGATCGGAGGCCGCGCTGAAGCCAACGGTTTGATTCAAGACTATGCCCCTGGAGAAATCCGGGGGCATTTCTTTTTCGACGTGCGCGACGATTTCGCGTCGAGCAGATCAGATCGAGAGTTTCAACGCGCAGGCGCGCAGGCGCGGATGGCGCGGAACCACGCGGAGAAGAGCAACGCGGTGCGAGTGGAAAATTGGAGTCGGCTATCGTTCCGGATCTGTGCGAGCCTGGTGCCATACCGGGGCGGTGCGAATTCGCCACCCGCTGTTGGACCGCTCAGCGCGTTCCCATGATCCGCATGAGCGGAATCAAGCCTAGACCCCAGACACCGTTCAACAGCAGGGCTCCGAGGATCAGCTTCGGGTCGAATCCGCCGGCCATCGGCATGCCCTTCAGCGGCAACACGATGAACAGGGCTACGGCGCTGGGCAGGATCGCGCCCAGCACGCCGGCCAGCAGCCAGCGGCGTCCACCCCGACTGCGGCCGATCATCAGCCATAGCAGAATGCCCCAAAGACCGCCAAAGAAGGCCAGCGAGAGCACGGCGGGAACCCCTAACGGTGGGACCGCGGCGAGATTCCAGGCCGGATTCGGAAAAACGCCGAGCAGGTGCAGAAGGTGCAGCATGCCCTGATGGAATATCAGGGTGGAAAGGAAGCCAGCGAGGAAGGCCTTGATGTAGGTCACCATTTCCGGGACTCCGCAAGAGGTGCCAGCATGGTACCAAGCTGGCGACTGCGCTGGCCGGTCGCGACCTTAGCCACGCTCACTTCGGCGGCACTTGCCGCAGCGGGTATCGCGGATTCCAGGGGTTTCACGGTAACGTGTATCCCCCGGTTCGAGCGGCGCAGAACGTGACCCAGAACGACGACGGTATTGGTGATCTCGCCCGCCTTGACCCGAGAACTGCCGCCGGGCGCTTGAAAGCCTGCAGCGATGCGGAAATCGCGCTCCGACTGAGCAGTTTGCACGTCGGCATTGCAGTCGAGATCCTGGAAGAGTTCGAACCCGCGCGCCGCGAATCCATCGCGGCCGAAGTGCCGGGCCGGCAGGGCCTGATCTGGTTGCAGGGTCATCGCTACCCGGAGGGATCGGTGGCACGGCTGGTCGAGCCCGCGCCCGCAGTGTTCGGACCTGACGAACGCATTGACGCCGTGTTGGCTTCGTTGCGCGAGACGGTCAAGCGCCGCATGGTCATCTACGTGCTGGTGACCGAAGCTGATGGTCGCCTGGTCGGCGTGGTGGCCTTCCGCGAGCTGGTGTTTGCCAGGCCCGAGCAGACTCTGGGCGAGATCATGTTGCGCAATCCCTTCTACCTGCGACCCGAGCAACCGGTGCTCAAGGCCATGCAGGAAGTCGTGACCCGACACTTTCCGATGTACCCGGTGTGCGACGCGGAAGGTCGCCTGATGGGCATGGTGCGCGGCCAGGAATTGTTCGAGAAGCAGGCCTTCGAGATCTCCGCGCAAGCCGGCAGCATGGTGGGTGTCGAGAAGGAGGAGCGCATAGCAACGCCCTGGCACCGCAGCTTCCGCTCTCGCCATCCCTGGATGCAGATCAATCTGGTGACGGTATTCGTGGCCGGTGCGGTGGTGGGTTTCTTCGAGCAGACCATCGAGCAGATCGTGGTGCTGGCGATGTTCCTGCCGGTGCTCGCCGGCCAGTGCGGAAACCTCGGCGCTCAGGCGCTGGCAGTGACCCTGCGCGGCATTACCCTGGGTGAGCACCGCCGGGTCGGTATGGGACGCATTCTTGGCAAGGAGGCCTGGCTGGGTTTGCTCAATGGTGTGGTTACTGGCCTGATCGCGGCAGCGGTCATGTATCTGATGGCGATGCGTCAGGGTGGTTTCGATCCCTTGCTGCTCGCGCTGGCCACGTTTGTCTCGATGTCGGCCAGCTGCGTGCTGTCGGGAATGATTGGCGCGCTCGTGCCATTGACCCTGCACCGCCTGGGTTCCGATCCGGCCAACGCGTCGGCAATCCTGCTCTCGACGGTGACCGACGTGATCAGCATGGGCAGCCTGCTGCTGCTCGCCACCTTGTTCCTTCTCTGACCTGTTTCAGCGGCCGCTGGCAGCGCAACGAGCAGCGGAAGACTGAACGTTGCGACACGGTCCGGCTTGCTGATCGTCAGCCGGCCCTCCTCAGGTCGATGGCAGGCCGTAGAGCAGGGGCACTGGGCACCCGAACGAATGGGGCCAGGCTGCCCGGCACCGGAGCACTAGCAAACGATCCTGTGGAACTTGCACAACTGCTCAACCTGATGGCGCAGAAGAAGGCATCGGACTTGTTCTTCAGCGCAGGCGCGCCACCCTTCATCAAGATTGACGGGCACGTGCATCATCTCGGCAACGCCGAATTGAACGCCCTGCAGGTGCAGGAGCTGGCCTACTCCATCATGAACGAGCGCCAGCAGAAGGAGTTTGAGGCAACGCTCGAGATGAATCTGGGTTTCAGCATCAAGGACGTCGGGCGGTTCCGGGTAAACGTGTATCACCAACGCGGTGCCATCGCCATGGTGATTCGCTACATCACCAGCGAGATTCCCGGACTCGAAGCGCTCAACCTGCCGCCCATCCTCAAGGACCTGATCATGGTTCCGCGGGGGCTGGTGCTGGTGGTCGGCTCGACCGGATCGGGAAAGTCCACCACCCTGGCGAGCATGATCGACTACCGCAATGAGCGACATGCAGGTCACATCCTGACGATCGAGGATCCGATCGAGTATCTGCACCGGCACAAGAAGTCCATGGTCGACCAGCGTGAACTCGGGCTCGATACGCTGTCCTACGAGAACGCCCTGAAGAACGCCATGCGTGAGGCCCCGGACGTGATCCTGATTGGCGAGATCCGCGATCGGGAGACGATGCAGGCCGCCATTGCCTATGCCGAGACCGGCCATCTCTGCCTGTCCACCCTGCATGCCAACAACGCCAACCAGACGCTTGACCGGATCATCAATTTCTTCCCCGAGGCAGCCCACCACCAGCTGCTGATCGACCTGTCGCTGAATCTGCGCGCGGTGATTTCGCAGCGACTGTTGCGTGACGTCAATGGCAAGCGCGTGCCGGCAGTCGAGGTGATGCTCAACACCAGCTACATCGCGGACCTCATCCAGAAGCGCGATATTGATGGCATCAAGGAAGCCATGAAGCAGGGCGTGGATCGCGGGATGCAAACTTTCGACGAAGCCCTGTTCCAGCTCTACAAGGGCGGCCGAATCTCGATGGAGGAGGCGCTGGAGTATGCGGATTCGCGCACCGATCTGTCCCTGCGCATCAGGCTTGAACTGGGCGGCAAGGTAAAGCTGGAGGATTACCAGCTGAGCGGCAATTGATGCCGGGCCAGCCCCTCGTCCTCATGCCCTGGAGGGGGCATCCAGTCTGTCTGCAGCGCCTCACGCCGTGCAGGAAGCGTCGCGCCGGAAAGCTGAAATGAACGCCTTCATCGCGCCGCGCATCCTGGTACTCGACAATGACTTGCAGCAGGAGATCGAGGAGGGTTGGCTCGCCACGCTCGGCCTGCCCTGGCAGACCGTCCGCGATCTTGCCGGGTTGCAGGCGGCCTGCCTGCTTTGATCCTCGCGCCTTGGGATGACCTGGGCAAGGCGCTCTCCTGGCTGTCCGGTGAAGGCAGCCGAAACATCATGCTGCTGCGCATTCCGGTCGTGGTATGGGGGCCGAAGGAATGCCGCTCCAGTGCGCTTGCGGCGGGCGCTGACCTGGTGGTGGACGAGCACGCCTCCCTCGCCCAGCGAGAGACACTGCACGTTCTGTATCAGGCCCAGACCACACCTCCCAGAGTCGGCATCGACTCGGCCACGCCTGCAATTGCCGCGCGCGTCAGTCGTGCCCTGCTGAAGCTCGGCGCCAATCTGGTCGAGTCACGCAGCCTGCCCGACCTGATGCTGGTGGTGGATCACGGTGATGCGTTTGCCAGCCTGGATCGGCTCCACGCCATGCGGCAGTCTCGTGGCCCGGGTGGAAGCCTGTTGCAGCTGAGCAGTAGAGCTGCACCCTGGCTGGAAGCCCAGGCGCGCCTCGCTGGGGCTGACGGCGTGATCGATGGTCGAGCCTCGCGCCGGTCGGTGATCAGGGGAATTTGGCGCTGGTGGGAGCACCAATTCCGCGGCGCCGTGGTCAAGAGCCTGCCAGCTGGCAGTGGAACCAGCGGCGCGCTACGTCGAGGAGAGTTTCTGGCCTTGCTGGACCATCGTTTCCACCAGGGGCCGGCAACTTGGGAGGTGTTGCTGTCCGTGCGTCTCGATCAGGCCGAGCAACTCGAGGACCTCGAGTTCGGCAATGCTTTCGAACTGGAACGCTTGCTGATCGATCATGTCGGTGGCCTGTTGCGCGACAGCGATGCATGGACAACATGGCTGGAGTACGGCCTGGGTGTCCTGATCCGTCGCGACAACAAGGAGGAAGTGATTCAGGAGGTCGAAGCGATCCTGCGGGCCATTGCCAGCACCCCCTTCCTGCTGCGCGGTTGGTTGCTGCAGGCCACTGCCTCGATCGGAATGGCGCTGGCGCCGGTGAGTGGCCTGGCGGTCGACCCTGATCGCTGGTTCGCTGCAGCGCATGCCGCCCAAGCCATAGCCCACCGCCTCGGTGGCAATCGCCATGACGGCGTGCTGGATCCGACCTCCCGAACCCTGCCAGATGAAAGGCTGCTGATCGTTCGCGAGTGGGTGAAGGAGGCTGGACGAGGCAGGCGGGTGCGAGTTGAGTACCAGCCCGTGCTTCCCATCGGCGCACAGGGGCTGGAAGGACTTTACCTGCTGCGCAGCAAGCTGCACGACCCACGCGAACCCTTGGGGGCATACAACGGCATGAGTTTCTGAATCTGGCGCGCGCCGCCGGTACCCAGCAGGTCATAGACCACCTGGCCCTGTTCAATGCGTTCGAGGCCCTGGTGGAGTTGGCTTCGCGCGGCCACACCGAGCGCCTCCTCGTGCCGCTGGACCTGCCTTCTTTCGATGAGGCGCTGCAGGGCTGGTTCGGAAAGGAACTGACGCGTCGCGCCGAGTTTAAAGAACGACTTGTGATCGAGATCGACGCAGAAACACTGAGCGATGATCCCGCGTCGCAAAGCCGCCTCGCGGCCCTGGTGGCGCAGCGGCTGCCGCTCGCCTTGCACGATGCTTCTGGCAGCCTGACACGCCTGGACGGTATCAACGCCAGAGACTTTCGCTACCTCCGCCTGCCGGCAGCCACGATCTTGGGGCTGAAACGCTCGGCACTCAGCACCGTTCTCGGCGCCTGGCGGCGGCCGGGCTGCGCTCTGATCGTCGATCAGCTGACATCGCCGACGCAGTTGGCCGGTCTGCGCGAACTGGGCGTCGACTACGTGATGGGAGAGGATCTGGTCGCCGCTGGTCCCCGCCCCGATTACGAATTCGTGTATGTGGCCCATTGAACTCGCCACTTCCAACCTTGACGTAGTCGCCTGTGGGCGCCAAGGCCGCGGGGCGCGGACTGGCGGGTACAATTCCACCCTTGTCCCTGCCTTGCCCGCAGCCGGAGCCGTGCATGACGACCAACCCCTACCAGGCGCCCCAGTCCGATGTGGCTGATTTCGAGTCGCAGGACGACATGGGCAATTTCCTCGAATCGCCGCGCGCCTGCGCTGCGGGTCGCGGAGCCGCGTGGTTTGGCGAAGGCTGGGACCTGTTCGCACGCAGCCCGGGGCTGTGGATCGGCATCGTGCTGGTGTTCCTTGCTTTGCAGTTTGCGACCTCGATGGTGCCAATTGTCGGCATGCTCGCGCAGAACCTTGTATTCCCCATCCTGAGCGCAGGGCTGATGCTGGGCTGCGATGCGCAGCGACGCGGTTTGCCCTTGCAACTCGATCATCTGTTCGCGGGTTTATCGCGCCAAAGCCGTCCCCTCCTGATGTTGGGTTTGATCTACACCGGGCTTGTCCTGGCGATTTCGCTGCTCGCCTTGATCCCCACGATCGGACTGATAACGGCCGGTATTGCGTCGGTTGGCACGGGAGACCGTGAGGCTCTGCTTTTTGCGGTTGGGGTTCCCTTTCTTCTTGGATTGCTGCTGCTTCTGGCGCTGCTGTTGCCGGCATTCATGGCGATCTGGTTTGCACCGGCACTGGTCATGCTCAATGGCACGGAGCCGATCGAAGCAATGCGGTTGAGTTTCATCGCCTGTCTGCGCAATATCGTGCCGTTCCTGGTGTACAGCATTCTCGGACTGCTCCTCATCATCCTGGCAAGCCTGCCGCTGATGCTCGGCTGGCTGGTGCTTGGCCCCTGGATGGTGACCTCAACCTATTGCGCCTACCGCGACATGTTCTACGCCGAGTGAGCTCTGGAAACATGCCAGCAAGCCTTCTGGATACGGCGCACCGCGTCGCCACCCCGGAGGGCGTGGAACTGCAGCTGAGGATCGCCGGTCCAGTGCCCCGCGCACTCGCCTGGCTGATCGATTTCAGCTGGCGTGCCGCGTTGCTGTTTGCTCTGGCGATGGTGCTGGAATTTTTCGGGAGTTTTGGCGTCGGCCTGCTGCTGATCTCATGGTTTGCACTGGAGTGGCTCGTTCCAGCCTGGTGCGAGGCAGAATGGGGAGGCTCGACGCCGGGCAAGAAGGCGCTGGGTCTGCGTGTCCTGGGTGACGATGGCGCGCCGATCGGTTGGGGAGCAGCACTGAGCCGCAACCTGTTGCGATTCGCAGACTTTCTGCCTTTCCTGTATCTGGGCGGGCTGCTGGCGATGCTCTGCAGCAGCCAGTTCAAGCGGCTCGGCGATCACGTGGCGGGCACACTCGTGGTCTATGAGGACTCGATCGAACCGGTGCGCTCCATTCCGGTCGCCGAGCCGCGCGCGCCGCAGCGCTCCCTGAGTCTCGACGAGGCTCGCCTGGTGCTGGACCTGGCCGAACGCAGCAACGAGCTGGGCCACGAGCGCAGCGCAGAACTGATCGCCCTGGCCGAGCCGATACTGGGCGGGCGGAGTGATGAGCGCGAGCTGCTTGAACTGGCCAACCATCTGCTGGGCGGCGCTGCCAGGAACGGCCGTGCGGCAGTCTGAGTTCGAGCGCCAGCATGCGGCGGGCTGGGAGCGATTCGAGCGCTGGCTGCAACGCCAGGCACTGCGCACGAAAACGCGTCGCAAACTTCGCGAAGCGGCGGGCGAAAGCCCCGACACGACGCTCTCCGATGCGGAAGTGCCAGCCAGCTACCGTGCGCTTTGTTCGCAGTTGGCGTTGGCACGTGAGCGACGCTATGCGCCAGGGCTGGTTGCCCGGCTCGATCGCATGGTGCTGGCCGGGCACCACGCGCTGTATGGCGCGCATGCCGGACAGCGCCTGGATGTTGCCGCATTCCTGGGCAGCGAGTTTCCCCGCCTGGTGCGCAGTCAGTGGCGGACGGTGGCGCTCGCCAGTTTGCTGTTCTTTGGTCCTCTGCTGGGAATGATGGCAGCGCTTGAGCTGCGTCCTGATCTGGCTGCAGTGGTGCTGTCGCCGCAGCAGTTGATTGAAGTGGAGCAGATGTACGACGCGGGCAACGACCGGCTGGGCCAGCGCGATGCCGACGAGGACATGCTGATGTTCGGCTTCTACATCTGGAACAACGTGCGCATCGGCTTCCAGACCTTTGCCGGCGGTGTGCTGTTTGGCCTTGGCAGCCTGTTCTTCCTGCTCTACAACGGAATCGTTCTGGGCACCGTGGTTGGACACTTGACTCAGGTTGGGCTGGGCCCGCAGATCTGGTCCTTCGTTGCGGGCCATAGTGCCCTGGAACTGGTGGCCATCGCGATTTCTGGCGCGGCCGGCTTCAAGCTCGGTCTGGCGCTGCTGCATCCCGGTCAGCGTTCCCGCCGACGAGCCCTGGTTGAAGAAGGCCGGGTCGCGTTGCGCCTGATGGGAGGCGCGGCTGTCATGTTCCTTGTCGCTGCAGCGGTCGAGGCATTCTGGTCGCCACTGGTGCTGGAAGACCCGCGGCCAAAGTACCTGGTCGGCGTGGTGGGCTGGATACTGCTGCTCGGCTACCTGGTGTTCGGCGGGAGGTCACGTGCAGCTTGAGCGCATCGCCATCGCCCTGCGACCACGTGGCGGCTGGGAATCCATCGATCTCGGGTTCCGCATGGCGCTGCGCTGGGCCGGCCCGGTCTGGACTCTTTGGTTCGTGGTGTTCATTCCGGTGCTGGCAGCGCTGTTGATGGTGTTTCGCGAGCAGCCTTTCCTTGCGGCACTGGCGATCTGGTGGCTCAAACCGGCGTTTGATCGATTCCTGCTGCACGTGTTTGCGCACAGCGTGTTCGGGGCGCCACCACCGCTTGCGGACAGTCTGGGAGCCTGGCGCAGCCTGTTGGGCTCGCGTCTGTGGCCCAGTCTGCTGCTGCGACCGTTTGCCTGGAGCCGCAGCTTTCTTGCGCCGGTGGCACAGTTGGAGATGCAGCGCGGAGCGGCGGCGCGCCGTCGTGCCGGAGTGCTGGGACGGCGACTGGGCGGTCATGTGCTGGCACTTGCCGCGGTCTGCCTGTGCTTTGAGGTGGTCGCCCTTGTCGGATTGTCCAGCCTGCTGGAGTTGCTGCAACCGGGCGACTGGCTGATCGATGCTGAAGTTCAGTCGGAGTCGCCATTCTGGCAGCCACAGTGGTGGGGAATGCGCGAGACCCTGCTTTACGCGCTGGCGGTGAGCCTGATCGAGCCGTTCTTCGTGGCGGCTGGATTCAGTCTTTACCTGAGTCGGCGAGTGATGCTGGAGGGCTGGGATATCGAGATCGGACTGCGTCGCGCGCAGGCTTCGGCCGCCACGACACCGACTGCGACGCGCGCCGGACTGGCGGTGCTCATTCTGGGTCTGCTGTGCAGCACCGAAATGCCAGCCACCCCGATTGCGACGAAGGTCGAAAAGGAAGTGCCGCAGAAGCCACTCGACCTGGACGCCCCGTTCGAGGTCGAAGTCGGCGGTTGTGATGTCGGGCCACCATTGCCGGATTACCAGCCCGTCGATGGCGAGGCGCGGCGCGCGATTGTCGAGGTGCTGGCGAGTGCAGACTTCGGCGGCGAACGTGAGGTGCGACGCTGGCGGTCGCGGAACAAGGCCGGGGACGTTGATCCGCCCAGAATCGAATGGCTCGCCGAGTTGGTCGAACTGATGGCTTCGAGCCTACGCGCCCTGTCATGGCTGGCGCTGGCGGCCTTGGCATTGGCGGCGGTCTGGGCCATCGCGCGTCGCTGGCAAGGCGGCAACGATCGGGCCGAGCGCGAAACGCCTCCCGCACAGCTGTTCGGACTGGCAATCTCGCCCGATTCGCTGCCGCCGGATGTGGCGGCCGCGGCGCGCGATGCTTTGCAGCGAGGTCAGCTGCGCGAAGCGCTGTCCTTGCTGTATCGCGGTGCCTTGTCGCACCTCGTTCATCAGCGCGGGCTGCGCATCGGTGGCGGCGCAACCGAAGGCGATGTCATGCGCTTCGCGCGGCGCCTGCTTCCAGCTGCCACGGCCAGCTATTTCGATCGCCTGTTGCCTGCCTGGGTGGATCTGGCCTACGCGCATCGACCACCGCAGGCGACGCAGGTCGAGCAACTGTGCAGCGAGTACGCAGCGCATTTTGCCTTGCGCGGCAAGAGCGAAGAGTCCCCTGCATGAGGCCCTGGGTCCTGCCTCTGGCGTTGTTGGTGCTTGCTGGTCTGGCGGCGGCCTGGTTCTTTCTCAGCTTCGAGCACAGCACCGAGACCGAGCCAACCCGTCCAGGTGTTGAAGCGCAAAGAGACTCGTTGCTCGCAGCAAGGCGTTTGCTTGAAAAGCTGGGTCTGCCGGTCCGCCAGCTCGATGCGCTGCAGGTGCAGATGAACCTGGCGGCGCGCGCAGCGCTGGTGCTGCCGGCGCCGCGCGGCGCGATGAGCCCTGCCTTGCGCAAACGACTGGACGCGTTCGTGCGCGGTGGCGGTCATTTGATCCTGGAGTCCGAACTGCTGCCGCTGCGTGACCCGTTACTGGATCACTTCGGCATGTCGCGCGTTGACCTGGACGACGAAGACCGTGGCTTCAGCTGGAGCCGCGGAAGCTGGAACTGGCGTGAGCCAACCCGATCCGGCCCGCTCGATGATGCCGAACTGTTCCAGACGGACGAGCAAAGCGCGAAGCTGGCGCTGCAGCTGCAGGGTCCACATGCGCTGACCGGAGATGGCGAAGCACTCTGGCAGATTGGTCAGGCTGCAACAGTCGCGCGACAGATCGCCTGGGGGCAGGGCAGGGTGACGGCATTCAACTCGCTGACTGCCTTCGGGAACTGGGAACTGGGGCGATACGATCACGCCGAGTTCCTGCATTGGCTGTTGCGCGACACAGGCGCCGAAGAGGTGGTGTTCATCCGGCCCTGGCGAGGTGGGCTGCTGACCTGGTTTCGTGAACATTTCTGGAAGGTGCTGTTGCCGGGCGCCGCGCTGCTGATCCTGCTGCTGTGGACGGTACTGCCGCGCTTCGGCCCCATCCAGCCAGACCCTGAACCTGCGCGTCGACGACTCCTGGACCACCTGGCGGCCAGCGGCCGTCTGTTGTGGTCGCGGGGTGAGCGTCACGCACTGGCGCAGGCGGCCGTGCAGGGCGCGCTGCGCCGGGTACGCGCCGAGTATCCGCACACAGCCAGTCTCTCCGGAGATGCGCTGGCACTGTTCCTGACGCGTCGCTGTGGACTTGACCCACACCAGGCCAGCCTGCTGGCAAGCCAGCGGCTGCCCGATCAGCCCCTGGCATTCCTTGCCCTGGTGCGGGCCTGCCGTCGCGTGCATCTGACACTCGCCAAGGCCAGCACGCGCTCCGCATCCGATCCGCTCTACGAATCCTAGGTACCCAGCATGTCCAATTCCGTGGTTTCTGCAGAACAACTCAGCCGTGCACAGAGCATTGCCGCTTCCTTGCGCGCCCAGGTCGGGCGAGCGTTTCTCGGTCAGCAGGGCGTGGTGGAAGAAGTATTCGCCGCGCTGCTGGCCGGTGGCCATGTGCTGATCGAAGGCGTTCCCGGGCTGGGAAAAACCTTGCTGGTGCAGGCCCTGGCCCGCGCCATTGGCGGGCGTTTCTCGCGTATCCAGTTCACCCCGGACCTGATGCCGGCCGACGTTACCGGTCATACGCTGTATGACCCGGCCACTGCCCAGTTCACCACCCGCCACGGGCCGGTGTTCGCCAACCTGCTGCTGGCCGACGAGATCAATCGTGCCCCGGCCAAGACCCAGGCCGCCTTGCTGGAAGTGATGCAGGAAGGGCAGGTGACCCTGGATGGCACAAGTCACCGCCTGGAGGCACCCTTCATGGTGCTGGCCACGCAGAATCCGGTTGAACAGGAGGGCACATACGCGCTGCCAGAAGCCCAGCTCGACCGCTTCCTGCTCAAGGTGTTGATTGACTATCCGGCACAACAGGACGAACTGGCCGTACTGCGTTTTGCCACGGGTGGACGCAGTGCCGAGCGGCTCAACATCGAGGCCGTGCAGACCATCGTGCAGCCCGATGTGCTGGTGAAACTGCAGGTCCTCACTGCGCGTCTCGCGGTGGACGACAAGGTGCTGGACTACGCCCTGAACATCACGCGCGCCACACGCACATTCCCCGGCATTGCCATGGGCGCCAGTACGCGCGCCGCCATCGCCCTGGTGCGCGCCGCGCGCGCCATGGCACTGCTCGACGGACGCGACTTCGTTACCCCCGACGACATCAAACGGCTGGCGCCTGCAGTACTTCGCCATCGCATTGCGCCGACACCGGATCTGCTGATCGAAGGTCACAGTCCGGACATGTTGATTGCCGAGTTGCTGGAAAAAGTCGCGGCGCCGCGACTGTAATGCTGATCCCCGCGCCCGCGCTGTTGCTTGCCACAGGGGCGCTGCTGGTGTTGGCGACACTGGCGTCGATTCTGCCGGCATTCGATGCCGCGTTGCTGGTAGCTGCCTGCCTGCTGCTGGCGCTCGCCGCGCTGGACGCGTATCGCCTGTGGCGGCAGCCGGTGCCGCAGGTAGTTCGTCGGCTGCCACATGCCATCGCGCTGGGTGCTGCCACCGATGTGACTCTGCGCGTCGTGAACACTTCGTCACGCGGCTTGCTGATGTCGATTTTCGATCATGCCCCGTCAGCCCTGTTGGTCGAGAACTTGCCGCAGCGCCTGCACTTGCCGCAGGGTCAGGAAGCAAGCCTGCGCTACCGTGTGCGCGCCCAGCAGCGCGGCGCCTGCGAATTCTCCACCTGTGAGCTGCGCATCGCCTCACCCTGGCGACTGTGGCGACGGCGTTGCTTCACAGGCAATGCCAGCGGGGTGCGGGTTTACCCGAACTTCTCGGCGCTGACACGCTTTGCCCTGCTCGCCACTGACCATCGACTGTCCCAACTCGGCATCCTGCAGCGCAGGCGTCGCGGCGAGGGACTCGAATTCCATCAGTTGCGTGAGTATCGCGAGGGCGACGCCCAGCGCCAGATCGACTGGAAGGCCAGCGCGCGAATGCGTCGTCTGGTGTCGCGTGAGTACCGCGACGAACGCGATCAGCAGATCGTCCTGCTGCTCGACTGTGGACGCCGCATGGCCGCGCGTGATGGACCCTTGTCGCATCTCGATCACGCCCTCAACGCAGCCTTGCTGCTGGCCTTTGTCGCGCTGCGCCAGGGTGATGCGGTCGGTCTGATGACCATGGGCGGTATCCAGCGCTGGCTTGCGCCGCGCAAGTCCCAGGTCGCCCTGAACGGCTTGCTGACGCACAGCTTTGACCTGCAGCCGACGCTCGCGAGCCCGGACTACCACTCGGCCGCAGTGGCCATGATGACGCGCCTGCGCAAGCGCGCCTTCGTGGTGCTGTTGTCCAACCTGCGTGATGAGGACGACGAGGGACTGAGGTCCGCCGTGGGGCTGCTGCGGCAACGGCATCGCGTGGTGGTCGCCAGCCTGCGCGAACCGATCCTCGGCGCGGCACTGCGCGCGCCAATTGCCGGATTGGCGGAAGCGCTCACCCATGCCGCCACGGCCGAGTACCTGGAACGTCGTCAGCGTGCGTTTGCAAGGCTGGAGCTGGGTGACGTGCCGTGCCTGGACGTGGAACCGGAAGCCTTGCCGCTGGCGCTGGTGAATCGGTATCTGGATTTGAAGCGGCAGGGGAGGATGTGAGGTGAAGCGGGGAACGGGGAACGGGGAACGGGGAACGGGGAACGGGGAAGCGTGGTGGCGGAGGAGTGGGGGCGTGGCACGTCTGATGAGTGTGTGCGCTGCTGCTTGATTGGTGCTTGGGGGCGGGTTAGGGTCAGGAAATGAAAAACCATCCGCAGTGTGTTGTGCGTTCCGGCCTGATGGCCGGCCTGTTCCTGTTGGTGGCTTGTGGTACTGATGCCCCGCCGCCTGCTGCGCCGGTCGCGCCGCCTCTGCCCGTACGGGCTGCGAGCGAGCCCGCGCCAACTCCCGCCGCCGTGCCGGCGGATGTATTCCTGGCGCGGATCGCCGAGCACTGCGGCAAGGCCTACGCCGGGCAGATCATCGCCAATACGCCACCGGAAGGCGAAGCGCCAGCGGCAAGCGACCCCTTTGATGGCAAGGTCCTGGTGATGCACGTGCGTGAATGCGGCACCGCCGAGTTGAAGATTCCTTTCCATGTCGGTGACGACCACTCGCGCACCTGGGTGCTGACCCGTACCGCCGATGGACTGCGACTCAAGCATGACCATCGCCATGAAGATGGCAGCAACGATGCCGTCACCATGTACGGCGGCGACACCGCTGCGGTGGGCAGCGAGCAGCGCCAGGAGTTTCCGGTCGATGCGGAATCGGTCGCGACCTTCGAACGGGAAGGACTCGCGGTTTCGGTTACCAATACCTGGGCGATGGAAATCGAGCCAGGCAAGCGCTTTCTTTACGAACTCTCGCGCCCGACAGGCCGACTCTTCCAGGTTGAGTTCGACCTGAGCACCGAGGTTGAGCTGCCGCCGACTCCGTGGGGTCACGAATGAAGCCCAGCAACCGCGCCGCGGTGGGCCAAGGCCCACCCTACTAGAATCACCTGGCGTCCGCCCCGTGGCATTGGCCCACCGATGGCACCATTCGGGACTTCGCATGGCAAGCACGCTTGCCCTGCGGAACGGCTTGCATCAGGCCACTCAGGTCTCTTCTAGGCGCGCCTCCGCGTCCTCCGCGCCTCCGCGTTGAATGCGCTTTCCCCTGGGTTTTCTGCGACAACTCCAGCTCCCGGGTTTGCCGCCAACTCCCCGCGGCCCTACCATTGCGCCCCCGAATCCCATCATCCGCCGCGCCCACCGGTGCGGCTCCGGAGACTTCATGCGTACCCATTTCTGTGGTCTCGTCGACGAGGCCCTGATCGGCCAGACCGTCACCCTGTGCGGCTGGGCCGATGTCGCCCGTAACCTTGGCGGCATCTGCTTCATCGACCTGCGCGACCACGAAGGCATCGTGCAGGTGGTGGCCGAGCCGGACAATCCGGCCTATCCCGATGCTGCCAAGGTCGGCTACGAGTACTGCCTGCGCATCACGGGCACGGTACGCGCTCGGCATAGCGTCAATGACCGGTTGAAGAGTGGCAAGGTCGAGGTGCTGGCCGAACGCATCGAGATCGTCAACAAGGCCGAGAACCTGCCGTATCACACGCACGAGACGCCGGGCGAGGACGTGCGCCTGAAGTATCGCTACCTCGACCTGCGTCGTCCCGAGATGCAGCGCATGATGCGCACCCGCATCCGCCTGGTGCAGAGCCTGCGCCGCTGGCTGGATGCGCGCGATTTCCAGGACATCGAAACCCCGATCCTGACCAAGGCCACGCCGGAAGGCGCGCGCGATTTCCTGGTGCCAGCGCGCATGCATCCGGGCGAGTTCTACGCCCTGCCGCAGTCGCCGCAGCTGTTCAAGCAGATCCTGATGGTGGCGGGCTTCGACCGCTACTACCAGATCGCGCGCTGCTTCCGCGACGAGGCCCTGCGCGCCGATCGCCAGCTCGAGTTCACCCAGCTCGACATGGAGTTCGCCTGGGTGTCGGAGCGCGACGTGCAGGACAGCGTCGAAGGCATGATCCGCACCGTGTTCAAGGAAGTGATGGACGTCGACCTCGGAGATGCCTTCCCGCGCCTGACCTATGCCGAAGCCATGCGCCGCTTCGGTTCCGACAAGCCCGACCTGCGCATCGGCCTGGAACTGGTCGACGTGGCCGAGGCAGTGAAGGCCTGCGAGTTCAAGGTCTTCACCGACTGGGCCGGACACGCCGACGGCCGCGTCGCGGTGCTGCGCTGTCCGGGCGCTGCCACCTGGTCGCGCAAACAGATCGACGACATGGGCGCGCATGCCGCCAAGTACGGCGCCAAGGGCCTGGCCTGGATCAAGGTCGAGGACCTGGCCAAGGGCCGCGAGGGCATCAACTCACCGATCGCCAAGTTCCTCGACGACGCCACGCTGGAAGCAGTGCTGCAGGCCAGCGGCGCGCAGAGCGGCGACCTGCTGCTGTTTGGCGCCGGCCTGTACAAGACGGTCAGCGATTTCATGGGTGCCGTGCGGCTCAAGGTCGGCAAGGATCTGGGCCTGGTGCAGAACATCTGGGCACCACTCTGGGTCACGGATTTCCCGATGTTCGAATGGGACGAGGAAGCCAACCGTTTCGTCGCCCTGCATCATCCCTTCACCGCGCCGGCGGTCGACGATATCGCCGATCTGCGCGCCAATGCGCGGATCGCGGTCTCGCGCGGTTACGACATGGTGCTGAACGGCAACGAGATCGGCGGCGGCTCGATCCGCATCCATCGCCCGGACATGCAGAGCACGGTGTTCGATTTGCTCGGCATCGGCGCGGAAGAAGCCGAGGCTAAGTTCGGCTTCCTGCTCGACGCGCTGCGGCACGGCGCACCGCCGCACGGCGGCATCGCCTTTGGCATCGACCGCATTGCCGCGCTGATGGCTGGAACCGACTCGATCCGCGACGTGATCGCCTTCCCCAAGACCACCACCGCGCAGTGCCTGATGACCGGCGCGCCCTCGCCGATTCCCGAGGAGCAGCTGGCTGAAGTGCACGTGCGCGCCGTGCCAAAAGCCTGAGGTCATGGCCGAGCTGCAGCACGTCCTGCTGCTGCACGGCCTGTGGATGGGACCCTGGGCCCTGCAGCCGCTATCGCGGCGGCTGCAGGCGGGTGGCTTCGAGGTCGAACGCCTGGGCTATGCCAGCGTTCGTGGAGATCCCGAGGCATGCATGGACGCGCTGGCCGAGCGCCTGCGGCGTCAGCCGGCCGAACATCTCGTAGCGCACAGCCTGGGTGGGCTTATCGCCCTGCAGACGCTGCGCCGTGAACCCGACCTGGGCGTGCAACGCGTGGTTTGCCTCGGGTCACCGCTCTGCGGCAGCCGCGCCGCCACTGGGCTGTCGCGCTGGGGATTCGGTCAGCAGCTGCTGGGGCGCAGTGCTGATCTGTTGCGCAACGGTATTCCCGCGTGGAACGGCACTGCGCAGGTCGGCCTGATCGCAGGCGCCTCGGGAATGGGTGCCGGCCGCTTCATGGCGGAGCTCAGAGCGCCGCACGACGGCACGGTCGAAGTTGAGGAGACACGCTTGCAGGGGCTGGCGGACCATCTTTGTCTGAGGGTCAGCCATACAGGCCTGCTGGCTTCAGTCGAGGTGGCAAGCCAGGTGACCCGCTTCCTGCGGGACGGGCGTTTTGCGCACTGATCGTCTCGACGTTCCTGCTCGCGTCGCGGGATGATGCGCACCATGCCATGCATGATCCGCCGAACAGCAGAATCGAACCCATGAGCCTGCGCGCTGGCAGCAGGCGCTGGGCGTGGTTGCTGCTGGCCTACATTGCGCTGGGCCTGGCCCTGCTCGGCGTGGTCCTGCCCGGGCTGCCCACGACGCCCTTCATTCTGGTCGCTGCCTGGGCGGCGGCGCAGGGCTCGCCGCGCCTGCACGCCTGGCTGATGGCGCATGGCAGCTTCGGCCCGATGATCCGCAACTGGCAGCGCTATGGCGCGGTCTCGCGCGCTGCCAAATGGCTGGCCAGCGTGATGATGGTGATCTGCGCGATGATCCTTTGGTGGTTTGCGCCGAACCCCTGGGCCCACTGGCCACCAATCGCAGTGATGGCTGTGGTAGCGATCTGGCTTTGGCGCCGCCCGGAGCCCCCCGCTGTCGAGGCTGAATTGGAGATCGCCAAACCCGTTTCGGATGGCAGGGTCGTCGGCGATGGCAATGGCGAGCGATAAGCATATCCGCCGCAGGCACGTGCCTGGTGTTGCAGTAGTGCAGCGCCGCGAGATCGGCGCCTGGGCGATGTTCGACTTTGCCAACTCCGGCTACACCACGGTGGTGATCACCGCCATCTTCAATGCCTGGTTCGTGTCCGGCATCGCCCAGGGCGCGACCTGGGGCACCCTGGCCTGGACCCTGTCGCTGTCAGCGTCTTATCTGATCGTGCTGCTCAGCGCGCCCCTGCTCGGCGCCTGGGCCGACCTGCGTGCCGGCAAGCGGCGCCTGCTGCTGATAGCCAGCATCACGTGCATCGTGGCGACCTTCGCGCTGGGATTATGCGGCCCGGGCGACGTGGCGCTGGCGATCGGATTGCTGCTGGTTTCGAACATCGCCTACAGCGTGGGTGAGAACCTTATCGCCGCTTTCCTGCCCGAACTGGTCAACAAGGAAGCGATGGGAAAGGTCTCCGGTTGGGGCTGGGGTTTGGGTTACCTGGGTGGCCTGCTGGTCCTGGGCATCTGCCTTTGGTGGATCCAGGGCGCCGAGGCACGCGGCAGCAGCACCGCCGAGGCGGTACCGCAAACCCTCTTCATTACCGCCGTGATGTTCGGGCTGACCGCCTTGCCGACCTTCCTCTGGGTGCGCGAGCGCGCCGTTTCGATTGCGGTGCAGGGCTCCGTCTGGCGCGAGGCCGCAAGACGCGTGCGCGCTTCCTTGTCGGGCACGCGCGGACTGCTCGATCTACGCCGCCTGCTGGTCTGCATCACCTGCTTCCAGGCCGGCGTGCAAACCGTCATTGCACTGGCTGCGATCTATACCCAGCAGGCCCTGGGTTTCACCGTGCAGCAGAGCATCCAGCTGATCCTGGTGGTGAACATCACCGCCGCGCTTGGCGCGCTGGCATTCGGGCAGTTCCAGGACCGCGTTGGACATCGTCGCACCCTCGCCATCACCCTGTGCGGCTGGCTGTTGGCGATCGGTCTGCTCTGGGCGGGCACGCTGGGAGCAGGCGAGGCCGGCTGGCTCATCTGGACCGCAGCCAACCTGGTCGGCCTGTGCCTGGGCGCATCCCAGTCCGCCGGCCGCGCGATGGTCGGTTACCTTTGCCCGCCGCAGCGCGAAGCCGAGATATTCGGACTGTGGGGACTGGCGGTAAAGCTGGCCTCGATCCTGGGACCGCTCAGTTACGGTCTGGTGAACTGGTTCAGCGGTGGTGACCATCGCCTGTCGATCCTCGCCACCGCGGGATTCTTCGTGGGCGGGCTGCTGCTGTTGATGCGGGTGGATGTGGCGAGAGGTCGGGCGCGGGCGGATGTGGTGTGAGGTTTGAGTGATGCACTGCTCAGGGAGTTCGTATCGGTTTCCCCTCTCCCGCTTGCGGGAGAGGGTGGCCCGACAGGGTCGGGAGAGGGGCTTTGGTCGAGAACATTGGCCCGGGTCCGCGTGACATTCAGACAGCCTCGCCTTCCCTCAACTACCGACCGGCTCCCGCGCCTTGCGGTATAGCCAGGTTGCGCGTGTCGCAAATGGACTTGCCGCTGGCCAGCGCTTTCGCACCGCCTCCAAATGGCCATCGAGTCCTGCCTTCTCCAGCGGCGAGCCCGACGCGACGCGACATGCCTCCAGTACCAGCGCGGCGTAGTGGCTCTGCCAATGCGTCTCGCCATTGCGCGCGATGTCGGTCGCCAGGGCGCGCTCGGCTGCTGGCATTCCTTTCGCAGCATCGCCCGCCGCGCAGCGCAGGTCGGCGAGGTTGGCGAGAATCGGGCCGAGCATGGCGTGCTCGGCCTTGTCAGCGATGGGCAGTGCTTCTTCCAGCAGGTTGGTAGCTTCAGCGCTGTCGCCCTGCGCAATACGCAGCACGGCGAGGTTGTTGAGCGAGTAAGCGAGGTCGTCGAAGGTCTCGCTGCGGTGCCGACGATCACTTTCCAACGCGTCGCGCAGCAGCGGTTCGGCAGCATCCAGTTCGCCGCGCTCCAGGTGCAGGCGGCCGAGATTGTTTTTCAGCGTGCCCATTTGTGGACTGTCTTCGTCGTATACGCGCCGCGCCAACTCGAGCGCGCGCAGGTAGTGCTGTTGGGCGGCGTCGGTGTTGCCTGAGGCGTGGGCGTTGGAGCCGCGTGATATCAGTGCCCCAACAGTACCCGGATGAGCTTCCCCCACTGCCAACACAAAGGTACTTATCGATCGCGCGTACAGTTGATCTGCTTGGTCGAATTTGCCGGCGAACTGGCGCAGGACAGCCAAGCCATGAAGGCTGAGCGCCAACTCAGACCTCAGTGGGTCAGATTCTTGATCGATTCCAGAAAGATCATCGAGCACTAGCGAAAAAGCTTCTTCTGCCTGTTCGTCCTGCTCCATGAATGTCAGGATCTCGCCACGCTTGTTGGCGGCCCGCGCGCGCTGCAAAGGCGTCATCGGGAACTCCGATGCCTCTTGGGTTCCCAGTGAGTCCAGGCGGCTGAGCGCCGCTTCATAGTCGCCCATGTCGAACTGCACCGCAGCCAGTTCGATCAGGCTGTCTATCCGCTGGCTTTGCAATTCCGGCTCCTTCGCGGCGCCGTGGAGCACATCGATTGACTGGGTCAACATGTCGAGGCTGCGATGATTCAGTCCAAGGCTGGCGTAGGCTCGCCCCATGGTGGCGAGATAGCGTGATTTGATCGCGGGGCGACTGAACTCGGTCGAGTCAATACGCGCAACCGCGCGGTCGAGTACTTCGCGAACCGTAACGGAGTTGCCGCGCGCTTCTCCTGCGTCAGCAAGTTGGAAAACTGATAGCAGGAAATCGCGAGTCTGACGTTCTGACTGCAACTCCAGTTCGGCCTGTGCCTGGGCGCGACGTGCGGCATCGCGTGCCACCGTGGCCTGCCAGGCCAGCACCGCGAACACCGCGCTGAGCAACAGCGAGGCGCTGCCGGCAATCGCCCAGCGCTGCTGGCGGCGACGTTGCTCGCGGTTGCGCAACTGGTCGAAGCGGACCTGCAGCAGGCCGGCGGCCAGCTTGAGGAAGGCGTTGGCAAAGCCGTCGCCTTGCTCACGCGCATCGGCTGCGATGGGTTCACCCAATGCGCCTTCTGGCGCATCTGGATTTGCCAAGATCAGGCTGGCTGGAAACGCTGCCGTCGACGCATCCTGACGCGGGTCAATGCCGGGGTCGCCGGCAACCACAAAAGCAAAGACAGGCCGCTGCGGATGGGCGCGACGAAAGTAAAGAATCTCCTTTCCGACCCAGATTGAAGCGGCCGCCGATGGCGAGCACACAACTATGAGCGCTTCGGATTCATCCAGGGCCTGCTCGATGCTGGCCGACAGACGTTCGGCGCTGGCCAGTTCGTCCCGATCACGGAACACCGGTGCCAGCCTTCTGCGCGCGGCGTCTACCAATCCGCGCGGCGCTCGATAGGTTTCCAGTCGCCGGTGCAGACGCGATGTAATTCGCTCATCGCGGTGGCTGTAGCTGATAAACGCCCGGTAGCGCAGTCCCCCCGCATTCATGGGAACGGCCGCAGCATCATTGCTTGCCAGACTCCGGACTCAGGGCTCGAAACCATCCAGAAATACCCGCTGCAAACTGGCCAGGCAAATCGATTCGAGGTTGTCCAGGTTGCCGTCCCAGGTGCCAATGAAACGGTCCGCCTCGAAGCAGAAATACTGGGAATCGTAGCCGTCCAGCCCGCCATCCCAGATGGTGCCCTGGTTCGAGCTGATATAGGAACGGTGGTCGAGCTCGGTTGCCTCGAAGCCGTATAGACCGACGACGACCAGATCGTAGGGGAAATGGTAGAAGGTCCATTGGAAGCCGGTCGCCGTGAAGTCGAAGCGGGGGGCGTCGAGGAAGGAGTAGCGCACCGCCCGAATGGCGTCATTCGCATTGTCGCCTATCAGGGCGCGCAGGCCGGCCTCGTCGGGATAGGTGAAGGTGCTGCTGTTGAACTCGCCCGGCGGCGGAATCTGGCAATACGTGTCAACCAGATGATCCAGTGAGTCACGGCCCGAGAAGGTAAATCCATTGAACTCAACCAGGGTGCTTCCTACCGTGGTGCCGGCGCAGCTGGAGGAACCGATGGCAAACTCATCCCATGCGCCGAAACCGTCAATTCGCACACTGCGGCGAACGCCTCCTGCATCAACAGGTGGACAGGCAAGTGTCAGAAGCAGCGCAGCAATAACGATTCGTACCATCATGAGCATGCTCCCAAGTCGACAGTTGACGTGAACTGCGCCCCTGCTGTCACCGCTCCGGTCGCTCCATCTGACTGGAGCGGAATACGCGGTACCGCTTCAAGGCGTCAAGCATAGCCAAAAGGCCACCCGGCCGCATTTTGCTCCTTGAGCGAGGCCGCAGCAGAAAATATGTGGTGCCGACTATCCGGCAACACCGTGCTGCCCCAGCGCCCATGCCACATGCTCGCGCACCAGCCCGCTGGCGTGTTCCGCTCGCGACTGCAGCGCTTCGATCACGGCCGGCGAGCCGGACGCATTGCCGAGTGCGACGGCGATATTTCGCAGCCAGCGTAGCCAGCCGATGCGGCGGATGGCCGAGCCTTCCGTGTTGCGCAGGAAGGTGTCCTCGTCCCAGGCAAACAGCTCGGCCAGCGCGGCGGCATCGAGGCCGTGGCGCACGCGGAAATCGGGCTCGACGGCGAGCCTGGCAAACTTGTTCCACGGGCAAACCAATTGGCAGTCATCGCAGCCGTAGATGCGATTCCCCAGAGCGGTGCGGAACTCAATGGGAATTGCGCCCTGCAGTTCGATCGTGAGATAGGAAATGCAGCGCCGCGCGTCGAGGCGGTAGGGCGCAATGATGGCTGCGGTGGGGCAGGCTTCGATGCAGCGCGTGCAGGTGCCGCAGTGATCGGTGGACGGCGCATCGATCGGCAACGGGATGTCCACGTACAGCTCGCCAAGAAAAAAATATGAGCCGCGTTGGGCGTCGATCAGGTTGGTGTGCTTGCCGATCCAGCCAAGTCCGGCGTTTCGCGCCAGGGGTTTCTCCAGCACTGGCGCCGAGTCGGTGAATGCGCGGTAGCCGAAGGGGCCGATCCCGGCCTGGATGCGATCAGCCAGTTTCTGCAGCCGGCCGCGCAGCAGCTTGTGGTAGTCGCGGCCCAGGGCGTAACGCGAGACATATCCCAGTTCGGCATCCTCCAGCACCGACCAGGGTTCGCGCGCTTCACCCGGCCAGTAGTCCATGCGTACCGAGACCACTCGCACGGTGCCAGCATGTAGTTCGGCCGGGCGGCTGCGCCGCGTACCGTGCCGCGCCATGTAGTCCATCTCGCCATGGAAGCCGCGCGCCAGCCAGTCGAGCAGGCCGGCTTCGTCCGGGCCCAGGTCGATATCGGAAATGCCTGCGGCCGCGAAGCCCAGTTCTGCGGCCCAGCGTTTGATATTGGCGGCAAGTTCAATCTGTGCGGCGTGATCCATGCCGGCAGTATAGGTCCCGGCCGGAGGGCGCATCTTGATGCGCCGCTACGTCATGTTCGACCTTGGCGACGGCGGATCAAATACGCCCTCCAACAGCAAAGCTCAGACTCGTTGGACGATTGGGTGGTCAATCCGCCAATGCCGCCTCGGGCTCACGCGCCATGCCGCGCTCGGCTTCAAAGCGGCAGCGGAAGGTGCTGCCGCTGCCCAGGGTGCTTTCGATTTCGAACGCGGCGTGGTGCAGATTGAGCACGTGCTTGACGATCGACAGGCCAAGGCCGGTGCCGCCACTGTCGCGCGAGCGGCTCGACGAAACCCGGTAGAAGCGCTCGGTGATGCGCGGAATGTGCTGGGCAGGAATGCCGGGCCCGGTATCGATCACCGCCAGGCAGAGGCTGGCATCGGCGTCGCGGTAGAAGCGCACGCGAATCTCGCCGCCGGCCGGGGTATAGCGCACCGCATTGCTGACCAGATTGGAAAAGGCGCTGTGCAGCTCCTTGCCCGAGCCGCGCAGGTCGCAGCCAGCCTCGTCCAGCACGCTGATCTTGTGCTGGCCCTGGCTCAGCGCGCTGCCCTCCTGCTGCAGGCTGCGCAGCATCGGGCCCATTCCGACGCGGTCTTCATCGAGGCGGTCTTGCGCTTCAAGGCGTGACAGGGTGAGCAGGTCTTCGACGATCTGCGCCATGCGGCTGGATTGTCGGCGCATCTCGCTGATGCTCGAAGCGATCTCCGGGAAGTCTTCCGGTTCGATCATGTCGAGGTAGCCGTGCACCACGGTCAGCGGCGTGCGTAGTTCATGGCTGACATTGGCGACGAAGTCGCGGCGCATCTGCTCGAGCCGCATCAGCATGGAAATATCGCGGACCACGAGCAGATACTGGTTGCCGGTGTATGGGATCAGGCGCAGTCCGAGGCGCAGTCGCTCATCGCCTGGGCTGGGAACATCCAGCAGCGGTTCGTCGCAACGCCAGGCCTCCAGCCACTCGACCACGCGCGGGCTGCGCAGCAGATTGGTGAGGCGGGCATCAATGTCCTGCGGGTAGCGCAGGCCAAGCAGGCGGGTGGCGGCCTCGTTGAACCAGACGATGCCGCGCTCGGGCGCTTCCAGCACCACGATGGCGTCGGGCAGGGCAGCGGCAGCCTCGCGAAAGGCGCGCAGCATGGTGACGAGGCGCCGCTTGCGTCCACGCGCTTCGCGCTGGCGGCGATAAACCAGACCATACAGCTCGGGCCAGATGCCTTCACCGGGCAGCGGCTCGATGCGGCGTCGAGCACGCAGGTGCCCGGTGAGCAGGTGCAGGCGCCATAAATGCCAGCCCAGGGCCACGGCCAGGGCGGCGCTCAGCAGCGGCCAAAGCTGGTCCAGCCAGAATCCCAGCGCCAGCGCGAACACCAGCAGCCCGGCAAGGCGGGTCAGGGTGTAGCGCCAGGAGCGGCACAGGGCCGTATGCATGCCCTGTACCTTAGTGCTTGTTCAGACGCTGGTCGAGAAGCGGTAGCCAGCGCCACGCACGGTCTGCACCAGCGGGTCCATGCCGAACGGTTCCAGGGTCTTGCGCAGGCGCCGGATATGCACGTCGACGGTGCGCTCCTCCACATACACATTGCCGCCCCAGACGTGATCCAGCAGCTGGCTGCGCGTGTAGACGCGTTCGGCATGGGTCATGAAGAACAGCAGCAAGCGGTACTCGGTCGGGCCGATCGCGACCGGCTGGTCGCCGGCAAAGACCCGATGTGCTGCGCCGTCGATGCGCAGGCCGCCCAGCGCCACGCTGCCGTCCTCCTCGTCGCCGCGCGTGCGCCGCATGACTGCCTTGATGCGGGCCAGCAGCTCGCGACTGGAAAACGGCTTGACCACGTAGTCATCGACGCCGGCTTCCAGGCCGCTGACCCGGTCGTTTTCCTCGCCGCGCGCGGTGAGCATGATGATCGGCACTTCGCGGGTCAGTCCCTCCTTGCGCAGCCGGCGGGCCAGCTCCAGGCCGGTCATGCCAGGCAGCATCCAGTCCAGCAGGATCAGGTCGGGCACCTTGCTCATGATCGCGCTCTGCGCTTCGCGCGCGTCACCGGCGTGCACCGGTTCATAGTCGGCCTTGCGCAACGCGAAGGCCACCATGTCGCGGATGGCGGGTTCGTCGTCGACGATCAGGATGCGTTTGAGCACGCGGCTACTCCACTGAACGGTTACAGTTCCGACAGTAGATAACAGATTCGTGACGGTCAGATGACGTTGCTCGTCTTGTCTGGCGAAGCCACGAAGTCACCGGTCATTGCAGGGATTGCTGCGGAACCGGCTGCAGGCGATTCGGGCTGCGCAGTAGGCTTCGCTCCATCTCCAACGCGGTGGGAGTCATCGCGGCAATGCGGGCATCGATCCGGGCGCGCTGGTAATAGTCGAGGTCCTCACGCAGCTTGAGCGCCTCGAGTTGCTTGACCGCATCCGGCGCGCTGCCCGTCAGATAGGCGTACTCGGCATGCGCTTCACCGGCACGCACCAGATCGCCGGCCACTTCGCTGGCACGCCCGAAGCTGCGCTGCAGGGCCGGGTCGTTGCCACCGTCGGCCATCAGCGGGCGCAGCACTGCCTGGGCACGCTGGCCCTGCTCGACACCATTGCCCTGCAACAGGGCGGAGGCATAGCTCAACGCGACAGCCCGGTTGCGCGTGTGCGAGGCCAGCAGACGCTCATACAGCGCTTCGGCTTCGCTGCGTCTGCCACTGCGGCTCAACAGTTCGGCACGTGCCAGTGGCACCCAGAAATGCCCGGGGTCGGGCTCATCGATTGCGTCGAGCTGTGCGATGGCGGCCTCGTAAGAGCCCACACCCATCAAGGCCAGTGCGTAGCCGTAATGGTCCGGTGCGGTAAATGGATCCTCCTTTGAATCCAGACGGCGGCGATAGTGAGTCTCCATTTCGATGGGCGACTCTGCCGTCATCACGCGAAGCCGCTCGCGCGCCCACGGGAACAGGAGTTGGTCGGTATCCGGATGCAAGGCCACGCCTCCCAGCCAGCTGTCGGGCAACAGCGGGTTGCCGTGCGCGGAACTGCGCATGGTGACCACGGGTTTGGCCTCCAGCCCGTTGGCGCGATCCTTGGCCTCGCTGATTCGCGTACTGGTTACCGGATGCGAGCGCAAGTATTCAGGTACGCCCTGGCCCACGGTGCGGTTGGCGCGCTGCATGCGTCCAAAGAACGAGGCCATGGCGAGCGGCTCGTAGCCGGCGCTGGCGAGGGTGCGGATGCCGATGCGATCGGCCTCGTGCTCGTTGCTGCGCGTATGGTTGATTTGCAACTGCTGCATCAGGCCCATGAAGCCCATGATCGCGGCGCCCGTGGCGTCTCCGGCGCTGCTGTTGCTGCTGCCTTGCGCCGCCAGCACCGTGCCCAGCATGGCCAGCATCAAGGGGAGTTGGTCTTTCTGCTGTTTTTCGATCATGCGCGCAATGTGGCGCTGCGTGGTATGGGCGATCTCGTGCGCCATCACCGCCGCCAGTTCGCTTTCGCTCTCAGCGGTAAGCAACAGTCCAGCGTTGATGCTGATGTAGCCACCCGGCCAGGAGGACGCATTGATATCGCGGGTGCGGATCAGGAAAAAGGTGAAGCTGTGGATCGGGTCGGGATTGTGCACAACCAGTCTGTGACCCAGGGCGCTGAGGTAGTCCACCAGCTGCGGGTCTTCCAGCAGATAGCCGTAGCGCCGCAGTTCGCGAAATACCATGGCGCCGTATTCGGCCTCTTCTGCCGCCGTGAACACCTTTTCGGCAGAACTGCCAATACCAGGCAACTCGTGCGCGTCCTGCGCGGTGGCGTTCAAGCACCCGGCTGCGCCAAGCAAACCGGATAGCGCAAAGGCGAGCAGGCGGGGGCGAGGCTTTGGGGTCTGGGTCTTCATGCCGGGTATCATCGCGCGAACCGGCTGGCCGGCGAGTGAATCCTTTGTAAATCGGCCCAGCTTGCTCCTGAGGCGCCAAGTCCCCATCTATCCAGACTGTTCGTCTTCAAGAGCGTTGATCATGTCCCCTGTCACCATTTACAGCAGTGCGGTTTGCGGCTATTGCATGGCCGCCAAGAACTTTCTCAAGAACAAGGGCTTTGATTACGCCGAGGTGCGCATCGACCTGGACCCGGAGCAGCGTCGCCTGATGGTGGAGCGGGCAGGCCGCACCAGCGTGCCGCAGATCTTTGTCGGTGAGGTTCATGTCGGCGGCTACGACGACATGGTGGCCATGGATCGGCGTGGCGAGCTGATGCCGCTGCTGGAGCGGCAGGCATGAGCAAGCGCGTTGCCGAGTTCGGCGAGTTTCGCAAGCGACTGAACGAACGCATTCTTGAGCAGGACAACCAGGTCGTGCGGCGCTTTTTTGCGCTCGACACGCAGACCTACCGTGCCGGGGCCCTGGACGTGAAAACCAAGGAGCTGCTGGGGCTGGTGGCGTCCATGGTGTTGCGCTGCGACGACTGCATCGCCTATCACGTGGCGCAATGTCGTGAGGCTGGTGTGGATCGTGACGAGTTCTTCGAAACCTTCAGCGTTGCCTTGGTAGTGGGCGGCAGCATCGTGATTCCCCACCTGCGCCGCGCGGTGGATTTCCTCGATCAACTCGAAGCTGACAGCAGCGCGGACTGAGTTGCCCAGCATTTGGAAGAATCAAGCGAACTTGATCCGTGTCGCTCGCCTTCAAGTGCGCTGCAGGCAATCGAAACGCCTGCCCTGCACGAGCAGTCATCAACGCCGCTTGCTTAGCCAGGGTTTACGGAGTCTGACGCGACATGCGCACGGCGGTAAGCGTACCGCCCAGTTCGTCGCTGCCCAGCATCCGTCCCAGGCCGATATCGTCGAACTGGCCCAGGGCTTCACCCTCGGCGCCGAGCAGCTGGCAACGACTGGGGGGCGAATTTGGCCGCTCGACCGGAAGCAGGCAATCCAGCCAGAGCTGGTTGACTGCATCCACCAGGATGAATCCGTCCGCACGGGTGTCGGCCAAGCTGAACCGTGCCGCCATCAGGCTGCCCGTCTTGCTTTCGATCACCCAGAGGCCTTCCCAGGACTGCGCTGCAATATCGCCGAAGCGAAACCGCACCAGGGACTGGGGTCGCAGTTCCACACCGCCGGCTGGCGTGGGGACGACGAACCACGCCGTGGCACGGCTGGAATTCTCGAACTCGAGCCAGACCGAGGCCACCGGCTGGGCGGCTTCCGGCTGGCGGTATTCCTGCAGCGGGCCGCTGCCACCACTCAGCGTCAACAGACGAATCTCGCTGCTGCGTTGCTGCAGTGGGCCGGCGCCGAAGTACCAGGTGGATTCCTTGCGCTGGTCGTAGCCCATGACCGCCACACCCAAGCGGTTGCCCTGCGGCTCAATCAGGATCGACTGGCCCGGTCCCGCGGTGTCGAACTCACCACCGCGTTCGTTCCACCAGAAACCGGTCTCGGGTTCGACACGGTCTGGGCGGCCCACCTCGATCAGTCGAAAGCCGATCAATTGGGCTTCGCCCTGCGGGCTGACCCGCTCCAGTCGCGCGCGCAGAACCATGGGCTCTGGCCATACCAGGTCGGGGTGTTCAACCAGCAGGGTGAATGCTGTCGGGCGTGGCAGGCAGCCGGAAGCGGAAACGCGCAGACGCAGATTGAGGTCGCGTCCGTCAATTTGTGCGGCGTCGAGCTCCGGGGTACAGGCCACAGGCCAGATGCCGCTGAGCAACAATTTTGCCGGAGCGCCGCTCTGCGCCTTGCCGACGACCTTCACCGAGACTTCGTCTTGGTCCAGGGCAAAGGCTAGCGAAGCGCAGGAAAGCAGCCCCGTCGCCAGCAGCAGCTGAGCGATTCGGGTGCCAAGTCGGGGCGATCGGTTCATAATTAGGAGTCATGTTCGCAAAGTTCGACCAGGAAGGGAAACAATGAGCCAAACGATTGCAGTGATACGGGGCGACGGCATCGGTCCCGAAATCACCGACGCTACCCTGAGCGTGCTCGAGGCCATGGACATGGGACTGAGCTACGACTTTGTCGATGCAGGCATGGGTGCGCTGCAGTCACAGGGTTCCCTGCTGCCGGACGCCACCCTCGACGCCATTCGTCGCCACCGCGTGGCGTTGAAAGGGCCTCTGACCACGCCGGTGGGCGAAGGCTTTTCCTCGATCAATGTGGAACTGCGCCGCCGTTTCGATCTATATGCCAACGTGCGTCCGGCGATTTCCTTTCCCAATACCCGGGCACGCTACTCCGATATCGACATCATTACCGTTCGCGAGAACACCGAGGGCGCCTACGGGTCGGAGGGCCAGACCCTGTCGGCCGATGGCGAGCAGGCCCAGTCGCTGATCCGCACCACGCGACGCGGTTCGGAACGCATCGTGCGCTACGCTTTCGAACTGGCGCGCAAGGCCGGACGCAAGAAGGTCACCGTGGTGCACAAGGCCAACATCATGAAAACCACCTCGGGCCTGTTCCTGAATGTGGCGCGTGACGTGGCGAAGGAGTATCCGGAGATCGAAACCGTCGAAATGATCGTCGACAACTGCTGCATGCAGCTGGTAATGCGTCCCGAGCAGTTCGATGTGATTGTCACGACGAACCTTTTCGGCGACATCATTTCCGATCTCTGCGCGGGTCTGGTCGGCGGCCTGGGCCTGGCACCTGGCGCCAACATAGGTACCGACGCGGCGATTTTCGAAGCGGTGCATGGTTCGGCACCGGACATTGCCGGCAAGGGAGTTGCCAATCCCTGCGCGCTGTTGCTGGGAGCAGCACAGATGCTGGGTCACCTCGGGCGTGAAGCGGATGCCAAACGCCTTCGCGGCGCCATCGTCGCCACGCTGGAAGCCAAGGACAGTCTCACGCCCGACCTCGGAGGCAGCAGCAATACCGTGGAATTCGCCAAGGCCATCGCAAGCCGGGTCTGAAAACCGGTGGCATTCAGCCGTATTGCCCTTTAATCGGGCTCGTCAGCAGGTTCACGCAAAGGCAAGGAACTCACCCATGAAGTACCAAACTCTCGCGCTGGTCATTTCAGGCGCACTTGGAATTCCGCTAGCCTTTGCTGCGTCCGAATCGGGCACGGCTTGGGAAAGGTCGGTCTACATCGTGACCCTGGACGAGCCAGCAGTTGCTTCGTTTGACAGCGAGGCCCAACTGCGTGCCGGAGCACCAAAGCTCGCGCCAACCAAGGCGACAGGCGGACGCGTTGGCGTCAACATGCAGGCTGCGGAAGTAAAGGCCTACAGAAACTATCTGGAGGAACGGCGGCAGGAAGTGCTGGAATTGACCGGCAAGACCCTGGGGCGCAGCCTGAAGCCCGGTCTGGTGGTGGATCTTGTCGTCAACGCCATCAGCCTGGAACTCACTCCCGAGGAGGCAAGGCGCATGGCCAGCCTTGCGGGCGTACGCAGCATCGAAAAGGAGCGCGTCGAGCAGCTGCAAACCGATGCGGGGCCGCGCATGATCCGCGCCGACGCGCTGTGGGCAAATGCGCAGATCCCGCTGGCGACTCGACGCGGCGAAGGCGTGATCATCGGCCTGATCGATTCGGGCATCAATGCCACCCACCTGTCTTTCGCCGGCAGCGCGCAGGATGGCCATGTCCATGTCAATCCGCGTGGCGCCACGCTCGGCCTCTGCGCCACTGCGCAGGCGACCTGCAATACCAAGCTGATCGGCATCTACGACATGACCTGCACGCCGGCGGCCGGCGCGCCGTTCCGGTGTGACGCCACCAACACCCAGGCCGAGGACGAGGAGCCGAACGATGGCCTCGATGTGACTGGACACGGCACCCATGTCGGCGCCACGGCCGCCGGCAATCCGCTGGGCGTCTCCCTTTCCGGCAGTTTCCGGCCGATGTCCGGAGTCGCTCCGAGAGCGAACATCATCAGCTACAAGGCCTGCGAGGACGAATCCGAGTGCCAGGGAACCTGGACCCTTGCGGCCCTCAATCAGGCGGCGGCCGACGGTGTCAACGTCATCAACTATTCGATTGGTGGAGAGCCGAACAATCCCTGGCAGAGCGCTCAGGCCCAGGCGATGCGCGGCCTGCGCAATGCCGGCGTGGTGGTGGTGGTGGCGGCGGGCAATGATGGGCCCTGGGAAGGGTCGGTCAGTTCACCCGGTAATGCCCCCTGGGTCCTGACCGCAGCGGCGAGCTCGCACACTCGCCTGAGTGGCAGCAATGTGGTGTTTTCGGGCGGCGCAGCTCCGCTGTCTGGTGGCAGCACGGTGATCGGCGCAAACCTGACTGGAACGCTTCTGCCGACGCCTCTGGCACGCGCCAATCCGGCATTGTGTGGGCAGGGCTCAGGTGCCACCCTTCCTACGGGTTGGGTGAATACCACGTACGCCGCCAAGCTCTTGGCCTGCGACACAGGCATCTATGAGCAAACCTCGCAGAGTGCCAATGCACTGGCGGCGGGAGCGACCGGCGCACTGTTGCTCAACGAAGCGTACGACGGCGTGTCGCTGGCGCTGCGCTCGCACCCGATACCCACCGCACAGATCCGCTACCCCGATGCCGAGCGAATTCGCGCCTGGCTCGCGACCGGCAGCGGCCACACTGCGGAAATCCAGGCTCGTTTCGTGCGCGACGATCCTACGGTTGCCGATATCCTGGCGGACTTCAGTGGTCGCGGTCCGACCCAGCCCCTTTCAGTCGTGAATACGCTGAAGCCCGACCTGACGGCGCCGGGCGAGGCGATCCTCGCGGCCTCGGAAAGCGGCAACAACGGACTGATCTACCGTTCGGGCACATCCATGGCGACGCCGCATGTCGCGGGTGCCGCGGCGCTTCTGAAGTCCGCTCGACCAACCTGGGGCGCTGACGCCATCATCAGTGCACTCAGCAGCACCACCGCGCCAAGCGTGCGTCTGCGACACGCGGACGGAACGCAGATCGCTTCGCCGTTTGAACAGGGTTCGGGCCGGGTCGATCTTTCATTGGCCGTGAATGCGGGCCTGTCGTTCGACGAAACAACACAGGCCTGGCAGGCAGCCCATCCCGCCGCTGGCGGCGACCCGCGAACGCTCAATCGCGCATCGGTGGTTGACGCCAATTGCATAGATGCCTGCAGCTTCACCCGCACGGTAACGGCACTTTCGGCCTCCACCTGGACGTCCAGCGTGACCAGCGTTGCCGGCATGCAGGTGAGCGTGACGCCGGCCAGCTTCAGCTTGGCGGTGGGTCAGAAGCAGGTGCTCACCATCAATGTGAACTTTTCCGATACCAGCGGCCGCGGTCAGTGGAATCACGCGCAGCTGCGCCTTGTGCCGCAGTCTGCTGCCCTGGCGACAACTGGCATGCCGGTGTCGATCTTCTCCGATCCGGGCAGGCTGCCGGCGAACCTGTCGATCCAGACTGCGGGCGAGAAGGGCTGGACCGATGTCAGCTATGAGGACTTTGGCGCCATGGCCGAGCCGGTCTTCTCCGAATCGGAGTTCCCACGCGCAACCGTCCTGTCGCGCAACATTGCACAGGACCCCTCGCGCGCCGATCCCTACGTCAACATCCAGCCCGACGCGGTGCATTGGCTGAGTTTCAGCGCAGGTGCTGGCGGCAACGGGCTGGTGGACGTGTTGGCGACTTCGAACTCCGCATCGGATATCGACCTGTTCGTTGGCGCGGATCAGAACGGCGACAATCTGCCGCAGCTCAACGAGGAGCTTTGCCGCTCGACGCTGCCCGATGCGGTGGAGTCCTGTCTGATCGATGTGAGCTCGGTCAATCCTGCCACGCGTTACTGGGTGCTGTTGCAGAATTGGCAGTCCTCGGCTGCCGGCACCGATCTGATCACTCTGGAAGGCGCTGCGATTCGCATGTCGCCGGCTTCATCGAGCGTGGCTATGGCCGGCCCGGGCATGACCGAAAACCGCCAGCAGTTCAGCGCGCGGGTGTTCTGGGATCTTCCTTTGCTGCCACCAGGTGCCTCGGCCATCGGCTATGTGACGGGTGGATCGAGCCCCGACACCATCGGCGACATCGGCGCAACGCGGGTCAAGATCACCCGCGAGGCAGCCGGCGTGGCCAGCCGCCACGCACTTCTGCCAGGAGTCACCCGGCCGGTATCGCTGGCGGGTGGGGCGTCGCATCGCGGACTGTTCATCGACGTGCCCGAAGGCGCGCAAGGACTGACTGTCTCGGCGACCGGCGCCCAATCGATGAGCCTGTATCTGGTGCGTGACCCGGCTGCGCCGTGGCCGAATGTGGGCCTGGCCCCGCCGGTCAGTGGTGCGGCAGCCAGCGATGTTTCCAGTGCTGCCGACAAGCAACTCACGCTCTCGACGCCGGCATTGCAGCCAGGCCGCTGGTTCCTGGTAGTCGAGAACCGTGGCTCGGAAGAAAGCACCACGCAGGTCAGCCTCAGCCACCAGCAGCAGGGGACAGCGCCGCGAATCAAGCCGGGCCCCTTCTACAACCCGCAGCGCTCGGGGGCCGGCATCTACGTCTATCGGGTCGATGCCCTGAATCTATGGGGAATCGCGTGGTATGCCTATCTGGAGGATGGCACGCCGGTCTGGTACCTGGGGGTCTCGCCCGCACCGGCTGCAGATCAGTCGGTCTGGACCGTGCCGCTGGATCGCTATACCTGGAATGGCACCCGGACCCAGGCGGTGCGCGTTGGCGAAGCCCGTTTGACCGCCAACTCGGATCAGGACATCCAGTTTGCATGGAACCTGTTCGGAGAGTCCGGCAGCGAGCCGATGTCGGCGATTCCGCAGCCGGCGTGCGCGACGCTGGCCGGGCAAACCGTCCAGACCTCGGGACTGTGGTACTCGCCGACGCGCTCGGGCTTCGGATACAGCGTGCTTACTGCGAGTGGGGTCGAGTCCATTGTTGCTTATCTGTACGACGGCTCGGGCATGCCACGGTGGGTGCAGGCGACGCAGAGTCCGTTTGGCGCTGCGCCGACGATTCCGGTGCGCCAGCTGAGTGGATTCTGCCCGTTGTGCGCCTTTCAGCCAGTAACCACCGCGATGAATGGCACGGCCATGCGCTCCTATACGCAGGCGGACATCGCCAGCATCGGCTTTGATTTCGAATTCCAGGGCGCCTTGAGCGGCCAGTGGCAGGAGTCGCACCCGACCATCCCGCTGGCGGACAGGATTGCCTGTCCCTGAGTTCCGGTTTGGATCGCCGCGGCGGTTGGCGCCGCGGCGATGGGTCTATTGATGGTCCACCGGGTTCAGCACGTTCGCCACGCATGTTGAAGCACATCAAGTTCACCCAGGCCCGGCCGATAAGAGGCAATCAGGGCTTGGTGCACGTGCTCGCAGGCCACTTCGCACGATGATTCGAGGCTGTCTCCCAGCGCCAGGCGCGCGGCGATGCTGGATGCCAGGCTGCATCCGGTTCCATGCGGATGGCGCTTCAGTCTCGGATGAGAGATCGGTAGAGCGCCTTTGGTGCTCAGCAGCAGGTCGGTAACCTGCTCTCCATCTGCCAGGTGACCGCCCTTGAGCAGGACGGCCTCAGGTCCCATGGCGCGAAGTGCTGCGGCCGCTTCATGCATATCCTGCAGATTGCCGATGCGAACCTGCAACAACAGCTCGGCCTCGTGCAGATTGGGTGTCAGCAGCGTGCAGCGCGGCAGCAGTGTGTCGCGCAATGCGTTGACAGCGTCCCCCGGCAGCAGTGCCGCGCCCGTGCCGGACACCATCACTGGATCAAGCACCACGGGAACGCCCGGCAATCGGTCAAGCAGCTCGGCGACACAGCTGATGATCTCGCGCGAACCCAGCATGCCGATCTTGACCGCGGCGATGTTGAAATCGTCGGTCAGCGCGTCGAATTGCGCGCGCAGGAAGTCCACTGGCGGCACATGGATTGCGATCACGCCCCGGGTGTTCTGGGCGGTGAGGGCGGTGATTGCGGTGAGCGCATGCACGCCCTGCGCATGCACGCTGCGTAGGTCGGCCTGAACGCCCGCGCCGCCACCCGAATCGGACCCGGCGATACAAAGCACGCTGGCTGGAAGGGCTGAGGCCTCAGTCCTGGTTGATTGTTGCATTTGTGCGACACCTGAGCTTGGAGTTGCGTGGTCCAGCGCACAGCAGGGCACAGCAAGTCCCTGATTCAATACGTCTCAAAGCCGCGACCGGTGGGTGGTTTCTTTGTCTGTGGCGGCGTTTGACACCTTGTTGCGTTTTCACCATACTTAACGACAAGTTTACGCTTGATGGCGCTCATGACTCCCCGACCACTTGCTATTGCGTTGGCCCTTGCCGGTTTGGCCAGCCTGGGAAATGCTGCAGCTGCCGACTCGTCTGTAATGGACGAGTGGAAAGCATACGCGCAGTCGAGCCTCACGCCCGACTTCACCTGGGCCGTGTCGGATCGAGCCACTGCACCGTCGCTGCGCTCGCGTGTGGCCGGTGACGCCTTGCAAGGCGTTGCAGCCATGGCATTTGCGCTCCCGATGGGCATGCAGTTACGGCTGGGTGAACAGGAATCTGCGCCGGCTCCTGCGGCTGCAGACTTCACGTCGATCAACTCCCGTCACACCGGCTTTTCGCAAGTCAGCTACGCCTCCACGCTTTCCACCCGACTACCGGGTGGAATTGGCCTGGGGTTGAGTGCCGTGGTGGCGCAACAGCGCTTCCTGACTCCTGGGATGGGTGAAAGCTTCTGGCAGACCGACAGCCGTCTGATCGGCGCGTCGTTCGGTCCGGAAGGCGAAGTCGTCTCGGGTTTCGGCATGCGAGCCGACCTCCAGTTGCCCGTCAGTGAAGCATCGCGCTGGGTAGTCTCGATGCAGTCGCGCGTCGATATGGACACCTTCAAGTCTTATCGTGGGGT
This sequence comes from Lysobacterales bacterium, assembly GCA_038257155.1. GTDB lineage: Bacteria > Pseudomonadota > Gammaproteobacteria > Xanthomonadales > Xanthomonadaceae > JANJTY01. The sequence goes on along the minus strand of JBBSJP010000003.1, from coordinate 98,511 downwards.
GTACTCCGAGTCGGGTGACTTCGACACGCCCGCGCATGCCGGGCTGCGCTTTGCCCACGATATGGGGCGTGCAACCCTCAGTCTTGGATTCGATCGCATTTTCTATAGCGATATCTCGGCGGTGACCAGCTTTGGCCTGCCGAACCGACTGCTCTCCCTGCTCGGTGACGGCAATTCGCCGGAGTTTGCGTGGCGCGATCACACCGTCTACAGCCTCGGCATGGAATACGCCGTTGGCCAGAACGGTGGCCTAAGCCTGCGCTACAGCACGCGACTGCAGCCGTCGCCGACCTCGGCGCAGCTGCGCAACGTGATGGAACCCGATTTCTCGGATCGCAACTTTGCCCTGGGTTATCGCCAATCGCTCGGTCGTCTGGGTTCGATCCTGTTTTCCGCCAGCCATTCCGGAGCGAGCTATTTCGTCGGCGCCGCACCTCTGCGGCAAAGCGGCTTCGATACCGGCTCGATCAATGAATTTGAAGTGCTCTGGGCACTTCCCTTCTAACGTTTAAGCATCACAGGGCTAGAACGTTGCGGGGCTCTCTTGAGCCCCGTTTTTTTCGCGCGTTAGCCTGCGCTTCCGTGTTGGAGCGCACCTTGAGCGCGACCGGGATCATCTGACTCGTATCGCGTCTACCGTTTGCCTGTGCCCTGCGGTCACCGACAGGGTCGGCTCCTACAAGGGCAATGCCCTGCGTTCGCCGACGGAGTCGGCGAACGCAGGGCTGCGTCAGAGCGCCTCCGATGCGAAGTCCGCCAGGCGCGAGCGTTCGCCGCGCCGCAACGTGACGTGCGCACTGTGCGGCCACGCCTTGAAACGGTCCACGGCGTAGGTGAGACCCGACGTGGTTTCGGTGAGGTAGGGTGTGTCGATCTGCTCGACATTGCCGAGGCAAATGATCTTGGTACCCGGGCCGGCGCGTGTGACCAGGGTCTTCATCTGCTTCGGCGACAGGTTCTGCGCCTCGTCAAGGATCAGCCAGCGGCTCAGGAAGGTGCGGCCGCGCATGAAATTCATCGAGCGGATCTTGACCCGCGAGGCGAGCAGATCATTGGTCGCCGCCCGACCCCAGGCACCGCCTTCCTGAGTGTGGGTGAGCACTTCCAGGTTGTCGGTCAGCGCGCCCATCCAGGGCGTCATCTTTTCTTCCTCGGTGCCGGGCAGGTAGCCGATCTCTTCTCCCACGCTGACCGTTGCGCGGGTCATGATGATCTCGCGGTAGCGCTGCTGATCCATGGTCTGCGCCAGTCCGGCAGCGAGCGCCAGCAGGGTCTTGCCGGTGCCGGCGGTTCCCAGCAGGGTGACGAAATCGATCTCCGGGTCCATCAGTGCATTGAGTGCGAAGTTCTGCTCGCGATTACGGGCGGTGATGCCCCAGACCGCATGCGAACCCGCGCGATAGTCGTTGACTATCTGCAGTACGGCGCGCTCGCCTTCGGTACGCAGCACGCGCAGTTCGACGTCCTCCTCGCCCGGCAGGTAGAGGAACTCGTTTGGATGCCAGACGTCCTCGCCCTGCATGTTCACTTCATAGAAGGTGTGACCACGCTCGGTCCAGGAGCGCAGGCCGGTTTCATGTTTCTCCCAGAAATCCGCATCCAAAGCCCTTGCGCCGGTGTAGAGCAGGCTGAAATCATCCAGCGCACGGTCGTTCTCATAATCTTCCGCTGGCACACTGGAGATCGACGCCTTGATGCGCAGGTTGATGTCCTTCGACACCAGCACCACCTGCTCGCCGGGATGCTGCTCGCGCAGCGCCAGGATCGAACCGAGGATCTGGTTGTCGGGCAGCACCGAGCCGAATTTGCCGCCGGTTTCCACCGGCTTGATCTGGAAGTGCAGGCGGCCGATCTCGCCGGCGCGCAGTTTCAGTCCGTTGGGACGCTCCAGTCGCAGGCCGTGACGGATGTTGTCGGCGCCATTGATCTCGATCAGTTCATTGATGAAACGGCTGACCTGGCGCGCGTTGCGACTGGCTTCGGAGGTGCCTTTCTTTGCCGCATCGAGTTCCTCCAGCACCATCATCGGAAGGAACACGTCGTGCTCTTCAAACTTGAACAGGGCGGTGGGGTCGTGCATCAGCACATTGGTGTCGAGCACGTAGATGCGCTTGCCTTTGGTCATGGACGTTGGCTCTCGGGGGGCGGACAGGGGGAAGCGTGCCGATCTGACTGGCAGATCGGATGGGTGCAGCGGAACGTTGCAGGAATCACGCGCTGGACTTGGCGCGCATGAGTTCGGCGAGCACGGCCTCGGCGTGGCCGGGGACTTTCAGGCCGCGCCATTCGGCGGCCAGTTTGCCGTCGGGATCGATCAGGAAGGTGCTGCGCACGATGCCCAGAACCTTGCGGCCGTACATGTTCTTTTCCTTGATCACCTCGAAGGCCTGGCAAACGCGCTCATCAGCGTCGCTGATCAAATCAAAGGGGAATTCGTACTTGGAACAGAAGTTCTGATGCGACTTCTGTGAATCGCGCGAGCAGCCCAGGATCACGGCGCCGGCGCGCTCGAAGGCGGGGTGCCGGTCACGAAAGTCGATGCCTTCCTGGGTGCAGCCCGGGGTGTTGTCCTTGGGGTAGAAATACAGCACCAGCCATTTGCCGCGGTAATCGCCGAAACGCGCATTGCTGCCATTGCCAAGGACGAATTCAAGCGCGGGAATCGTGTCGCCGATCTGCATGGACAAAGAGGATCTCCGTGGCTGATGCGATCAGAACTTCATCGGATCCATGATGGCATCAAGGTTCAAGTGATCGCAGAACTCGAGGAAATCGTCGCGCAGCGCCGCGATGTGCATGCTCGACGGAATGCCGATCGTGATCTGCGCGGAAAACATGTCGGCACCGGTCTGCATGGCGCGATAGCGCGCGCAGCCGAGGTTCTCGATGGTGATGTTCTGGCGGTCGAAGAAATCCGCCAGCTGAAACAGGATGCCGGGTTTGTCGGCGGCGATCACTTCGACGATGTAGGGAAGCAGATCGCTTTGCAGTGCCTTGGCGCCAGTGCGGTACCAGGCGAGACGCAGACCGTCCTCGCGCTCAAGCCGGGTCAGCGAAGATTCCAGCTTGGCTACGGCGTCCCAGGATCCTACCGCGAGTGCAAGCACGGAGACATCGCGCCCGACCGTCGAGAGGCGCGCATCGACCAGATTGCAGCCGCTGTCGGCTATGCGTCGGCTGACTGCCAGCAAAGGCGAGTCGGGGTGCGTACTGAAGGCGCTGATGAGCAGGTGGTTTTCGTTGGAGGCCGGACGGGCTGGCTGTTCGGTCAATGCCGTGTGTTCCTGCGTTCGAGGCGACTGAATGGGAGGTTGGAACCTGACTGCAGGATACTTGCCACTGATTCCGGGCCGCAAGTAACATCGGCGCCCGTGTCCTGGAACCCAAGCCCCTTGCACCTTTCCGGCAGCATCACCGCGCTGGCGACGCCGTTCCGAACCGAAGGCGCGCTGGATATCGCTGCCTGGAAGCGGCTGCTGTCCCTGCAACTGGCAGGTGGCACACAGGCGGTTGTGGTTGCAGGATCGACCGGCGAGGCCGCTGCGCTGAGCCTGCAGGAGTTCATGGAGCTGCTGAGCATCGCGCGCGACAGCCTGCCGGCCGACATGCCGGTCATCGCGGGCACCGGGCAATCTGCTACGGCCGCGACCATCGAGCGCACCCGATGCGCGCTCGAGGCTGGCGCCGACGCAGCACTGGTCGTCACTCCCCCTTATGTTCGTCCCACCCAGGCCGGACTCGTCGCGCATTACCGCGCGGTGGCGGCCGAGGGCGGGCTGCCCGTGGTGCTTTACAACGTGCCGTCGCGGACTGGCTGCGATCTGCTGCCGGAGACGTGTGCGCAACTTGCCGGCCTGGACGGGATCATCGGCATCAAGGAAGCCGTGGCCGATGTCGAGCGCATGCACGCCCTGCTGGATCTGCGTGGCAATGGATTTGTCGTGCTCAGCGGTGATGATCCCACCGCCAGCCGCGCCATGCTGGCCGGTGCAGATGGGCTGATATCGGTCGCTTCGAACGTGGCACCGCGTGCCGTGCGCCGTCTCTGCGACTTGTCCCGCGGAGGCGACGCAGCAGCGGCCGCGGCACTGGACAAGCGTCTGGCCGAGCTGTTCGGGTACCTTGGCGTTGAGCCGAATCCGATTCCGGCCAAGGCCATGCTGGCCGCACTTGGCCTGTGCAAGGACGTCTTGCGGCTGCCATTGCTGGCCCTTTCTGAATCGCAACGCGAGCACTGTGCCCGCATCGCGGTTACCCTTGCACACCTCGAGGCCGAGCTGCAGGCCGCGGCCTGAACCACCGATTTCATTTGGAGATTTGCGATGTCCCTGCAACCCGCTGTGTCCCGCGTCCTTCTGCTGGCCGTGGTCTTCGCGATGCTTTCCGCCGCCGGCGGCTGCCGCTGGATTCGTGGCGAAAGCCCTTACGAGCTGCGTCCGGAAAGCCGTCCGCTGGAAGTGCCACCCGATCTTGACAGTCCGCGTGCCGATCCGGCCATGGCGGTTCCCACGGTCTCTGCGGGCACATCGGCCAGCGCGGCGGTCAATGCCGGCCAGGCAATCGACAGCTTTGTGGTGCAGGGTGATACGCCCGACAGCGTCTGGCGCCGCCTTGGTGTTGCGTTGGCACGCGTTGAAGGCGTGGAGATCACCGAGCGCGCACAGCTGCTGAACGCCTACAACGTCAGCTATGAAGGGCAGAGCTTTCTGGTGCGGGCCCAGGTTGAGGGTGAGAGCACGCGGGTCAGTGCCGTGGGCGGCGATGGCGTAGCCCTGAGTGGCGGCGCCGCGGGCCGACTGTTGGCGATCCTGCGTCTGCGTCTGGCCTGACAGGCGCAACTTCCATAATCGAAAACGCCCCGCGATGCGGGGCGTTTTCAGTTGTGTAGATCGGTCGGGTTAATCACCGCGATGTCGGCTCCACCGCTTCGCGGCTTGAGCCGACCTACGCTGGCGCTTTCGTAGGTCGGATCAAGCGCCGCCGAATTGCAAGGCCGCGCGCGTGGACTTTCCGGCGCGGATCCGACGTGAGGCCGGGCAAAACACCGCGCCAGTGGCCCGCCGAGGGCGTCGTAACGCACGCAACGTCCGTCACTCTCGCGATGTCGGCTCCACCGCTTCGCGGCTTGAGCCGACCTACGCCGGCGCTTTCGTAGGTCGGATCAAGCGCCGCCGAATTGCAAGGCCGCGCGCGTAGACTTTCCGGCGCGGATCCGACGTGAGGCCGGGCAAAACACCGCGCCAGTCCGTCAGCGCTTGAGCTCGCCGAGCTTGCCCGGCTTGCCATCCCACTCGGCTGCGTCTTCCGGAGCTTCCTTTCGCGTTGCCAGCACCGGCCAGATCGCCGACAGCTCGGCATTGAGGGCAATGAAGCCTTCCTGTCCTGCAGGCACGTCGTCTTCGGGGTAGATCGCGTTGGCCGGGCATTCCGGCTCACACAGGGTGCAGTCGATGCATTCCACCGGATCAATCACGAGGAAGTTGGGGCCTTCGTGGAAGCAATCCACCGGGCAGACTTCGACGCAGTCGGTGTACTTGCAGCGGATGCAGTTCTCGGTGACGACGAAGGGCATCGAGGGGGCGCTTTGCGAGGAGGGGAAGGACGGTGGCGCTCCCTACGAGGTTCGAACTCGTGTTCCTGCCTTGAGAGGGCAGTGTCCTAGACCGCTAGACGAAGGGAGCGCAGTTGGTAGCCGCCAAACAGACGCGCTAGTATAGCGATCTTTGTGCCCGAATCAACGGCCGGAACCCTTTCCGGTAGGCGATTTCCGCGTCGCAACCCACTACACGACGGACCCCGTGCAGCGTACCGGATTACGACCCACGATCATTCCGCGCGATCAACACTGCATATCGCGCAAACAGATCAGCCCCAACGCCTTGCGCGTGCTCTACCGCCTCAAGGAGGCCGGTTTCGGCGCCTATCTGGTGGGCGGCGCGGTGCGCGATCTGTTGCTCGGCGGCGCGCCCAAGGATTTCGACGTTGCCACCAGCGCCACGCCGGATGAAGTGCGCAGCCTGTTTCGCAACTGTCGTCTGATCGGACGTCGCTTTCGCCTGGCGCACGTGATGTACGGCTCCGAGATCATCGAAGTGGCTACCTTCCGCGCCAATGTCGACGATGGCAGCGGCGACCGTGAACTTGAAGACGGTCGACTGGTGCGCGACAACGTCTATGGCAGCATCGAAGACGATGCCATCCGGCGCGACTTCACTGTCAATGCGCTGTATTACGCGATCGATGATTTTTCAGTGCGCGACTATGTGGATGGATTTGCCGATCTCGAGGCGCGCCGCATGCGTCTGATCGGCGATCCGGATGAACGCTATCGCGAAGATCCGGTTCGCATGCTGCGTGCGGTGCGCCTTGCTGCGAAGCTGGGCTTCGAGATCGAGTCAGGCACCGCCGAGCCGATTCCGCGACTCGCCGGCCTGCTGGCACAGGCGCCGCCGGCGCGCTTGTTTGATGAGGCGCTCAAGCTGTTTCTTGGTGGCCACGGCGAAGTCGCGTTCATCCGACTCGAGCAACACGGCCTGCTGTCGAGCCTGTTTCCGGAAACCTGTGCCGTGCTCGATGGTGCCGCCGGCGAGGCGTCGCGCCAGATGATTCTTCGGGCGCTCGCCAATACCGACTTGCGGGTTCGCGAAAACCGGCCAGTCACGCCGGCATTTCTCTTTGCCGCCCTGCTGTGGCCGGCCTATCAGCACGAAGTGGTGCGGCTCGAGTCGCAGGGCCTGGATCCCGCGGTTGCGCACCAGCGCGCCGCTGATCGCGTGACTCTGCACCAGATCGAACGCATAGCGCTGCCGCGACGCTTCTCCACGCCGATGCACGAGATCTGGGCCTTGCAGCCGCGCTTCACCCAACGTCAGCGCAAACGCGTGTTCCGGTTGATGTCGCATCCGCGCTTTCGCGCCGCATTCGACTTCCTCGAACTGCGGGTGATCGAAGAGCCGGCACTTGAAGCGGAGGCGACCTTCTGGCGGGAAGCCCAGACCCTACCTCCGGACAGGCTTTCCGAACGGCTTCAGCCCGGCAAGGGGCGCACACCCTCGGACGCTTCACCCGCTGCTGCAGGGGCGACCAGCACCGCAGATGCACCCAAGCGCCGCCGTCGCCGGCGGCGTGGCGGAAAGGGCGCCGGAGTGGCCGAGTCCTCGCCTGAGACCGCTGACTAGTTCGTCGATGGCGCGCGCCTACGTAGCGCTGGGCAGCAATCTGGATCAGCCCGAGACCCAGGTCCGCAATGCGCTCGCCGCACTTGACGAACTTTCCGGCACGCGGGTGCTACGCGCCTCTGGACTTTATCGAACACCGCCCTGGGGAATGCTGGACCAGCCCTGGTTCGTCAATGCAGCTGTCGCGCTGGACACCGCGCTGGATCCGCATGCCCTGTTGCAGGCGCTCCAGGCGCTGGAACAACGCACTGGGCGCGAGCGCGGCGAGCAACGCTGGGGCCCGCGACGCATTGACCTCGATCTGCTGCTGTACGACGACCTGATCCTCAACGCTGCCAACCTGCAGTTGCCGCATCCGCGCCTTGCGGAACGCGCCTTCGTGCTCGTACCTCTGGCCGAGATTGCCGAAGGTTTGCGGTTGCCCGATGGACGAACTGTCGACGCGCTGCTTTCGCAGGTAGATGCCAGCGGCATTGAACCGTTACCCTAGTGCGGTGACTGATTTGGCGAGACGGATCAAAACCTCCGTTCGTGGTGAGGAGCGATGAACGAGACCTCGGGTCGAGGCAGCGCGTCTCGAACCACATTGCCAAGGAATTCCTCGAGTCGACCTGCCGCTTCACCAGGCGCCTGCGCTGCTATTACACGGCCTCCAAGGTGGCAAGGTGGACCTTCGCTTGAGCTGAGCGAATTGAGTTCAAGTCTGCGCGAAACACTACACTAGCCGCCCCTCAACCACCCAACCGGACATCCCCGCGCTCATGTACACAGGAGAAGCGCCCGCGCAACGGATACAGCCGGTACGCGTGCCGCAGTTGCGCGCGATGAAGGCAGCAGGTCAGCGCATTGCTGCGCTGACTGCGTACGACGCCAGCTTTGCCGCGGTGCTCGATCAATGCGGGGTAGATGTTGTGCTGGTCGGTGATTCCCTGGGCATGGTGGTACAGGGTCGCCGCAGCACGATTCCGGTCACCCTGCAGCACATGCTGTACCACACCGAATGCGTGGCTCGCGGCCTGTCGCGTGCACTGCTGATGGCGGATCTGCCTTTCCAGAGCGACGCCACGCCAGAGCGGGCCCTGGATGCTGCCACGTGTTTGCTGCAGGCGGGCGCCGCGATGGTGAAGATCGAGGGCGCCGGCCCCAAGCTGGAAAGCATCGCCTTCCTGGTGGAACGCGAAGTACCGGTCTGCGCGCACCTTGGTCTTACTCCGCAGTCCTTCCTGCGATTGGGCGGCTTCAAGGTGCAGGGCCGCGAAGTCGCAGCTGCGCAACAGCTGCGCGAGGATGCGCGCGCCGTGGCGGCGGCAGGCGCCGAACTACTGGTACTGGAATGCGTGCCTGCGTCTCTGGCGGCGGAAATCAGTGCTGACCTGGATATCGCCACCATCGGTATCGGAGCGGGCCCTGACTGCGACGGACAGATCCTGGTGCTGCACGATCTGCTGGGCGTTGCGCAGGGCAGGCGCCCGCGCTTCGTCAAGGATTTTCTCGCCGAAGCCGGTTCGATTCCCGCTGCCGTTACAGCCTATGTCGATGCGGTGCGCGACGGCAGCTTTCCCACCGCCGAACACAGCTACGTCTGATGCAGAACATTTCAGGCTTGGCGGAACTCCGTGCGCAGGTCGACGCCTGGCGCGGGCAGGGACTGCGCATCGGTTTCGTGCCGACGATGGGTAACCTGCACGACGGTCATCTGGCGCTGATAGCGCAGGCGCGACGCAGTGCGCAGAAGGTTGTAGCCAGCATCTTTATCAATCCTGCCCAGTTCGGACCGAGCGAGGATTTCAGCCGCTACCCGCGCAGCCCGGAAGCCGACAGCGAACGCCTGCAAGCACAGGGCTGCGATCTGCTGTTTCATCCGTCGGTGCAGACGGTTTATCCCTTTGGCTTGGAGGCGCGGGTCGGCATCCGCGTGCCGGGTCTGGACGACATTCTTGAAGGTGTGCATCGCCCTGGCCATTTCGATGGCGTGGCCACTGTTGTGGCTCGTCTATTGGGTATGGTGCAGCCCGACGTGGCGGTTTTTGGCCGCAAGGACTACCAGCAGCTGCAGGTGATCCGACGTCTGGTGACTGACCTGGCAATGCCGGTTGAGGTACTGGCCGGCGAAACGGTACGTGAGGCAGACGGTCTGGCGATGAGTTCGCGCAATCAGTACCTGTCGCCGGAGGAGCGCCGTCAGGCGGCCGAGCTGCACGCCACGCTGCTGTCCATGGGCGCCGCCAGGAAAATGGGCAAAGAGCTGAACGAGATCGAGGACGAGGCCCGCCAGCGGCTGGAAGGAGCGGGGTTCGTGGTGGATTACGCCGTGTTGCGTCGCAGCGATCTGGCCCATCCGGCGCATGCCGGCGAGCGTGGCCTGGTAGCTCTGGCTGCGGCGCGCCTCGGCAGCACTCGCTTGATCGACAATCTGTGCCTGGTCGATCTGCCGTCCGCCGCCGCCTGAACGTCGCTGCGGGTCCGGCCAATGCCCCTGGCGTTGTTGTTTTTTGCACGCAGGTGTAGCTTTTTACCCAGTGCTGTAGTAATCTCACCACTGCAGTCGTTTTGGCAACCGCGCTCCGCGCGACCCAACACGATCAGCAGGGCGCATTGTTAGGTAATCGTCACTCCGTTATCACCCCCGCCGGCCATCCTGCGGGGGTTTTTTTTGCCCGTTTTAGCCTGCGGTGGCGGGTTATTCGTTGTGAAATCAACAACCTGAGTCCATGCGCGTTTGGACGTGCCAAATTCTGGACCTGCGCCGCTACCTGTGTTGCGGGCTAGACTTGAACACAGAAAACCCTGACTCAACCGCGACTGTTGCTATTTCGCAACAGGCGGTAGGGCCTTTCGCCCCCGCAAAGGTGTCCCAGACCATGCAAAGTACTGCCCATGCAAAGCCCTGACTGGCTGGATGCACTCGCACCTCATGCCGTCCGTCTCGCCGAGACCAATCTGGCGGAACTGATCCAGGCTGAACCCACTCGCGCGCAGGATTTCGCGCTAAGGCTCGGACCGCTATACCTGAGCCAGGCCCGGCAACGACAGGACCTCGCCGCTCGTGAGGCGCTGTTTGCCCTCGGCCGGCGGGCCGATTTCCCGACGGCGCTGCGTGCCCTGTTCGATGGCGACACGGTGAACGTCAGTGAAGGCCGGCCGGCGCTGCACACCGCGCTGCGCTCCGACCTTGGGCGCGGGCCCGTAGCCGGGGCCGCACGGCGCGCGGCGCTGGATGCGGCGCAACGCATGGAGGTCGTGGCAAGCAGGCTGGAGCAGTCCAGCCTGATCACCGACGTGGTGAATATCGGCATCGGCGGCTCGGATCTGGGCCCGCGATTGGTGGTGGACGCTTTACGGCATCAGTCCAGCGGCCGCTTCCGCCTGCATTTCATTGCCAATGTGGATGGCGCAGCCGCGCAAGCCCTGTTGCCGACCCTTGATCCCCAGCGAACTGCCGCAGTCCTGGTTTCCAAGAGCTTTGCCACGCAGGAGACCCTGCTCAACGGCGGGATTCTTCGCGACTGGATGGGCAGTGCTGAGCGCCTCTATGCGGTCAGCGCCAATGTCGCCAAGGCCGAGGCTTTCGGCGTGGCTTCCGAACGTGTGCTGCCGATGTTCGACTGGGTTGGCGGACGTTATTCGCTATGGTCGACGGTCGGTTTGATGCCGCGACTCGCCCTGGGTCAGTCCGGCTTTGCCGCCCTTCTGGCCGGCGCCGCGGCGATGGATGCGCACGTTCTGGAAGCGCCGGTCGAAAGCAATCTGGCGGCCTGGCAGGCCCTTGCCTGGGTGTTCAACCGCGATGCGCTGGGTTACGACTCGCTGGCCGTGGTGCCGTACGACCAGCGTCTTGCGCTGCTGCCGGAGTTCCTGCAGCAGCTGGTGATGGAGAGTCTCGGTAAATCGGTCGATTCACAGGGCCGGCGCGTGTGCCGTCCGACCGTGCCGGTGCTGTGGGGCGGCGTGGGCAGCAGCGTGCAACACAGCTTCTTTCAGGCCCTGCACCAGGGTACCGACACCGTGCCGATGGAATTCATCGGCGTGCGCCAGCCCGATCACCCGCATTTGGCCAACCACCGCGCCCTGTTGGCCAACCTGCTTGCGCAGGCCGAGGCCCTGGCCAACGGACAGAGTCACACGGACCCACAACGCGCCTATGCCGGCGGGCGTCCTTCGACCATGATCCTGCTCGACCGTCTCGATGCCGACAGCCTGGGCCGATTGTTGGCGCTTTACGAACATGCGGTGTACCTCACCGCCCGGGTGTGGGGCATCAACGCCTTTGACCAGTTCGGGGTGGAGCTGGGCAAGCGGATTGCTGATGGCTTGTTGCCCGCGGTCTCGGATGCAGCGGTGCCGGTGGATGATCCGGTGACGCGGGCGTTGTTGGGGGAGTTGCGCTAGGGGCGAACGCTGACAGCTAAAGCCCCTCTCCCCACGGGAGAGGGGGTGGGGTGAGGGGAGGGTGTCGATGCAAGTCCGGTCGGGCGAATCGTCACTGGCGATCCAGCAACTGGTATTCGCGCTTGCCATTCAGGCCTCCGCTTGGATTGCCCCTCACCCCCACCCCTCTCCCGTGGGGAGAGGGGCATTAGACCTACCGCAACACCCGCCGCCCAAACGCAAAGCGCTCGCGCCAATGACGGTCACCGAGCGCATCCAGCCTCACTGTGCCGCCGCTCGAAGGCGCGTGCACGAAGCGTCCTTCACCCACGTAGATCCCCGCGTGATTGATGCCGCCTCGGCCCCCGAAGAACACCAGATCGCCCGGCGTCAGCCGGTCAGCTTTCACTCTTGGCACTTTGAGCGTCGACAGCTCACCGGTGGTGCGCGGCAGACTCATGCCGACAGAATCGCGGAACACAAAGCCGATCAGGCCGGAACAATCAAAGCCACCGGCCGGTGTATTGCCGCCGTAGCGATACGGCGTACCGACCAGACCGATGGCGCGCATCAGCACGTCGTTGGCGTTGCGCGCGGTGACGGGATCGAGGCGCGCCGGCTTGCCGCCGCAGCCGCCCAACAACAGGAGCAACAGGGCCAGCAGCCCCGCCGCTGGCGCGACAGGGCGCAGGAGTCGATAATTGCCGACCATTTGTGTCTCCACCCTCCTGCCTGAGCTGAATCTCCGCTCCAGGCACAATACCGGAACTGTCTCCGCATGAAGATCGAATCCAACCGCGTCGTGCGGTTTCATTACGCCCTGTCCGATGCCGCCGGCACGCCGATCGAGTCGTCCGAAGGCAACGAACCCATCGCCGCGCTGATCGGCCACAACAACATCATTCCGGGCCTGGAAGCTGCCCTGCTGGGCCACGAGGCCGGGGCCCAGGTCACGGCCGACGTGGCGCCCGAACAGGCCTACGGCCAGCCCGACCCGGGCCTGATGCAACGGCTGCCGAAGAAGTACTTCAAGGACGCGGCCAAGCTCAAGCCAGGCATGCAGACCACCCTGCAGACGCGCCAGGGGCCGCGCCCGGTTACCGTGCGCAAGCTTGGCATGTCGGTGATCGATGTCGATCTCAACCATCCGCTGGCCGGCCGTCACCTGCGATTCGTGGTGGATGTGGTCGACGTCCGCGACGCCACGCCGGAAGAGATCGAGCATCGTCATGCGCATGGAACCGGTGGTCACCAGCACGGTTGAGCCGCGCACTTCAGGTCATTTCAGCATCCGCAATCCATGCAAGGACGCGTAAGCTGATCGCATGAACACCCGCGACGACGTACTGATCATTGGTGGCGGCGTCATTGGCCTGTGTTGTGCGTATTTCCTGCGCAAGTCGGGCCTGGATGTGCGCCTGCTGGAGCGCTTCCGTATTGGTTCGGGCAGTTCGCACGGCAACTGCGGCACCATCACGCCCAGCCACGCCGCGCCGCTGGCCGAGCCAGGCCTGATTCCGCAGGCGCTGCGCTGGATGCTGCAGTCCGATGCACCGCTCTACATCCGGCCGCGACTAGATTTCGAACTGATTGGCTGGTTGATGCGCTTTGCACGGCGCTGCAACGCGCAGGACTGGCGCGCTACTGCCGAGGTCAAGGCCAAACTATTACGCAATTCGCGCGAGCTGCTTGCGGACCTGGTGACAAGTGAACAACTCGACTGCGAGTTCAGCGAGAGCGGCCTGCTTTACGTGTATCGCGACATCCAGAACGCCGCCAAGGCGGAGGAGAAGGCTCGGGTATTCGCTGAACTGGGCATCGAAGCCCAGCCCTGGAGTTCCGCCCGACTCGGCCGCGATGAGCCATCGCTCAAGGCCGGCCTCGCCGGTGGTCTGCTGTTTCCCGGCGATGCCCAGCTACGCCCAGAACGTCTGCTGGTGGAGCTGCAGCGCGTGGTGCTGGCGATGGGTGTGCGCATCGAAACCGGCTGCGAAGTGGAGTCGATCCATAGCAGCGCCGACAGTGTGCTTCTGCGCACCGATCGGGGCGAGCACCGCGCCGATCACGCCGTGCTGGCTGCTGGCGCCTGGTCCGGCAAGCTCGCAAGGCAACTCGACCTGCGCCTGCCGGTGCAGCCTGGCAAGGGCTACTCCATCACTTACGGCAAACGCCAGTTGGCGCCGCGTCGACCGCTGGTGCTGAAGGAGCGCTCGGTCTGCGTCACTGCGTGGAGCAGCGGCTTTCGACTCGGAAGCACGATGGAGTTTTCGGGTTACGACGGCAGCCTCAACCGGCGTCGACTGGATGCGCTGGAGCGCGGCGCGGGCGAATACCTGCGCGGCGTGATCGGCGCCGACAAGCGCGAGGAATGGTATGGCTGGCGGCCGATGACTTACGACGACCTGCCGATCATCGGCCCGGCGCCCGGTCACGAACGCCTGATGCTGGCCACCGGCCACGGCATGTTGGGGGTGAGCCTAGCTGCGATTACCGGGCAGCTGGTGGCGGAGTTGGTCGGCGGTCACGAACCGAGCATCGATGTCGTGCCCTTCAGTGCGGCGCGCTTCTGAGTAGGTGCCACTGAGCCGTGGCGTCCCCAGCTCCGTTCGTCCTGAGCGTAGGCCCGAAGGGCCGAAGTCGAAGGACTTGCGGCAGGCACTTCGACTTCGCCGGCCGTTGGCCGGCTACGCTCAGTGCGAACGGACAACGGTTGATTGGTGCAGTCATGGTTGAGGTTTCTGGGCAGCGTGTTTGAGGATAGGACGTGCACACATTCGAACTGCTGCGCGGCCACCTGCCGCTGCTGATCAGTCAACCGCATGACGGCAGCGAACTGCCGCCTGGCATGGCCGAGCGCCTCACGCCCGAGGCACAGCGCGTGCCGGACACCGACTGGCACATCTCGCGCCTCTACGGCTTTGCGCAAGCCATGGGCGCCTCCGTGTTGCGGCCACGCTATTCGCGCTACGTGGTGGATCTGAACCGGCCGCCGGACGACACATCGCTGTATCCGGGGCAGAACACGACAGGGCTGTGTCCGACCAGGCGATTTGATGGCGGGCCCGTGTATCGGCCCGGGGACGAACCCTCCGCAGCTGAAGTGGCAGAGCGGGTCGAGCGCTACTGGCGCCCTTACCACGAAGCACTCGCGGAAGAGGTGCAGCGACTGCGCGCAAAGCATGGCGGGGTGCTGCTGTGGGAAGCCCACTCGATCCGCGGTGAATGCCCGTTCCTGTTTGAAGGGCGACTGCCTGACCTGAATCTGGGAACGGCTGCCGGAGCAAGTTGTGGCTCAGCGCGTCAGGACGCATTGCAAGCCGCGCTCGCATCACAGACGGACTACGACTGGGTGGTCAATGGCCGCTTCAAGGGCGGCTACATCACTCGCAACTACGGCAGTCCAGAGCAAGGAATTGACGCTGTGCAGCTGGAAATTTCGCAACGCACCTACATGGATGAGGTCAGCTTTGAGTACCTGCCGGAGCGCGCGGAGCGTCTGCAGGGGTTGTTGCAGTGCTTGCTGGGGGCTGCGTTGCGTTGCTAGCGCGCAAGGCTCAGAGCCCACGGTCACCATGTACCGTTCGTGGTGAGGAGCTATCGAGGCGTCCGCGTAGCGGACGAACGAGATAGCGTCTCGAACCACCAGCCACATGGTTCGAGACGCCGTCTCGGTCGGCCGCTACACGTCTGCGGGGCGCTTCGCGCCTTCGGCCGCTACACGTCTGCGAGGCGCTTCGCGCCTTCGGCCGCTGCCGCGTCTGCGAGGCGCTTCGCGCCTGCTATCTCCGCGCGGCCGCCTCGGCGGCTCCTCACCACGAACGGGGTTTGAGTGTTGCGCCCCGCACTAGCGATGATGCTGCTGCCTTTTCTCCAACCTCAAACCTCCAGCGTAGCCAGATCCCCCTTCTCTTCCAGCCAGCTTTTGCGATCACCGGCGCGCTTCTTCGCCAGCAGCATGTCCATCAATGCATCGGTGCCGGGTTCGTCCTCGATGGTGAGCTGCACCAGGCGACGCGTATCGGGCAGGATCGCTGACTCGCGCAACTGAGACGGGTTCATCTCGCCCAGGCCCTTGAAGCGCGTCACGTTGACCTGGCCCTTCAGCTTGTCGCGCTCGATGCGCTCCAGCATCAGACGCTTTTCTTCTTCGTCCAGCGCGTAGAACACCTGCTTGCCCACATCGATGCGGAACAGCGGCGGCATTGCCACGAAGATGTTTCCGGCACGCACCAGCGCCGGGAAATGCTTGAGGAACAACGCAGACAAAAGCGTGGCGATATGCAGGCCATCCGAGTCGGCGTCAGCCAGGATGATGACCTTGCCGTAACGCAGCCCGCTGATGTCGTCCTTGCCCGGATCGCAGCCGATTGCCACGGCCAGGTCATGTACCTCGTTCGAGGCCAGCACGCCGGAGCTCTCGACTTCCCAGGTGTTGAGGATCTTGCCGCGCAGCGGCAGGATGGCCTGGAAATCCTTGTCGCGCGCCTGCTTGGCGCTGCCGCCGGCGGAGTCGCCTTCGACCAGGAACAACTCGGTACGCGAAAGGTCCTGGCTGATGCAGTCGGCCAGCTTGCCGGGCAGCGCAGGGCCTTGGGTGATCTTCTTGCGAACGACCTGTTTCTCTGTCTTCAGTCGCGCGCTGGCGCGATCGATTGCCAGCTGCGCAATGCGTTCGCCCATTTCGACATGCTGGTTCAGCCACAGCGAGAACGCATCGTGAACCGCATTCTCGATGAAGGCTGCCGCCTGGCGCGAAGAGAGACGCTCTTTGGTCTGTCCGGAGAACTGCGGATCGGTCATCTTCATGCTGAGCACGTAGCCGATGCGATCCCAGACATCTTCCGGCGCCAGCTTCACGCCACGCGGCAGCAGGTTGCGGAAATCACAGAACTCGCGCAGCGCATCGGTCAGTCCCGAGCGCAGGCCGTTCACATGCGTGCCGCCCTGCGCGGTGGGGATCAGGTTGACGTAGCTCTCCTGCACCAGTTCGCCTTCCGGCACCCAGGCCAGTGCCCAGTCAACCTGCTCGGTGTCCTTGGCAAGCCGGCCGATGAACAGCGCTGGCGGCAGCAGCTCGCGTTCGCTGAGTTCGCCGCGCAGGTAGTCGGCCAGCCCATCGGCGTAATGCCATTCGGCGCGGTCGGCAGTGGCCTCGTCGTAGAACGTGACGGTCAGTCCCGGGCAGAGCACCGCCTTGGCGCGCAGCAGATGCTTCAGCGGGCGCAGCGCGTACTTGGACGTGTCGAAGTATTTCGGATCGGCCCAGAAGCGCAGCCGCGTTCCGGTGTTGCGCTTGCCGACCGTGCCGATGTTCTCCAGCGCCGACGCCGGGAAGCCGTCGGCGAAGCTCTGCCGGTACTCGCTGCCGTCGCGCTTGATGTACACATCGACGCGCTTCGATAGCGCATTCACCACGCTGACGCCAACGCCGTGCAGACCGCCCGAGAACGTGTAGTTCTTGCCGCTGAACTTGCCGCCTGCATGCAGGCGCGTGAGAATCAGTTCGACGCCGGGGATCTTCTCCTCCGGATGGATATCCACCGGCATGCCGCGGCCATCGTCGGAGACCTCGCAGCTTCCGTCGGCATACAGCGTCACTTCGATGCGCTTGGCATGCCCGGCCAAGGCTTCGTCTACACCATTGTCGATCACCTCCTGCGCCAGATGGTTCGGCCGCGTGGTGTCGGTGTACATCCCAGGCCGGCGCTTGACCGGGTCAAGACCGGAAAGGACCTCGATGTCTTCAGCGTTGTAACGGGTATTCATGCGCAGCGGGTTTCTGCCAGTGGAGCGAGCCGGCGAGGATGCGCGGGCAGGGCGAGAGGGTCAAGGGGTGACATGAAAGTGGCCACCGGTAGGGTGGGCCATGGCCCACCGAAGGCATGGCGCCGTTGCGTACTTTTGGCTTGCCCTCGGTGGGCCAAGGCCCACCCTACGGAGCTGCGCTGTAGGAAATCTCCTACCCAACGAGGCACAAATCTCCGATTCCACCGGCTATTGCCAAGGGCCATGCTGGATGCATGCCGAACTATCACCGCGTCTGGGTGCCCGGAAGCACCTGCTTCTTCACCCTCGTGCTTCGAAATCGAAGCCGCACCCTGCTTACCGACCATGTTGATTCGCTGCGATTGGCATTTCTTCAGGCACTCTCGCAGCGGCCCTGCGAGGTCATCGCTGCGGTGGTGCTGCCCGATCACCTCCACTGCATTTGGCGCCTGCCAATCGACGATCCTGACAACGCGGTTCGCTGGCGGCACATCAAGGCACTTTTTAGCCGCAGCCTCCCACTGAATGACGAACGCGTTTCGGCTTCACGCTACAGAAAGCGCGAGCGGGGAGTCTGGCAACGCAGGTTTTGGGAGCGACAGCTTCGCGACGAGAGGGACCTGGCTGCGCATGTTGATTACATCCACATGAACCCTGTGAAGCGCGGTCTGGTCGCACGCCCAAGCGATTGGCCGCATTCGTCGATTCATCGCTTCATTCGGCGAGGAGAGCTTTCGCCCGACTGGGCCTGTGCGCCCGTCGCGCTTGATCGCGGCGGTGAGTAGATAGCTGTAATTGTTTCGTAGGGTGGGCCTTGGCCCACCGAGACCTCGCCGCGTTGCGGAATTTTGATCGGGGAGCTTGGCCCGCCGCGGGCGAGCCGGATGCTCCGCATACCGCGGGAATATGCGTATCAAGCACCTCGAAATGGTGGGCCAAGGCCCAGCCTACGAAGCGATTAGCCCAAGCCCATCGTGTGCCAATACCACCCCAACAGTGCCTCACCCCACATGAACTGGATCCAGCCCGCTACTGCCAGGTATGGCCCGAACGGAATCTGCGTGGCACGATCACGACCCTGAATCAGCAGCCAGGTACTGCCAATCACTGCGCCGGAAAGCGCTGACAACAGCAGGATGGGTACGATACCGGCCGCGCCGCACCAGGCGCCCAGGGCGGCGAGCAACTTGAAGTCGCCATAGCCCATGCCCTCCTTGCCGGTGAGCAGTTTGAATCCCCAGTAGACGCTCCACAGCACCATGTAGCCGATGGCGGCACCGATGATGGCCTGCTGCGGCTCGGCGAACAATGGAACGAGGGAAATCAGCAGGCCCAACCAGAGCAGGGGATAAGTGAGATCGTCAGGCAATAGCGTGGTGCGCAGGTCGATGCCGGAAGCGGCAACCAGCATGCCCGTGAAAACCAGGCCGGCGGCACCCTGCCAGGTTGGGCCGAACTGCCAGATAACGGCAGCAAACAGCAAGCCAGTCAGCAATTCAACCAAAGGGTACTGCCAGGAGATCGCCGTGCCGCAGCCGCGGCAGCGCCCGCGCAGGGCAAGAAAACTGATTAGCGGAACGTTCTCCCACCAGGCCAGATTGTGTTGGCACTTGGGGCAGTGCGAGCCGCGCACGACAATGCCCGGCGGTGCCTCACTTGGTTCTACAGCCAGCTCCAGCATCTCACGGCAGTCGCGCTTCCATTGCCACTCCATGCGGGCCGGCAAGCGCAGGATTACCACGTTCAAAAAGCTGCCGATCAGCAGCCCAAACGCAAAGGCGCCGGCCGAAGCCAGCGCCTTTGAGGCAAAGAACAGTTCCAGCAAATCAGACAACAGCGGCAAGCTTGAAGATGGGCAGGTACATGCCGATCACCATGCCGCCAATCAGCACGCCCAGCACCACCATGATCATGGGTTCCAGCAAGCTGGACAAGGCGTCGACTGCATTGTTGACTTCCTGCTCGTAGTACTCGGCCACCTTGATCAGCATGGTGTCGAGCGAGCCCGCTTCCTCGCCGATGGCGGTCATCTGCACCACCATGACCGGAAAGAGTCCCACCTGGCGCATCGCGGTGTTCAGTTGGTAGCCGACCGAGACGTCATCCCGAACACGAATCACCGCGTTGGCGTAAACGATGTTGCCGGTAGCTCCCGAAACCGTGTCGAGCGCATCAACCAGCGGCACACCAGCGCGGAAGCTCACCGCCAGGGTTCGAGCGAAGCGCGCGATTGCCGAGTTGTGCATGATCTGGCCGATCACCGGAATCTTCAGGATCGCTCTATCAAGAAAGTGTGCAAACGCGCGAGAGCGTCGCTTCGCCTGACTCAAGCCCACAACGATGCCGATAGTTCCGAACAACATAATGGGCCAATAGGACTGCAAGATCTCCGAGGCAGTGACTATCATCTGGGTGAATGCGGGCAGATCGGCGCCAAAGTTTTTGAACAGTTCCTCGAACTGCGGCACGACGAAGATCAGCAGGATCGAGCTGACCAGGATCGCCACCGCGATCACGGCCGCGGGATAGAACAGGGCCTTCTTGATCTTGCCCTTCAGTGTTTCAATGTTTTCCTTGTAGGACGCAATCGTATCCAGCACCGTATCCAGCACACCGGCCGTCTCGCCGGCGCGCACCAGATTCAGGAACAGTTCGTCAAACAGCACGGGGTGCTTGGAGAGTGCCTCATGCAGCGATGAGCCACCGGAAACCGAGTCGCGCAAGTCCTCAATGACCGTGCGCATGCGCGGGTTCTTCTGGCCGGCGGCAATGATGTCCATGGACTGCACCAGCGGCACGCCGGACTTCATCATCACCGCAAGCATGCGGGCGAACAGGGCTATGTCCTGGCCCGAGATCGCTTTGCCGGCCTGGCCGAACAGGGGCTTGGGCTTGGTCTTGACTACCGTGGGGGTGATGCCCTGCTTGCGCAGTTCGGCTTTTAGCAGGTTGGCATTCTTGGCGAGCGTCTCGCCCTTCATCACCTGGCCGCGCTTGTCCTTCCCTTCCCACATGAAGGGCTCAAGTCCGGTCCCGCGTGGCGTGGTCTTGCTGGCAGTGGCAGTCGCGGCCATGGCTTAGTCCTTGGTAACGCGGTTGATTTCGGCAAGGCTGGTGACGCCGTGCATGACCTTGACCAGGGCGGAACGGCGCAGATCATCCACGCCATCGGCTTCGGCGGCTTCGGCAATCTGCAGGGCGTTGCCGCCCTCAAGCACGATGCGCTGCACTTTCTCGCTCATTGGCATCACCTGGTAAATACCCACTCTCCCCTTGAAGCCGTCGTTGCAGTCATCGCAGCCTACCGCCTCGAAAAGCTTGAAGCCCGATTTCAGGTCTTCCGGCGTGAAGCCTTCCGCCAGCAACGCGTTGTCCGGCAGTTTGACCTCACGCTTGCAGGCGTGCAAGCGGCGCGCCAGGCGCTGGGCAATTACCAGGGTCACCGAGGAGGTGATGTTGAAGGGCGCGATGCCCATGTTCATCAGGCGCGACACGGTCTGCGGTGCGTCATTGGTGTGTAGGGTGGATAGCACCATATGGCCGGTCTGCGCGGCTTTGACCGCGATTTCGGCGGTTTCCAGGTCGCGAATCTCGCCCACCATGATCACGTCCGGGTCCTGGCGCAGGAAGCTGCGCAGGGCCACGGCGAACGTCATGCCCTTCTTCACATTCATCTGGACCTGGTTGATGCCAGGCACGCGGATCTCGACCGGATCCTCGGCAGTGCTGATGTTGCGCTCTTCAGTGTTTAGGATGTTCAGGCCGGTATACAGCGACACGGTCTTGCCGGAGCCTGTGGGCCCGGTGACCAGGATCATGCCGTAGGGCTTGGACAGCGCATCAAGATAGAGCTTCTTCTGCTCTGGCTCGTAGCCCAGCATGTCGATGCCCAACTTCGCCGCGCTGCCGTCCAGCAGTCGCATCACCACTTTCTCGCCGAACAGGGTCGGGCAGGTGGATACGCGGAAGTCCATCTGCTTGGTCTTGCTGATGTTGAGCTTGATACGACCGTCCTGCGGTACTCGCTTTTCCGCGATATCCAGCTGGGCCATGACTTTGATGCGGGCGGAAATGCGCGGGGAGAGCTTCACCGGCGCCTTGGCCATGATGCGCAACACGCCGTCCAGGCGCGTGCGTACGCGGTACTCATTCTCGTAGGGCTCGAAATGGATATCGGAAGCGCCGCGCTTAACTGCATCAAGCAGCACCTTGTTTACAAAGCGCACCACCGGCGTGTCGTCGCCTTTGCTGTCGACGGAGCCCGAATCGTTGGGTTCATCGTCACCAGCGTCCGTCTCAAGGTTTTCCAGGCCCTCGGCATCATCCATCGCGTCTTCAAAAGCACTGGCCTGGGCCAGGGCTTGGTCGATGACCCTCTCCAGTTGGTCCTGATCGACCAGGATCGGCTCGACTGTCAGGTTGGCCTGGAACTTGATTTCGTCCAGGGCGCGGGTGTTGGTCGGGTCTGCGATGCCGACGTAAAGGCGGTTGCCGCGCTTGAACAGCGGCATGGCCTTGTGCTTCTGGATCAGGTCTTCGTTGATCAGCTTGATGGCCGACTGCTTGATGTCCAGCGCGCTGGCATCAAACAGCGGGATGCCGAACTCCTGCGCATTGGCCGCGGCGATGTTCGCGGAGGTCGCAAGGCGGTTGTCGCGCAGCCAGATGGCAAGCGGCTTCTTCTCCTTGGCCGACTCTTCCATGGCGCGGCGCGCATCGGGTTCGGCCAGCACGCCGTCCAGCGCCAGGCGCCTTGCGATGCCGGTGATACCGATTAGATTGCCACTGGGCGGCGAGTTCATGGGCTGGTTCCCTATGCCTTGCGCTGGAATTCGTGGGACTGTACCTCATGCGCCCGGCTCTGTGCAGGCCGGGAAGAGCGCAAAAAACGAAGCCCCGCACAGGGCGGGGCTTCGTGACACGTGTCCAATTGCCCTATTGGGCAGTGGATGTGAAGCGCATTACAGGCCGTTGGTGCAAACCGCGCCCGTGTAGCGACCACCGATCGAGCTGTTGACAACACAACTCCAGGTGATCTTGTCGCCAACCACCGCCGGGAAGAGGGGAGTCAGAGTGACGTCCGAGCGAGCGCTGGTCGAGAAGCCGGTCAGAATACCGGCAGCGCAGGTGGTGCCTGCGTTGGTGGCCACCGAGCTGCACAGGTTGGCCGCGCCGACACCATAGTTCTCGCCGACCTTGATCTTCTCGCCAGCCAGACCGCCGATGGCGTTGGTTACGTCTGCGCGAGCGGTGTAATCCTGGTAGGCCGGCAGAGCAATAGCGGCAAGGATGGCGATGATCGCAACGACGATCATCAGTTCGATCAGCGTAAAGCCTTTCTGGTTGTTCATGTTCATCAGGGAATCCCCTCTAGAGTGGTAATTTCGAAAGTGCAGCCCGCCCAGGGCTACCAGCTTCAGTCCATGTGCCTCGGCCTGCTGCTCAGCTGCGGGAAACATCCTAGCAGTTTCCGTGCCACCCACGGTCAGCCGCACATCGGTGCTGGAGGGTGAGAGCCTCGTCATGAATTCCCATGGAAGCGCTCGCGACCGAAAGTGTCACAAAAGTCACAAAGTGACGCAATACGGCACAAGCCGATGACATCCAGATTGCTGTAGCCTCGCCGCAGACACGATCCTGGCTTTGGCGAGGATCGGGCTGTTGAACATGGGGAGACGCATTGAGGATGCGACGAACAACGATATACATGGGTCTCTGGGCAGGACTCGTCTTTCTCACTCTGGCCTTGTACAGCCTGGGTTTGAACGGCCCCTTCCTGTTTGATGACTTCGGCAATCTGGCACCAATCGACCACTGGAGCGAAGGGTCGATTCCGCTCTGGGAGGCGATATTTGGCAACCGCTCGGGGCCAACGGGGCGCCCTTTGGCGATGGGGTCCTTTGTCCTCAACGCCGCCATCGCGGGTGTGTCGCCCTGGTCATACAAGGCCGGCAATAGCCTGATCCACGCTGCTGCAGGGCTTGCTGTGGGTTGGCTGGCGTTTCGCCTTGCGATGTTCGAGCGAGCCAATGTCCAGCGCGCGGCGGTCTTCGCCTTGCTTGTGGCAGCGACGTGGATGCTGCATTCCTCGCAGGTCACCACCGTGCTGTACCCGGTGCAGCGCATGGCGCAGCTTTCAATGCTGCTGGTCACCTTGGGTCTAGTCGCATTCACTGCCGGACTCGCGCGGTGGGATGCTGTGCCAGGACGTGCGCGAATCCTGATCTTCCTGGTGTTTCCCGTGTTGATTGGTATGGGGCTACTGGCCAAGGAGAACGCGGCAGTGGCGCCGTTGATGGCCGGCGGAATTTACATTGCCTTCTGGGGTCGCGATTACTCTCGTGCGATGTGGTTCCGGGTGCTGGCCGCGGCAGCGGGATTGATTGCATTAGTGGCATTCGTGGCGCTTGCATGGGTCCAGCCTGACTCCCTCTTTGGCGCCTACGGCTCACGAGAATTCAGCATGTCCGAGCGCCTGTATACCCAGATCCAGGCGCTGGTGGACTACGCGCACTTGGCAATTGTTCCGGCGGGGCAGGGCTCCGGACTGTTTGCCGACGACTATCCGATATCCCGCGGCCTGTTCGCGCCGCCGACAACCGCACTGGCGCTATTGCTGCTAGTGGCAATCACGGTCGCGGCCTTCATGATGCGCGGGAAAACGCCGCTGATACTAGCCGGCTGGTTGATGTTCCTCGGCGGGCATGCGGTGGAATCCACCATTCTGCCTCTGGAGCTGTATTTTGAGCATCGAAATTATCTGCCGAGTGTGGGGCTCTACATAGCCTTGTATGGCGCCGGGTCAGCCCTCGTGGATTACCTGGTTGGGCGTGGTGCCAAGCTACAGACCGTGGTTCCCTGGCTTGCGGGCTTCTATCTGGTCTTGCTGGCCGTATCCACCGGACTACGCGCCTCTGCCTGGGGAGACGAGCTGGTGCTTTTGGCAATGACCGCCGAAGCCAGGCCTAACTCCTACCGCGCCAATGCAGCCGCGTTCGATGTGGCGCTTCGGCGCGACAGCGCCGTGGTGGCGCGTGCATCAGTAGAGCGGATGATCGCCTCCAATGACCCGCGGTCCCACTCGCTAGGCTACATGCACCGGATCGTGCTGGACTGCCTGACGCGCGGCACCGGATCGATCAATGATCTGAACGATTCGGTCAGGAGCTTTCCCACATTCCTCACGGGCTCCGATATGAATGCCGTGCAGCAGCTTGACGCGCACGTGGTAGGAAATTGCCCGTCGCCCCCTGCGGCGGCGATAGGTGCGGCGCTGGAAGAAATTGTTGCGCGTGCGCAGCCCAAGGACCAGAGATACTTTCCCAGGCCGTTCTTTCTTGCTCTTGCGGGTCGGGCATTTTCCCAGGCAGGTCTGCAAGATGATGCAATCCGGGTTTCAGACGCGGCGTGGCAAGAGGCAAGAAATCCCGAGTACGGCGCGATGCTTGCCCTGATGCTCGCGCGCGACCGCCAGTTTTCAGCCGCCGAGCAGGTCATCGCCGAGGCTGGTCTCTTGGCGGAAGCGCATTCACAGCAGGCTCGGGAAGCCGTCAAACGAGCAACGCAGGAAATTGATACGTTAAAGCAGAGTGCAGCGAACCCGGGGGCGAATTGAATCTCCGCCATTTCCACGGTCCCGCCATTGCCCAGTTGAGCAACTGCTGGCTGCCGGGCAATAGATACTCCGACCCTGTCCCGAGCGGCGTTGAACATGAATGATTACTTGATCTTCGGTAGTCCACTGATTGGAACCGAAGAAATTGACGAGGTGGTCGCCTGTCTCAAGTCTGGATGGCTTGGCACCGGTCCGCGCGTAGCCCGTTTCGAGGCGGATTTTGCCGCTTACAAGAGAGCCTCGCCGACGCAGGTGGCCGCGGTCAACTCATGCACGGCAGCCTTGCATGTGAGCATGCTGGCTGCGGGCCTCGAGCCTGGTTCAGAGGTAATCACCACACCATTGACATTCTGCGCGACGGTCAACGCCATCATTCATGCCGGCCTCACCCCGGTGCTGGCAGATGTCGATCCTTTAACTCAGTGTATCGATCCCAATGCGATCGAGGCTGCCATCACGCCGCGGACGCGGGCGATTCTTCCGGTTCATTTCGCTGGAAGATCCTGCGAAATGGACCGCATCATGGCGATAGCCGAAAAGCATGAATTGCGGGTAATCGAGGATTGCGCGCATGCCATCGAAACCGAGTATCGAGGCAGAAAGGCGGGCACCTTCGGTGACTTCGGCTGCTTCAGCTTCTATGCGACCAAGAATGTGGTCACCGGCGAAGGCGGAATGATTCTCGGGCGCAGCGAAACCGAAATTGCACGAGCCAGGATGCTGGCGCTGCACGGCCTGAGCAAGGACGCATGGCATCGCTTCAGCGATTCAGGCTACAAGCACTACCAAGTTGCGGAGGCCGGTTTCAAGTACAACATGATGGATCTGCAGGCTGCCATCGGTATCCACCAACTTGGGCGGGTTGAAAGGAGCTGGGAGCGAAGACGCGAGATATGGCAGGGCTACCAGCAAACATTGACGAAGTTGCCGATAGGACTTCCGGCGGAGCCGGAGTCAGACACTCGGCACGCCTATCATCTCTATACGGTGATGATCGACAGTGATCGCTGCGGTCTGAGCCGCGACCAATTCCTGAGTCGAATGCACCGCGAAGGCGTGGGGACCGGAGTGCACTACCTGTCGGTCCCGGAGCATCCCTACTACCAGGAGCGCTTCGGTTGGCGGCCGGAACAATGGCCCGTCGCGCGTCGGTTGGGTCAGCAGACGGTGAGCCTGCCACTCTCTCCGAAACTGGAGCAGCCAGATTGCGAGCGAATCATGGCGGCAGTCTCTGCGAGCCTAGCTTCGGTCTGATTCGCGTAGCTTAAGTACATTCAGGGCGAGCGTGGAGAATCAGGTGTCTCAGACAAGTTCTGGCGCTGCTCGTTGGATTCTGCTCGCCCTGGGCCTGGTAGCCTTGCTTGCGATGTTCTGGGCGTCAAGGTCAACTCTTGCGGATCTGGCATCCGGGCTTGACGCAACACTGATGGTCGCGGCTGTGCTGCTCGGACTGGTTCTGACAGCAGTGCAGGGAGTCATGTTGCACCGACTCTTCGCCAAACAAGGTGCATGTTTGTCTACTGGGAAAGTAGTAACGGCCTTTCTTGTCTCGCAGCCCGGGAAGTATGTGCCGGGGAAAATCTGGTCGGTGGTTCTGCAATCGCTCGCCCTTGGCCCAGGCACAGGTCATGGCATGGCAGCCACGGCGATCGCAAACATTGAACTGGCCGGAATCACTATCGTGCAAATGGCCGGCCTGGGACTGGCGTGCCTGCTTGTGGGTCAGCCGCTGCTGGCAATTCCCCTGCTGTTGGCGGCTGCAGTTGCAGGAGGGCTGATTGCACTTGTTCCCACTAGCCGACTGACCGCATTCCTGCCCAGCCGCTTGCGGCGCTCACATCAGGTCGTGGTGGTGGAGGACTCTGCGCCCCGGCACGCAGCAGCTGGCATGGTGCTGATGAGCGCCATGTTGACTGGCTTGAACCTGATTACTTCAATGTCGGTTCTTGGGGCGCTGGGCGAGGCCCTTCCTTCCGAGCACCTCTTCCCCGTGCTTGCCACACTCTACTTGGGGTTTGCTGCAGGCATGCTGGCGGTTCCAGTTCCGGCCGGGCTCGGTGCGCGGGAAGCAGCTTCCGTTGGGCTGGGCATCGTACTGGTACCTGCCGTGCCAGTCGATCTGGTTCTCTCGGTGGTGCTTCTTGCACGCTGCTGGCAGCTGGCGGTAGACGCCGTCTGTTTTGCAACCGGAATGGCCCTCATTTCCCTGAGCAAATCATCTCGGACGCCCCCATAGGCGCAAAACCAATTGCTTGTGCAGCTGATTCGTCCCTCGGCCTTCCGAAGCCGGCGAAGCCTGACTTACTCGTCGGCACCTGATCCTGCCAGGTGCATCTCAACTATCTTTTCTATTTCTCCCAGGCTGCACAGCGTGGGCAGTTCTGCGTCATCGAACTTGAATCCAAACGCTTCTTCAATGGCGAAGATCATCATCATGTGCCGCAGTGAATCCCACTCCGGGCGCGTGGCTGGGCTCGTGTCCGGACCGATTTCGTCAAGCGGCACGACCAGAACTTCTGCCATTGTCTCTCGCAGTTTTTCATTCATCCGGGATCTCCTCGATACTGATGTATTCGGGTGGTTCAAAGCGGCTAGATGCGGCCGTGTCGCAGTGAAGGTGGTATCGGACGTGCTGCTCGGTGCTCTCCGGCTCGCGCAGAAAGCCGATCTGATCGAGGAACCCTGCAGCCGGCTCGTTTCTTGGGCTGCGAATGTACTCGGCCAGAAAGGTGGTTACTCCCCACTGGTCTGCAAGCGTTCTCACCAGCCAGATGGAGAAGGCGTGCTCCACATCACGGCCCAGGGCCCTGCAGCTGATCATCAGCGAGTCAAGCGCCGCTGTCGTTGGGTCCAATCTTCGAGCAATCGCCACGCCAGTTATGCCAAGATCGCCAAAGCGGTCAGAGACGTCACAGATTGCGATGAAAGCGTCCGCATCCTCGTGCAATGTCCTCAGTTCAAAAAGGGTGTGGCGGCGCGTGGTGAGGTTGAATTGGTTGGTACGCTGAACAAGCTGGGCAACGCGTGTAAGGTCAGACTTTGCCGCCTGCCCGACCCTGATCCTAGTTTCGAGCCGTTTCCGGTAGTCGGACAGGTCGGCAAGCTCGCGCCGCAAGCCTTCGCGAGCTTTGTTGTCCTGGTAGGAAGCTGTTCGAGCAGTGTCGTCGTTTGTCACCAACAGCGTGTCAAACAGGTAGTTTCGCTGCAGGAATGTAACAATATCCTCAGGTCGCTTCGGGGTTTGCAGAACCCGGACCTCGGGAAGGGAGGCTGCAACCATCTGGCACTCGAGCGGACTGTCGTCCACAAACACAGCCGAGTCGAGAGATACCTTCAGCTCCTCGCATATCTCGACTATGCTGCGGTCCTTGCTTTGCCACCCGATACGCCATGCCGCCACATGCTGGCGCTTGATCAGGCAGTGCGGATGCCGGTCAAGGACCTCGAGGACGTCAGCCTCTTCGTTCTTGCTGCAAAGGGCGAGGATCACTCCGCGCGCTGCCAGATCCAGAATGGTGCGATGAAACGCGTGGAAATAGGCTCCCGGCAATGTGTCGCTGGAAAGGCATATTCCATCGATTCCAACTTCGCCCAGTATCCCGCCCCATATTGTCTGGTCGCAATCAAGTACCAGCAGCTTTCGCGCCCTCCCTGAAATTGCACGGACGACCGCTGCTATGGCAGCGGCGTAGCGCGCCAGGAAGGGCTGCGCGAAGGGCGCAGCGCTGGAAAACCAGAAGCGGTAGTCGTACGTCCCCTGCTCTCCAAACTGACGTGCGAGTGCTGCCCAATCGACCAGAACCACCTTCCCGGCATGACTTGCCGCAAGTGCGCGTATCTCCTGATTCAGCGCTTCTATTCGTGCGGCATGGGTTGGGACGCCCGGTGTTTCGCCCAGCCCGGCCGAGGCGAACAGCGGCGGCAATACGGTGTTGATGACGATTGGAGCTGCGGATCGCTGGATGGCATGCCCAATCATGTCCAGGTGATGTTGACAGATTTCATCCGCTTTCCAGGTGCCGTGGCCAAAGTCGCTAGCCGATGTTTCCAGACACAGAGCCAGAACATTGAGGCGGACGGTGTTGCACTCTCCGGAAGCAACCGTTCCTGTGCCATGGACCTGCAGCGCGTCGATTTCCACCGCTGCCGTGCTTATGCCACCGAACTCACATTCGACGGTGATGCCCGATTGCAGCAGTTCGCGGCGCAGCCATAATTGCATGGGTTCCGCGGTGAAGTTTCGAATTATCTGGATGACGGCCTTCATGGTGTTCACGCGGATGCTGATCGTTCCCTGGCGCGAGACTCCAGTAGTTCGATTAGCCCGAACCCCTGCACCATATGGAAGCTCACGTGACGGCCCCCAAACAGAACAGCGGGCAACGCAGCCCTCAGCGTGACAACACGCAGGCCGGCTACCCGCATCTTTTCAAGCGACTCGTCAGTAGACCAGTCAATCTCATAGCACAGGTGATAGAAGCTCGTGCTGGCCAGTGCGAGCACGTTCTTCAGGGGTCCGTCGGAGGAGTTGGGGGTGACAATCTCCACGGGCGTGTGGTCGGGACGCTCGCACCAGCGCAATACGACGTCCTGCAGCGGATCGATGATCGGTGTCCCGCAATGGAATCCCTGCGCAGAAAGGAAGGCCACAGCGAGCTCGGGTTGACGCGCGGCAAGTCCGAAGTGATGCAGTTTTAGGGCTGCAAGAGGTTTCATGCAGCAAGTACCAGCGCAACATTTATTGGCAACCGCAATCTGACAGTCTCTTCCATCGTGCAGCCCATATACGGAGGAGCCTCGATCTCCACGACTTCGAGGCTCGCCGCCCGGCACAGGGCAACAACATCATCCACAGACGAAAATAGAAAGATATGATCAACCGCGGGGGCATTTACCGCAGTGGTTACAAAGATGAAGGCCCCGGGCTTGGCTAGTTCGCGAATACGAGTCAGAAACGCGAGCGGAGTCTCGACGTGCTCCAGCACTTCGCCCATCACCACCGCATCGAAGCCAGGTTGCAGGTCGTCTTGTTCCAGGAAGTCTGCCAGCTGGAGATCCCAGAGCCCCGTGAGGTCGGTCTCCGCCGCGACCAGCCTGCGCGTCAGTTCAAGGGATGTCGGACTAATGTCAACCCCCAGGTAGTGACGGTACGAGCTCTTGCGAATCGCTGTCCGGAAAAATACGCCATGACCTGGGCCGATTTCCAGGTAGCGATCGCCTTTCCGATGCTGAATTGACCGTTCGAAAAACCTGGCCATCTGGCGGTGGTTTGGCCACAGGTAAAGGGTCAGAGCAAGTCCGTACATGTAACGTGACATGTATGCGGGGTTGAAATAGACGGTTTCGGCCACTTCCGCGAATGTGGAATGGCGATAGTGTCCGGCGCGCTTGAAATGAATCTGTTCCGTCAGCGTATCTTGCGTGATGGTCTGGTAAGCTGTAACCAGATCATCGACGCTGACTCCTTCGGAAGTACAGAACAGAACATACGCCTGCAGTCCGGAAAGCTCATCGGGAGTCAGTTCGCGAAGGGCTGCATCGATTGACCGCGCCTGCATCGGAATCGCCCGGATCAGCTTCTCAACAAACTCATCAAGCAGATGATTCAATTCAGCAGTCTCCTATGGGAGTGTTCATGAAAACAATGCGGGCCGGGCTTCCCGCTACGACGGCAAAATCCGGAACGGTGCCTGATACAACTGAGTTTGGGGCTATCGATACACACCGTCCGATGTGGGTATCTCCCAGCAGTACCGCCCCGGCGCCGATCCAGGTGCCTTCGCCGACGTTTACCCGCCCGAACTTGAAATTGGGGTTTCGACTGAGTCGCGCCTGGTCATGACGACCCGACTGCGACATGATCTTCACCCCCGGGCCCAAATGCACGTGTCTGCCAAGATTCACGCCACCAGCCCCGTAGATCACGCAGTAAGGCCCGACCCGGACGCCGTCGGACAGGTGAACGTGTCCGAGGAAACCGGACCACGCCTTGCCACCGCAGTGAATGATGCTGCCCTTCTGGATGAGAACGTCCCTGCCCACGGACAGCCGCGACGGCGATTTGACCGAAGCTGAGAGTGCGATCAGGCCTCCTCTGAACGCCAACCGAAGCCGGTAGATTCCGCAAATCTCCTGCAACAGGTCGATCAGGCGCTTCGTAGGTGTGCTGGCAGGTAGTTCAGTGATCAACGTCGCACTCATTTGTTTCTATGGCATTCCGAGTGGTTGGCGGTAGTTGCCGTGGGTTTGGCTGGCGTTCGATCTTGCGGATCGCGATTGCCAGCGAGCGGCCATTGCGGCGATTCCACCCAGAATGCCAAAACCAGAATCGTAGG
This sequence comes from Lysobacterales bacterium, assembly GCA_038257155.1. Lineage (GTDB taxonomy): Bacteria > Pseudomonadota > Gammaproteobacteria > Xanthomonadales > Xanthomonadaceae > JANJTY01. The sequence continues at coordinate 67,249 of JBBSJP010000003.1, read as the reverse complement.
TCAGCACGAGTCCTTCAGAGTCGCCCCATTTGCGCTTGAACGCGGTCAATCCTGGCTGGTCCCACGGCGAGGCCATGAGTGTAAACCGCTCGCACCCGGCATTCTGCGCAGCGCTGATGATCGAGTCCAGCAGTAGGTCGCTGATGCCTTGGCGCCTACCGGACGCTGATGCTGCGCCATGCAGGTAGTAGCCGGTCTTGCCGTTGACGGCCAGAACCGCGAATCCAAGTAGCTCGCCATCCGAGGCTACCGCGCAGCGAAACTGCAGTTCATCGGTCACTGTTGCCACTTCTGCAAGCTTCGCGAAGTAGTCCCTGTTGTATCTGGCCCGCCCTTGGTGATGGGTCACGGCAGCGGCATACAGTGCGTGGCACGCCGCGGCGTTGCTGCAGACCAGTGTTATGTGCGTGTCCGTCCCGGCGCGTCTTGCGAACGCGATGTCGCGGCTGAGCTTCCTGTTGACAGAAGGATGCCAACTGGCAAGGTTCTGGATCCAGATCTCAGGCAGGCCTGCTGTAGCCAGGGGGTCCCAAGCGGTGGCGAAGGAGAGATTTGAACGCATCATCGATAGCCCAGCAATGCCTGCAATCTCCCTTGCGTCATCGCCATGCGGCTGGGGGTCGGTGACCGGGAATCCCAGGAAGCCAATCGGCAGCCCAAGACGTCGAAACACCGGCAGGACGAATCCGATCTGTCGGGCTGGATTCCAGGCAAATGACGGAGTCGCTTGCAGGGTGCACAAGATATCCGCCCAGTGTCTGGTTGCGAACAAGCATCTGCCTGCTCGGCACCACTCGCGCTGCTCCGTACTTGGCTCCTTGCTTACAGTCCAGGATCCGGGAGTCACGGACCTGTCTCTGATAGGAGCCGTGCTGCTATTTCTTGCTCGTCGAAAGCCCTTGCCACCAGCGGGATATCCTGCGCAAAAGGGCAGGTTCCAGTTACCAGAGCGTTCGAGATAGTGATGGCCAACTGAGAAGCGTTTACCTCAGCTGCAAGCAGGCCGACGCGCCAGCGCGTCAACAGGTCCTTGAGGTCGCCAACCGGCATGCTGATGACGGGGCATCCCAGTTTCATGGCGTCCGAGAACACCACGGGAATGCTCTCGACGCGAGAAGGAATGACAAGGAAGTCGCTGTGGGAAATGACGTTCTCGGCGTCCGCTTTGGCCAGGTAGCCACGCAGCTGCACTGGCCGACCCTCCGACTGCAGTCGAGCAACCGCCCCTTCCACGAGCGATTGCATCGGTCCTCCTCCGCAAACAAGTACCGTTTCAATTCTTGACCAGTCAGAGTCAGTCAGCAGCGCGAGTGCGGTGAGCAGCAGATCGATTCCCTTGTTGGGGTGCCAGCGTCCGAGAAACAGCAGACGGTAAGGAGGGGCCTGGCGCAGCGGCTGTGTGCGTCGGGTGTGGATTCTGCGTGTGCTGGGCAGGAAGCTGACCTCTCGACCGCCAATGCGGGCTGTGTCGTCGGCCAGTTGCAGGCCATCCGAGTAGCAATGCCTTGCGTCTCGTAGCACACGGCGGAGGTGAGAGCGGATCACCGGAACACGGCCGAGCTGCCAGATATCGCTGCCCAGTGTCCAGACCGAATAAGGGACACCAGTTTCCTTCGATAGCTGGCGTGCCCAGTGGCCAGATGGAAGTGCCCAGAGCGCCAGGATATGGGAGCACGGGCCCGCCTGCACCGCGCTCCGCGCTGCAGCAAGTCCAGAGCGCAGGACGCGCGCCAGAGCGGACAGATCGGCCGGTCGCCAAGGCTTGAGCGTTGACAAGGGGCGTTCGGGCGCAGCGAAACGGTAGACTTCCACGCCTTCGCACCAGGACTCGCTGGCTTGCCTGGGTCCAGGCGCCACCACCCGAACCGGCTGGTGTACTGCCAAGGCTTCCGCGATATCTGCCACAAAGCCGCCGGCTGCCTCACTACCGTCACCGGAAATCGGGAACGAAGTGGTGATCAGTACCAGCGCAGTTTCCATCTTCATGCGCACGACGAGTCATTGCAACCTGCGTTCGAAGCAAAGCCTCCGCGACTCCGGCATTCACTTGCCTGACTTCCTGATGCGGCAAACACGGAGATCCTCAATCGCCAGACTTGCTGTAGACCAACGACGTGATCTGCTCCGAGACAAGTCCAATCAGGAACACGATTACCGCGGCACTCAGCAGGAGCAAACTCATGTTGGTAAAACGCCCGGCCGTGGCAAACGTGTAGCCGTAATAGCTCAAACCGACCATGCCGAACCCCATGCCGACCGGTGCAAAAAGCTTCAAAGGAGAGTAGAGAGTGGCAATCTTGAAGATGATCAGCAAGAAGCGCAGCCCGTCCTTTATGGGCCGGATGTGGCTTGCGGTACCGATGCGCTTGTGCACCGGAATAGGCACATAGACCACGGGATACGCACTTCGGAAAAATGCCATCGTGCAGGTAGTCGGGTAGCTGAAGCCATTTGGCAACAGGTGCAGGAACTCGCGGAACTGATTGGCACGTACGGCCCGGAAGCCGGATGTGAGGTCACGCACCTGGTGGTCCGTCATCCAGCTGGCGAGCCGATTGTAGAAGGCATTGGCCAGCCCGCGTTGAACACTGGCTTGGCCGTGGACGTCACGCGCCCCCACCGCCATGTCGTAGCCCTTGTCGAGTTGTTCCAACAACTCGGCAATGTGTGCCGGGTCGTGCTGGCCATCGGCATCCATGAACACCAGGACATCACCGGTCGCGGCGCGCGCGCCTCTCTTCACCGCAGCACCGTTTCCCATCGCGTAGGGCGAGGAAATCACCGTGGCTCCAAGCCGACTGGCGACGCTTGCCGTGGCATCGGTGGAGCCGTCATCGACGACGATCACCTCTGCATCCGGATGCAGTTGGAATATCGTCGGAAGCACCTTGGCGAGGCCCGACTCCTCGTTCTTGGCAGGAAGGATGATCGAGACCATGGTTGAACGCTGCGAGGCTGGCTTCATGCGGCAGATTCGTTCCAGACCCCAAGGGCAACCAGAATATGACAAGCCCGGTGGATGCCCGTCTTCCGCAGTTTGTCCCACTGCGGCTCAAGATGCCAGAGTCGCTTCAGAGCCTCGCCTGCACTCGCGAGCTTCGCAGCTCTGTACTTCTCTACAAATCGCAGGTCTGCCCATTGAAGAGACCGCCAATTGAGGTTACCACTCGGCATTCCCAGGTTACCTTGTCGGACGAGCCGGGGCCTGGAAATGTGGGTGTGAGCGTGACCTGAGATCGCACGCTGGTCGAGTCACATGTCAACTCGCCCAGGGCCGAACACGGCACGTCGGAGCTGACGGATTGACAAATTTCGGCCTGATTGGCCACTAGCCCGTACGACCAGTTATGGCCAATTTTGATCTTCTCGCCAGCACAGCCTCCCAACGCGTTGAGTACGTCGGCCCTCGCCACGTAATTGCGGTAGGCGGGCAGAGCAATCGACGCCAAGATGCTGATGATCGCCACCACGATCATCAGCTCGATGAGGGTAAATCCGCTCTGGGCGTTGCGCATGACGACTGGCTCTCGGTGGCGAGGGAATCGCAGCCCCATGGGCTGCTGAACTCAGTGCGAAATCCAGCAGCATCCTGCAAATGTGAACTGGTCGACGGTCCTTCATGACTCCGCACCGAGAGACCGCATTTTTCATGCCAGCGGGCGGGACCCATCCGCAAACTGATTGAGTCGGTCCGCAGGTTGCAGCAGAAACCACTTGATGTTGTTGTGGAACGCTGAACTGATGGTAAAGGCAGCAGGCTATAGACAGGCCTGGTGTGTCGCGCGCTTTCCCACAAGCGAACTGTCGCTATTGGTCAGAAAGTGCCGTTTTTGGGTCAATGTCGAGCAGCCCGATCAAAGCGCCACTGGCCGAGTCCAGGGCGGCACATAGAGGGCGGTCGGGCGCGCTAAAAGGTACAAATACCACTGAGTCCATGCTCCTGCCGTGCTTGCTAAGGAAGCGCTGGACTTCGGCAGATGCGGCATCGCCGGAATCGGCCAACTGCTGGGCAGGCTTCGCCGATTCCAGCAACTGTGGGGCGATCCGTTCGTAAGGCTCGTAATAGCGCGGCACGGATTGCGCCGGGTAGCCGGAATTGAGGGTGTGCGTCAGCCGCCCTCCGAACTCCACTGGGTTTTCTGGTTCGATCACGGCGACGAGCTCGGTCCGGAACCAGGGGTCTTGCTGGTAGGCGGGCGCGGCCAATTCGCGTTCTGATGGGTCCAGCATGTTGGCGGTCACCATGCTGATGCGCCCTTCGGCTGCAACCAGATAGACCGGCCGCGTCTCCCGTACGATGTTCAGGCCATAAAGGAACGCGGCCAGCTGCAGCAGGGCAATGCAGGTCAGATCAAAGCGCAGCAGGTGCCTTGCCTTTCTATTGAAGATGAGGAGGGTGAGCAGGGGGCCTATGACGATGTCCACTGCTACGAAAACCGAGACGAACTGCTGCACGCCTGAAGCCGCAAACAGGGGCGGCGGATACCAGATCCAGACCAGTGCGAGCAACACTCCACCAAGAGCCAGGACTGACAGGAGCAGGTGGGTGGCGAAGGCTTTCCAGCGGGACATGGGTGTTCCTCCTTTGGCCGGGATCCGGCAACCGTGATAGCTGCGCGGTTTTGGCTACGGGAGGCGGGACAGGCATGTAGATCGTCAGCAGCCTGGGCTTCAGAGCACTCCCGAAGCTGGCCGGTCACCGCGGGTCGGCCAGGATGCAAGTGGCACAATTTTATTCAAAAGGCGGAATTTGTGAAGGGGTCGAGAATGAATTCACGGCAAGCACGGCCGGCCCGCATGACGCTGCAGTGGTAACCAAGGGTCTGTCGAGTCAAGCAGCGATGCGATCCGCCGCTACAGGCGGACGGGCATCACTCAATCAATTCCCAACTTCTTGAGCTTGTACCTCAGCGCCCTGAACGTGATGCCCAATTTGGCGGCGGCGCGGGTCTTGTTGTAGCGGCATTCTTCCAGCGCCTTGACGATGGCATCGCGCTCGAGCTGCTCGATGAAGTCGGGCAGGGCTTCGCCATCGGCGGCACTGCTGTAGCCACCGCCGTGCAGGGGTGCTGGTGCTACCTCGCCTGGGCCACTGGGCACGGTGCCAGGGGCGACGCGTGGCAGCAGCAAGTCCGTCGGGGTGATGCGGCCGTCTTCGCAGAGGGCCACGGCGCGTTCAAGGATATTTTCAAGTTCCCGAACGTTGCCCGGAAAGCTGTAACCACAGAGCTTGTCCAGGGCTTCGGCACTGAGCTCGACGCGGCTCATGCCGGCCTGGTGGCCGAGCCGGTTGAGGATGCGCTCGGCCAGCTGCGGGATGTCTTCGCGACGATCGCGCAGCGGCGGGACCACCAGTTCGATGACGTTGATGCGGTAGTAGAGATCGTGGCGGAAGCGGCCGTCTGCGACCAGGTCGGCGAGACTCTTGTGCGTGGCTGACAGGATGCGCACGTCGACCGGGATTTCGGTGTTGGCACCAATCGGCCGGACGGTTTTCTCCTGGATCACGCGAAGCAACTTCACCTGCATGTGCAGCGGCAATTCGGCAACCTCATCCAGGAACAGCGTGCCGCCATGGGCGGCCTGGAACAGCCCTTCCTTGTCGACATGAGCGCCAGTGAAGCTGCCCTTGCGATGCCCGAAAAACTCGCTCTCCATCAATTCGGCGGGGATCGCGCCGCAGTTGACCGGTACAAAGTTGCCCTCTGAGCGAGGGCCCTGCTCATGGATCAGGCGCGCGACCAGTTCCTTGCCAACGCCGGATTCGCCGCTGATGTAGACCGGTGCCTGGCTGCGGGCCACCTTGGTGATGGTGGCGCGCAGTTCGGTCATCGAGGCCGATTCGCCCAGCAGTTTGCCGCCGCCCGGCGACGGCGATGCCGATTCGGCGCGGCGCTGTTCGGCCAATTGCAGGGCGTGCTGGACCAGGCGTCTGAGAACCGCCAGATCGACCGGCTTGGAGACAAAGTCAAACGCCCCGGCCTTCAGCGCGTGTACCGCGGCGTTGACGTCGCCGTAGGCGGTAATCATGGCCACCGGTGTTTCGGGGTGGGCCTTGGAGATGTACTCGATCAGGTCCTGGCCGCTACCGTCCGGCAGGCGCATATCGGTGAAGCACAGGTCGTAGGCGTTCTCTGCCAGGTGGGCGCGTGCCGCAGCGATGTCGGCGGCGGTGTCCACGCGCAGACCCATGCGGCCCAGGGTCAGCAGCAGCAGTTCGCGGATGTCGCGTTCGTCGTCGACGATCAGGGCGGTCTTCAGTGCCGTCATTGGCGCAGGTGCCACTCTCGCTGGTCGGGGGTAGGTAACCCCCACAGTGTAGTGAATTGCGTGCGCTTGAGGGAGGTGGCGACGGATCGGAATCGTCGAGCGCGCAGCCTGGCGGCGGTGATCTGAGTCGCAAAGCGGCGATCAGGCTTGAATTGGGGCGTAAATGGTGGCTCTTGAAAGCCGCAATGTGCGACAGCACACGTAGCGCGCACTCCACGCGGTTCCTACTGGCTTGGCCCAGTCCGGCGAGATTCAATCGGAACGCTGCGCCATGTGGTGTCCGGCAGAGAAAACGGCCTGCCAGGGCGCTCCTCATGACGCCGCAAGGGGTCGGGCAGCACGGGATCATTGCTGCGCCTGAACGTTCGCCGCTCGCGGCGGCTTCGTCCAGCCGGTAAACTCCGCTTTTCCGGCAGCTCACACACTCATGACTCCCCTGATCTTCGTCACCGGCGGCGTTGTGTCCTCGCTTGGCAAGGGCATTGCCGCTGCGTCGCTTGCCTCTATCCTTGAAGCCCGCGGTCTGCGGGTGACGATGATGAAGCTCGATCCCTACATCAACGTCGACCCGGGCACGATGAGCCCGTTCCAGCATGGTGAGGTGTACGTCACCGACGACGGCGCCGAAACCGACCTGGATCTTGGCCACTACGAGCGCTTCGTGCGCACTCGCCTGACGCGCAAGAATTCGGTCACCACCGGGCGCATCTACGAAAACGTGATCCGCAAGGAGCGCCGCGGCGACTATCTGGGTGCCACGGTGCAGGTGATTCCGCATATCACCGACGAGATCAAGCGCTGCATCGATGCTGCCACCGAGGGCTTCGATGTGGGTCTCGTGGAAATCGGCGGTACGGTAGGCGACATTGAATCGCTGCCCTTCCTGGAGGCGATCCGTCAGATCCGCATCGAACGCGGCCCCAGCAAGGCGGTGTTCATTCATCTCACCCTTGTGCCTTACATCAAGGCCGCCGGCGAGATAAAGACCAAGCCCACCCAGCATTCGGTCAAGGAGCTTCGCTCCATCGGCATCCAGGCCGACATCCTGTTGTGCCGTTCCGAGCAGGAAATTCCCGAATCCGAGCGCCGCAAGATCGCCCTGTTCACCAATGTGCCGCAAAACGCGGTGATCTCGGCGGTCGATCTGGACAGCATCTATCGCATTCCGATGTGGCTGCACGCGCAGGGGCTCGATCAGATCGTGGTCGACCAGTTGCGCATGGATCTGCCGCCGGCCGACCTGTCGGAGTGGCAGGCGGTGGTCGATGCCGAGGCCAATCCGCAGGACGAGGTCAGCATCGCCATCGTTGGCAAGTACGTGGATCACGCCGACGCCTACAAGTCGCTGGCCGAAGCCCTGAAGCACGGCGGCCTGCGCCAGCGCACCAAGGTGCGGTTGAACTGGGTGGAGAGCGAGCAGATCGAGGCCCAGGGCGTGTCAGTGCTGGATGGCAACGACGCGATCCTGGTGCCGGGTGGTTTCGGCGACCGCGGCTTCCAGGGCAAGGTCAAGGCGGTCGAATACGCGCGCACCCGCGGCGTGCCGTACTTCGGTATTTGTTACGGCATGCAGGCGGCGGTGGTGGAATTCGCCCGCAATGTGGCCGGGTTGACGGGCGCCAACAGCACCGAAAACCAGCGCGCTACACCGCATCCGGTGATCGGACTGATCACCGAATGGCGCACGTCCAGCGGTGAAGTGGAACGGCGTGACGAGGCATCTGACCTGGGCGGCACCATGCGCCTGGGTTCGCAGGAATGCCGTCTGCGCGCTGGAACGCGTTCGCGCGAACTGTACGGTGCCGACGTGATCACCGAGCGCCATCGGCACCGCTACGAGTTCAACAACCGCTACCGACAGCAGCTGGAGGACGCCGGCCTGGTGATCGCCGGCAAGTCGATGGACGACCTGTTGGTTGAGATCATCGAACTGCGCGATCACCCATGGTTTGTGGCCTGCCAGTTCCACCCCGAATTCACCAGCACGCCGCGCGATGGGCACCCGCTTTTCATCGGATTCGTGCGCGCCGCGCGTGAACACAAGGCGGGCGGGCGCTTGTTGAAGGAAGTGCGGGCGTGAGAGAAGGCACATCACGTGTAGGAGCGCACCCTGAGCGCGACCGGGATCTGGGGTTCGCCTTCATAGCTCGGAGCAAGCGCCGTCGATTGCTGGGCCGCGCAGTCGTAGGTCGGATCAAGCGCCGTCGATTGGTCGGAAATGGCGGAGCAGATAGCCAGCGCGGACCCGACGTTGGGCATTGCCAATCGCCGCCCCACGTCGGCTCCACCGCTGCGCGGCTTGAGCCGACCTACGGTCTAGCGGGCTTTGCCGCCGTAGGTCGGATCAAGCGCCGTCGATCGGTGGGGAATGGCGGGGCAGATAGCCGGCGCGGATCCGACGCGCGACACTTCCACAACCCGTCGGCTCCGGCGCGGGCGCGCATTTAGCTGACCTACGGATGTCTGTGATGAAACTCTGCGGTTTTGACGTCGGCCTCGATCAGCCTTTTTTCCTCATTGCCGGCCCCTGCGTGATCGAATCCCTGCAGCTGCAGCTCGATACCGCGGGCCAGCTGAAGGAGATAACCGAACGGCTTGGCATTCCGTTCATCTTCAAGTCCAGTTTCGACAAGGCCAACCGCACCTCGGCCGGCAGCTTTCGGGGGCCAGGTCTAGAGGAAGGGCTGAAGGTGCTGAGCGAAGTGAAGCGCCAGCTCGGCGTGCCGGTGCTCACCGATGTGCACGAATACACGCCGTTGAACGAAGTTGCGGCAGTCGTGGATGTGTTGCAGACGCCGGCCTTTCTCTGCCGCCAGACCGATTTCATCCAGAACGTGGCGCGCGCCGGTCTGCCGGTCAACGTCAAGAAGGGCCAGTTCCTCAGCCCTTGGGAAATGAAACACGTCGCCAGCAAGGCACTGGCCACCGGCAACACGCAGATCATGGTCTGCGAGCGCGGCGCCAGCTTCGGTTACAACAATCTGGTCTCTGACATGCGCTCGCTGTCGGTGATGCGCGATACCGGCTGCCCGGTGGTGTTCGACGCCACGCATTCGGTGCAGCTGCCGGGTGGCGCCGATGGCAAGAGCGGCGGCCAGCGCGAATTCGTGCCGGTACTGGCCCGCGCCGCAGTCGCGGCTGGGGTGGCTGGCCTGTTCATGGAGACCCATCCGGATCCGTCAAAGGCGCTTTCCGATGGCCCCAATGCCTGGCCGCTGGCGAAGATGGCGCGCCTGCTGGAGACGCTGATGGCGATTGATCGGGTGGTGAAACAAGGCCGTTTCGAGGAGCTGGAATGAAACTTAAAGTCGTGATTCACCAAGCCGAGGACGGCGGCTTCTGGGCCGAGGTGCCGGCGAATCCGGGTTGCTCCACCCAAGGCGAGACGTTTGATGAACTTCTCACCAATCTCTACGAGGCAGTGGACGGCTGCCTCTCAGTCGACTTGTCCGACATGCCGCTGGATCCGACCGACCGTGTGCTCGATATTGCCGTATGAGATCGTTGAGCGGCAGGGAGTTGGCCAAGCTACCGGAGCAGCACGGGTGGTTATGCCGTCGCATCTCCGGCAGTCACCACATCTACTGCAAACCTGGGCGAAATGAGCGACTGTCGGTCCCGATTCACGGCAACCATGCCCTCAAGATTGGTCTGCTTCGTCATTTGTTGAAGCTGGCTGGTCTCAACCCCGATGAAATCTTAGAGACGTGCAAGACGCGATGACCACCATCACCAAGATCCACGCCCGCGAAATCCTCGACTCGCGAGGCAATCCCACTCTGGAAGCCGAAGTCACGCTCAGCTCGGGCCACATGGGCCGTGCCGCGGTGCCGTCCGGCGCGTCGACTGGCGCGCGTGAGGCGGTTGAGCTGCGCGATGGCGACAAGACGCGGTATATGGGCAAGGGCGTGCGCAAGGCGGTGGCAAACGTCAACGAAACCCTGGCTGCGGCGCTGCAAGGCTTTGATGCAGCAGATCAGGCCGGGTTGGACCGCCGCCTGATCGCACTGGACGGCAGCGACAACAAGGCCCGGCTGGGTGCCAATGCGTTGCTCGGCGTGTCGCTGGCCAGCGCGCACGCCATCGCGGCTTCCAAGGGCCTGCCGCTCTGGCGGCATCTGCTGGGAGAGCGCCAGGCCGTCATGCCGGTGCCGATGATGAACATCATCAATGGCGGTGCACATGCCGACAACAATGTCGACATGCAGGAATTCATGGTACTGCCGGTCGGTGCTGCCAGTTTTTCCGAAGCCCTGCGCTGCGGCGCGGAGATCTTCCATGCGCTGAAGTCGGTGCTGCGTGGGCGCGGGCTGTCCACCGCGGTCGGCGACGAGGGTGGCTTCGCACCGGATCTCAAGTCCAACGAGGAAGCCATCGAAGTGATCCTCGAGGCAATCCGCAAGGCGGGCTACTCCGCCGGTGAAGATGTCTCGCTGGGTCTGGACGTCGCCAGCTCGGAGTTCTACCGCGACGGCCGCTATCACCTCACTTCCGAGAACGAGCGACTTACCGCCGAGGAATTCACCGAGTACCTGAAGCGCTGGGTCGATCAGTACCCGATCATCACCATTGAAGATGGCCAGGCCGAGGATGACTGGGCCGGCTGGAAACACCAGACCGAGGTCCTGGGCGGGCGCGTACAGCTCGTGGGTGACGACCTGTTCGTCACCAATCCGGAAATCTTCCGAGAGGGTATCGAAAAGGGCATCGCCAATTCGATCCTGATCAAGGTCAACCAGATCGGCACGCTCACCGAGACCCTCGAAGCCATCGCCATGGCCGACGCCGCCGGATACACGGCGGTGGTATCCCATCGCTCGGGTGAAACCGAGGACACCACGATTGCCGACATTGCAGTTGCCACTTCGGCCACCCAGATCAAGACCGGCTCGCTTTGCCGAAGCGACCGGGTGGCCAAGTACAACCAGCTTCTGCGTATCGAGGAGGCGCTGGGCTCGGCGGCCACCTATGCCGGTTTCTCTGCCTTTCCGCACCTGCGGAGCCGCGGCTGAATCACACGGATCGCGCGCTGTGTTCCGCCTTTTCGCCCTGCTGCTGATCGCTTTGCTGATCGTGTTGCAGATTCGCCTGCACGTGGGCAATGGTGGGCTGGACGATGTCGATCGCTTGCAGCAGGCGCTTGAGGCACAGCGACTGGAAAACGAAGAGCTGCGACGGCGCAACGCCGCTCTTGAAGCGGAAGTGGAGGGCCTGAAACAGGGTGAGGATGCGGTCGAGGAGCGAGCCCGCTCCGAGCTGGGCATGACCCGCTCGGACGAAATCTTTTACCGCGTGATCGAAACCGATCCGCCGCCGCCCAGGCCGCCTCGCGAATGACCTGGGTGGTCGTGCCGGCAGCAGGCGTGGGAGCGCGCATGGGCGCGGCGCTTCCCAAGCAGTATCTGCGCTTGGGTGATGGCACTGTGCTGGGTCAGACCTTGGCGCGGCTTGCAGGGCATCAGGCGATATCTGGCCTGATGGTGGTGCTGGCAGCTGATGATGAACATTGGCCGGGCTGGACCGAGCTGCAGGGCAAGCCGGTGCTGCGAGCCGTGGGCGGCGAATCACGCAGCGACTCGGTGCTGTCCGGACTGCGCGCCTTGCCGGGCAACGTGGCTGCACAGGATCTGGTTCTGGTGCATGACGCAGCGCGGCCTTGTTTGCAGCATGAGGATATGTCGCGGCTGATTTCGACGGCCGTTGCACACCCGGTCGGCGCGCTGCTGGGGTCGCCAGTGGCCGATACATTGAAGCGAGCCGACGAATTCGACCGCAGCGCAGCCACTGTGCCGCGTGCCGGCCTGTGGCGCGCGCTCACCCCACAAGCTTTCCGCCGCGCCGATTTGGTCCGCGCACTGGAAACTGCGCAGCGTGAAGGCGTGCAGGTGACCGACGAAGCCTCGGCCTTCGAGCGCCTGGGTGAGTTTCCTCAGCTGGTGCAAGGTGCCGCGGACAACATCAAGATCACCACGCCGGCGGATCTGGCCTTGGCGGAGTTTTTGCTGCGGAACTCGTAAAAAAGGCGGCATGGGATGCCGCCCTACGATGCTGCGGAATGCGTAGGGTGGGCCTTGGCCCACCGGGCGTGATGCCGGAATGGTCGCGATGGATGCCGCCGCGGTGGGCCAAGGCCCACCCTACGGGGTCAAGCGTATAGCGCCGCTGGCCTGAACGCCAACCTCCAGCACACAGTCATGCGACAGCCCCCAGTGTACGATGCGCTTGAATTACCGACGTTCCGCCCCGATTTCGGACAAGCGGCGCCGGAGGGCGTCTTGCCGGTCGAGGTGTTTCGCCCGCCCAACAACAACAATCACAAAGCGCGGAGAGTCATTATGTCCAAGGGCCAGAGTCTGCAAGATCCTTTTCTGAACGCGCTGCGCCGCGAGCGCATCCCGGTGTCAATTTACCTGGTCAACGGCATCAAGCTGCAGGGCACGGTGGAGTCGTTCGACCAGTTCGTGGTGCTGCTGCGAAACACGGTCAGCCAGATGGTCTACAAGCACGCGATTTCCACCGTGGTGCCGGCGCGCAATGTGCGCCTGACGCCACCCGGCGGCGCGGATGACGAAACCCAAGACGGTGACGGGAGCTGATGCGCGACGTGTTCGAACGTTCCCGCAAGGGTGATCGTGCGCTGCTGATCCAGCCTTATGCGCCAGGCCAGGAAGATCCGGAAGCATTGGCCGAGTTCAGTGAGCTGGCACGGTCGGCCGGTGCGCAGATCCTTGCGACGATCGGCGCGCGGATTGAAAAGCCCAATCCCGCCCTGCTGATCGGCACCGGCAAGGCCGAGGAAGTAAAGCAGCTCTGCGAGCTTCACGACGCCGATCTGGTGCTGATCAACCGCAGCCTGAGCCCGGTCCAGGAACGTAATCTGGAGAAGTTGCTCGGCCGCCGTGTGGTCGACCGCACCGGCCTGATTCTTGACATCTTCGCGCTGCGCGCGCGCTCGCACGAAGGCAAGCTGCAGGTTGAACTGGCCCAGCTCAAGCACATGGCCACGCGCCTGGTGCGCGGCTGGACCCATCTCGAGCGCCAGCGTGGCGGTGCAATCGGACTGCGCGGCCCGGGTGAAACCCAGCTCGAAACCGACCGTCGCCTGCTTTCCAAGCGGGTCGACATGCTGCAGGCACGACTGGCCAAAGTCGAAGTGCAGCAGGCCCAGATGCGCCGTTCGCGGGTGCGCAACGAGAAGCCGCGCGTCGCCCTGGTGGGCTACACCAATGCCGGAAAGTCGACCCTGTTCAACAAGCTCACCGCGGCCGACGTGTTCGTGGCGGACCAGTTGTTTGCCACCCTGGATCCGACCGTGCGGCGCATTCCCGGCCTGGAGTGCGGTGAAGTGCTGCTCGCCGATACCGTCGGTTTTGTGCGCGACCTGCCGCACGACCTGGTGGCGGCGTTCCGCTCGACCCTTTCCGAGGCACGCGAAGCCGACCTGCTGTTGCACGTGATCGACGCCTCCGACCCGCTGCGCGAAGAACGCATCGCCCAGGTCGATGCGGTGCTGGCCGAGATCGGTGCCGATGAAATTCCGCAGCTGCTGGTGTTGAACAAGATCGATCGCATCGAGGGGGCGACAGCGCGTTTCGACGCGATCGAAGAACCCGGTCGTGCGCGGGTCTGGGTGTCAGCGGTGAGTGGTGCAGGCATCGACCTGTTGTTGAACGAACTGTCGCATCGGTTTGCGACAGAGCGGGTGCAGGCCACCGTGCGCCTGCCCTCCAGCGCCGGGCGATTGCGCGCCCGACTGTTTGAATCGGGCGCGGTGCGCAGCGAACAGGGCGACGAGCACGGCTGGGAGCTGGATCTGGACTTGCCGCGCATCCAGGCCGAGCGCATCTGCGCCGGTGAAGGCAAGGAAGGCGATCTGCTGCGCGAGCAGTTGCTTGCCGGGCTGGAAGACGATTCCTACAATCCCGTGTCGGCGATTTCATGAGCGCACGCATACGCTCCCTCCCCAATTTTCCAATCGCCTGGTCGAGATGCGAAAGCGCGCGCCGACCGACGGTTACCCGATACAACAAACCCGGAGCGTTTTGAAATGGCCTGGAATGAGCCTGGCGGCGGCAAGAAGGACCCCTGGAACCAGGGCGGTGATCAAGGCCCCGATGTGGAAGCCTTCCTCAACAAGCTGAAGGGCAACCTTGGGCGCGTGTTCGGCGGTGGTGGCAGCGGCACCGACAGCGGTCGTGGCGGCAGCGGTGCGGGCGGCCTGGGCTGGATCATCATTGGTCTGGCCGTTGCCTGGCTGGTGTTCGACTGTTGGCAGCAGATCGACGAGCGCCAGCGCGGCGTGGTACTGCGCTTCGGCAAGTTCGACCGGGTCATGCCACAGGGCCTGAACTTCAAGTTTCCGCGCCCGATCGAGCAGGTCATCAAAGTCGACGTTACCCAGGTGCGCAGCGTTTCCGACCAGTTGCGGTTGCTGACCCGCGACGAGAACATCGTGCAGATCGAGTTCAACGTGCAGTACGTGGCAAACGATCCGCGCGCCTTCCTGTTTGGGACGCGCGAGCCCGACGACACGCTCAAGCAGGCCGCTGAAAGCGCGGTGCGCGACGTGATCGGCAGCAGTATGATGGATACGGTGCTGACCGGTGAGCGCGCCGCACTGGCTGCGGAAGCGCGCACTCGTCTGCAAACCACGCTGGACAGCTACAACACCGGCCTGGTGGTCAACGTCCTCAATCTGCAGAACGCCCGCCCGCCGGCCGAAGTGCGGGAAGCCTTCGACGATGCGATCAGCGCGCGCGAGGACAAGCAACGATTCGAAGATGAAGCCGAGGCCTACGCCAGCCGTATCGTGCCGGAAGCCCGCGGTGACGCGGCGCGAATCCGCAACGAAGCCGAGGGTTACCGGGAAGCGCTCATTGCGCGCGCCGACGGTAATGCACAGCGCTTCTCCTTGCTTCTGGATGAATATCGCAAGGCTCCAGACGTGACGCGCAAGCGCCTCTATCTGGAGACCATGCAGCAGGTGCTGGCCGACAATCGCAAGGTCTACGCGGGTGACGGCGGCAACGTGCTTTATTTGCCGCTTGGCAAGGAAGGCGAAGCCAATCCGCAGCTCGACCGCCTGCCGGGCGTAACGTCTGCGTTGCCCCAGACTGAAGCCGCGCGCGATGCACAGCGCACCCAGCAGCAGCGAACCACAACCACCCGCGCCACCCGTCCGGAGACGCGCCGATGAGACCCGTCGTGATAGTTCTTGCCCTGATCGCTGTGCTGCTCGGCATGTCGGTTTTCGTGGTGCGCGAGAGTCAGGTTGCGATCCTGTCGCAGTTCGGCCGCGTGGTGAAAAGCGATATCCAGCCCGGCCTGCACTTCAAGCTGCCCTTCGTGCAGACCGCCCTGGTGTTCGACCGACGCATCCTGACCCTCGACTCGCAGCCTGAGCGCTATCTCACCAGCGAGAAGAAGGACGTCAATGTCGACTTCTTCGTGAAGTGGCGGATCAAGGATGTCCTGCGCTTCTACCAGACCACCAATGGCGATGAGCGACAGGCCCTGGCGCGGCTCAACCCGATTGTCACCGAGGCAATCCGCAACGAGTTCAACCAGCGCACCTTGCAGGACGTGGTGTCCGGCGAGCGCGCCAATCTAGCGCAGCGTTTCGTTGAAGTGGCGAATCGCGGTACGGAAAGTCTGGGCATCGAAGTGGTTGATGTACGCATCAAGCGGCTCGACCTGCCGGAAGACAGCCTGGTGATTGGCTCGGTGTTCGACCGCATGCGCGCCGAGCGCCTGCGCGTGGCCAACGAGCTGCGCGCCGAAGGCCAGGAGGCCTCCGAGACGATCCGTTCGAACGCCGACCGCCAGCGCGCCGTCACCATCGCCGAGGCCGAGCGTGATGCGCAGCTGCTGCGTGGTGAGGGCGATGCCAAGGCGGCCGAGCTCTATGCCAAGGCCTATGGTCGTGATGCCGAGTTCTATGCCTTTCACCGCAGCCTGGAGGCCTACCGCGCCGCGTTTGCGGATGGCCAGTCGGTCCTGGTGCTGGAGAAGGATGCCGATTTCTTGCGTTACTTCGAGGAACAGGGCGGAGCGCCCCGTCGCTGATGCCGCAGGATTTGCTGGCGGCTCTATGCCTGGTGCTGGTGTTGGAGGGCCTGCTGCTGTTTGCCGCACCGGGTACCTGGAAGCGCATCGCAGAACAGATGCTGTCGATCGAGGATCGCACCCTGCGCCGCTACGGCGGCATCATGGTGATTGTCGGGCTGGTTTCGCTGCAGCTGGTGCGTTTGTAGCCATTCGAACGAGGGTTGGCCGGATCTGCGGGGCTGCAATCGCCAACGAATCGGAGGATAATCTGCAAAAGCCGGGGCATGCCCCGGCTTTGCTGCGTCTGGGCCTTGAATCAATCGGTGCGCAATGGCGTCATCGAGGCGCATAGAGTTGTTGTAGGGCGGGTCTTGACCCGCCGTTGCTGCAGCGGCGGGTCAAGACCCGCCCTACAAATGCGCTCAGTCGCCGACGTCGCCCCAATCGAAACAACCAATCGGAGTAGAAGGTCATGGGTCAATCAGTAGTGGTGTTGGGTGCGCAGTGGGGCGACGAAGGCAAAGGCAAGATCGTCGACCTGCTGACCGAGCAGATCGGCGCCGTGGTGCGTTTCCAGGGCGGGCACAACGCTGGCCACACCCTGGTGATCAAGGGTGAGAAGACGGTGTTGCACCTGATTCCATCCGGCATCCTGCGCGACGACGCGCTGTGCCTGATCGGCAATGGCGTGGTGCTGTCGCCGGCGGCGCTGAAAAAGGAAATTGGCGAGCTGGAGGCCAAGGGCGTCGAGGTCCGTTCGCGGCTCAAGATCAGCCCCGCCACGCCCCTGATCATGCCGTACCACATCGCCCTGGATCAGGCGCGCGAGAAGGCCGCCGGCGGCCAGGCCATCGGTACTACAGGACGCGGTATCGGCCCGGCTTACGAAGACAAGGTTGCGCGGCGCGGCGTGCGGGTGGCGGATCTTGCCTATCCCAAGGAGCTGGCCGAGAAGCTGCGCGGGGTGATGGATTACCACAACTTTGTGCTGACCAAATATCTCGGTGTCGATGCTGTCGACTACCAGGCGGTGCTGGACGAGGCCTTGGCGTTCGGCGATTACGTCGATCCGATGAAGACCGACGTCGCCGGCCTGTTGCACGAGCTGCGTCGCGCGGGCAAGCGTGTGCTGTTCGAGGGCGCGCAGGGTTCGCTGCTCGACATCGATCACGGCACCTATCCCTATGTCACCTCATCGAACACCACGATCGGTGGCGCGCTGGCCGGCACTGGCGTGGGCGCCGATGCGATCGACTACGTGCTTGGCATCGCCAAGGCGTATGCCACGCGCGTGGGTGGTGGGCCGTTCCCGACCGAGTTGAACGACGCGATGGGTGAAGACATCCGCAAACGCGGCGCGGAGTTCGGCGCCACCACGGGCCGGCCGCGACGCTGTGGCTGGATCGATCTGGTGGCCCTGAAGCGCGCCGTGGCCATCAACGGGATCTCCGGCTTGTGCATCACCAAGCTCGACGTGCTCGACGGCCTGCCCAGCCTGAAGATGTGCATCGCCTATCGCTACCGCGGCAAGGAAACCGAGTACGCGCCGCTGGATGCGGCGGGCTGGGACGAGTGCGAACCGGTTTACCTGGAGTTCCCGGGCTGGAGCGAATCCACGCATGGCATTCGTGAATTCAGCAAGCTGCCGCCGGCGGCGCGCGCGTATCTGCGTTCGCTGGAAGAGCTCGTGGGTTGCCCGCTGGCCATGGTGTCTACCGGCCCCGACCGTGATGCCAACATCGTGCTGCAGGATCCGTTCGCGTAAGAACCGTAAACGTGCGCGAGGGCGCCACAGCTGCGGCGCTGCTCGTAGGGTGGGCCTCGGCCCACCGCTGCGGGGCGTGATGGCGGTAGTGCTTTCATGGAATCGCGCATTCGGTCGGCCAAGGCCCACCCTACGTTTGTTCTTCGGCATTCGGTGGGTCAAGGCCCACCCTACGGTTCTATTTCGGAACCCTGACTGGTTTTCGAAACCTCGATCTCACCCAGCAGTTCCGCAAGAGGACACGGCTCGTGCACGGCGAACCCCTGCACCAGATCCACGCCGATTTCGGCCAGCAGCTGGCGTACCTCGGCGTTCTCGACCCATTCGGCAATGGTCTGCTTGCCCAGCGCGTTGCCGATCTCGCGGATCGAGCGCACCACGGCCTGGTCGACCGGGTCGGTGAGCATGTCGCGTACGAACACGCCATCGATCTTGAGGATGTCGAAGTCCAGCTGCTTCAGGTACCCATAGGACGACAGTCCACTGCCGAAGTCGTCCAGTGCCACCTTGCAGCCGCGCGCGCGAACCGCCTCGATGAAGCGGCGCGCGTGGGGAAGGTCGGCGATTGCAGCGGTTTCGGTCAGTTCAAAGCAGAGCTTCTCTCCCGCTACCGAGCTGGTGTCGAGCAATTCCGCCACCTGGCGACGGAATTCCTCGTCGCCCATGGACTGCGCCGATACATTGATGTGGCACAGTTCCAGTTGCGCCAGGCTCTGCGGATGACGCGCAAGCTGCAGCAGGGTGAGTTCCAGCACGCGGCGATCAAGTGCCAGGGCCTGGCCGTATCGTTCTGCTGCAGGCAGGAATTCGGCTGGATTGCGCAGCCTTCCCGCGGCATCGACCAGGCGCACCAGGGCCTCAAAACGCAGACCGGAGGTTCCTGACGTGGACTCGATGCGTTGTGCGTAAACGCTGACCCGATCTTCGTCCAGGGCCCGGCGCAGTTCGCCGACCCATTCCATTTCACTGCGTCGGCGTGCCATGGCCTGGTCGCTTTCGACGTACACCCGAATGCGGTTACGGCCTTCTTCCTTGGCCAGGTAGCACGCCGTGTCGGCGGCGCGCAGCAGCCAGCCGACATCCGGCGCCATGGCATCGATCTCGACGATGCCAATGCTCGCGGTCAGGGTGAAGTTGCGTCCCTCCCAGCGGAAGACAAAGGCGGCCAGGGCGCGTTGGAGCTTTTCTGCTGCTCGCAGCGCACCTTCCGGGCGGGTTGAATCAAGCAGCACGGCGAACTCGTCGCCGCCCAGCCGTCCCAGCGCATCGCGGGTTCGCAGGTGTCCGGGAAGCTCGCGCGCCAGACGCCTCAGCAGCTCATCCCCGGCGCTGTGTCCGCAGGTATCGTTGACGATCTTGAACTGGTCGAGATCGAGGAAGCAGAGCGCGTGATTGCTGCCCTTCACCCGCGCGTCCTTTAACAGCTGCTCGAGGCGGATCTCGATTTCGCGTCGATTGATCAGGCCAGTCAGTGCGTCGTGGCTGGCCTGGTAGATGACTTCCTGTGCCAGCCGGCGAGCTTCGGATACGTCCTCGACAATCAGCAGGTTCTGCGCGGCCGTCTCGCTGCCGATCTGGATGTCAGAAACCGTTGCCCTTGCCCAGATCGATTCGCGGCCCTCGCGCATCAGGCGGATCTCGACCGGCAGGGCGCAGTAGCTGTCCGCGTCGGCTGCAGCATGCCTCCCCACCTCCTGCATCACACCGATATCGTCGTGATGCAGCACATCCGAAAGCTTCAGGCCACGAAGCTCCAGGTGACTGCGCCCCAGCATGGTGCACAGCGTGTCGTTGACTTCGATGAAGCTGCCGTCCTGCCCAAGCTTGGCCATGCCGACGCCCGCCTGTCGGAACGCCGTTCGGAAATGACTTTCCGAGTCACGGATGCGTCGTCCCATCCAGCTCATCAGGGCCACTGCCAGCGCCGCCATCATCAGGAAGGCGATGGCGTTAACAATGATCAGGAGGCTGCGCAACCAGCGCGAGCCTTCCACCATGGTGCGGGAAAACTCGATTGCGAGCGGCTGCAGCAGTTCACCTTTCTCCTGGGATTGCCGGCGCAGGGCGGTCATTTCAGCAGACGGTGCTGCGTTGGCCGCCCAGAGTTGCTGCATTGAATCGACGATGCTGGTCAGTTCCAGGATATGCACGTCGGCCCTGCGCCACAGCGAGACTGCCTCGCGAAAGTAGGGCGCCGAATGCAGATAGCGAAACATCCGGATCATGCCGGGAATGTCGCGTGGATCATTGCGTCCCGCCAGCAGCCCTGCGAAAGCGCGATCCATGTCGATCGGATCCTGCTCCATCGCCAGTCGGGCGGTGTGATCGCCCAAGGGCACGCTCAACGCGGCGCGCGCCTTTTCCAGCGTCGCCGTATCGCCATGCATCGAATAGCGATAGATGTGTTGAACCGCGTCCTGCTGCGCCTTGGACCAGTGGCCCTCCCCTACGATATAAGCCGTGGCGCCTGCCTGCAGGGCCAGCGAGGCGGCGATCAGTAGTGAAGCGGCGATGGCAATCAGCAGGCCAAGCAGCGCCGCGGCCGTCAGCCAACGCGCAGAGCGCGAGCCAGGTCGAACCATGGTGGAGTGATATGGCGCATTGCCCAGAGCGGCGCGACCAAAGGGCTCGGACGCGCTCAACATTGCGGGCGCCGCATTGCTGGTGTCGCGGGTGTTTGGCGGCAACGGCGTTTGCATGGTCCCTGCCAGCGCGAAAGTGTGCGACGATCTTGACCGTCTGTGGCGAAGAACGGAACCCCCGCGCGATCAGACTGTGATCGACCCGTGACTGTTTCGGGTTCGGGTAGCTCAATCGGCCACGCGAACACAGCGAGGGCGGCCGGCGGGTTGCCTGATTCATCCCCAGGGCGGGCCAGCACGGCCCGGCTGCGCGTCAGCCTTTCTCGGTCTGCGACAGATAAAGGTAAGCCATCAGTTCCTTGCCCTTCGGATGGCTTGCGAGCCAAGTGCGCAGTTCTCGCGCCCTGTCGTAGTCGGCGCCCAAGGTGTCGCGCCAACGCGTTTCAGCACGCTGGCGGGCTTCTTCGCTGCGCAAGCGGTGCTGCCAGGGGCGGGTGAACACCGCGGCAAGCTGGGTGCTGCCGGCAAAGCGCCCAAGCAATTCCCATTCACCATGATCCAGCCACACCTCATCACAGTGACCGCACAGATCGATCTGGTTGCGCGCTTCGGTGCTGAAGCGGTACTTGGTCATGAATGCGCTGCATTTGGGGCAACGCAGCGCACTTTGCGTGTCGCTGACAACACTCTGCGCCGTGGCTTCGATGTCGCCGGTGTCGCTGCCATCCGCGCCGGTGCGGTCGCGCCAGTCGCGATAACTGACCAGCGACAGCAGCGCGCCGCCGCAGCTGTCACAGCCCATGGCCGGCAGGTCGGATTCGCCCAGACGGATCGGTTCCAGGGTCTTGTCGGCGCAGCTGGGGCATCGGCTCATGCGGCGGTCTCCGTTGTCGAGGGGAGAATTGTGCCGCAGATTGCGTCGTTCCGAACCTCCCTCGTCAGTGCTTCAGCCACCACCCGCCGACCAGCAGCGTCGCGCCGGCGAGCACCATCAGTCCTCCGAACAGCGGTAGCAGGATGCCGAGCGCCGCGCCGAGAACCGCGAGGAACAGACCCCAGCCCAGCAGGCCGCCTGCGGGTGCATCGCGCAGCAGGCCCAGGCGAGCACCAAGCACCGCGTCAATGCTCAGGCGTCCGCCACCCTGCAGGATCAGTGGCAGCAGCATGACGAGATAGAGGAGGGGCAGCTTGTAGTTGCCCTGTCCCTTGTCGGTAATCGCATAACCCTGCCACAGCTCGGACAGCGAGCCCCAATCGGCCGGCCAATGGACAGTCGCGATAGCCACGATGGTGAGCACGAACAGCGCCGAGGCGCTCAGGCGGGTTGCCAGGCCCAGCAGCAGGGCGATGGCGGCGAGCAGTTCGGTCCAGGTGGCGAGGAACCAGCTCAGCTCGACCGGAGCCAGATTGAAAGGAAAGGGGAACTTCTCCATCACGTGGGCGAACCAGTTTTCGCCGCGGAGTTTTTCGATGCCGGCCTCCCAGAACTCCCAGGCCAGGATCAGGCGCAGACCGAGTGGCGCCAGCCAGCTGCCCACGCCATCGAGGCGTTCGTTGAGGCTCTGCCAGCGGTTGATCACTGCATTCATGTTCGATACTCGTGAAGGGGTCGGGCATGGCAGAGCACCGAAGTGCGCCGCCACCTCATCAGGGGCTGGAATCAGGGTGTGCTTCGACTGCCAAGGATGACGCCGCGCTCGCGCAGCTGTTCAAGCAGGGCGCCGCCCTCACGCAGGAAGGCTTCGGCATCGGCCTGCTGCTGGGTGGCGAGGCCGCGCAGCACCTCATCGCCACTCAGTTCGGGGTTGTTGCCAATGGCTTCGATCAGCAGAAAGCTCAGCAGGCCGATTTCCTTGAAGCGCACTTCATCCTGCAGGTCACGCATCACCAGCAGGGTGGTAGGCGTTGCGCCCGGTACCTCGGGCTGGAAATCCTCACGGATGCGATGCACCGGATATCGATAGGCCAGCGCCCAGGCCAGCGGTGTGATCACCGGTGAGTTGGCGAGCAGATCGCCCAGCGGATCGATGTCGGACAGATCAGGTTCGGCTTCGGACAGCATCAGGGCCGCTTCGACCCATTCGTAGTGGGCCAGCTCCAGCAACCAGTCCGGGTCATCGGTGTGCTGCTCACGTCGTAGTTCCAGATAGCGCAGCCATTCACGACCGAGTTCGGGAAACAGCGGGGTGTGGGCGCGGAAGTCGCGGTAAAAGGCGCGCACGCGCTGGTGCCAGGCGTCGCGACCAAGCACCCGCTTGCAGATCGGAAAGTTGCCAGCCAGCAGACCTTCGAGACTGTTGTAGAACAGGTCGCGGTAGATCTGCAGGCGACGGTCTTCGATACCGGGCGGCGCCGCGGCTCCTTCGGGATCGCGCAGATGCGCGGCGAAAGCGAACTGCTGCCGACGCAGTTCGTCGGCGGCGGAATCAGGCCGAGACAGCATGGCGTGCCTGCCCTGTTGCCCGTTGCTGCAGGCGGCGGATCTGGTCCAACTCGCCCTTCAGTTCGGCAAAGGCGGGAAAGTTGAAATCACGCTCCAGCAGTGTCGGGCGCGGGCCGCAGTGCCGATAGGCCGCGGCCAGCAGATCCCAGACCGGGTCGATGACCGGCGCGCCGTGGGTGTCGACAATCAGGTCCTCGGCTTCGTTGTAGTGGCCCGCAACGTGGATGTAGCGCACCCGTTCGGCGGGCAGCGCATGCAGGAATTCAAGCGCGTCGTAGCGGTGGTTCACGCTGTTGACGTGGATATTGTTGACGTCGAGCAGCAGCTCGCAGTCGGCGGCTTTCAGCACCGCGGTAATGAAGTCGATTTCGCGCATCGCCTGGTGAGGCGCGGCGTAATAGGAAACGTTTTCTACCGCGATGCGGCGGCCAAGCAGATCCTGGGTCTGGCGGATGCGCGCGCTGACGTGCGCGATGGCCGCCTCGGTAAAGGGAATCGGCATCAGGTCGTACAGGTGGCCGTCGTCCGAGCAGTAACTCAGGTGCTCGGAATAGATCGGAACCCGGTGCTGGTCGAGGAAGCGCCGGGTTCGCAGCAACAGGGTTTCATCCAGTGGTTCGGGGCCGCCCAGTGATAGCGACAGGCCGTGACAGACCAGCGGCACGCGCTCGGCGAGTTCGTCCAGGGCGCGACCAAAGCGTCCGCCCACGCCGATCCAGTTTTCCGGCGCGACTTCAAGGAAGTCGAAATCGCCAACATCGGCTGCACGCAGGGCGGGCAGCAGGGCGCGTCGCAGGCCCAGTCCGGCACTGCAGGACGGCAGATTTCTGGGAGTAGCCATCGATCTGATTCCGGTCAGTACTGGCGCCGACCGCTTGGTCGGCGCCAGTGTCAGGACTGCACGGAGGCTGGCCGGCTAGTGTCGCCCAGCTTCCAGGGGCTTCAGCGGGCCGTTGACCCGATCAGGCGCCGCCGCACTTGCCTTCCTTCGCCTTTTCGTCCTTCTTGTCTTCGCCACACTTGCCCTCGCCGCACTTACCTTCACCGCATTTGCCTTCCTCGGCCTTCTTGTCTTCGCCGCACTTGCCCTCACCGCACTTGCCTTCCCCGCACTTGCCTTCTTCGGCCTTCTTGTCGTCACCGCACTTGCCTTCGCCACACTTGCCCTCACCGCATTTGCCTTCCTCGCCCTTCTCCTTCTTTGCTTCGTCGCCCACCAAGGCGTAGCCGGCGTCGAGATCGGTGATCGAGAAGGAGGCAGCCTGTGCTGCCTGGCCCAGTGCCAGGCTACCGATGAAGGCGGCGCCGACGGCGAAAGCGACGGGTTTGATGGATTTGGTGTTCATGGCGTTTCCTCTTCGGGTGACGGGCCTTGCGCCCTGGTTGGTATCCGCCGGCTTGGCGGGGTGAATTCACGCGTCAAACAAGATATTCCCGGATCAGCATGCGGGCTCGGTGCAGGCGTGCCTTGACCGCCTCGCGGGTCTGTCCAAGTTCCTGACAAAGCTCGTCGATGGTCAGTCCCTCGAAGTCGCGCATCAGCACGACCTCGCGGTAATGCACCGGCAGTGATTCAAACGCTGCGATGATGTCGCGCGCCAGTGCCGGATAGGGGGGGTGGGGTGCCGGCAGGATCACGTCTTCGATCGGTTCGCCGCTGATGCGCCGCGCAATGCGCTTTAGCCGATTGCATTCGCGCTTGACGATGCGGAACAACCAGGCATTGAAAGCCTCGGCTTCGCGCAGCTTGCGAATGTGCCGCGAGGCGATCAGCAGGGCTTCCTGCACGGCGTCCTCCACGTCATTGACCACGCAGTGGTACTCGGCATAACGACGCAGGTTGAGGCGTGAGCGGCCCAGCAGGCGATCGAGTGCTTGCGGGTCACCGTCGCGCGCCGCCTCGATTTCGCAGAACTGGCTCATGACCGGTATTGCTTCCACCATCCGTGAAGGGTACAGCCGATCCTCGGCAATTGCGTGAGGATCGGTTCAGGAGGTTAAGAGCGGTATTGACCGGCCCTCGGTTCGCGCAGACGGTCGTCGGTTTACGTTTTGTTCAGGTTTTGACCACTGGACACGGCGGCCCGGGAGTCGAAGCCATGTGGTCAGCGAGCGTGTGCATGGCGATTCATGCCAGCCGGTCATCAATTTCAACGCAAACGGAGTATGGGCGGAGGGCTGGATGGCCGTTCGATACGGTTCAGAAGGTGTACTGGGCACGCACGCCCAGGACCTCGGCTTCTTCACGTGCTGCGCCCTCGGCCTGCGACAGGTTGGCCTGGAAGCGCCAGTGTCGGGCAATGCTTACATTGATGCCTGCGCTAAGCGAAGACTGCTCGATCGCGCCGCCCGTTACATCTGGCAAGGACGTTCGTGCGAAGCGCAGCACCAGTTCGATGCCACCCACTCCGCGATCCTGCCGCGGCGGCGCGACGAACAGTCCATCGCGATAGGCGCGCGGCGCCCCGAGTGCAGTCCATGCCAGCGTGGCATAGGCATTGCTGGCGCTGCGCTTGAAGCCATCGCCGTCCGCGCGCAGCCCCTGCCATTCCGACTGCAGCAGCCAGGATCCCTGCTGCAGGCCAAACTCGATTCCGTAGCGCTGCGCGTGGTCGACCAGCAGGCTGCCGCCGTCCTGCCAGTGTCCAATGGTCGATCGGGCCTCAGGTCGCAGTCTGAAGCGCAAGGCTTGCTGGGTCTGGTCTTCGAAGGCCAGGCCGGCGCCGAGGTGTAGTCGGCCGCCGTCCCACTCCTGTCCGCCGTAGGCACGCGCCGCGACGGCCTTCTCCGGACCGCTGCTTTCGATGTCGCGGCCGTAGGCACTGACTTGCCAGCGACCGCGCTCGAAGCCGCGCTGGTACTGCAGTCCCAGCCGGCGTCCGATGCCGAACGGGGCATTGCCCGCGGGCGCAATCAGCAGCGGTTCCGAGTCGGAGATCAGGGATTCCATGTACAGCGGCTGCTTGAACTGGCCGACCCAGAATCGCCCACCACGCCAGGGCAGGCGCAGGTAGGCGTCGGTGACGACGTCCGAAACAAAATCGTATTCCAGCTTCCAGTCCGCGCCGCGTACGGCGCCGGATGCCGCGAGACGTATCCGCGACCATTCCCCATAGCCATCCCGGAGGCTGGCTGGGGCCTGGCCAAGCTGTGCGTACTCCCACTGCGCCATGCCGCCAAAGCGCAGCTCGCTCGCGCTCACGTCCCCGAGGAAGGCCAGCAGGCACACGGAAATGAGGGGTCGAATACGATTCATGACACCAGGGCCGGTGGGAAGGCGTGAAGATTCTTACAGAAAGGTTACAAAATGGTGACAGTAGCGGGTTGGATGAGGGCGGAGCAGGCAGATCGGAGATCGGCTAAGGCATGAAGATTGTGGCCATCGGGCCTACGGGAGCTTGATTCCGGTCAAGCCACCGCTTCCGGTCCGGTGTAGGGTGAAAGCGTTCTTCAGGAAAGTGGCATGAACCGAAGCATGGCCAGCGCGCTGCCAAGCCTTCCAACACAAGCCACTCCCTGTGAAGCCGGGGTGGTGTTCCACGCCCGCGGCCTGGGCAAGGTCTACCGCATGGGCGATGTCGAGGTGCACGCGCTACGCGGCGTGGATCTTGACCTGTATGCGGGCGAGTTCGTGGTGCTGCTGGGCGCGTCGGGCAGTGGCAAGTCGACCTTGCTGAATATTCTGGGTGGTCTCGATGCGCCGAGCACAGGCCAGGTGAGCTGCAATGGGCATCAACTGGTCGGGGCGGGCGAGGCAGCGCTGACCCGTTTTCGACGCGAGCACGTCGGTTTTGTGTTCCAGTTCTACAACCTGATTCCCAGCCTGACTGCGCGCGAAAATGTGGCCCTGGTGACTGAGATCGCGCGTGATCCGATGCCGCCCGAAGAAGCCCTGCGCCTGGTCGGCCTGGGTGCGCGGCTGGACCATTTTCCGGCCCAGCTTTCCGGCGGCGAGCAGCAGCGTGTGGCGGTGGCGCGCGCAGTGGCAAAGCGGCCCGAGGTGCTGCTCTGCGACGAGCCGACCGGCGCGCTGGATTCGAAGACCGGCATCGGCGTGCTGGAGGTGCTGGACAAGGTCAATCGCGAGACCGGTGCGCTGACCGTAGTGATAACCCACAACGCCTCGATCGCGCAGATGGCGGATCGGGTGATTCATCTCAGCGACGGGCAGATTGCCTCGATCGGGACCAACGCGGTGAAGCGCGCGCCGCGGGAGCTGTCCTGGTGAACGTGCTCGGCCGCAAGGCGCTGCGCGAGTTCGTGCAGCTGCGCGGCCAGGTGATCGCGATTGCCCTGGTGATGGTCGGTGGCATCGCCACCATGGTGATGAGCCTGAGCAACTACCACGCCTTGTCCGACACACGCGAGGCCTATTATCGCGAGTATCGTTTTGCCGACGTCTTCGCGCGGGTCAAGCGTGCACCGTTGTTCCTGCTGGAGGAACTCCGCGCAATTCCCGGCGTACGCGACGTCGAGGCACGCGTGGTAGCGGGCGTGAATCTGGAACTGGCGGGTGTGAGCGAACCGGTAACCGGTATGCTGGTGTCGATTCCCGTAGCTGATGGCACGGGACTCAATCGTCTGTTCCTGCGCGCCGGACGACTGCCTGATGCGCGGCGCAGCGATGAAGTGGTGGTGGGCGAGTCCTTTGCCACTGCCAACGGACTGGCTCCAGGCGACGAACTGATCGCATTGATCAATGGACGCCGCCAGGCGCTGCGCATCGTTGGCGTGGGGCTGTCGCCGGAGTTCGTTTATCAGATCAAGCCGGGTGACCTGTTTCCCGACTTCGAACACTACGGCGTGCTGTGGATGGCGCAAGCGCCGTTGGCGGCCGCCTACGATCTGGATGGCGCATTCAATGATCTGGTGCTCACCCTGTATCGCGATGCGCGCGAGGCCGATGTCATTGACGCGCTGGATGCGCTGCTCGCGCCCTACGGCGGTGTCGGTGCACACGGGCGCGCGCTGCAGATGTCGCACCGGTTCCTGGACGAGGAGTTGAACCAGTTGCGTGTCATGGCACAGCTGTTCTCCGCCATTTTCCTCGCCGTCAGCGCCTTCCTGCTGAACGTGGTGCTCGGCCGCCTGATCCAGACCCAACGCGAACAGATCGCCGTGCTCAAGGCCTTCGGTTACAGCCGTTTCGAGATCGCGCGCCACTACTCGACCCTGGTGCTGTTGATGGTGTCGGTCGGCATCCTGCCGGGCCTGGCACTTGGCGCCTGGATGGGGCGCGGCATGGCCAATCTCTACATGCAGTTCTACAGCTTCCCGTTTCTGGAATGGTCGTTGCGCTCGGACGTAATGGCGCTGGGCGTGCTGTTCGCGCTGCTGTCGGCGGCGTTCGGCACGGCAAGTGGATTGCTGCGCGCGATGTCGCTTCCCCCAGCCGAAGCCATGCGACCGGAGCTGCCGCTGGCATTCAACCGTGTGCTGAGCGAGCGACTTGGGCTCGGGCGCTGGATGGACCCGACCGCGCGCATGGTGATGCGCAATCTGGAGCGTCGACCGCTGCGCTCACTGCTCAGCGTGCTGGGTATCGCCATGGCCTGCGGCATCCTGGTGATGGGGCGCTTTCAGACCGCCGCGATCGAGCACATGGTGGCGGTGCAGTTCGGTTTCGCGCAGCGAGATGACCTGACTGTGAGCTTTGTCGAGCCGGCTTCGCCCATGGCGGTGAACGAGCTGGCGGCGATTCCCGGCGTGCGCGCAGTCGAACCCTTTCGTCATGCCGCGGTCGTGCTGCGCCATGGACATCGAGAGTACCGCACCGCGCTGCAGGGCCTTCCGGAAGCGGCCGATCTGAAGCGCGTGCTGGACCAGCGGCTGCAGCCGCGGGCACCGCCACGCGAAGGATTTATGCTGACCGACCATTTGGCCGGAATGCTTGGCGTCCGTCCGGGTGACCGAATCGAGGTTGAATTTCTGGAGGGACATCGGCGCAGCGTGAGCATGGAGGTGGCAGCCACGGTCAGCGAGTACTTTGGCGTCGGTGCTTACGCCGATCGACGCACGGTGAACTCGCTGCTGGGTGAGGACGAGGCCATATCTGGTGCGTTTCTCGCGGTGAATCCGGGTTCGCGCGATGCCGTGGTCGCCAGCCTGCGCGCCCGCCCGCGCGTAGCTGGTGTAACCGACCGGATGGCTGCGGTGCAGAGCTTTCGCGACACCATGGCCGAGGGCATGCTGACCTTTACCCTGATCGCCACCCTGATGGCCGGCAGCATCGCGGTCGGCGTGGTCTACAACGCTGCGCGCATCGCCCTGTCGGAGCGCAGCCGCGAGTTGGCCAGCCTGCGCGTGCTTGGCTACACGCGGGGCGAGATAAAGGCCCTGCTGTTGGGCGAACTTTTCGTGCTGAGCTTCGTTGCGCTGCCAGTCGGATTCCTGGTTGGCCTTGGTCTGTGCTGGCTACTGGTGACCGGCTTTTCCTCCGATCTCTTCCGCATCCCGCTGGTAGTGTCGACGGCAGGTTTCGGTTTCGCCGGCCTGGTGGTAATCGCCGCAGCCGTTGTCTCATCCTTACTAATGCAGCGCCGCCTGGATCGCCTCGATCTGGTCGCAGCACTCAAGACCAAGGAGTAGCTTGATGTCAGGATCTCGTCTGGCCATTGTAGGAGCGCACCCTGTGCGCGACCGCCGACCCAGGCTCGTCCATACCGCACTGCAGGACGAAGTATCTCGGTCGCCGACAGGGTCGGCTCCTACACCGGCATTGAGGCATTGGCGTGCGCCCCACCCTGCAGGAGAGCACCCTGTGGGCGACCGTAGATCCAGGGTCCTCCTTACGGCACTGCAGGGCGAAACATCCGGGTCGCCGACAGGGTCGGCTCCTACAGGTAAGGCGGAGAGTCCTGCGCCATGACGCCAGCCCGACTGCTTCGCTACGGCGTGGCCATTGCCATCGTCATCCTGCTGCTGGTTCTCGCGCTGCGGCCCGAGCCGGTGCTGGTGGATACCGCCATTGTCGATGTCGGCGAAGTGCGCGAGAGCTTTGAAGCAGAAGGCCGCACGCGGGTGCGCGATCGCTATGTGCTGACCGCCCCGATCCTGGCCCAGGCGCGACGCATCGTCTTCGCGCCGGGTGACGCGGTGTATGTGGCGCAGCCATTGGTGATGCTGGACCCGGTTGCTGCACCCGCGCTGGACGCACGCAGTCGGGCCGAAGCCGAAGCGCGCATCGCGGCGGCCAATGCGCGATTGTCTTCCGCCACGGCGCTTTCGGAAGCGGCCAGCGGCATGGCGCTGCAGGCCGCCAGCGAATACCGGCGACTGCAGCCATTGGCAGAGCGAGATCTGGTCAGTCGCGATCAGCTCGAACGAGCCGACACCGAGCGCCGCCGCGCGGAGCGCGAGGCGGCCAGCGCGCGTTTTCAGCAGGCCACGGCCGAGCATGAACTCGCCGCTGCGCGTGCAGTGCTGGCCCATGGCGGGCGGGCCGAGGCGGCGCTCGAAATCAACGCGCCGATCAACGGTGTGGTACTGCGCCGCCTGTTCGAAAGCGGACGCACCGTGCAGCCGGGCGAGGCCTTGCTGGAGATTGGCGACCCTGAAGCGCTCGAGATCGAAGTCGATGTACTTAGCGCGGACGCGGTACGGCTGCGCGAGGGCATGGCTGTGGAGTTGGGCCGCTGGGGCGGCAACGAAGAGCTTTCAGGCCGTGTGCGCCGCATCGAGCCATCGGCGTTCACCAAGGTCTCTGCGTTGGGCGTGGAGGAACAGCGCGTACTGATCTTTGTCGACATCGTCTCGCCGCGTGAGGCCTTCGCTCGTCTCGGTGATGCCTTCCGGGTCAACGCGCGCTTCGTTCTGAGCAAGGCGCAGGATGTTCCTCGCGTGCCGCAGAGCGCCCTGTTTCGTAACGGCGATGAGCTCGCTGTGTTTCGCGTGCAGGATGGACGCGCGCGCATCGCGCCGGTCGAGCTGGGCCTGCGCGGCGGCCTGCTGGCAGAACTTCGCGAAGGCCTCGCGTCGGGAGATGTGGTGATCGTGCATCCGGATCGCGATCTGGTTGATGGCGATCGTGTGCGGCTGCGCTGAGTCGTGGTTCCGGCTCGCTCGCGCGCTGCGCGCTTCGTAGGGTGGGCCTTGGCCCACCGTGGGAAGGAAATTCGACAGCACGATTGCCGTAGCGGCCTGGATCGCTGGTCCTTGGCCCACTGCCGGAATGATTTTCTGCAGAACGATCTCTGAAGTGGCCCCAATCGGTGGGCCAAGGCCCACCCTACGGATCTGCCAAGGTCTTGTCCTTGAAGCGGCACAGATCGCGGATCACGCAATTGGGGCAATCCGGCTTGCGCGCCTTGCAGACATAACGACCGTGCAGGATCAGCCAATGATGGGCGTCCTGCAGGAACTGTTTCGGAATGCGTTTCAACAATTCCAGTTCGACCGCCAGCACGGTCTTGCCCGGCGCCAGGCCGGTTCGATTGGCGACGCGGAAGATGTGCGTGTCGACCGCCATGGTGGGTTGGCCGAAGGCGGTGTTCAGCACCACGTTGGCCGTCTTGCGGCCGACACCCGGCAGCTTCTCCAGCGCTTCGCGCGTAGTGGGCACTTCGCCATCATGTTCGCGCAGCAGGATCTCGCAGGTCGCGATGACGTTCTTCGCCTTGGCGTTGAACAGGCCGATCGTGCTGATGTATCGCTTCAGTCCGTCCTCGCCCAATTCCAGCATTGCCTGCGGCGTATTGGCCACCGGGTACAGACGCCGAGTGGCCTTGTTGACGCCGACGTCGGTGGCCTGCGCCGAGAGGATCACCGCGATCAGCAGCTCGAATGGCGTGCGGTACTCGAGTTCGGTAGTTGGGTGCGGGTTGAGTTCGGCCAGGCGCGCGAACAGGTCGTGGCGCTGCGCCGACTTCATGCCGGGGCCTCACGAAGCGGGCCGACGGCAGCGGGCCGGGCGTTCACGCGCCGCTGCCAGCGGTTCTTGCCGGCGATCAACAGGCCCAAAAGCACGAAAGCGCCAGGCGGCAACAAGGCGATCAGCAGGCCGCCGTGAGCGCGTCCGGTTTCAATGCCGGGCAGGTGCAGCAGATTGCCGGCGCCAGCGAACAGGCTGCCCTGGCCAATCCATTCCCGCAGGCCGCCCAGCACCAGCAGCACGGCGAGAAAGCCAAGGCCAATCGCAACGCCGTCGAGCGCTGCACGACCGACGTCGACCCGACTGGCGAAGGCCTCGGCGCGCCCCAGGATCACGCAGTTGGTGACGATCAATGGCAGGAAAATGCCCAGCACGCGATGCAGTTCGGGCAGGAAAGCGTGCATCGCCAGCTCGATGCTGGTGACCACGGCGGCGATCACCATGACGAAGGCAGGAATGCGCACCTCACGCAGGGTGAAGCGGCGAATCGCGCTGATCATCGCGCTGGTGGCGGTCAGGGCGAGCAGGGTAGCCAAGCCCATGCCGAGGGCGTTGACTGTATTGCCACTCACTGCCAGCAGTGGGCACAAACCGAGCAACTGCACCAGGCCGGCGTTGCCGCTCCACAGGCCGTGCTCAAGGATCTGGCGGGGTGTCTGGTCCATCCGCGAATTCTAGCGTTGTGCTGGCTTGCGCTGCGTGCAGCGCGGCGCCATGCCGCTTGACGAAGTCCAGGGTGCGCGCCACGGCCTGCACCACGGCACGTGGCGTGATCGTGGCACCGGCGAACTGGTCGAAGTCGCCGCGCTGGCGTTTGACGGTCCATCGTTCACGCGCAGGGTCGCCGAGGCTGCGCGCATCAAAGCCGGTGATCCAGGGATCGCGTTCGACCTCGATGCGATCGCCCAGGCCTGGCGTTTCGCGATGCCCGAGCACGCGCACGCCATTGATCCGCCCGTCGCTGCGCACCCCGATCAGCAGGGCGATGTCGCCGCTGTAACCGTCCGGTGCGGTGGACTCGAGCACCAGCAGACTGGCCTGGCCCTTGCTGCGACCGCGCCAGACGCGTGCTTCAGACTGGTGGAGCCAGCGTGGCGCACGCACCGCGATGCGTTCGGTGACCGGGTCGTTGTCGTAGCCGGACTTCGGCATCACCGCGACCAGTTGGCGCAGCTCCATGGCGTGACGCTGCGCGGCGATGCGGTCGTGGGTCAAGGCGTCGATACCGGCCAGCAGGCCGGCAGCGATCAGGCCGATCAGGCCAAGTACCAGGGATGTGCGCAGGATGCTCGGCGACGCCGTCATCGCGCTTCACCGTATATCCGCGGACGCGTCACGCGGTCCAGCCAGGGCGCGGCGCAGTTCATCAGCAACACGGCGAACGCGACCCCATCCGGGTACAGACCCCAGCGTCGGATTGCCAGGGTGAGCAGGCCCACGCCGATGCCAAACAGCAAGCGCCCACGTGGGCTGACGCAACCGGTGACCGGATCTGTGGCGATGAAGAAGGCCGCCAACACCAATGCGCCAGAAAAAATGTGCTGCAGCGGAAACGGATGAACGTCCGGCTCGAAAAAGTAGAACGGCAAGGTGACCAGCAATACGCTGCCCAACACGCCGATCGGCACCTGCCAGTGGATGATCCGCTTCCACAACAGAAAAAGGCCTCCCAGCGCGTAGCAGTTGGCGATCCACTCCCAGCCACGGCCGCCAAACGCGCCGAACACCGGATCACTGCGGATTTCACCCAGGGTGCGACCTTCCGGGACGAGCTGTCGCAGGCTTTCCAGCGGTGTTGCCTGGGCGATGCTGTCCCAGGCTGGCCCGGGCGGAATGCTCAGGAATATCGCCCGCAGGGTGTCGACGAAGCCGGGCGGATTGCCCAATCCGCGTGGTGCCAGCCATTGCGAAAGCTCCAGAGGGAAGCAGATCAGCACAACGACGTAGCCCACCATCGCGGGATTGAACAGGTTGTAGCCCAGGCCGCCGAACAGGTGCTTGGCGAAGACCATGGCCGCGATCATGCCGGTCAGCGCAACCCACCACGGCGCCAGCGGCGGGATGCAGAGTGCGAACAGCACCGCGCACAGCGGTGCGCTGAGGTCACTGATGAAAGGTTTGATGGGACGGCCGCGTGCCGTCAGCATGGCCGCTTCCAGTCCCAGAGCGAAGCCAGTGGCGATGACCATCTGGATCACCACGCCCGGCCCAAAGAACCAGACCTGCGCCGCAATGCCGGGCAGCAGGGCCAGCAGCACCAGCCCCATCACCCGGCTGACCGAGCTGGCTGGCGGCAGGTGCGGGGCGCCGGCAGTGGCGAAGTGGCGCATTGGCTCAAACCGGATTGGTGAGGTGTAATCGGGGAGAATACTGGACGAGGACATCGCCATACCCATCCACTTCCCCTGGCCGCGAGTTCGCGCTATCATTCTCCGTTCACTTGCCCCCGCGTCGCGGTGCAAGCCCCTCCCAGAACTACCGAG
The DNA here is from genome assembly GCA_038257155.1 of Lysobacterales bacterium. GTDB lineage: Bacteria > Pseudomonadota > Gammaproteobacteria > Xanthomonadales > Xanthomonadaceae > JANJTY01. The sequence continues at coordinate 32,790 of JBBSJP010000003.1, read as the reverse complement.
TGAATCATGGTCAAGATCCGTCTGACCCGTGGCGGCGCCAAAAAGCGTCCCTTCTACCACATCGTTGTGACCGACCAGCGCAACAAGCGCGATGGTCGTGCACTTGAGCGCGTGGGTTTCTACAACCCGGTTGCCACCGGCAACGAGAAGCGCGTTGAGCTGAACACCAGCCGCGTCGAGCATTGGGTTTCCAATGGCGCGCAGCTGACCGACAAGGTCCGCGACCTGGTCAAGGAAGTCTCGCGCGCTGCTGTTTAAGCCGGCGCCATGGCTCGGAACCCTTGAAGCATGAGCGGGGACGAGACGCGAGAAGTTTTGCTGGGGCGCCTTATCGGCGCCTCCGGCATCAAGGGTGAAGTCAAGCTCGAGTCGTGGACCAGTCCGCGGCTCGCGATCTTTGCTTATCAGCCCTGGAGGCTGCGGCATGCTGGCACTGACCGTTCGGTTACCGGTGCCAGTGGTCGCGAACAGGGCAAGGGCATCGTTGCCCGCCTTCCCGATATCGATGACCGCGATCAAGCAGAAGCGTTGCGCGGCGCGGAGCTGTGGGTTGCGCGCAGCGCGCTGCCACCAGCCAGTGCCGATGAGTATTACTGGGTCGACCTGGAAGGTCTGTCCGTGTTTACCGTGGAAGGCGTCGAGCTGGGCAAGGTTTCGCACCTGTTCGAAACCGCTGCCAATGACGTGATGGTGGTGCGCGGCGAGCGCGACCGCCTGATTCCCTTCCTGCTGGACCGTTACATCACGCGCGTCGACCTTGCTGCTGGTCGCATCGAGGTCGATTGGGATCCCGAGTTCTGATTCCGCGTCGATGCGCATCGATGTCCTCAGCCTGTTTCCCGAACTGATCCGCAGCAACGCAGCGGTCGGCGTGGTGGGGCGTGCCCAGGAGCGCGGGCTGCTGGCCGTCGAAGCCTGGAATCCGCGTGATTTCACCCATGACAACTATCGCCGGATCGACGAACGCCCCTTCGGCGGTGGTCCTGGCATGCTGATGTCGATCGATCCGCTGCGTGAATGCCTGGCTGCCGTGCGCGCTGCGGGAACAGGTCTGGCGCCGGTGATCTACCTCAGTCCGCAGGGCGAGCGTCTTACCCAGCAGCGGGTGCGCAATTTGGCGCAGGGTCCTGGAATGATCCTGCTGTGCGGACGATATGAGGGCGTCGACGAACGCTTCATCGAAGCCGAGATTGATCTGGAGTTGTCGATTGGCGACTACGTGCTGTCGGGCGGCGAACTGGCCGCCAGCGTGCTGATCGACGCGGTCGGCCGGCTGCAGGATGGCGCGCTGAATGACTCCGAATCTGCCAGCCAGGACAGTTTCGAGCAGGGCCTGCTCGACTGCCCGCACTTCACCCGGCCCGAAACCCATGAACTGGGCGACGTTCCCGAGGTGCTGCGCTCTGGCGATCATCGCGCCATCGCGCGCTGGCGGCGTCAGCAGGCCCTTGGACGCACGTGGCTGCGGCGCCCGGATCTGCTGGCCCGACTCGAGTTGGGCAGGGAAGACCGGCAGCTGCTGGATGCCTTCTGCATCGACTGGCGCAGCAGGGCGAAAGCGAAGGAATGAAGTTCTGGTGGCAAGGGGCGAAAAGAGGCCGCGCACCTTGCTGAAAAACCCACTTGGCAACAGCCGGTGACATCAGGTTATAATGATCGACTTTCCGACGCGCGCTCGCGCTTGGGAACAACACTAAGGTCGGGTAATCCAATGAACAAGCTCCTCCAAGCATTCGAAGCCGAGCAGATCCTGCGCACACTGCCAGAGTTCGGCCCTGGCGACACCGTGGTCGTCAACGTCAAGGTGAAGGAAGGCAACCGCGAGCGCGTGCAGGCCTATGAAGGCGTTGTCATCGCGATCAAGAACGCCGGCCTGAACTCCGCTTTCACGGTCCGCAAGATTTCCCACGGCACCGGCGTCGAGCGCGTCTTCCAGACCCACAGCCCGATCATCGAGTCGCTCGAAGTGAAGCGCCGTGGCAAGGTTCGCGCTGGCAAGCTCTACTACCTGCGTGGCCTGCAGGGCCGCAAGGCGCGCATCAAGGAAGACCTCAGCGCGCACGCCAAGGCGATGGCTCAGTAAGCCTGAGTCACCCCAGTTCAAGCAAAAGGCCGCCTTCGGGCGGCCTTTTGCTTTTCCGACCTGCGGGCTAGCGCAGGTCGCCCACAAGCGCTTGCAGGATCGCGATCACCGCCAGTCCCGCGGTCTCGGTGCGCAGCACACGCGGGCCGAGGCGCACCGGGAGAAAGTCGGCTGAGCGTAGCGCCTGCACGTCGCGAGGTCCGAAACCGCCCTCCGGTCCGATGGCGATCGCGATCTGCGGCGATGGTCGGCGCAGTTCCTGCGCCACCTGCAGCAGGCCGAGCTCGGCATCGGGATCCAGCATCAGCTTCACTGGCGCGTTCAGCGCAGCAGCCCATTGTTCGATTCGCGATGGCTCCTGCAGCTCCGGCAAGCGCGCGCGACCGCACTGCTCGCAGGCGTGGATCAACACGCCGCGCCAGTGCGCCAGGCGGCGCTCGGCGCGATCGGCATCCAGCTTCACTTCGCTGCGTTCGGTGACCAGCGGTACGATGCGCGCGACGCCCAACTCGGTGGCTTTCTGCAGCACCAGGTCCATCTTTTCGCCACGTGCCAGGGCCTGCCCCAGCTCGATGAACAGCGGACTGTCGGGCTGGGGTGCGACGCCATCGAGCAGCTCGATTTCACTGCCGCGTTTCGACACGCTGGCGATGCGTGCAAGCCATTCGCCGCCTTCTCCGTCGAACGCCTGCAACTCGGCGCCGACCTCGAGGCGCAGCACGCGGACAAGGTGTTGATGCGCACTATCGGATAGTGCGATGTGCTGGCCGCTGGCGAGCGGACCCGGGACGAAGACACGCGTAATACGCACGCTCAGCGTTCCACCGGCGCACCAGTGGCTGCTTCGATGGCCGCATCCGTGGCGGCGGCCAGGTGGGCAAGCTCGGGCTCGGCCACGCAATAGGGCGGCATCCAGTAGAGCGTGTCACCGAGTGGGCGCAGGATCGCGCCGGCTTCCAGGCCGCGTCGGTACGCGCGTTGGCCACGGCGTTCGCTGGCAGGGAAGGGCGTGCGGGTCGAGCGATTATCGACCAGCTCGATGGCCAGGATCATGCCGGTCTGGCGCACTTCGGCGATATGCGGATGTTGCCTCATTGGTGCAGCCAGTTCCGCCATCCGTGCAGCCAATCGTCGATTGTTGTCGATCACAGGCTCCCGGGCGAAGCGCTCCAGCGTCGCCAGCGCAGCAGCGCAGGCGATCGGATTGCCGGTATAGCTGTGCGAATGCAGGAAGGCGCGCTCGCGGCTGTCGTCGAGGAAGGCCTCGTACAGCGATTGTGTTGCAAGCACTGCCGAGAGCGGCAGAAAGCCGCCGGTCAGGCCTTTCGACAGGCAGAGCAGGTCCGGTGTGATGCCGGCCTGCTCGCAGGCGAACAGGGTGCCGGTGCGGCCGAAACCTACCGCGATTTCGTCGGCAATCAGGTGCACGCCATGCTCGTCGCAGAGCTCACGCGCGCGGCGCAGATAGTCCGGATGATGCATGCGCATGCCGGCGGCGCACTGCACCAGTGGTTCAAGAATCAGCGCGCAGATGGTGTCTCCCTCCCGCTCGAACAGCTCGGCCAGTTGATCGGCGCGGCGCAGCGCGCAGGCCTGCGCCGATTCGCCCGGCTCCGCCTGCCAAGCGTCGGGCGAAGGCGTGAACAGCGGCTCCAGCAGCAGCGGCGCGTAGACCCGGCGATACAACGGAATATCGGTCACGCCCAGCGCCCCGAGGGTTTCCCCGTGATAGCTGCCCGACAGCGCGACGAAGCGAGTGCGGCGTCCGGCGCCGCGATTGGCGTGGGCGTGGAAGCTCATCTTCAGCGCCACTTCCACGCCTGCCGAACCATTGTCGGCAAAGAACACCTTGGCCAGACCTGGCGGCGCCAGCGCGATCAATCGCTCCGACAGCTCGATCGCCGGCGCATGCGAGAAGCCCGCCAGCAGCACGTGCTCGAGTTCGCCGGCCTGGCGCGCGATGGCGGCGGCGATGCCGGCTTCACCGTGGCCGAACAGATTGGTCCACCAGGAACTGATCGCATCCAGATAGCGCTTGCCGTCGAAATCTTCCAGCCAGGCGCCCTGGCCGCGCCGGATCGGGATCAGTGGGGCGCCTTCAAGGTGCTCGCGCATCTGGCTGCAGGGGTGCCACAGAACGGCCAGATCGCGCTCGGTCCAGTGCGAATTGGCGGATTCGAAAGCTGCGGCGTTTGCTACCATCTGCGTGGAATTCCTCGCGATACAGCCAGTCATGATGTTCAGCCAGAACCGCCCTGTCCACCGTCCGCGCGTCGGCGGCTTCACCTTGATCGAAATTCTCGTGGTGGTGGTGATTCTCGGCATCCTGGCCACGGTGGTGGTACCGCGCTTCATGGACAAGCCGGATGAGGCCCGCGTGGTTCGCGCCCAGCAGGATGTGCAGGCGCTGGTGGCGGCGCTGAACATGTATCGACTCGACAATTTCGCCTATCCGAGTACCGAGCAGGGCCTGGAAGCCCTGGTGCGCAAGCCCACTGGGCGTCCGGATGCACCCAACTGGAAAGCCGGCGGCTATATCGACCGACTGCCCAAGGACCCCTGGGGCCGTGATTACAGTTACCTGAGTCCGGGCCGCAATGCCGACATCGACATCTGGTCGGCGGGCGCGGATGGACAGCCAGGCGGTGAGGGCACCAATGCCGATATCGGCAACTGGTGATTCCACCCGGGCAGGCGCGGCAGGTCGTATGCAGCGTGCCAGCAGGCGTCTGGCTCGCGCCAGCGGCTTCACCCTGATCGAACTGCTCGTCGTCGTGGTCATCCTCTCGATCGTGATCGGCGCGGTGCTGCTGCGCATCGGCGCGGGGCCAGAGCGGGAACTGCAGCGTGATGCCGAGCGTCTGGCCGCGCTGATCGAGCTCGGTTGTGAGCGTGCCGAACGGGTAGGTCGAGACCTGGGTCTCAGCGTCGACGGGCAGGGCTACCGTTTTGGCTGGATTCTGCCGCAGGGCTTCATGCCCATCGGGTCAGACAGCGGCGAGGCGCTGCGTGAGCGTACCTGGGAACGACCGCTCAGCCTGCGGATGGAGCGCGAGGGTCGTGTGCAGGCCGTGGCCGAGTCGAATCGCGCGCCGCAGATTGGTTGCAGCGCGCGCGGCGAACTCAGCGTATTCCGAATCGAGCTGCGCGGACCGGATGGGGGTGACGCCTGGCAGATTGCGGGTGGCGCCGGTCGACGCGCCGAGGCCACCAGGGTGGGCGAATGAGACGCAAAGCGAGTCGCTCGGTATCGCCTGCCGGGAGCCGCGGCTGCCATAGCGCTGCGCGCGGATTCACTTTGCTCGAAGTCCTGGTGGCCCTGGCGATACTTGGCCTGGTGATGCTGGCCTTGGTGCGCGTCGCAGCGCAGGAGGCCGATTCCCTTAGTCATCTGCGTGAGCGCAGCCATGCCGAGTGGATTGCCAGCAATGCCATCGCCGAAGCGCGAATCGGCGGCGCGATCCAGCCCGGGCGGCGCGAGGGTGAAGTCGATTTTGGTGGACGGCGGTATCGCTGGCTGATCGATGTGCAGGACACGCCCGTGGCCGGCATCCGGCGCCTGGATGCGGCGGTGTTCGCGCCGGATGCAACCGAGCCCGTCGGCCGCATGACCGGCTTCGTCGCGACCCGATGAGGCACTCCCCTCGCCCCGTGCGTGGCTTCACCCTGGTTGAGCTGCTGGTCGCGGTGGCGGTGCTTGCGGTACTGGCGACGCTAGCCTGGGGCGGGCTGGCGACCTTGTCCCGCAGTCGCGCCCAGATTGAAGCGGAGCATGTTCGCCTTGAAGCGCTGAGCCGCAGCTTTGGCCGATTCGAGGCCGACCTGCGCGCCGCGCTGGCGCGCCCGGTGCGGGACGAATTTGGCGCGCCACTGGCGGCTTTTCGCGGCGAGCCGGGCTACCTTGAGTTCACTCGCGGGCTGCCGACCAGCCTGATTGAATCGGTCGGGCCCGATCTGCGCCGCGTAGCCTGGCGACAGACCGGCACGGTGCTGGAGCGGCTGATCTGGCCGACCCTGGATCGCGCGCCGGGTGCCAGCCCGATCATCGAAGCCATGCTGCCGGATGTGACGCGTCTGGAGCTGCGCTACATCGATGCCCAGGGTCGTTCAATGGAACGCTGGCTGGGCGCAGCCGAAAGTCTGCCGCGCGCGATTGAGCTGCGTCTCGACCTGCAGGGCCAGGGCAGCCTGCGGCGCCTGATCGAACTGCCCGTGCAGGTCAGGCCATGAGTCGACGCCAGATGCCAGCCTTGCCGCAGCGACAGCGTGGTGTGGCGCTGCTGCTGGCGATCCTCGCCGTCGCGCTGGCACTGATCCTGGTCGCCAGCCTGCTCGATCGCGGCGAGCTGGCGCGCGGGCGCGCGCAGACCCAATGGCGCGCGGAGCAGAGCTGGCAGCTGCTGCTTGGCCTGGAAGCCTGGGCCAGCGACATCCTGCGCCGCGATGCGCAGGCCAGCGGCGGTGTCGATCATCCCGGCTCGGCCTGGCGTCAGGCGATGCCACCCATCGACGTGCCTGGAGCGCGAATTGGCGGGCGCCTGATCGACCTCGGCGGTTGCTTCAATCTGAATGCACTGCATGTCGCGGGGCAGGACAATGCCCTGGCCATGGCACGCTTCGAAAGGCTGTTGCGCGTGCTGGGTCTGGACGTCGCCATCGCCGCCAAGGCGGCCGACTGGATCGACGCCGATAGTCAGGCCCGCAATGGTGGCGCTGAGGATGTGCAACTGCTGCAATCGCTGCCGCCCGGACGCGCGGGCAACCAGGCCTTCGTCGATGTCAGCGAACTGCGAGCCCTTCCTGGCATCGATTCCGCGACGTTTCAGCGCTTGGCGCCCTTCGTCTGCGCGCTGCCGTCCGACCATGCGATCAATCTCAACAGCGCGCCGCCGGAAATCTGGATGGCGATGGACGATGCCATCGGCCAGGGCGAAGCGCGTCGCCTGTCGCGCGAAGGCCAGGCGCGCTATGACTCGCCCGAAGCGGTCGCCGCGGAGTTCCGCCGCCTGGAACTACCGCCCCTGCAGCAGGCCGGACTGAGCACCCGCACGGTCTACGTCCTGGCCGAAGCAGAAATCGAAGCCGACGGCCTCCCCTTCCGCTACACCAGCCTGCTGCAACGATTGCCGCAGGGGGCGCGCGTCATATGGCGGCGATGATCGTAGCGCCTGTCTTGCTCGGGAACTGGCGACCATGACCCTGCTGCTGGCTGCGCACCTGCTGTTCGGCTGTGCATTCGCGCTGGCGCTCGGTTTCCATCGCCACCGTCCCGCGCAGCTGTTGCTGGTGCTGTGGCTGATGCTGGCCGGCATCGGCATGGACGAGGTCCGGCTGGAGCAGGCCGCGTTGCGATTTGGCCCCTGGCTGCTGCTGTTTTCTGCCCTGCTGCCCGAGCCGCGCCTGCTTTCGCGTCGCCATGCGCTGTTCCTGCTGTTGCTGGGCGCCGCGTTGGCCGTTTCCCTCGCGGCGCCGGCGCATGTGCTGGCTTCCGCACTTCAATCGGCCTCGTTGCCCGGCCTTGGAATGGACGCAGCGGCGGCAGCACTGACGATGCTGGCCGCGAGCATCTGCCTAACACGCGGTGTATGGAGGAGGCAGCCCTCAGAATCCGCCGTGGGCGCCTGCCTTGCGCTTGCTGCCGCCGGATGCCTGCAGCCCGATAGCCTGGTCGCCTGGTTTCTTGCCGCCGCCGGCCTGGCCCTGCTCGGCATCGCCTACACCGGCTACCGCATGGCCTTTCTCGACACCCTCAGCGGCCTGCCGAATCGCCGCGCGTTGGATGAAACCCTGTCGCGCCTGTCGGGTGGCTTTGCCTTGGCGATGGTCGACATCGATCACTTCAAGGCCTTCAACGACACCCATGGGCATGAGGCCGGCGACCGGGTGCTGCGGGAGGTCGCGCGCCTCTTGGCGAAACATGCCGGCGGGCGCGCCTTTCGCTACGGCGGCGAGGAGTTCTGCGTGACCTATGCTGGGCAAGACGCAACCGACGCGCAGCAGCGACTGGATGCCGCGCGCGCCGCGATCGAGGCCTGCCAGATCGACCTGCCGCCCAAGCCCGGCAAGTCTGCAACGCGCGGCAAGGCACGCCGCGCGAAGGTGTCGGTGACAGTCAGCGGCGGATGTGCGGAACGTGGGCCGCAACGCCGCAGTGCCGCCGAGGTGCTGAAGTCTGCCGATCAGGCGCTCTACAAGGCCAAGGCCAAGGGCCGCAACCGCGTGCTGTCGGCCTGATCGGCGCTGCGCTTACGCGGGGGCCATGAAGCCAAGATCGGGCCCTGGCAAAGACAGCAGCGAGCCTTCCATGTACTGCAGGTTGGGAAAGATGTCGGCCCGGTCGATCGCACTCAGGCCAAACCAGGTGGCCAATGTGGCAGCGTACTGGTCGACCGACAGGGTCGGAATGATCTGGCCCCAGCCGGCGTTGTCCGGGTTGCTCTCGTCGGCGCTCAGGTTGGGCATGCGGCCGTAGATTTGATTGCCGTTGACTGCGCCACCAAACACCAGATGGTGGCCGCCCCAGCCGTGATCGGTGCCGTTGCCGTTGTTGGTCAGGGTGCGGCCGAACTCAGACGCGGTGAAGGTGGTCACCTGGCTGGACAGGGCGAAGCTGTCGAGCACGTCGTAGAAGGCCTTGACCGACTGCGACAAGTCGCGCAGCAGGGCCGGGTGGTCTTCGAGCTGGCGGTCATGTGTGTCGAATCCGCCCAGGCCGGCGAAGAACAGCTGGCGGTACATTCCCAGCGCATCGCGCGCCTGGATGACGCGCGCAATCATCAATAGCTGCGCGGCCAGATCCGGCAAATCGGCCAGGTTGTCCGGATTCCAGGGCAGACCGTTCTCGGTCCAGAACGGCGCGAATGCCGGATTGGTTTCCGGGAAGGCGTCGAGCGCAGCTTCCAACTCGGCCGAGGCCGCCAGCGTGGCGCGCATCTTTTGCGCATAGGCACGTTGCAGGACGTGTTCATGATCCTGGTTCATCAGCGAATTGAAACTCAGGCAGCGGCGGCGATTCCAGCCCAGTCCGCCGTCGGCGCAGGCGGCTGCACCGGTGTTGGCAGCATGGATCTGTTCCACCCCGTTGGTCGACATGAAGTAGGGCGACACGTCGAGACCAGCCTGGAACACGTTTTCGCCGGACAGCGAGACGTTCATCGACAGCACCGGGTTGTTGTTGTCTGCATTGAAGATGTCGGCCAGGCGTCCACCCCAACCCGTGCGCGCCGAGGTGTCCGCACGCGGTGTCTGCCACAGCACCGTCTGATCCGAGTGCGAAAACAACTGCGACGGAAGCAAGGTCCCTGGCTGCTGGTAGCTGGTCTTGTCGACCGGGCGAACCAGTGGGCCGACATTGCCGATGATCGCGGCTCGGCCGGCATTGAAGAGACTCTGGGTGCCGGTCATCATCGGGTGCAGACCGTACTGGCCACCGTTCAGTGGCCCCGCTATTGGATTGATCGGCAGCAGTTGGCCCTGCGGTACGGCCAGATTGGTGCGCGTGGCCTGGTAAACGCTGTAGCCGGCGTCGCGTGGCACGACCATGTTGAAGCAGTCGTTGCCACCGTAAAGATAGAGGCAGACCAGGGCACGGTACTGGCTGGCGCCGGCGCCGCGCAGCAGGGTGCGCTGTCCGGCAGTGGCGGCGTGAGCCAGCTCGAGTTTGCCCAAAAGCGATCCGAAGGCCGCGCTGCCGGCAGTGGCGCACAGGCAGCGGCGGATGAAGTCACGACGACGCATGGCGTTCATGTCAGCGCTCCACGACGTATTCAGGGGAGGTCAGGATCAGCCACAAGGCATCGTGGATGCGCTCGCGTCGCTGACTGGCGGCGTACTGGCCACTGGTGTCCCAGCCCTGTTGCTCGATATCGATGTCCTCCAGATGATCGCGCAGGGTGTTGAACATCGGCATCGACATGCCGCGCGCCAGGAACAACAGGTCGAAGCGATCCAGCACCGCGTCGATGTCGTCGACCATGGCGAAATAGGGAACCAGTTCGACCTGCGGCGGATCCCACTGGCTCGTGTCCAGGCCTGGATTATCGCGCCAGGCCCAACTGGTAAAGTCGCGCAGGGTGTTGCTCATGCGCGTGAGATAGGTATCGGTGGTGATCTGGAATTCCGGCGAGTAGAGGCCAAGCGTCGCGACTTCGCCGGGCAGTTGGTAATTGGGCAGGTAGAAATTGAACACCGTGGGCGAGCGCTGCACGGCCTGCGCGGCGTAATACTCCGGCCATCCCTCGCCGACCCGCCCGGAGTCGGAAACTGCCTCCAGCGCACGCCACATCTGGGTCATGCGCAGCAAGGGCTCGCGCAGCTTGCCAAACTCCGGCGGGCGCTGGGTCGGATCACGCGCTTCGGGATCCATCAGAATCGCGCGCACCACGGCGCGCAGGTCGCCGCGCACGCCTGCGCCATTGTTGGCGAAAACGGCAGCGACTCTCCCCAGATAGGCTGGTGACGGATTGCTGGTAGTCAGTCGCTGGATCAGCAGTCGGCCAATGAAAGGCCCGACGTTGGGATGCCTGAAGATGTTGTCCAGTGCCGCGTTCATGTTGCTGCGCGCGTTGCCGCCAGCCGGCAGCACCCCGCCCGCCAGCGTCACACCGGGGTAGTCGAGCAGCTGCTTGCTGCCCTCGTTGGCGTGGTAAAGCTCACCCAGTGCAGAACCTTCCCCCCACGGCATCATCGGGGTTCGCCAGCCTGGCCTCAGCTGCCATTCGGTCGTTTCCGGCCCGGAGGGACAGTACTCCCAATGCCACCAGGTGAATCCGTCCCCCGATGTTTCCGGTGGCTCGCAGGTCGAGAAATTCCAGCCAGTGAACACGTGGGCAAAACCGCGAATGGTGTCCTGGTCGTAGGCCGCCAGCGGCTGCACGCCCGCCGTGCCTGTGTCGCCATCCAACACGCTGCCATCGGGATTGAGGCGCACCAGTCCGACTGAGAACAGCTGCATGATTTCGCGCGCGTAATTTTCATCCGGCCGGATGTTGAGTTCTTCGTCAGGCTTGCGGTTGCGAAACATCGACAGGTAGTTGCCCATCGAGGGATGCAGGGTGACGTCGCCAAGCAACTGCCGATAATTGCCGAAGGCCTGGCTGCTGAGCATGTCGTAGTAGTGCGCCAGCGCGGTGGGCAGGCCCTCGAGTGCACCATTCTGGTCCGAGATCACCAGGATCTGCGACAGGGCGAAGGCCACGCGCTGGCGAAGTTGATCAGGGCCGTACAGCACGTTGCGCCACCAGATCTCCTGACGCGCGTCCTGCCACACTTCCACTTCCTGACCAGCGTTGAGATAGCTGTTGATCAGGCCATCGAGATAGGGCAGCTGGTGCGACGCCGGCATGGCGAGCTGCTCGTCAAGCCAGGCGTTGTAGCCCATGCCCATCAGGCGATCGATTTCTTCGATGCTGGGTCCAAAGGTCGCCTGGGTCAGGAAGCGCGCCGCCTCCGCCTTGCTGTGCGGCCCCTCGGCATGCTCGTGAAAGCCGGCGCCAAAGATGTGAGTTCCGGCGGTTGCCCCGGACGCGCACATCGCGCCAAGCAGGGCGGCACAGGCGATCAATCCGAGGCGACGCCCGCGGCACAGTGACCTGTTCATGGTGTGAAGCTCCCGCAACCACGTTGTCCCACAGCTTCCCCACCGGCGAAGTTACCAGAGACTGGGCTTCGAACAAGACGACGAAACAATTATTTACAGGCGTTTGCGACCGACGTCGCCCAGGGCCGACCAGCGGCGCTGCCTCCGAATCGCTGGAGACGGCCGCCGGACTGTGCAAGCATGCTTTGCCCGCCGTCCGGCGCCCGGCAACCGATCTGTGTCACACCGGCCCATCGATTTTTTCACGCAGCAGTCGCAGGTTAGCCAAGCCATTCGACGCGCCGCAGCGCGCGGGGTCGCGCGAATCATGCTGCTGCTGATGCCGCTGCAGGTGGCTGCTTTCTCGCAGGGCGCACCGATCTGTGAAGTGCACAATCTGCCGCTGGTGGAAATGAGCCCGACCCTGGCAAGTCCCGCACCACTGGGCTGGAGCCTGAAGGTTTCCCGCGGAATCTACATGGCGGATCGACCGCTGCAGGTCCGGGTGGTGCATCCGGAAGCGGGGAGGCGCGCCCGCGGCGTGCTGCTGTGGGCCAAGGCCGGCCAGTTCAGTGGCGCGGGCCAGTTCCTTGCCGACACCGAGCTGTTCCAGTACATCCCGGCGCCAGCCGAGTGCGGCCTGTGGGCGATCAGCCATACCAGCGCCACGCCAAAGCCGCTTGATCAACTGGCGTTCTGGTGGATGGCTCCGGAAGGCGGGACCGTGATCCTGCGCGCCTTCATCATAGAAGACTGCGACGCACCGGAAGGATGTCGCGCACATCAGGCGCTTACCCAGGTGCAGATCCTCGAGCCTCGGCTTTTCTTCGACATGTTCGAATTGACCGAGTAAGGGATTCGTCCCGCCACGGCACGGCTGGGCCATGGCCGCACCAATCGAGAGCCGTTGAGGCGGCGCGCCGCGGTGCAAATCTGCGACACTTCGCTCAATTGGACATCACGCATCGCCATGGTGAACAAGGAACCGACCAGCGACGCCGCCACTCCTGCGGATACCGGGCGTACCACGGCCGGGCCGGATGCCACCGTGCCTAGCCGTTCGACGGGCGACGAGGCGACATTTGCGTCCGACCAGCCGGATACCCGCATCGGTGCCTATCGCCTGCTGCGCCTGCTCGGCAGCGGTGGCATGGGAGCAGTGTGGCTGGCCGAGCGCCAGGATGGCCAGTTCAACAAGCAGGTCGCGCTGAAGCTGCTGCACGCCGGCATGGCCGACACCGAATTGCGCGCGCGCTTCCTGCAGGAGCGGCAGATTCTGGCCAGCCTGCAGCATCCCAATATCGCCGGGCTGTTCGATGGCGGAGTAAGCGCCGACGGCCGGCCGTTCTTCGCGATGGAGTTCGTCGACGGCAAGACCATCACGCATTACTGTGATCTCGCCGGTCTCGATGTGCGCGATCGGGTGCGACTGTTCCTGCAGGTACTGCGCGCCGTGGCGCACGCCCATCAGCGCCTGATCGTGCATCGTGACCTGAAGCCATCCAACGTGATGGTGAATTCCGAACGGGTGGTGAAGCTGCTCGATTTCGGCATCGCCAAGATCCTGCAGAGTCCCAGCCAGGCGGTGGTGACCCAGCTCGGCGACCGTGCCATGACGCCGCGTTACGCCGCGCCGGAACAGATCCGTGGCGAGCCGGTCACCGTGGCCACCGATGTCTACGCGCTCGGTGTCACCCTGTTCGAAATACTCACGGGACGCACGCCTTACCTAGGGCACAGCGGTCGCCAGGACATGGAAGTCGCAATCCTCACCATGGAACCCTGCCGTCCCGGGCAGACCCTTGCGCCAAACCTCGATCGGGTCGAGCTTGATCCGGTACGGGAACGCTTCGAGCGCGGCATAGACAAGCGTCGTCTGCGGCGCGAACTGTCGGGCGATCTGGAACTCATCGTACTGAAGGCCTTGCGCAAGGAAGCCGAGCAGCGCTACTCCTCGGTGGAAGCCTTCTCCGCCGATCTGGAACGCTATCTCGACGGCCGACCCATCGTCGCGCGTGCCCCGACCCTGCGTTATCGGGCCGGCAAGTGGTTGGGCCGGCACGCGCTGGCCGCGGCTTCGGCGGCTGTCTCACTGATCCTGCTGATGGGTGGCCTGGTATTTCTCTATGATCAACGCGAACGCGCCAATCAGGCGGCGGCACGCGCCGAAGCCACCCAGGATTTCCTGATCGGTCTGTTTGAAGAAGCCGGCCCGGATCGCGGAGGCAACGTCAACTCCAGCGTGCGCGACATCCTCGCGCGCGGCGCTGCGCGCGCCGAGCAGGAGCTCGATGGGCAGGATGGCCTGCAGCGTCGCCTGTCTGGCTTGATCGGGCGATTGATGAACGACGTCGGCGATTACGCGCGCGCAGAACCAGTCCTGCGTCGCACCGTTGCGGCTCTTGACGACCGGCCGGTCGACGACCCGGATCGGCTTGATGCGGAGATCCAGCTGGCGCTGACCCTTGGCCGCTTGGGCCACTACGCCGAGTCCGAAGAGCGCTGGCAACGTGTGTTGCAATCTGCGCCAGCGGCAAGCGAACAACGCGCCGACGCGCACAGTGGCCTCGGTGGGCTGTATGCGCGAATGAACCGATTTGAAGAGTCCATCGCGCAGCACAACATCGCGATTGGCATGTGGCGTCACGCCGGTCCGCGGCATGCCGAGCGACTGGCCAAGGCGCAGCTGCAGCTTGCCTATGCGCTCGACTATGCAGATCAGTCCGATGCGGCAGCGATACAGCTTCAGGAGGCGGTCGACCTGCTGCGGGCGCTTCCGCAGACGCCTTCCACCCTTCTGGGTCGGACCCTGCACCAGTTCGGAGCCAATCAGCGCAATCGGGGTGAGCTCGGGGCGGCACGTGCCAGCTTGCAGGAGTCGGGCGAGCTGCTGACGAACAGCCTCGGCATCGATCACGAAGACACCCTGCATGCGCGCCGGCTGCTCGGCGACGTGCTGGACGAGATGGGTGATCAGGACGCCGCCCACCAATTGCTCAGCGCGGTGTTTGACGATGCCATGCGACGCTACGGCGAGGATTCGCGAGCCAGCGTGGAGACGGCCAATTCGCTGGCCTCCATTGATCTGCTGCGTGGCCACTATGTGGAAGCCGAGCGTCGCTTCCGTATTGTGGTGCGGGCGCTCATCGCAGAATTTGGCGAGCAGCACGCGGAATCGGCGGTAGCCCTTGCCAATCTGTCGAATGCCCTGTTCGAACAGGGACGCTTCGAAGAGGCGTCGCAGACCAATCTGCGTTCGATCAAGGCTGCTGCCGGCTCCATTGGAAAACAGAGCACCGGTTACGCGCTGTCGCTGTTTGCGCAGGCGCGCATCCACCGTGCCAAGGGCGAGCTTGGCGAAGCGCGCAGCAGGCTGGAGGAGTCGGAACGAATCCTCGCCGGGATTCTTGGTGAGCAGCACAGCCAGACCCTGCGCGCCAGACACGCTTTGGCAGCCATCATCATCGATGAAGCCGGTGATCCACGCACGGCGCTCGACTTGCTCGATCATGTGGAACGGCACGTCGAGCTGGAATCGCGACGCGGGCGGCGATTGCGCATCGAGGTGCTGATGGATCGCGCCCGCGCAGTGGCCGCAGAGGATCCTGCCACGGCCGAATCGCTGCTGCAGGAATCACTGGCCATCGGTGGCAGCGAGTACCCGGGAGGACACCGCACCCTGGCGACCGTGGCCTACGAGCTCTCTGCGCTGCAGATGGCACGCGGCAAACTGCGTGATGCCCGCGCCAGCTTCGAGCGTGCTGAACGCAGCAATCCGAATCGTCAGCCGTTCAGCGAACGGGTTCGCGCACTGCGCGACATGCTGGCGCGGCGCCTTGGTGCCGCGGGCTAAGGCCAGGGATCGCTCGCTTCAGGGCGGACTGATGGCCTCGAACCCGTTGCCAAACAATGCATCCGGCGGCGGCACCGCCACTTGCACCTGTAGTGCGTCGGGCAGTTGCAGCAAGGCCTGCACCAGATCATCGCTGCTGATCGCGCCGTCGCCGTCGATGTCGATGTATAGCGACACCCAGAGGGCGTAGCTGCCCGGCTCGGCCGCTTCTGGCACCACGAAGCTGCGCGTCGCAAGGCTGCTGCCGGGCGGCAACTCGATCAGCTGGTCGCGTGCCGGGTCTGAAATGAAGGGCTCACTGGCGCGGCGAATGCTGGCGCCGACCAGCACCTGCTGATGGCTTTCAACGGCACGGTTGAGTGTGTCAAGGACGATGTCGAAGCTCTCGCCGGGCTCCAGGCTGGACGGCTCGGGGGCAGCATCCTGGATGGCGAGCACGCGCGTCATCACGGCGCTGCGCAAGCCGGTGCCTGTGCCGCTGGCGTTGTAGTAGTGGTTCACGATCCACGGCCACAGCCGCAGGTGCGGCGTCTGCGACCAGCGCTGGGTGCCCCACTGGCTCATGCCGCGGCCGTGACCGAAGCAGCTGCGATTGAGGCCGACGACGTCCTCCAGACAAGGCCAGTTGGTGGCTGGAGAACCCGCGTAGCCATTGCCGCAAGAGAGGTCGGCATTGCTGCACGACATGGCTCCAAGCAGGCAATTGTTCTCAGCCGAATACTCCGAACGAAACACCGCCTCGTTGCGCTTCAGCAGCAGTCCTGCGGTAGCACGCGCCGCGAGGGTACCGGCGTTGCTGACGCTGCCACCACTGACCTGGCAGCAGGCCGAGGAGCACAGATCATACGGCCGGCCAGCGACGGGATTGAGCGCATGCCAGGCAGCATAGCTGCGGTAGGCGATGCTGCCGGCGCGCAGTGACTGCTGCGTCCAGCTTCCGATCCACTCGTGGGTGATGCCGCGTCGCACATAGGTTTCCAGATCGAAAACGCAGGTGTGTGTGCAGCTGCCGGTACAGCAGGTCTGGCTGCAGCTGGCATCGGCAAATCCGACCCGGATGGACAGTGGCGGGTCGTCGACACTGGAGCCGCCCAGCATTTCGATTGTCTCGTCACGCGACTCGGGAAGCATCTGCAGAACCGTGTCCTGGTGACGATGCCGGGCCGCAGGCCCGGCGCCCAGGTCGACATTGCGCAGCACGTTTCCGGCCCGACGCGGGATTGCCGGATCGCTCTGGCTGGGCCAGCCAGCGGCCGCCACACTGAGGTGCAGGAACTCGCTGTCGGCAAGGTGTGGACTTTCCGGATCAAGCAAGAAGCGATAACGGCCGTCCACATCCGAATAGGTAACCAGGCCGGCCGGACGCAGTTCCAGTCGCGCCCCTGCGACCGGATTCAGGCTGCGGCTGTCGCGCACGGTTCCCGAAATGTGCTGGATTCCGCCTTCTGTTTCGGCATGTGCTTCACTGGATTCGTGCAGTGGCTTCAGCCAGACGGTCCAGCCAGCACTGCCGGGTTCGAGCAGGGTAGCGAGTTCGACGTAACCCGGTGCGCTGATGAGTGCCAGCAACCGACCCTGCAGGGCGAAGTCCGTGCCGGCTGCGCCGACGGTCAATTCGCTATCCGGATTGGCGTGTCTGATCGCATCCAGTTGCGGGCGGCTTGCGGCCAATGGCCCCGAAACCCGGTAGAGCTTCATCCGGGCCTGCAAAGGCGCTCCATCGACAATGTCGCGCACGCGCAGCGTGGTGTGGCCGGCTGCTTCTGCGCTGCTGGCGACTTCGGAAAATCCCAGGCTCAGAACCAGCAGAAAAAAGCGGAACGCCTTGCGCATGTGGCGATACCCGGGCTACCCACTGATACCGATGGTAGTCGAAGTCTGGCGCTGGACCATTGCGTCACTGGGCACAGCGGCGCGCCAGTCAGGCTGGGTTTGATCTGCCCAGCCGGGACCGCTGCATACTCTTGTCTGACAGATCGAGGGTGACGGCACCATGCATCAAGTAGCGGATCGAAAGTCGCCATGGGTGATTCGCGGCCTGGCAATTCGACGCGCGATGGCCGTGCTGACGCTGTCGCTGCTTGGTGCTGGTGTCGCTGCCGAGCCTCACGCAGAGCGTCTGGTGAATGCGGCGCGTGCCCAGGTGGGCGTGACCACCGGCTACGACGGCAGCTATCAGCGACTCGAGTATCCGGGCGGGGACGTGCCATCACATACCGGCGTCTGCACCGATGTGCTGGTGCGCGCCTATCGTGAACTCGGCATCGATCTGCAGCAGCGCGTGCACGAGGACATGCGCAGTGGCTTTGCGGAGTACCCGCAGATCTGGGGCCTGCGTGGGCCGGATCGCAACATCGATCATCGTCGCGTGCCGAACCTGCAGGCCTACTTTCGCCGCCAAGGGAGTGAACTGCCGGCGTCGGCGAGTGCCGCGGATTTTCAGCCCGGCGACATCGTCAGCTGGCGACTGGACTCTGGCTTGCCGCATATCGGAATCGTGTCGGACCGAAGCCGAGATGGTCGGCCAATGATCATCCACAACATCGGTGGCGGGGTGCGGGAAGAGGACATGTTGTTCGACTACGTGGTAACCGGTCGCTATCGTTACCCCAAGCAATAGAATCCGCGCGAAGTCGGCATGGAAGGAGTCTGCGAATGATGGTGAGCACGATGCTGCTGCTGGGCCTGGCAGCGGGAACCGATTGCGATTCGGTGAGGAGCTGCAATCGACTCGGCACCGCGGCCTTTGACGCGGGCGACTACCTGCTGGCAACCGAGCATTTCGAGCGGCAGATCGACTTTGCCGAAACCGCGATGCAAAACAGTTTGGACCAAAGCGCAGATGAGCGCCTTCAGGCAGCGCGCGATATGGCGCTGAACAATGCGGCGCTGGCCTACCTGAAGGCGGGTGAATGCCTGAAGGCTCGTGCCTATCTGGACGAGGCGCGCGCCGAGGCGCGCGCAACACTGGCCAATCGTCGGCAACTGGAAGGGCGCTGTGGGGAGGCCTTGGCGTTGACGACTACCACCGGCATCTACTGGCAGTACGCCGGCCACGGGTTGTGGAATCGTGTGCAGATCGCGCCGACCGGCGACGAAACCCTGCGCCTCGATGCGTTCTGGATGCGCACCGGCATGGGGCCGATGGACGAGTACGGCATCAAGGCGTTCGGCGAACTGGAACAGGTCGCGCTGCGCCTCGACGGCGCAAGCGCGCGTGGCCTGTTCGAAGGCCTGGACGAATCCGCCCCTTGCAGCCTGGCGCTGCGATTCGTCGGGCAGGCCATCGAGATCGATATTCCCAACGACCCGAACTGCCAGACCGGCGGAGCCGGCGCCCTGCTGCACGGGCGCTACGTACTGGTCTCCACCGCAATTGTTGAGGGTCCGAACTGAGCATGATGGGTGTCCGCGGCCAGGCCTTGGCTGAATCGGGGTTCCGCCGGGCGGAGTGAGCAGCCCGGGCTTGCTACAATCCGCGGCCCTGAACGCGACCCTCGCATGAGCCGACTGATCATCCGCCTGCTGCCCGATTCCTCCTTTGTCTGGGCGCTGATGGGCGCAACAGGTCGGGGCGGCAAGGGCTTGCCGGATGTGGCGCTGGTCGCTGCGGCCGATGACGTTACCCTGGTGGTTCCTGCCGAGCAGGTCTTGCTGTTGTCGGCGCCGCGCATTTCGCCGCGCCGCGAGGAGCTCGAGCGCGGCCTGCCGTTCGCGATCGAGGAACGACTGGCGGGACCGATCGAGCAATTGCATGTTGTGGTGGGCGAGGCCGAAGGGCGGGATCGCGTGCCCGCCCTGGTCGTGGATCGTGCGCGAATCGCGCAATGGCTGACGGATCTCGATGCAGCCGGCATTGGGCTGGATCGGGTGTTGCCCGAATCGGTACTTCTGCCGCTCACGCCACTGCCTGCGCTATGGCTGGATGGCGACCGCTTCGTGCTGCGTCTGGCGCCGGACGAAGCCGTGGCCGGCGAGCACGAAGAGCTGGAAGTGCTGCTGGCGCGAGTGACGCTGCCGCCGCAACACCTGCTGCGCAGCGCCAATGCGCCCGTGCCCGACAGCCTGAAGGCGATGTCGGTGGTGGAACTCGACGATCCGCTGGCGATGCTGGGCCAGGGTTCGGCGCATTCCATGGGACTGAACCTGCTTGGCGGAGAGTTCGCCGGGCGCCGGCGGCGTCACGGTCGTGACCGTAGCGTCTGGCGCTGGGCCGCGGCATTGGCTGCCACCGCGTTGGGCCTGTACCTGTTGCAAGGAGTGCTCGAGCTGCGCGCGCTGCAGGCGCGCCAGGATCAGGCGGAGGCCGCGATGAGCGCGCTGTATCTGGAACTGGTTCCGGATGCCAGCCGTGTGGTTGATGCCGAGGCGCAACTGGCAACGGCGCTTGATCGGCTGCGCGGCAGTGCGGGCAGGGGCGGCGCCTTGCCAATGCTGGCCCGGATTGCACCGGTACTGGGTGACGCACGCTTTTCGGTGGATCTGATCGAGTACCGCGACGGCGGCCTGGAACTGGTGGTGCGTGGCCCCGACGTGGCAGCGCTCGATGCACTGCGCGAAGCACTTTCTGCACAACTGGGCGTGGCGGTCGAACTGACCTCGGCGGTGCCGGGCCAGGGTGGTGTCGAAGCCCGTTATCGCGTGCGCGGAGCCGGCGCATGAGGGCCTGGTGGATGGCACGCAGCGCGCGCGAAAGGCAGGTGCTCGGCATGGCCGGGCTGCTCGCGCTGCTGTTGCTGGGTTGGGCCTGGGTCTGGGATCCGCTGCAGACCTCGCTGCGCGAAGCACGCACCCGCGTGATCGCGGCCGAGGCATCCATGGCGCAAATGCAGGCGCAGGCCGAACAATATCGCCGACTCGCGGCGCAAAGCCCGGTTGCGGCCAGTGCGGCGCCGGGGTCGCTGCTGGTGAGGGTGGACGGCAGTCTCACCGAGGCAGGGATCGGATCGAGCGTGCTGCGTGTCGATCCGCTCGAATCAGGTCGCGTGCGGGTGCAGTTCCAGGGCGTCGATTTCAATGCCCTGATGCGCTGGCTGGAAATGCTGGCCGCGCGTGATGGATTGCGTGTCGCCGAGTTTGGCGCGCAACGTGTATCAGCGGCGCGGGTCGATGCGCGCCTCGTACTGGAACAGCCAGAAAATTGAGGAAGGTATGCGAAAGCTATTCTGGGCCCTGATCATCCTGTTGCTGTTGGCGACAGCGGCTGTGGTGCTGTTTCCTGCCAAATTGGCCCTCGAAATGGCCTTGAAGGGCCAGACCCAGATTCGCGCCGAGCAGGTCTCAGGCACGATCTGGCGTGGCCGAATCGGTAGCCTGAGCCGTGGAGAGGAGTTGCTCGGTGCGCTCGACTGGACTCTCCATCCGATGCCGCTGCTGCAACGCGCGATCAGCGCCGACCTGGTGCTGAAGGGACCGCAGATGGATCTCAGCGCTGCGGTCCTGCGCCGCGCTGACCAGAGCGTTTCGGTGCGCGGACTGCGTGCCCTGCTCCCGGCCAGCCTGCTAGCGCCGGTTATCGACGCGCCGGGGCTTGATCTGCGTGGCGAGCTGCTGCTGAGCCTGTCGGAAGTCGAGATCCTGCACATGTGGCCGCGCAGCATCGTCGGTGATGCGGTGTGGCAGAACGCCAGCGTCGGTGGTGCGGCCGAAGCGCGGCTTGGCGATCTGGTGGCGGAGTTCAGCTCGCGTCCGGACGGATCGCTGGCCGGCATACTCAGCGATCGCGGTGGTCCGCTTGAACTGGAGGGCGAGTTCCTCGTCAGTTTGCGCGGCTACGAAGTCAGCGCCTTGCTCAATGCGCCGACCGGTGACCACAGTCTGCAAAAGGCCTTGCAGTACATCGGTGAAGCCAACCCCGAAGGCGGCCGATTGCTGCTGATCGAGGGAGGCCCGCGCCTGTGAGCGATGCCAGTCCAGCCTTTCTGGACGAGGCCCTGCTGGTTGCCAGGCGCGCGGCATTGGCCGCGTCGGAAGTTATCTCGCGCTATTACCGCAGCGGCCTGGCAGTGCAAAGCAAGGCCGACAACAGCCCGGTGACAATTGCCGATATCGAATCGGAAACCGCCATCCGGGCGGTGCTGGAGCAGGCCTATCCGACGCACGCCATCTATGGCGAGGAGCAGGGCTTTGATCGGCGCGACAGCGACTGGCTGTGGCTGGTTGATCCGATCGACGGCACCAAGAGTTTCGTTCGCGGTTACCCGATGTTCTCCACCCAGATCGCCCTGATGTACCGCGGCGAGTTGGTGTTGGGGGTTTCCTCGGCAAGCGCCTTCGGTGAAACCATGTGGGCCAGGCGGGGCGGCGGTGCCTGGTTCGAGAACCAGCAGATCCGCGTGATGGAGCCCGACACGCTGGCGCAAGCCTCGCTTTCTTTCGGTAACCTGAAGACCCTGGCCGCTTCGCCGGGCTGGTCGATGCTTTCGGCACTGGTCCGCGTGGCCAACCGAACGCGCGGCTATGGCGATTTCTACCACTACCATCTGCTGGCGCGGGGGGCGCTGGATGCCGTGATCGAAAGCGACGTGAACATTCTCGACATCGCCGCGCTGGCGGTGATCGTGCGTGAGGCAGGCGGCGTGTTCACCGATCTCGACGGTGGTGAACTGGATCTCGAGACGCGAACCGTACTGGCGGCTGCACCGCGCCTGCATGGCCAGCTGCGCGAGCAACTGCATGGGTGGCACGGATGAGTCGCGAACCGCCCAAGATCCACGCCATTGAAGAAATCGACTTTGGCGGGCGCTTCAAGGTGGAGCGCCTCGATCTGGAATTTTCCAACGGCGTGCGACGAACCTACGAGCGGCAGAAAAGCCGTGGCGGCGGCGCGGTGATCGTCGTACCGATGGCCGATGCCGATACCGTGCTGCTGGTACGCGAGTACGTTTGCGGTCTGCATCGCTACGAACTGGGCCTGGTGCGCGGGCGGATCGACCACGGCGAGACGCCACTCGAAGCGGCCGATCGCGAGTTGAAGGAGGAGGCCGGCTTCGGCGCACGTCGCCTCAGTGTCCTGCGCTCGATATCCCTGGCGCCGACCTACATGAGCCACCAGACCCACCTGGTGCTGGCCGAGGACCTGTATCCCGAGCGGCTCGAAGGTGATGAGCCGGAAGAACTCGATGTGGTCCCATGGCGCCTGGACAAGCTGCATGAGTTGATGCTGCGCGAGGACTGTTCAGAAGGGCGCAGCCTGGCGGCATTGTTCATCGCGCGCGAATACCTGCTGAGGCAAGGCTCATGAAAGCGAATCTCGAACTGGCCACTCTTGCAGACCAGGTGCTGGGACTGGCGCGTGCCGCGGGTGGCGCGATCATGCAGGTCTACGCCAGTGATTTCGCGGTACAGGCCAAGGACGATGCCTCGCCGCTGACCGAGGCCGACATGGCCGCGCACCGGATTCTGGTCGAGGGGCTCGAGCAATTGCTGCCACGCATCCCCGTGCTGTCGGAGGAAGCGGCCGATATTGCCTGGACCGAGCGAAGCCTGTGGCCGCAGCATTGGCTGGTGGATCCGCTTGACGGTACCCGCGAATTCGTCAAACGCAATGGCGAGTTCACCGTCAATGTTGCGCTGATCGACGGTGTCGATACGGTCCTTGGCGTGGTGTACGCGCCCGCGCTGGAGCTGATGTACATGGCCTGGCGCGGTGGCGGCGCGTGGCGCGTCGAGCCGGATGGCCGGCGCCTGCGACTCGCCACGCAGAGACCGGCTCCGCGCCCGTTACGGGTGGCTGCCAGTCGCTCGCATCTTGATGATCGCACCCAGGCCCTGCTGTCGCGCATGGGTGAAACCGAACGGGTCGGGATGGGCTCATCGCTCAAGTTCTGCCGCATTGCCGAGGGCTGCGCGGATTTTTACCCGCGTTTCGGCCCGACTTCGGAATGGGACACGGCTGCGGCACAGTGCGTGCTGGAGCAGGCGGGCGGCGCCGTGCTGACCACGACCGGCGCAGTCCTGCGCTACCGACGTGGCGAATCCGTGCTCAATCCCGATTTTCTGGCACTGGGTGATCCAGCACTGCCCTGGCGCGACTGGCTGGAGCCGCTGGCGTGAACCACGTTGGCGAGGTCCAGGAGCTGATCGACATCATGGCGCGCTTGCGTGACCCGGTAGCCGGGTGTCCCTGGGACGTCGCACAGAATTTCGCCAGCGTTGCACCGTATACGGTCGAAGAGGCCTATGAGGTGGTCGACGCGATCGACCGCGGCGATTTCGACGACCTGCGCGAGGAATTGGGCGACCTGCTGCTGCAGGTGGTATTCCATGCGCGCATGGCGGAAGAGCAGGGCAGTTTCGGCTTCCGCGACGTGGTGCGGGCGATCTGCGACAAGATGGTCTCGCGGCATCCGCACGTGTTTGGCGACGCCGAAGTGGCCGACGCGGCCGCCCAGACACTTGCCTGGGAAGGCCACAAGCGGCGCGAGCGCGAGGCCAAGGGCCGCCAGGGCGGCCTGCTGTCAGACGTGCCGCGTGGTCTGCCGGAATGGATGCGCGCAACCAAGCTGCAGAAGCGCGCTGCCTCGGTGGGCTTCGACTGGCCCGATGTCAGCCATGTGCTGGCCAAGCTGGACGAGGAACTGGGCGAGCTGCGCGAGGAACTCGACGCCCCGCTGCCCGACAAGGCGCGGATCGAGGAAGAGCTGGGCGACCTGCTGTTCGTCTGCGTCAATCTGGCGCGCCACACCGGCGTCGACTTCAGCCGAGCCCTGCGTTCCACCAATGCCAAGTTCGAGCGTCGGTTTGCTGGCATCGAGGCGCGCGCGGCGGCGGCCGGGCTGGTGCTGAGCGACGTGGATTTCGAGCAGCAGGCTGAGTGGTATCAGCAGGCTCGAGTCGAAGACAAGGCCGACTGAGCCCAATTGCCGGATTCCACGTTCAGGCGAGCTGGACGTAGCTGTTCTTATCTCACAGTGGGACGTTCCAGAGTCGGATCGCAGAATCCAAGCAGTTCGTCGTTCGCTTCCATCACCTTGATCCCGAATTGTCCGTTCGCGAAGATCTTGACCAGGATCAGCGCCTCATGCGCTTCGTAGGTCTGGCCCTTCTCCTGCTTGAAGCGCGTGGTGCGCACCACGCGCAGTGCCATGCGATCCGAACTGGGATTGCCGGACGAATTGACCAGATGGCTCTGATCGGTGTGGCCTTTCTCGGTAATGGTGGTGCCCACACAGACGAACGCGGGCGTCGCACCCTTGCCAGGCGTTGCTTCGCTGGCGCCAAGGCTTGTCGATGCTGCGAGTAGAAGTGAGAGCCACATGTCGGTCTATCCTGTTGAACGGGAGCCACGATCGACTCAGAAAGGTAGGGCTTGCGCACCACGTCGGGTCGAAGGCGCGCAAATACAGCAGGCAAACAAAAAGGGCCTGGGTGTTAACCCAAGCCCTTGATTTTTATGGCGCCCGAAGTTGGACTCGAACCAACGACCCCCTGATTAACAGTCAAGTGCTCTAACCGGCTGAGCTATTCGGGCGAAGCCGCGTATTTTGGTGGCTCGGATCGGCGGCGTCAACCACCTAGGAGCCTGCGCGGCAGAAGCAATCGAGGCGAAAGCGAGACTGCGCGAGAACGGATTTTCGGCGATTCGCCGGCCTGTAGTGGCTCTACAGGCCAAGAATTGACGGAAATCCGGGCCGCGCAGGCGCGGTTGCAGCCCGGTTGTCTTCTGCCGCGCAGGCTCCTAAGGACAGGCAGCGGATGTGGCGCTCGCCGTGGGGGTTCCGTAGCGCAGGCGGCCCTGGTTGTTCAGCACGATGCTTTCGGCCCGCGCCGGGCCGCGCCCGTCGCACAGTGTGAACGTGACATTGGATCCGGCATTGCTGGCGCTGGGCTGGAAAACGATGCGCGTGCGGCCGGCGGTGGAATGCAGCCGCACCTTGCCGCCAAGTTGTGGCTGTCGGTAAACCAATGTTTCCTCGGCGTCCCGCTCGCGACTTCCGTCGCGATCCACGAACACGATCCAGCCGCGGCTCCAGTCGGCAGTGTCGTCGCAATCCGCACCATTGCTGCTCGGGCACAGCACCGTGTGTCGCTCGGTCGCCGCAGCGCGACTGATCGCCCGACTGGTGCTGCTGATCAGGCCGGACTTTGCGTCACTGGCGCGAGCGCCTTCCAGTGCACCTGCGAGCCCGGGCAGGGCGATCGCAGCCAGAAGGCTGACAACCAGCATGGCGATGACAAGTTCAATCAGGGTGAAGCCGGAATTTCGAAGTCGAATCGGCACGGAACGGTTCCTGGGGCTGTGAGGGCAGACCCAGTCTCGTGATCTGCCGCGCAGCTTCCTATCGGGAAAACACGCGTTGCGCTGTAAGAAATTTCCTACGTTTCCCCGGTCACGGGCCCTGCAGCTTGCCTCGCTATACTCGACGGTCGACCCCGGGCATACCCACGCATGGCACAGCGCTTCGAACTTGTCGCACCTTTCCAGCCGGCTGGCGATCAGCCGGACGCGATCCGGCGCCTGATCGAGGGTTTCGAGTCCGGTCTGGCGGCGCAGACCCTGCTGGGCGTGACCGGTTCGGGCAAGACCTACACCATCGCCAACGTGGTGGAAGCGGTGCAGAAACCAACCCTGGTGCTGGCGCCGAACAAGACCCTGGCGGCGCAGTTGTACGGCGAGTTCCGCGACTTCTTTCCGAAGAACGCAGTCGAGTATTTCGTCAGCTATTACGACTACTACCAGCCGGAGGCCTACATCGCGTCGACCGATACCTTCATCGAGAAGGACAGCTCGATCAATGAACATATCGAGCAGATGCGCCTGTCGGCGACCAAGGCCTTGCTGGAGCGGCGTGACGCGCTGATCGTCTGCACCGTGTCGGCGATCTACGGTCTTGGCGACCCGAACGAATACTTCAAGATGGTGCTGCACATGGTGCGCGGCGAGCGCATTGATCAGCGCGAGTTGATCCGCCGCCTGACCGAGATGCAGTACAGCCGCAATGACGTTGAACTGCGCCGGGGCACCTTCCGGGCGCGTGGCGAGGTGATCGACGTGCATCCGGCCGAGTCCGACTTCGAGGCCCTGCGCATCGAGCTGTTCGACGGCGAAATCGAAAACCTGACCCTGTTCGATCCGCTCACCGGCGAGTCACTGCGACGCATCCCGCGTTTCACGATTTACCCGAAATCGCATTACGTCACGACCCGGCGCACCGTGCTGGAGGCGATCGAAGCGATCAAGGTGGAGCTGAAGGAACGCCTGGAACAGCTCTACGCAGCGGGCAAGCTGGTCGAGGCACAGCGCCTGCAGCAACGCACCCAGTTCGACATCGAGATGATGGCCGAGATTGGTTTCTGCCAGGGCATCGAAAATTATTCGCGCCATCTCACCGGGCGCATGCCGGGCGAGTCGCCGCCCTGCCTGTTCGATTACCTGCCGCCCGATGCCCTGCTGGTGGTGGACGAGTCGCACGTGTCGGTGCCGCAGCTCGGCGCGATGTACAAGGGCGACCGCTCGCGCAAGGAAACCTTGGTGGAGTTCGGCTTCCGCCTGCCCTCGGCGCTCGACAACCGGCCGCTGAAGTTCGAAGAGTGGGAACTGCGCAGGCCGCGCAGCATCTTCGTCTCGGCCACGCCGTCGAAGTACGAACTGGAGCTTTCCGCCGACCAGGTGGTCGAGCTGGTGGTGCGTCCGACCGGCCTGATCGACCCGCAGGTCGAGATCCGGCCAGTCGGAACTCAGGTCGACGACGTACTCTCCGAAATCTCCGAGCGGGTGGCGCAGGGAGACCGCGTGCTGATCACCACCCTGACCAAGCGCATGGCGGAGAACCTCACCGAGTACCTCGGCGAGCACGGCGTCAAGGTGCGCTATCTGCATTCGGACATCGAAACCGTGGAGCGCGTCGAGATCATCCGCGACCTGCGCCTGGGTGTGTTCGACGTGCTGGTCGGCATCAACCTGCTGCGCGAGGGCCTCGACATGCCCGAGGTCTCACTGGTGGCGATCCTGGATGCCGACAAGGAAGGCTTCCTGCGCTCGACCGGCTCGCTGATCCAGACCATCGGCCGCGCTGCGCGCAACCTGCGCGGCAAGGCGATTCTCTATGCTGATCGCGTGACCCGATCGATGCAGGCCGCGATTGACGAAACCGACCGACGCCGCGCCAAGCAGGTCGAATACAACCTGGCGCACGGCATCACCCCGCAGGGCATCATCAAGACGGTTACCGACGTGATGGAGGGCGCGCGCGGCGCGGCCAACGATGATCGCGGCGGCAAGACCGGACGTGGCAAGGCTCGCAAGGTGGCCGAGGACGCGCCCAACTATCAGGCGATGGGCCCGGAAAAGCTCGCGGCCTCACTGCGCAAGCTCGAACAACAGATGTACAAGCACGCCCAGGACCTGGAGTTCGAGCAGGCCGCGCAGCTGCGCGACGAGATCCAGCGGATCAAGGCGGCGGGACTCAGGAGCTAGTGAGTGAGTCAGTAGGAGCGAGAGCGGTCAGTCGGAGCGAGAGCGGTCAGTCGGAGCGAGAGCGGTCAGTGGGAGCAAGAGCGGTCAGTAGGAGCAAGAGCGGGCAGTAGGAGCGAGAGCGGTCAGTAAGAGCGAGAGCGGTCAGTAAGAGCGAGAGCAGCTTGAGTAGCAGCTAAGGCAGTCGGTGGGGGCGAGAGCAGTCACTAGGGCAGCAAGTTGACCGACTCGCTCTTACTGACCGCACTTGCTCTCACTGACCTTCTTACCCGCTCTAGCTCTTACTGACTGCTCTTGCTCTCACTGACCTTCTTACCGCTCTAGCTCCTACTGACCGCTTCTGCTCTCACTGACTTCCTCACGCTCTTGCTCCTACTGACACTCTGACCGCTCTAGCTCAACTGACCGCTCTTGCTCTCACTGACTTCCTCACGCTCTTGCTCCTACTGACACTCTGACCGCTCTAGCTCAACTGACCGATCTTGCTCTCATTGACTTCCTCACGCTCTTGCTCCTGCTGACTCACTGACCGCTCCTGCTCAACTGACCGCTCCAAAGCCTTGCATGACTTCCGGCAGGGGTGTATACCTTTTCCTCATATGGTCCTGCGCCGTTATGGGCAGGTTCAGGCGGGGTCGGATCCATCGGGGGATGGCGCTTGGGGGCTTTTGCGGTACGGGGTGTAATGGCGGGGCTGCTGGCAATGGCCGGCAGCGCCTCCGTCGGCGTAGGGACCAGTCAGGACCAGGACGCCGCTTTCGACTCCGCTTCGATGTTGTCGGAAGCCGGCAGCATTGTCGCCTCCTCGAAAACCAGCTTCTCGTCCTGGGATCGCGCACGGCTGGGTGCCTGTGTGGCCTTGGCCGGTGTGTCGTTGCGGGTGCAGCAGAGTGAGCTGGACCGTCGCGCCAACTGTGCCGGTCAACTTGGGCTGGATCTGTCGCAAACCCAGTAGCCCCTCGCATCCTGTCCGTTGCCGAAGTGTTCGCTACCCAGTTGTGGCAACTCTCGCAAGGGTTTAGACTTCGCGGCCCTGACCGGGCGCGTAGCTCAGCGGTAGAGCACTACCTTGACATGGTAGGGGTCACAGGTTCGATCCCTGTCGCGCCCACCAGATTTTTCCGGTCACCGCGCCGCTGTCACCGGCGCACAACGAATGAGGTGGTCCGTGCGAAAGCTCGGGCCGAGCGTGCGACATGAACACTACCACCACGGCCTGATCCAGAAATCCGCGCAGGACCGACCCGCCGCATTCGTTTGTGATTCGAGCAAAGGGCGCCCTCGCGGCGCCCTTTGTCTTTTCCGGAACCGCCCATGATCACGATTACCCTTCCAGACGGCAGCTGCCGCGAGTTCGAACAGCCGGTGTCGGTGCATGAACTGGCCGCCAGCATCGGCCCGGGCCTGGCCAAGGCCGCCCTGGCAGGCAAGGTCGACGGCCAGTTGGTTGATTCCAGCCATCGCATCGAGCGCGATGCCAGCGTCGAGATTGTCACCGACAAGCATGTCGATGCGCTGGACGTGCTGCGCCATTCCACCGCGCATCTGTTGGCGCAGGCCGCGCAGCGCCTGTTTCCCGATACCCAGGTCACCATCGGCCCGGTGATCGACAATGGTTTCTTCTACGACTTCGCGCGCAAGACGCCCTTCACGCCCGAGGATCTGGAGAAAATCGAAGCCGAGATGCGCAAGATCGTGGCCGAAGCGCTGCCGGTGAAGCGCTCGGTGATGTCGCGCGACGAGGCGGTGCGCTTCTTCACCGACAAGGGCGAGCTCTACAAGGCCGAGATCATTGCCTCGATTCCTGCCGACGAAGATCTCTCGCTGTACGGGCAGGGCGAGTTCATCGACCTGTGTCGCGGCCCGCATGTGCCGAGCACGGACAAGTTGCGCGCCTTCAAGCTGATGAAGGTGGCCGGCGCCTATTGGCGAGGTGACAGCAAGAACGAGATGCTGCAGCGCATCTATGGCACCGCCTGGCTGAACGACAAGGACCTGAAGGCCTATCTCACCCAGCTGGAAGAGGCCGAGAAGCGCGACCATCGCCGCATCGGCAAGCAGCAGCACCTGTTCCACCTGCAGGAAGAGGCGCCGGGGCTGGTGTTCTGGCACCCCAAGGGCTGGGCGCTGTGGCAGGTCGTCGAGCAGTACATGCGCCAGGTCTACCGGCACTCCGGCTACCAGGAAGTGCGTTGCCCGCAGATCCTGGATGTGTCGCTCTGGCAGCGTTCCGGCCATTGGGACAATTACAAGGAGAACATGTTCTTCACCGAGTCCGAGAAGCGCGGCTATGCGGTGAAGCCGATGAACTGCCCGGGCCACGTGCAGATCTACAACGCCGGCCTGCACAGCTATCGCGATCTGCCGATCCGCTACGGTGAGTTCGGCGCCTGCCACCGCAATGAGCCGTCCGGCGCGTTGCATGGCATCCTGCGGGTGCGTGGTTTCACCCAGGATGACGGGCACATCTTCTGCACCGAGAACCAGATCGAGTCCGAGGTCACCGACTTCCACCGTCAGGCACTGCGGGTTTATGCGGATTTCGGCTTCACCGACATCCAGATCAAGATCGCGCTGCGTCCGGAATCGCGCCTCGGTGACGACGAGACCTGGGACAAGGCGGAAGAGGCGCTGCGCGCCGCGCTGAAATCCTGCGGCGTGGCCTGGGAAGAACTGCCCGGTGAAGGCGCCTTCTATGGCCCCAAGGTGGAGTACCACCTGAAGGACGCCATCGGCCGCACCTGGCAGCTGGGCACCATGCAGGTGGACTTCATGATGCCGCAGCGGCTGGGTGCCGAGTACATCGACGAGCATTCAAGTCGCCAGCACCCGGTGATGCTGCATCGCGCGATTGTCGGCTCGATGGAGCGTTTCATCGGTATTTTGATCGAGCATCACGCCGGTGCTTTCCCGCTATGGCTGGCACCGATCCAGGCGGTCGCCATGAACATCACCGACGCCCAGGCCGAGTACCTGGAAGGGGTGCGCAAAACCCTTGTAAACAAAGGCTTCCGGGTCATTGCCGACTTGAGGAACGAGAAGATCGGCTATAAGATCCGCGAGCACACGCTGCAGAAAGTGCCTTACCTGCTGGTCGCCGGGGACCGCGAGCGCGAGCAGGGCACAGTGGCGCTGCGCACGCGTTCGGGGGAAGATCTCGGCAGTTTCAGCCTGGAAGGGCTCATCGAGCGCTTCACGCAGGAAAATGGACCGGGTGTGCTTTAAGCACATCTGGAATCGCTTCACACGTTGGAGGATTGGCGAATCAGTACCGAAAAGCAGAATCGAAAGAACGGCGAAATCCGCGTACCCAAGGTGCGGGTCATCGGATCGGATGGCGAGATGGTCGGCGTGCTGTCGCGCGACGACGCCCTGCGCAAGGCGGAGGACGAGGGGCTCGACCTGGTCGAGATCCAGCCCAATGCCGATCCGCCGGTCTGCCGCATCATGGATTTCGGCAAGTTCAAGTTCGAGACCCAGAAGAAGGCCCAGGCCGCCAAGAAGAAGCAGAAGCAGGTCGAGATCAAGGAACTGAAGTTCCGCCCCACCACCGATGTCGGCGATTACGCCATCAAGCTGCGCAACCTGCGTCGCTTCATCGAGGAAGGCGACAAGGTCAAGATCAACATCCGCTTCCGTGGTCGCGAAATGGCGCACCAGGAGCTGGGACTGGCGATGGCCGCCAAGATCGAGGCCGATTTGGGCGACGAAGTCACCATCGAACAACGCGCCCGCCTCGAAGGCCGCCAGATGGTCATGATGATTTCGCCCAAGAAGAAGTGAGATCGCCGCCCGCAGGGCGGTGATGCAACTCGTTCCCCTCTCCCGCCTGCGGGGTGAGCGGGGCTTTCGAGTCGCGCAGCGACGAGCCCGCGTTCGGGCGATAGCACGACGTAGCGGCGAAGCCGCCGAGCGCCGTTGCGCCTGCAGGCGCAACGGCCAGGGTGTGGCAAAGGGATAGGGGCTCTACCAAGAAGTGAGATGACTGCCTGCAGGGCGGTGATTCGGTTTGCTTTCTGCTCCCCGCGCGCGCTAAGCGCAGGCTATTTCTTGGCATTCTGAACCAAAGCCCCTCACCCGGCCCTGGCGGGCCACCCTCTCCCGTAAACGGGAGAGGGGAAGGCTGGTGGTGCGGAAGAGTTGATCCCCTCGCCCGTTTACGGGAGAGGGGTAGGGGAGAGGGGCTTCTGAGCATCCGCAGCGCCGTCGATGCGACGCAAGTCACTGGCTTGCCTGTCCTGTATTTGCAAGCCACTGAACAAGCTGCGATACTTCGCGGCTCGCTACGCCTCGTGCGCAGCGAACTTGGACCAGCCCCGCGTTTTTCGCAAGGAAAACAAGGGGCCTACTCGCCGGCACGGGCAGGAAGGAAAGCACGGCATGACGCCGTCGCCCAGGCCAGTTCTATAAATCATGTCTAAGGACGATCCCCATGCCCAAGATGAAAACCAATCGGGCGGCGGCCAAGCGCTTTCGGAAGACTGCTTCCGGCAAGTACAAGTGCGGCCACGCCTTCAAGAGCCATATCCTCACGAAGAAGTCGACCGAGCGTAAGCGCAAGCTGCGCGGTCAGAACCACGTGCGCGCGGAAGACGCTGGCCGTCTCGACCGCATGCTGCCGTATCTTTGAGGAGGACTGAACCATGGCACGAGTAAAACGTGGCGTAACCGCACGCCGTCGTCACAAGAAAATCCTGAAGCTCGCGAAGGGCTACTACAACGCCCGCCGCAAGGTCTTCCGCGTTGCCAAGCAGGCCGTCACGCGCGCCCTGCAGTACGCCTACATCGGCCGCAAGCAGCGCAAGCGCCAGTTCCGTTCGCTGTGGATCGTCCGCATCAATGCGGCGGCCCGCATGCACGGC